>NZ_JBEYSY010000005.1:254986-375579 GCF_040704315.1 Micromonospora sp. NPDC047644
CCCCGGACCTGGCCTTGGCCCCGGACCTGGCCTTGGCCCCGGACCTGGCCTTGGCCCCGGACCTGGCCTTGGCCCCGGACCTGGCCTTGGCCCCGGACCTGGCCTTGGCCCCGGCCTTGGCCCCGGCCCCGGCCCCGGCCCCGGACCCGGCCCGGCCCAGGCAGGGCCGGCCCGGCCTCGGCCCAGACCCGGACCTCGGCCCGGGGTCGCGGCCCCGCCTACGGCTCCCGGTCCCGGTCGGTCCTGGTCCCGGTTGGTCCCGGCCCGGTCCCGGTCCCGGCCTCTGTCTGAAGGCCGGGAGCGGCGGCGGGTGCGCCGGGGTCTGAGTGATCGAGATTGCACGGGGCGCGCCTGAGTTGGGTCGGGCGGCACCCCACCACTAAAGTCCCAGGAATGCCGGACATGGTGCAGCCCCAGGTCAAGTTGATCGCGTGGACCCAATTCGCGGCCCCGGACGACGTGCCGTGGTCGACCGACGCGGAGGGCGGCCAGGCGCTCGCCGAGTTCGCCGGTCGGGCCTGCTACCAGTCGTGGAAGAAGCCGAACCCGGCGACGGCCACCAACGCCGGCTACCTGGCGCACATCCTCGAGGTCGGGCACCTCAGCGTGCTGGAGCACGGGTCGGTCACCTTCTACTTCACCGGGGTGTCCCGTTCCTTCACCCACGAGCTGATCCGGCACCGGCACTTCTCGTACTCCCAGTTGTCGCAGCGCTACGTCCCGGAGCGGGACGCGGCCATGGTCGAGCCGGCCGTCATCGCCGACGACCCGGAGCTGCACAAGAAGTTCGTGGAGGCCGCCGAGGCGAGCGTTCGGGCGTACACCGAGTTGTTGGAGGGCCTGGAGCAGCGCTTCTCCGACGAGCCCAACCCGACGCTGCGCCGCAAGCAGGCGCGGCAGGCGGCCCGCGCGGTGCTGCCCAACGCCACCGAGACCCGGATCGTGGTCTCCGGCAACTACCGGGCCTGGCGGCACTTCATCGCGATGCGGGCCACCGAGCACGCCGACGTGGAGATCCGCGAGCTGGCCGTCGAGTGCCTTCGCCAGCTCCAAGGGGTCGCCCCCAACGTGTTCGCCGACTTCGTGATCTCCACGCTGCCGGACGGCACCGAGGTGGCGGCCAGCCCGCACGAGGCGTCCTGAGCCCTTCCCCGGCGGGCCCCGGCTGGTCGTCCGCTAGGTTGGAGGGTATGACGCACGACCACCTCGATGCCGCGGCCCGACCGGCGTCCCGCCCCTTCGGCCGGCTGATCACAGCCATGGTGACCCCGTTCACCCCCGACGGTTCCCTCGATCTCGACGGCGTCGCCCAGCTGGCGAGCCACCTGGTCGACGAGCAGGGCAACGACGCGCTGGTGGTCAACGGCACCACCGGCGAGTCGCCGACCACCACGGAAGCGGAGAAGGAGCAGCTGATCCGGACCGTGGTGGAGGCTGTCGGTGACCGGGCCAAGGTGGTCGCGGGCGTCGGCACCAACGACACGCGGCACACCATCGAGCTGGCCGCAGCCGCCGAGAAGGCGGGTGCGCACGGCCTGTTGGTGGTCACCCCGTACTACAACAAGCCGCCGCAGGCGGGGTTGGTCCGGCACTTCACGGCCGTCGCCGACGCCACCGGCCTGCCGGTGATGCTGTACGACATCCCGCACCGTTCCGGTGTGCCGATCGAGACCGAGACGCTGGTGCGGCTCGGCGAGCACGGCCGGATCGTCGCGGTCAAGGACGCCAAGGGCGACCTGACCGAAACCAGCTGGGTGACCAGCCGGACCGCCCTCGCCTTCTACTGCGGCGAGGACGCTCTCACCCTGCCGGCGCTGGCCGTCGGTTCGGTGGGCGTGGTCGGCACCTCCACGCACTTCACCGGGGCGCTGACCGCACAACTGATCGATGCGTACGACGCGGGGGACATGCCGACCGCGCTGGCGCTGCACCGGCGGCTGCTGCCGCTGTTCACCGGCATCTTCCGCACCCAGGGCGCGATCCTGGTGAAGGCGGGCCTGGCAGCGCAGGGTCTGCCGGCCGGCCCGGTGCGACCCCCGCTGGTGGACGCCACCGACGACGAGATCGCCCAGCTGCGCGCGGACTTCGCGGCAGCGGGCCTGGAGCTGCCCGAATGAACGAACGACACGATGGACGTCGAGTAACGGCGTCGCAGAATGAGGTGGACGCGTGACCGAGGCGCACATCGAGGCGGAGCTACCCCCGCCGTTGCCGGAAGGCGGCCTGCGGATCATCCCGCTCGGCGGGCTCGGCGCCATCGGTCGGAACATGACCGTCTTCGAGTACGACGGCAAGTTGCTGATCGTCGACTGCGGGGTGCTGTTCCCCGACGTCGAGCAGCCGGGTGTGGATCTGATCCTGCCCGACTTCGGTCCGATCCTGGACCGGCTGGCCGACGTCCAGGCGATCGTGCTGACGCACGGTCACGAGGACCACATCGGCGCGGTGCCGTACCTGCTCGCCCACAAGCCCGACATCCCGCTGGTCGGCTCACAGTTCACCCTCGCCCTGGTCGAGGCGAAGTTGGCTGAGCGGCGGATCCAGCCGTACACGCTGACGGTGCGGGAGGGCGGCCGCGAGCGGCTCGGTCCGTTCGAGTGTGAGTTCTTCGCTGTCAACCACTCGATCCCGGATGCCCTCGCGGTGGCCATCCGCACCCCCGCCGGCCTGGTGCTGCACACCGGCGACTTCAAGATGGACCAGTTGCCGCTGGACGGCCGGATCACCGACCTGGCCGGTTTCGCGCGGCTCGGCGCCGAGGGCGTCGACCTGCTGCTGTCCGACTCCACCAACGCGGAGATCCCCGGTTTCGTCACCCCGGAGCGCGAGATCGGCCCGGTGCTCGACTCGATCTTCGCGAAGGCCAAGGGCCGCATCATCGTGGCCTCGTTCGCCTCGCACGTGCACCGCGTGCAGCAGGTCTTCGACTCCGCCGTCGAGCACGGCCGCAAGGTCGCGCTCATCGGCCGGTCCATGGTCCGCAACATGGGCATCGCCCGGGACCTCGGCCTGCTCAACATCCCGGCCGGCCTGGTGATCAGCATCGACGAGGCGACCACGCTGCCGCCGGATGAGATCGTGCTGATGTCCACCGGTTCCCAGGGTGAGCCGATGAGCGCGCTGGGCCGGATGGCCAGCGGCGACCACCGGCACATCACCATCGCCCCCGGTGACACGGTCGTGCTGGCCTCCTCACTGGTGCCCGGCAACGAGACCTCGGTCTACCGGGTGATCAACCGGCTGGCGCGGGCCGGCGCGGTGGTCGTGCACAAGGACGTGGCCAAGGTGCACGTCTCCGGGCACGCCCCCGCCGGGGAACTGCTCTACCTGCTCAACGTGGTCCGGCCCAGCAACCTGATGCCCGTGCACGGCGAGTGGCGTCACCTGCGCGCCCACGCCCGGCTCGGCATCGAGTCCGGCGTCGCCGCCGACCGGGTGGTGCTCTGCGAGGACGGCGACGTGGTCGACCTGGTCGAGGGCCGCGCCAGCCTGGTCGGGCACGTGAAGAGCCGGTACGTCTACGTGGACGGCCTCGCCGTCGGTGACGTCAGCGAGTCGCTGCTCACCGAACGGCGGATCCTCGGCGACGGAGGCTTCATCGCCACCACCGTGGTCGTCGACTCGGTCACC
Source organism: Micromonospora sp. NPDC047644 (assembly GCF_040704315.1). Taxonomy (NCBI): domain Bacteria; kingdom Bacillati; phylum Actinomycetota; class Actinomycetes; order Micromonosporales; family Micromonosporaceae; genus Micromonospora; species Micromonospora sp. NPDC047644. The sequence goes on from NZ_JBEYSY010000005.1 coordinate 258,617, forward strand.
GGCAAGGTGGTCGCCGGCCCGACGCTCTCCGCGAAGGGCTTCTCCGAGGACCCGGAGGCGTTCAACCCGGTGGTGCCGCTGGTCACCGAGGCGCTCAACCGGGCCGCGGCGGACGGCATCACCGACCCGCACCAGCTTCAGCAGATCGTCCGGCGGACCGTGGGGCGGTGGGTCAACGACAAGTACCGTCGTCGGCCGATGATCGTGCCCACCGTCGTCGAGGTCTGACCGACTCCCGCTGACGCCGGTCCACCTGAACAGGGTGGGCCGGCGTCTGCCGTTGCCTGGCGGGTCAGGGCAGCGCGGCGACGGCCTCGGCGTACGCGATGCCGGTGGCGATGGCGGCGTCCATGAGGACCCGTAGCTGCGCCGGGGCGACCCCGTGTGCCAGGTCGGTGGCCACGTCGCCGGCCAGCACCAACTCGTCGCCGAGATCGTGCGCGTACGCCTTGGGCAGCAGCCGGTCGTGGTTCCACGCGTTGCAGAAGGCGTACGCCTCGGCGCGGCGGGCCGCCGGCAGCCGGCGGTTGGCCATGGCACGGGCGTGCAGCACCTCGCCGCGTTCACCGGCCCGCCGGAACTGGATCACCGTGCCCGCCCAGTGACCGACGACCGTCCCGCCCTCGTCCACCTGGTACCGGTCGCCGCGCCCGTTGAGGATCCCGGTGATCATGTCGAGGGAGAGCGCCGACATCTCGCGGTCGCCCAGCTCGGCCTCGGCGTCGACGTCGCCGTCGGACCGGTCGGCGTCGGGTTCGTCGGGTTCGTCAGGTTCGTCGTCGGTGGGCAGCGGGACCGGCACCGCGAGTGGGCGTTCGGCCAGCCAGGCGGCCATCCGCCCGGAGTGGTGCCCCGTGCCGTTGCGCGCGTCGAAACTGCCGGCCAGGTCGTTCGCCACCCCGAGCAGCAGCGCGCCGAGTGTGGCGACGTCCAACTCGGTGGCCGTCCGCTCGCCGTACGCGGGCCGGGGCATCGTCCGCCGGCCCAGCCCGGCGTCGGCGGCCAGCCCGCAGAGCAGTGCCCCGGCGGCGGCGAACTCCATGGCGGCGAGGTCGTCGGTGGGTCGGTCCAGCCGGGGCAGCTGTTCGGCCAGGATGGCCAGCCCGCGCTCCAGGTGCCCGCCCAGCGCGCAGAACCGCAGGTGTGCGGCGAGGTGTGGGAACGCCGCGCGCTCCCGCCGGTGCCGGCGGTACGCCCGTACGTGAGCCGCCGCCGCCCGTTGCGGCTCAGCGGTGCGCAGTGCCGGCAGCAGACCGGCGACCAGGTCCCGCTCGGGCTGGTCGGTGCAGGACCGCGGGTCGCCGTCGGTCTCCTCGAGCTCGGTGACCGCGGCATTCCACTCGCCCCAACCGGCCAGCAGCTCGGCACGCCGGGCCGAGGCGCAGCCGGGGCAGCCGCCGGCCGGGCCGGGCCTTCTCCCGGACCATCGCTCGTACCAGTGCCGGGCGGTGGGCTCGTCGCCCAGATGATCGGCGATCCGGCAGTGCAGCTCCGCGACGGTCGGCGTGTCCGGACCATCCGTGCCGACGCGGTGGGCCAGGTCGTGCAACAGGGACCGGGTCTGGTCCAGCCCGACCCGGGGGGTGCCGAGCAGCGCCTCCACCGCGTACCGCTGGTAACGCAGCAGCAGCCCGGTCTCCGTCTCGCTGAGCACGTCGGGCCGGTGGTCGGCGGCGGCCCGACAGCGCCGGACCGGCTCCACCAGACGCCACCGCTGCCCGTGCAGCAGGTACGCCTCGATCAACGCGAACCGTGCGTCCATCCCGGACCGGACGTCGCCGGCGGCGTCGGCGCGCTCGGCGAGCCGTTCCAGGGCCACCTGCCGGGCCGGGCCGTCGGGGAGGTCCCGAGCCTCGGCGAGTGCGGCCTCCAGCGCCGGTACGCGGCCCCGCGCGAGCCGCTCACCGGCACCGGTGGGTGGCGTGCCGGCGCGGCTGCCGGTGAACTCGTCCCGGCCGGTCACGACGGCACCGCTCCGGGCAGTCGACGAACCGCCACGGCGAGCTGGCACCCGGTGGAGATGCCACAGTCGAGCAGTTGGTCGAGCTGGTGTGGGGTCACGCCGCGTTCCAGGTCGGTGATCACCTCTCCGTAGACGCGGGCCCGACCGTCGTCGGCGACATGGACGAACGCCTTCGGCCAGAGCCGGTCGTGGTTCCAGGAGTTGCAGAACGCGTACAGGTCGGGCACCCGTTCGATGCCGAAGGTCGGATCGACCATGGTGCGGATCTGGAGCAGCTCACCGTCGCCGCCGACGCGGAGGAACCAGATCAGGTTGTCGTCGAAGCGGCCGACGAGGTCGCCGTCCGGGGTCGGGCCGACGGACCGGCCCCGGGCAGCGAGCACCGTGGCGACCAGTTCACCGGTCAGCGGGCGCAGCAAGCCGGGGTGCCCGGCCAACGGATCGTCCGGATCGCCTTCGATGTCCGGCGACGCCATGGGGCATCCCTTCTGAGGCGGATATCACGACCGGCGGTGGGGTTCGTGTTACGACGCGCGGACACGACCCGGAAAAGCGGGGATCTGCCCGGCCCCACCGTTACCGTGACTCTATGGCGGGCCGTACCTCTCAGGCGAGCCGGCGGCGCGGCGCGTCGCCGCGCGGTGGCACCAACAGTCGTGCCCGTCAACCGGCGAAGAAGACCACCCGGGCACCGGTCCGACGTCGCACCACGCCGCCCCGGCCCGGCCCGGCCGTCTACGTCGGTCGTGCGGTGGGTGCACTGTGGATGGGGCTGGCGCACGGGATGGGCTGGGCGGTGCGTGCCGCTGGCCGGCAGGCTGCCTCGGCTCGCGACCTCGACCCGGAGCACCGCCGGGACGGCGCGGGGCTGCTCATGTTCGGGCTCGCCCTGCTCAGCGCCGTGGCGCTCTGGCTGTCCGGAGCGGGGCCGGTCGGCGCGCGGCTGGCCGACACGATCCGGCTGTTCCTGGGCGCGATCTCGGTTGTCGTACCGGTGCTGCTGATGATCGGCGCGTGGCGGCTGATGCGTCAGCCGGCCGATCCGGAGCACCGCGGCCGTGGGTTGATCGGCTGGGGTTCGCTGCTGGTGTCGACCGCCGCGTTGCTCCAGATCGGTCAGGACCCGGCCGACCCGCTGGAGCGTGACTTCGCCGGCGGTCTGGTCGGTGCGGGCGTCGGTGGGCTGCTGGAGCGGGCGGTCACCGCCTGGGTGGCGGTGCCGCTGCTCGTCCTGCTGCTGCTCTTCGGCCTGCTCGTGGTGACCGCGACGCCGATCAACAAGATCCCGGAGCGGCTGGGCCTGCTCGCCGGTGGGCTGGTCGCCGCGCCGGAGGCGGATGAGGAGGCGGACGAGGTGGCCGCCAAGCCGGCGCGTAAGCGACCGGCGAAGCGGATGCCCCCGCCACTGGACCCGGACGACTTCGAGGACCTGGACGGCGCGGACCTCCAGGAGACCATGGTGCTGCCGCGCAAGTCTCCGGCGAAGGTGCCGGCGAGCCGCAAGCCGTCGGTCGAGCCGCCGGAGCACTCGCCCGCCCCGACCCGGGCCGAGCAGCTCGCGCTGACCGGGCTGTCCGGCGACTACACCCTGCCGCCGGCCAACATGCTCAGTGCCGGGGCCGCCGCGAAGACCCGCAGCAAGGCCAACGACGAGGTGATCGCCGCGCTGACCGGCGTGTTCGACCAGTTCGACGTGGACGCCGCCGTCACCGGCTTCACCCGTGGCCCGACCGTCACGCGGTACGAGGTGGAGCTGGGGCACGGCGTCAAGGTCGAGCGGATCACCCAGCTGTCCCGCAACATCGCGTACGCGGTGAAGTCACCTGACGTACGGATCCTCAGCCCGATCCCGGGCAAGAGCGCCGTCGGCGTGGAGATCCCGAACACCGACCCGGAGAACGTGGCCCTCGGTGACGTGCTGCGATCGCGCGCGGCGACCAGCGACCACCACCCGATGGTCGTGGCGCTCGGCAAGGACATCGAGGGCGGCTACGTGGTGGCCAACCTCGCCAAGATGCCGCACATCCTGATCGCCGGAGCCACTGGCGCGGGCAAGTCGAGCTGTCTGAACACCCTGCTGGTGTCCATCCTCACCCGGGCCACCCCGGACGAGGTGCGGCTGCTGCTGATCGACCCGAAGCGGGTCGAGATGACCGGTTACGAGGGCATCCCGCACCTGGTCACCCCGATCGTGACCAACGCGAAGAAGGCGGCCGACTCGCTGGACTGGGTGGTCCGCGAGATGGACATGCGCTACGACGACCTCGCCGCCAACGGGGTCCGGCACATCGACGACTTCAACCGCAAGGTCCGCAACGGCGAGATCAAGGCCCCGCCGGGCAGCGAACGCGAGATGCGTCCGTACCCGTACCTGTTGGTGATCGTGGACGAGTTGGCCGACCTGATGATGGTCGCCCCACGCGACGTGGAGGATTCCGTCGTCCGGATCACTCAGCTGGCCCGGGCCGCCGGCATTCACCTGGTGCTGGCCACCCAGCGCCCCTCGGTCGACGTGGTGACCGGTCTGATCAAGGCGAACGTGCCGTCCCGGCTGGCGTTCGCCACCTCCTCCCTCGCGGACTCCCGGGTCATCCTCGACCAGCCGGGCGCGGAGAAGCTGCTCGGCCGTGGTGACGGGCTCTTCCTGCCGATGGGCGCCTCCAAGCCGGTCCGCATCCAGGGTGCCTGGGTCACCGAGCGCGAGATCGCCGACGTGGTGAAGTTCTGCAAGGACCAGCGTGAGCCGGAGTTCCGCAAGGACGTGCTGGCTCCTGCGCAGGACAACAAGAAGAAGATCGACGAGGACATCGGCGACGACCTGGACCTGTTGGTACAGGCGGTGGAGTTGGTGGTCACCTCGCAGTTCGGCTCGACCTCGATGCTGCAACGCAAGCTGCGGGTCGGTTTCGCCAAGGCGGGCCGCCTGATGGACCTGATGGAGACCCGGGGTGTGGTCGGGCCGTCCGAGGGGTCGAAGGCGCGCGACGTGCTGGTCAAGCCGGACGAGCTGGACGAGGTCCTGACCGGCCTGCGCGGCGACGTGGACTGACGCACGGTCGACCCTGGACACAGGACGGGCCCGCCGGTTTCCGGCGGGCCCGCGACAGGAGAGTGGTCAGTTGCTGATCAGGGTGCCGATGATCACCAGGCTGATGATCGCGGCGACGAGGCTCGCCGCGGCGGCGTACCAACCCAGCGGCTTGTCGCCGAGCACCGCGCCGACGACGCCCGCGATGATGCCGAGCACGCCGAAGATGACCGGGTTGAGCAGCAGGGCCAGGACGGCGAAGACGAAGCCCACGATGGTGAGGATGCGGGCGGCGTTGCTGCGGGGACGGGCAGTGCTCGGCATGTCGGCCATGTCTTCCTCCGGGTGAGAGCCTGTCGTGACGAATCGATCACTACCCACTGTGGGTGCTCGCCACGCCTGCCGGTGAGGCACCTCAGTGGAAGATCTTGAGACCGATCACGCCGGCGACCACCAGCAGGAGGCAGAGGATCCGGGGCAGGCTCGCCGACTCGCCGAGCGCCAGCATCCCGACCAGCGCGGTGCCGACCGCGCCGATGCCGACCCAGACCGCGTAGCCGGTGCCGACGGGGATGTCCCGGAGCGCGTACGACAGCCCGGCCATGCTCAGCAGCAGGGTCACCACGAACACCACCGACGGGACCAGCCGGCTGAAGCCGGCGGAGCGGTCCAGGGCGATCGCCCAGGCCGTCTCCAACAGTCCCGAGATCACCAGTACGAGCCAGGCCATCGTTCACCTCACCGGAAGTGCCCGGGGCTGCCGCGCCGGGACGAGTCGAGTCTGCACGTCACGCGGGGCGTCTTGGCCTGACCGGGTACGCCCACCACTCGTCCGGAGCGGCCACGAGCATCCGGCCGCCGGTGCCGACGCTAGCACCGACCCCGGCGGCGGGGCGGTGACCGCCACCACGATCCGTTGACCTCTACCTGACTTCAACGTGCAGTATCGCCATCATGACCATCCTCTACGCCGACCCCGAGGTCGCCGCCGCGCTGGACGCCGCCACCACGGTCGACGCCATGCGCGCCGCCCTCCTGGCCGCGTACGAGGGACGCCTGATCGCGCCGCCGCGGGCCGCCGTACCGCTGAGCGGCGGACGGATGGTGCTCACCGCCGGGCACCTGGTCGGCGAGTGGTACGGCTTCCGCTCCTACGACACCTTCGGTCACCCGCAGGGCGAGCAGGTGGTGGTGCTGCACGACGCCCGAACCGGGGCGGTCCGGGCGGTCGCGGTGGGCGAGGAGTTGGGCTCCCGCCGTACCGGAGGGTTGGGGGGCCTCGCGGTCGACGCCCTGGCGCGTCCCGACGCCGCCACCCTCGGGGTGATCGGCTCCGGTCGGCAGGCGTGGACCCAGGTCTGGGCCGCCGCCGCGGTCCGCCCGTTGCGCGAGGTGGTGGTCCACAGCCGCTCCGTGGCTCGCCGGGAGGCCTTCGCCGCCCGGGTCCGTGTCGAACTGGGCGTGCCGGCCCGCGCGGTGACAGATCCGGGCTCGGCCGCCACCGGGCGGGACCTGGTGGTGCTGGCGACCACCAGCCCGACCCCGGTGCTCTGCGCCGCCGACCTCAGCCCCGGCACGCACGTCAACGCGGTCGGTTTCAAGCAGCGTGACCGCAGCGAGTTCGGCACCGACCTGCTGGACACCGCCGACCTGCTGGTCACCGATTCGCCGGCCCAGGCGGCGGACTACCAGCCGCCGATGCTCGCGGCCACACCTCCGTACGCCGGGCGGTTGCGCGACCTGGGTGGCATCCTGGCCGGCGCGGTCCCTGGCCGGACCACCGCGGACCAGATCTCCGTCTTCTGTTGCACCGGCCTGGCCGGAACCGAGGTCTTTCTGCTCGACGCGTTGACCCGGGTTGGCGTCGAGGCGCGCTGACGCAATGACGTCCGCCTCCGTGTCGACCGTTCCCGCAGCCCGCGTGCGTGGGCTCACCCGGCCGGCCCGGTACCCTCGGATGGTGTCTGCCACCTCTCCTTCTCCCGCTGACCACGCCGACGGCCGTCGCGTCGCCCTGCTGACCCTGGGCTGCGCCCGTAACGAGGTCGACTCCGAGGAGCTGGCCGCCCGCCTGCACGCCGACGGCTGGCAGGTGACCACCGACGGCGAGGGCGCCGACGTGGTGGTCGTCAACACCTGCGGTTTCGTGGAGAAGGCCAAGCAGGACTCGATCCAGACCCTCCTCGCCGCCGCCGGAACGGGCGCCAAGGTGGTCGCGGCGGGCTGCATGGCCGAGCGGTACGGCCGTGAGTTGGCCGACAGCCTGCCCGAGGCCCAGGCGGTGCTGAGCTTCGACGACTACCCCGACATCGCCGCCCGGCTGAACGCCGTCGTCGCCGGCGAGCAGATCAGCGCGCACACCCCCCGGGACCGGCGCGAGCTGCTGCCGCTGACCCCGGTGCAGCGCCGCGACAGCGGGGTGTCGCTCCCCGGCCACGGCACGGTGACCCGCACCGTCGTCGACACCGACGAGCACACCCCGGCACACCTGCGCCAGGTGCTGCGTCGACGGCTCGACACCGGTCCGGTGGCCTCGCTGAAGCTGGCCAGCGGCTGCGACCGTCGCTGCGCGTTCTGTGCCATCCCGGCCTTCCGGGGGGCCTTCGTCTCGCGTACGCCCGACGAGCTGCTGGCCGAGGCGGAGTGGCTGGCCAAGACCGGCGTACGGGAGCTGGTGCTGGTCAGCGAGAACTCCACCTCGTACGGCAAGGACCTGGGTGACCCACGCGCCCTGGAGAAGCTGCTGCCGCAGCTCGCCGCGGTGACCGGCATCGTCCGGGTGCGGGCCAGCTACCTCCAGCCGGCCGAGACCCGGCCCGGGCTGGTCGAGGCGATCGCCACCACCCCGGGCGTGGCACCGTACTTCGACCTGTCGTTCCAGCACTCCAGTGAGCCGGTGCTGCGCCGGATGCGGCGTTTCGGCTCCACCGACCGGTTCCTGGAGCTGCTGGCGAGTGCCCGCGCCCTGGCCCCGGAGGCCGGCGCGCGGAGCAACTTCATCGTCGGTTTCCCCGGCGAGACCCGCGGCGACGTCGACGAGCTGGTCCGGTTCCTGACCGAGGCCCGGCTCGACGCGATCGGCATGTTCGACTACAGCGACGAGGACGGCACCGAGGCGGCCGGCCTGCCCGGCAAGGTCTCCGCAGCGACGATCAAGCGGCGCTACGACCGGCTCAGCGCCCTCGCCGACGAGCTCTGCTCGCAGCGGGCCGAGGACCGGCTCGGCTCGACCGTCGAGGTGCTCGTCGACTCGATCTCCGACGGCGTGGTGGAGGGTCGGGCGGCCCACCAGGCGCCGGAGGTGGACGGTTCCACCACCCTCGTCGCCCCGGTCGAGGGCGGGGTCGACCTGGCCGCGCTGCGCCCGGGCGATCTCGTACGCGCAACGGTGACCGGCACCGAAGGGGTGGACCTGCTCGCTGTGCCGGATGAGATGATCTCGGCGGCGCCCGGCGCGGCGCGGTGACGGCGGGCCCGAGCGGAGCGGGGGACCCAGGTGGTGCGGTGCCGGGAACGCCACGGCGGCCCGAGCGGAGTGCGGCGGTGACCGGGGCGACGGAGTCGACGCCGGGCCGAGTGGTGGCCGTGGTGCCCGTCGTCAACGCGGCGAACGCGTTGACCGCCCTGCGGCTGCTGCTGGTGCCGGTCTTCGCCGCCTCGGTGATCATGTCCGGGATGACCCACGCCGGTTGGCGGATGGCGGCCTGCCTGATCTTCGCGGTGGCCTCGGCGACCGACCTGGTGGACGGCTGGATCGCCCGCCGCTTCGGGCTGGTCACCTCGGTGGGCAAGGTGGCCGACCCGATCGCTGACAAGGCGCTGACCGGCGCGGCGCTGGTGCTGCTCTCCTGGTACGACCAACTGCCCTGGTGGGTGACCGCGCTGATTCTCGTTCGCGAGCTCGGCATCACCGGGCTCCGGTTCTGGGTGATCCGGCATGGTGTCATCGCCGCCAGCCGAGGTGGCAAGGTCAAGACCGCGCTCCAGATCCTCGCCATCGCCTGGTACCTCTGGCCGATGCCGGCCGCGCTCGCCGCCGTCGGTCCCTGGATCATGGCCGCCGCCGTCCTGGTCACGGTCGCCACCGGCTTCGACTACGTGGCCCAGGCACTCCGCCTCCGCCGCCCCCGCTAACCCACCGCCCGGGCTCTCCCGCCGTTGATCATGAAGTTGTTGTCAGTCGGCGCGGCGTGTCGTGACGCTAACTTCATGATCAACGCGATGTGGGGGTGACGGTTGGGGACCTGCGGGTTGGGCACTTGTGGTGGGGAAGGACTGGTTTCTGCGACCGGGGCGGGGGGGGGGTGGGTGACCGAGGACGGCGCTGGGGCGGGTGGTTCCGAGGTGAGTGGTGTTGACATGAGCGCTGAGGTGACCGGTGCCGAGGTGGGTTCTGCCGAGGTGGGCAGTGCGGCGGCGGGGGTCGTGCACCGGCTGGCCGAGCGGCACGAAACCCTGGCCACCGTCGAATCGCTCACCGGTGGGTCGCTGGCCGCTTCGATCGTGAACATCGCCGGGGTCAGCGGGGTCTACCGGGGCGGCCTCATTGTCTACGCCACCGAGTTGAAGGCGACGCTGGCTGGCGTACCGGCTGATCTGCTGTCCGACCGGGGGCCGGTGGACCCGGATGTGGCGGTGGCGCTCGCCGAGGGCGGCCGGCGGCGGTGCGGCGCGGACTGGGGGCTGGCCACCACCGGGGTCGCCGGCCCGGAGCCGCAGGACGGAAAACCCGTGGGCCTGGTCTACGTCGCGGTCGCCGGACCGGACGGCAGCGAGGTCCGCCAGCTCGACCTGGGCGGCGGGCGGGACCAGGTCCGAGCGGAGGCGGTGGTGGAGGCGCTGCGGTTGCTGGCCGAGCGGCTGGCCGCCACCACCTCGTGACCCCCAGGGCCGAAACGGTCAGAGCCACCCGAGCCGACGCCGCACGGGCGGCGGCGGGCCGCCCCGACGAACCCGACGGGCGGGGCGGGATGTCGCCCGGGCCCGCAACGGGTACGGTTGCGGGAAGGCTCCGACGTTCGGGGTCGGCGCGGTCCGCCGCAGCCGGCCGCCCAGCGGCGGGCGCGAGGTATCCCTCAGGGGGAGGTGCGATGATCCTGCTACGCCGGGTGATCGGTGACGCACTGCGAGCGCGCCGGCAGGGCCAGCAGCGCACGCTGCGTGAGGTCTCCACCGCCGCCAACGTCAGCCTCGGCTACCTCTCCGAGATCGAGCGCGGGCACAAGGAACCGTCGAGCGAGCTGCTGGCCGCGATCTGTGACGCCCTCGGCGCCCGCCTCTCCGAGCTGCTGCGTGAGGTGAGCGACACCGTGGCGCTCGCCGAGCAGATGCCCGGGGTGCTCGTCTCGATGCCGGACGAGCCGGCCGAAGCCGCAGCCAAGAGCACCAGCCGGGGTGTCCGTCAGGTCACCTCCGACGGCAAGGTCGCCGTCTCGGTCCGCCAGGACTCGCCGCTCAAGGCCACCCTGCGCAGCACCCGGGTCCGCCCGACCGAGCGCGACCGGGACGTGGTCTGCGCGGCCTGAGCCGCCGAATCAGTTGACCGTGGGGCGGGTTGGCCCCGGCCGCGTAGGGTTGCTCGCAGGAGCCGCCGGTGCTGTCGACCGCCCGGTACGGATGCCTCATTGGCGTTCGGCTGGGACGATGGAGACCAGCCGGTGACGGTCGGTCGGTCCAGCCGGCCCGGCTGTGGTGGAGCGACGCTACTGAGGGGATACCGCGGAGATGGCGAACCCGTTCGTCAAGGGTTGGAACTACCTGATGGCACTCTTCGGTGCGAAGATCGACGAGCACGCCGATCCCAAGGTGCAGATCCAGCAGGCCATCGAGGATGCCCAGCGGCAGCACCAGGCGCTGGTTCAGCAGGCCGCCGCGGTGATCGGCAACCAGCGTCAGCTGGAGATGAAGCTGTCCCGGCAGATGACCGAGGTCGAGCGGTTGCAGGGCAACGCCCGCCAGGCCCTGGTCCTCTCCGACCAGGCCCGGGCCAAGGGCGACGAGGCCGAGGCGGTGCGGTTCGAGCAGTCCGCGCAGACACTGGCCAGCCAGCTCGTCTCCGCCGAGCAGGCCACCGAGGACCTGAAGACGCTGCACGACCAGGCGCTGGGCGCCGCCGCCCAGGCCCGCCGAGCGGTCGAGAACAACTCGATGATCCTCCAGCAGAAGCTCGCCGAGCGCACCAAGCTGCTCAGCCAGCTGGAGCAGGCCAAGATGCAGGAGACGGTGGCCCGCTCGCTGGAGTCGATGTCGTCGCTGACCGCACCCGCGAACACCCCGTCGCTGGACGAGGTGCGCGATCGCATCGAGCGGCGGTACGCCAACGCGATGGGTCGTGCCGAACTGGCCGGCAACTCCGTCGAGGGCCGTATGTTGGAGATTCAGAAGGCCACCATCGACTCGGCCGGCTCCGCCCGGCTGGAGCAGATCCGGTCCAGCATGGCGGGGGAGCAGCTCGGCGGCACGGCCCAGCGGCCGGCCGTTCCGCAGGCCGAGAAGACCGGCCCGGCCAACGACCCGACGGCCGCCGCTCGGCTGGACGAGCTGCGCGCGAGCATGGCTCGGGAGCGGGGCACCGGCGACCCGACCGCCGCCGGCTGAACCACCGGATCGAGGGGGCACTGTGGCAGACGAACGGACCCGGTACTTCCGGAGGCTGGGTCGGCTTCGCCGGTCGGCCCGACGGTGGAGCGTGCTGGCCGGTGGGCTCGGCGGCGCGGCGGTGGTGCTGACTCCGTACGCCGGCCTTGGTCTGCCCGACGCGGCCTGGGCCGGTGCCGCGGGCAGCGCGGTGGCGCTCGCCGCCTGGCGCTGGATCGACGTGCGCGCCCTGGCCGCCCAGCCGGCGCCCCCAGCGCTCGACCCGGCCGAGGCGGCGGCCCGGTCGCGGGCCCGACTGATCGCCGCTGTCGAGCGGCTGCCGGTCGGCCCGGGTGTGCTGGCCGAGGTGCGCCGGGTCCGCTCCCGGATCGCGCTGCGCGGCACCAGCGCCGGCGAGCAGTGGGCCCGACTGGACCGGGCGGCGCTCACCCTGGCCGGAATGGCCCCCCGACTCACCGGGCTGGCCGAGCCGGCGGTGCTGGAAGCCGCCGCCGCCGACCGCTCGCTGCGTGAGCTGGCCGCTCGGGTGGCCAGCGTCGAACGCGCGCTGCGGCTGGCCCCGGCCGACGCCCGACCACCGCTGGCCGAGGCGCACGCCGCGCTGACCGCTCAACTGGAGGGCGGGGTGGCGGCGTACGAACGGCTGGTGGTCGCCGCCGCCGGCTACCTTGCCGAAGACTCCCGACCGGAGACCGCCCACCCGGCCGCCGACCGGCTCACCGAGGCGACGGACCTGCTGCACGGGGTCGCCGGGGCGCTCGCCGAGCTGCGGGCCGTCGGCACCCCGCTGCGCGCGCCCACCCGCTGACGGGCGCGTCGGCCCCGGGCCGGTCACTGTGGTGTCGTCACCAGGACGGGCCCGGTGTACGGCGAGGTGCCAACGACGTTGAACGACCGGATCCGGTAGTGGTACGCGACGCCCCGGGCCAACCCCGTGTTGGTGAAGCCGCGGCCGGTCACCGTGAAGGTGGCCGCCTCCTGCTCGAAGGCCGGGTCGAGTGCCCGCTGCACGATGAACCCGGACCCGGGGCCGCCGGGTGTGCTCGCCTCCCAGGCCAGGATCACCGTCGCGGTGTCCGGCCCCGGTGCGCTGGCGGTGGCGATCACCCCGGTGGGGGTTCCCGGCGCGGGCGGCGAGGTCACCGTGGCGACCGTCGACCACGCCGACGCGGAGCCCAGGTAGGTGGTGCGCACCCGGTAGTAGTACGTGGTGTCCGGTGCCACTGTCGGGTCGAGGTGGTTGTCGCCGACTCCGATCGCCGTGGTGCCCGGGCCGCTGGTGAACGTCGGGTTGGTGGCCCGTTGCACGTCGATGCCGGTGGCGAACGAGCGGTTCGTCCAACGCAGCGCCACCCGCAGCGGAGCGGCCGGCGGGAGCGTCGCGACCACACCGCTCGGCGCGGCCAGGTGCACCGAGGCGGGTACCCCGTTCGACCAGGACGAGTAGCTGACCGCGTTCTCCGCCCGGATCCGGTAGTGGTAGGTCACGCCGGGGGTGACTGTCGCGTCGGTGTAGCGGGTGGCGGCGGCCGCGACGGTGATCGTGGTGACCTCACCGCCGAAGGTCGCGTCGGTGGCCCGTTGCAGCAGGTGGCTGGTGGCGGGCGGACGCCCGCCGTTGCTGGTCCAGGCCAGCGCGATCGCGGGTAGCGCGGTGGCCGAGCCGGGTACCGGTGTGGCAGTCAGCCCGGTCGGCGCCTTCGGCGCCACCCGCAGCACCAGTGGGCGACTCATCCCGCCGTCGCGGTGGCCGGCGAGCTGACTGTGCCAGCGGTACTCCCAGCCCAGGTTGACCAGTTGGTTGACCACGGTGGCCGGTCGCCCGTCGACCGGACTGATCGGCGTCGACCCGGTCCGCGCTCCGGCCGGACGACCGGGGTCGAGCAGCCGGACGCTGTCCCCCAGCTTGAACGGCAGCACCGGCGCGACCGGGCGCAGCGCCACCACCACGTCCTCCCGGGGGTTGACCCGGATGATCCCCTTCCAGCCCAGCTCCGTGCCGTGCGGGAGTCGCAGCGTGCCGTCCCAGCCAACCCGGTTGATCACCTGCACGTCGCAGCCGGGAACGTGCAACGGCTCGGTCTGCCGGACGTTGCCGCTGATCCGCCAGAGCTGCGTGCCGTCGGTGGGGGAGCCCACCGGCACGGCGGGGTCGGTGGTGAAGAGCACCTCGGTGACCGGGTCGGTCGTACCGAGCGGCAACGTCGTCGGGTTCAGCGGCCCGGCGTGGGGGTGCCCGACGCCGAGCCGGCCCGCCGACCGGCCGTGGTCCGGCGCGAAGATCTGCTGCGCGGCTTTCACCGCGATCGGCAGGGTCACCGGCCCGGTGCCGGCCGTCGGCGTGAACGTCACCGTGCGGGCGTGCACCGGCACCGTCGTCTGCGCCGGGGTCCGGGTGCCGAACGCCGGGTCGTACGCCGGCTGCGGGACGATCGGCGGGCGCTGACTGGCCGCGTACGCCAGGGGCAGCCGTTCGCGCAGCCGGTTCAGGTCGTACGGCGGCTCAGGCGTACCGGTGACCCGGAACTGGAGCAGGGTGCGGGTGTTCGGGCCGTACCCCGGTTCGGTCGAGGGCGGGCCGCCCTCGGCGCTGCGATCCGGTGCGTCGGTGTGCTGGTCGTAGCGGCTGTCGAAGCCGGGCAGCGGGGCCGGAGCGTCGTTGTAGAGGATCAGCGTGCTACCCGGCGGCACGGCGGTGAAGTCGACGAGCACATCGGCCCGTTCGCCCGGGGCGAGCAGCAGGGTGTGTCCGTCGACGTTCAGCACGGTCGGATCGAGCCGGTCGTAGCGGTAGCCGATCGGGTTGTTCGGCAGCACCACCGGCGCCGGCAGGAGACCGGCCTCGTTGCCGATCTGGATGAAGTCCGGGCCGGCGGCGCGCGGATCCGGCACACCGCCGTCGCGTCCGTCGGTGGGCCACCCCGCCGGCCGGTCCGACGCCCGCGCGGCTGGCACCATCGGCACCTCACCGGCGTCGGGGTCGGCGAGCGCCCCGTCGGCCGTCCACATCGCCGCGTCGGAGCAGGCGCGGTAGAGCTGGAGGTTGAGGCTGCGGTCCAGGCAGGCGTTGAGGATCCGGAACCGGTACGCCCGCGGCCGTACCTCCAGGTAGGGGTAGGCGACACCGTTGACGAGCGGGGTGTCGCCGTACGCCTCCGGCACCGCCGACGGATGCGGTACGCCGGGGCTCGACGGCGGCTCGTCCGGCGCGCCCACCGGATCGTGGTACGGGTTCGGCACCCAGCCGTCGGCGTGGGCGTCGCCGGGGGCGGGGTTGCGGGACCAGGGTCCGTAGTCCCACCGGCCGGTGGCGTTGCGTCCGCCGGACCGGTACGGGTTCTGCCGGGGCTGGTAGACGTGCGGGTGCCAGAGGCTTCCCCGGGCGCCCCAGCGTTCCCGGTCCCAGGTCGGGTCCTCGGCGGCGAGCTGGGTGTCGTCCGGAACGAACGTCTTGTCCTCGATCACCAGCGGCACCTGGTCGGCCGGCAGCACCGCGTCGGCGATCAGCTGGTCCTCGGCCGGGTCGGTGAGCAGGTAGAGCGCGAGCTGTCCGCCGTAGACGGTGAGCCGGGCCAGGCCGAGGGTGTTGTCGTGGAACCACAGCAGCCGCCCGCTCTGCTCGTTCGGGAAGTAGAGCGTGGTGGCCCCGGCGCCGGGCGCCGGCATGTCCGGCACGTGGGCCAGGCCGGGCCCGGTCGGGTACGGGGTGATCTCCCCGGCCGGGGTGATCCACTGCCCCGGGTTGCCCGCGCTGGTCCAGCCGGTCTGCGCCCCGGCCAGGTGCAGCACGGCCCGGTTCTGCGGGTACGGTGCCGGGCCGTCCAGCGGGCCCAGGCCGGCCCCCTCGACGGTGTCGTCGACCGGCAGGAACAGCTCGCCGGACCGGCCGGTGGGGAGCTGGTTGATGAACTTCACCCGGACCGGTCGACCCCGACGGGCGCGGATCATCGGCCCGAGGTGCCAGGGCCGCTCCGGAGGCGCCACGGTGTTGTGTCCGGCGGGGTCGGTGCCCAGGTTGAGTTGCCGGTAGCCGCGCAGCCGGGTGACCGGCAGGTCCCGGTGCAGCCGCTGGGCGTACTCCTGCAGGCCGATCTCGTAGTAGTCACAGCCCGGGTAGCTGATGGTGTCCGGGACCGCCACCGGCAGGTGGCTGCCGAGCTCGCCGTGGCCGGGCTGGCCCGGCACGGGCAGTGGGTCGACGAACTTGCGCAGTCCGGTCCCGGCCACCACCTGCCCGTCGGGGTCCCGAGTCGGGCGGGGGCTGTGGGCGAAGTTCGGCACCGGGCCGAAGTAGCGGGGCACGACGGCCGGGTCCAGGCTCGGCGTGACAACGGTCTCCTCGGCGGTACGCGGGGCCGGCACGGACGCCGCCCGGCCGTCGGCGTCGGTGTCGCGGGTGGTCCGCGCGAGGAAGGTGGAGCGGAGTCTGCGGAACATCGCCATGACTCTCCCCGGTTCGGGGCGCGAGGTCCGCCACCCCGGCGTGGGGGACCTCGGCACTCTGCTGACGGTCGGTGAGCGCTCAACCGCAGCATGCGACTCCGGCGGCCGGTTAGGAATTACCCAATCGTCCGTTTCTGCCATGGATCCCGTCTGGCGAGAGCCTGGTCAGCCGGAAGGCGAGGGGCGCGGACGTTCGGGCTGACAGACCGGGCACCAGTAGGTGACCCGTTCGCCGAGCTCCTCCTTGCGGACAGCCGTGCCGCAGCGGCGGCAGGGCTGGGCGCGGCGGCCGTACACGTAGCTGGTCTGCCCCCGGTGCAGTGAGCCGGTGCTGCTCTGCGTCCACCGACCCCGGTTGGCGGCGAGCAGCCGCTGGGCGAGGGCCACCAGGCCCGGCAGGTCGGGCACTTTCTCGACCGGGGTCCACGGTGACACGCCCCGCAGGAACAGCACCTCGCACTTGTAGAGGTTGCCCACGCCGGCAAGGTTGCGCTGGTCGAGCAGCGCCTCGCCGATGGTCTGCTCCGGGTGGTCGGCGAGCCGACGGACCGCCTCGGCCGGGTCCCAGTCGGCGCCGAGCAGGTCGGGGCCGAGGTGGCCGACCAGGTTGTCCTCGTCGACGGTCGGCACCAGGGTCAGGTCGTGCAGGTGGTAGCCGACCGCGACGGCGCCGGGGCTGCGCAGCACCACCCGGATCAGGTGCGCGGGCCGCCCGCTCCAGCGTTCCCCCGGGGCGTACGCCCGCCAGGCGCCGTCCATCCGCAGGTGGGAGTGCAGGGTCCAGTGCTCCCCGGTCGGGGCGTCGAGCCGCAGCAGCAGGTGCTTGCCCCGGCTGGCCGACTCGCGGACGGTCCAGTCGGTGAGGTCCGTGGTCGCCAGCTGCGGCACCCGGAAGTCACTGCCGGTGATCCGCGCGCCGGCCAGCGCACGCTGCAGTACGCGCGCGGTGTTCCAGACGGTGTCGCCTTCGGGCACCCTGCCATCCTCCCTCTTTCGAGCAAGATTCGCATGTGTCGCTATTTGTACTCAGGTTCCTCATGATCTCCTGACATGCGAAGGTCAGGAGGTTCTGAGGAGAATGCCCATGACGCGACCCTCTTGTCGTATCCCATCCGTCGCCCTCATCGCCACCCTCGCACTCCTGCTCACCGCAGCGCTCCTGCCCGCCCGCGGTTCTGCCCCGGCCGCACCCGGCGGCGCTCCGATCGCTCTCGTCGCCGCCGCGCCCGGCGACGAGCGGTGGAGCGCCGACCTCACCATCGTCGACCGCGACGATGTCAACGTCCGGCGTACCGCCGCGGGCCTCCGCCTGCGGGAGGCCCGGTCCAACGGGCGCGGCGCCCGCAGCCCGCACAGCGCGGTCGCCGAGGGGATGCTGCTGACGGCTCCCCGCACCCTCGCCCGGCCGGCCACCCGGGTCCGCGCCGAGGTCGACGCCGCGATTCCGGCCGGGGCGACAGTAGAGGCGCAGGTCCGCGGCTGGCGGGCCGCCGGCTGGACGGAGTGGCGGGCGGCCACCACCGGCGCGGTCTTCGACCGGCCGGTCAGCAGGGTGCAGACCCGGGTGGTGCTCACCGCCCCCGACGGCGGCGCCACGGCGACGGTACGGGGCGTGCGGCTCACCGCCGACGCGAACGCCGCCGTCTCCGCCGCCACGCCCGGCCGCACCTACCGGGTGTACGCCACCCGCATCGGCCTGGTCGGTGAGCTGACCGCCAACGGCCGTACCGTGCAACCCCGGGACCACTTCGCGGCGCTGCCGTCGCGCAGGGGGCTCTCCCCGTTGAACACCGGCGACTACACCGTGCGGGTCTGCACCACCAGCGGCTCCCGCTGCGAGTACGCCCCGGTCTGGGATGTCGGGCCGTGGAACACCCGCGACGACTACTGGAACCCCTCGTCGGTCCGGGAGAACTGGAAGAACCTGCCGCAGGGCCGGCCCGAGGCGCAGGCCGCCTACCAGTCCGGCTACAACGGCGGACGCGACCAGTTCGGGCGGACCGTGCTCAACCCGGCCGGCATCGACCTGGCCGACGGGACGTTCTGGGACGGGCTGCGGCTGACCACCAACTCCTGGGTGGACGTCGCCTACCTGTGGACCGGCGCGGGGCCGCGCGGTGTGGTCGGGGACGGGCCGCTCAACATCCGCACCGGGGCCAGCACGTCGTACGCGACGCGAGGCCTCGCCGCCCGGCTGGCCCACGTGCCGATCCAGTGCTACGTCACCGGTCAGTCGGTCGCCGGCCCCTACCGGACCACCACCCGCTGGAACCGTCTGGCCAGTGGCCAGTACGTCAGCCACGCGTACATCTCCAACGTGTACGGCGGCAGCGTGCCGGTCTGCTGAGCCACGCTCACCCCGTCGGGCGCCCCGTCGATGTCAGGGGCGCTCGTCGGGGCGAGCCGTGCGCACCATGTCCTGGTAGCGCGGGTGGCTGGCACCGTAGACGGCGTAGTTGAGGCGGGCGTGCGTCAGGCTCAGGTCGCCGTTGGGGCCGCCCCGGACGGCGTCGGCGTCGGCGTCGGTCTGGCCGTCGTCGGTCCAGAAACAGACGGGGCAGGTCCCCCCGCCGGTTCGGGATGCACAGCAGGGACAGCCCACAGGAACCACATGCTCACCCACCGGAGAAGCATTCCACAGTCGAACATCAGCCCGATACCCGCAGGAGGTCCCCCGGGGAGGCGGCGAGGAGGTCCGCGGCCCGCCCGCCGTTGACCGCGACCGCCACCAGACCGGCCGAGTCGACGTAAGCCACCAGGCCACCGGCCGGGGCGTCGCCGAAGGTGCGCCCGTGCACCGCCGCGAGGGCCGGCGTCGGTCCCGACGGACCCACCCGGATCGTGGCCGGCAGCTGATCGAGCAACTCGGCCGGCGCGGCAAGTTGAACGTTGCCGAAGTGGTCCACCGTCAGCACCTCGGCGGTGAAGCCCTCGGCGTCGCTGGACACCGTCGGAGTCGGCAGTCGCACCAGCCCAGCGGGGTCGACAGGTGGGCCCGCCTCGGCCAGCGGCGCGCCGAGCGCCAGCCGGGCCGCCGCCGGTGCGAAGACGTCCCGGCCGTGGAAGGTGGCGGACACCTGGTCGGCCAGCCAGCGCGGCGCGGTCAGCTCGACCGCGTCGGTCACCCCGCCGAGCGCGGTGGCCGCGTCCAGCAGCAACCCGTTGTCCGGACCGACCAGCAGTCCGCCCGGGGTGGCCAGCGCGACGCCCCGCCGGGCGGTGCCCACACCCGGATCGACCACCGCGACGTGCACTCCCACCGGCAGGTGCGGCACGGTCTGCGCCAGTACGGCAGCACCGCGCCGGACATCCGCCGGCGGCACCAGGTGGGTCACGTCGATCACCCGGGCGGCCGGCGCGATCCGGGCGATGACCCCGTGGCAGGCGGCCACGAAGCCATCGGTGAGGCCGTAGTCGGTGGTGAGCGAGATCCAGGGCACGGCGGACATGCCCGCAGGCTAGTGGAACCCGCGCTGTGCTGGCGGATACGGGACAGCGCAGTGGCCGACCGGCCCCTCCCGCCGCGCGACGACGTTGGGCAGACTGCCCTGGTGACAACTCGGAACCTCCCCGCAGTCGGAATCCTGCTGGTCGCCGTCGCCCTCAGCGCCGGTTGTGGCAGTGACGACGACGGCAGCCCGGCCGCGACCCCGTCCGTCTCGTCCGAGGCGGCCCCGACCGGCCCGCCCACGCCCCAGGCCGCACCCAGTGCCGACGACGCGACTCCGCCGCCCGCCGCACAGGGCACGACGCAGCGACGGCCGGCCAGCCCGCCGCCGGTGGTACTGCCCAAGCGCCCGGCCAGTGCCCCCGGCGCGAAGCAGGTCGTCGACGCCTTCCGGGCCGCCGGCCTGAAGGTGCCGCACCCAAAGGACCGCTCGGTCGACTGTGGGCCCGACGGCCTCGGCCTGGGCTGTTCCGAACTGATCGCCACCGACGCCGTAACCGTCTACGTCTTCCCGGACGAGACCAGCGCCAGTGACATCGCGGAGACGTGGGGTGGCCAGTCGTACCGGCGCGGCGCGGTGGTGCTGAACTACCTGGAGGCGAAGACCCCGGCCGCCGACCGCCCCGGCTACGAGAAGGCCCTCGACAGGCTGGGCTGAGCCACCGGCGGGGCCGGAGCATGTTGTTCTTTTGACTCTGATGTCGGTGAGTCATCACGATGACTCACAGACATCAGGCTCTGCGCGACATTGCCCTCGGCGGCTCCTTGGCCGGCCGGTTGCCCATCGGGCGTCGCTCGGCGGACGTTCGTCCGTGTGGTGCCGAGGGGCGGCCGCGCAAGCCCTGCCCACCGGGGTGGTCCGAGGAGTCGCTGCCCGCCGCGCCGCCGGCGGACGGAAGTGGTGGGTCAGCCGCGCAGACGCAGGCCGCGGGGGGTGGCCCGGAAGCCGGCGGCGGTCAACGCGTCCCGCAGCGGCGACGAGTGCACCGCCTCGCCGTCGGCCCGCTCCACCGACATCGCACCCAACGCCCCCGAGTGCACGGCGTCGGCGAGCGCCTTACCGGCTGCGGCGAGCGCGTCGGTGTCGTCGGTGAAGGAGAGCAGCGTCCGGCCGCCGCGTTCGACGTAGAGGACGAGGTCACCGCCGACCTGCACCACCAGGGCGCCCGCCTTGCGCCCGGCCCGGTGCCCGGTCGCCGGGGTGGCGCCGTCGCCGGAGTCGATCACCCGCTCCGGCCAGGGCAGCGCCGCACCGTACGGATTGGCCGGGTCGGTAGCGGCGAGCACCGTCGCCACCGCGCCCCGACCCCGGGCGCCGTCGGTCGGCTCGGCCAGCGCGCGCAGCCGGTCCACAGCACCGGGTACGGCGAACTGCGCCGCCCCGAGCCCTTCGACGAAGTAACCCCGGCGTGCCGCACCGCGCTCCTCCAACGCCGACAGCACCGGGTAGACCGCCGAGAAGCCGCCGACCACCTGCTCTGCCATCACCGCGCCCCGGGTGACCACCCCGTGCCGCTCCAACAGCAGGTCGGCGAGCGCGGCGGCCCGCCGGGTCGGGTCGAGGTCCCGATCCGGAAGACGCGACCAGCGACCGGCGACCGTCGGCGGGCCACCCCGGGTCGGCAATGCCACCCGACCGGGCCGCCGGTAACGGGTGCGGGGCGCGGACGGCCGGGAGCGGTGCGCGCCGCCGGCGCCGAGCACCGCGCGCAGCGGGGCCAGGGTGTCGTTGCTGAGATGCCCCGCCCAGACCAGGTCCCAGATCACCGCGGTCAACGCGGCGTCATCGGTCGACCCGACCCGGTCGGCCAGCGGGCGGAAGAAGAGCGCCTGACCGTCGCCGAGCGCGTCGAGCACCGCGTCGTGCAGCGGAGTACGGGTCAACGCCTCGTCGGGCGGCGGGAGCAGCAGCGGTGCGGCGTCCGCGTACGCCAGGGTGACCCAGCCGTCGCCCCCGGAGATCGCGCCCGACCCCGCCCAGAGCACCTCCCCGCTGGCGCACAGCTCGTCCAACTGGGCGGGGGAGTAGTCAGCGACCCGGGCGGGCAGCACCAACCGCTCCAGAGCTGACGCCGGCACGGCGGTGCCCTGCAACTGCTCCACGGTGGCGGCGAGCGCCTCCACACCTCGAGCGGACGAGCCCACCTGCTGCCAGCGCGGCAGGAACGTGGCGAGGGCACGGGGCGGCACCGGCTCGATCTCCCGGCGCAGCGCCGCCAGCGACCGGCGACGCAGCATCCGCAGCACCTCGGCGTCGCACCACTGGGCGCCGGCCGAATCCGGGGTGAACTCCCCGGAGACCACCCGCCCGGTGGCTCCGAGCCGACGCAGCGCCTGCTCGACGACGAACACGCCGAGCCCGAACCGGGCCGCGCAGCTGGCCGCGGCGAACGGCCCGTGGGTGCGGGCGTAGCGGGCCACCAGGTCACCGAGCGGATCGGCCACCGGGGCGAGGTACGCCTCGGCCACCCCCATCGGCAGCGCCACACCGAGGGCGTCGCGCAGGCGGGCGGCGTCCTCGACACCCACCCAACGCTGCTCGCCCGCGATCCGGACCCGCAGCACCCGGCGGGTGGCCTCCAGCTCACTGAGCCACGTCTCCGGCACACCCCGCTCGGCCAACTCGGCGTCGCTCAGGTCACCGAGCACCCGCAGCAGCTCGACGACGTCCTCGGCGTCGCGGGGGCGGCGCTGCTCGGTCAGCCACCGCAGCTGCCGGTCGGTCTCGGCGAGCACCGCCGGGTCGAGCAACTCCCGCAGGTCGACGCGGCCGAGCAGCTCGCCGAGGAGCGTGGAGTCGAGGGCGAGGGCAGCGGCGCGGCGCTCGGCCAGCGGAGCGTCACCCTCGTAGAGGAACGCGCCGACGTAGCCGAAGAGCAGCGACCGCGCGAACGGCGACGGCACGCTGGTCTCCACCTCGACCAGCCGCACCTTGCGGGTGGCCAGGTCGCGCATCAACCCGGCCAGCGCCGGCTGGTCGAAGACGTCCTGGAGGCATTCCCGGGCAGCCTCCAGGGTGACCGGGAAGTCCGCGTACTCGCGGGCGACGTCGAGCAGTTGCGCGGCCCGCTGCCGTTGCTGCCAGAGCGGCTGGCGGCGCCGCGGGTCGCGGCGCGGCAGCAGCAGAGACCGGGCGGCGCACTCCCGGAAACGGGCGGCGAACAGGGCGGAGGTGCCGACCGACTCCTCCACGAGTTGGGCGATCTCGTCGGGCTCGAAGACCACCACGTCGGCACCGGGCGGCTCGTCGGCGGTGTCCGGAAGACGCACCACGATGCCGTCGTCGGAGGGCATCACCTGGGCGTCGACCCCGTACCGCTCGGCCAGCCGGCGGCCCACCGCGAGGGCCCAGGGTCCGTTGACCCGGGCGCCGAGCACGCTGTGCACCGCCAGCCG
Source organism: Micromonospora sp. NPDC047644 (assembly GCF_040704315.1). NCBI lineage: Bacteria > Bacillati > Actinomycetota > Actinomycetes > Micromonosporales > Micromonosporaceae > Micromonospora > Micromonospora sp. NPDC047644. The sequence goes on from NZ_JBEYSY010000005.1 coordinate 281,492, forward strand.
CCAGTCACCCAGCTCGTCGCGGAACCGCTCGACCACCACCGTGCGGTCGTCCGGCAGCGAGCGGGTGGCCTCCCGCTGCTCGCGCAGGTAGGCCATCAGGTTGGCGGCGGCCCAGTCGTCCAGCCCGCCGTCGCGCAGCGCGGCCACTGCCGCCTCGTCCGTCTGCCGCAGCAGGGTGCGCACCCGGGCGCCGATCGCCCGGCCCAGCTCCACCGGCCGGCCCAACTGGTCGCCTTTCCAGAACGGCATGCGGGCGGCCTGCCCCGGGGCGGGCGAGACCAGCACCCGGTCCGGGGTGATCTCCTCGATCCGCCAGGAGGACGAGCCGAGCAGGAAGACGTCGCCGACGCGGGACTCGTAGACCATCTCCTCGTCCAGCTCGCCGACCCGGGCGGCCCGCTCGGCGCCGGCCAGGAAGACCCCGAACAGACCTCGGTCGGGAATGGTCCCGCCGCTGGTCACCGCGAGGCGTTGCGCGCCCTGACGGCCGGTGAGCAGGTCGGTGGCCCGGTCCCAGACGAGCCGGGGGCGCAGCTCGGCGAACGCCGTGGACGGGTAGCGGCCGGAGAGCATGTCGAGCACGGCGTGCAGCGCCGAGTCGGGCAGCTCGGCGAAGGGCGCGGCCCGCCGCACCAGCACGGCCAGGTCGCCCAGCGCCCACGGCTCCAGCGCCACCATCGCCACGATCTGCTGGGCCAGCACGTCCAACGGGTTGCGCGGGTAATGCAGCTCCTCGATCGCGCCGACGGTCATCCGCTCGGCGACCACCGCGCAGGAGAGCAGGTCGCCGCGGTGCTTGGGGAAGACCACCCCCCGCGAGACCGCGCCCACCTGGTGCCCGGCCCGGCCGACCCGTTGCAGCCCGGCGGCCACGCTCGGCGGCGCCTCGATCTGCACCACCAGGTCGACAGCGCCCATGTCGATGCCGAGCTCCAGGCTGGAGGTGGCCACCACCGCCGGAAGCTGGCCGGACTTGAGCGCTTCCTCGATGTGTTTGCGCTCCTCCCGGGAGACGCTGCCGTGGTGGGCACGAGCGATCACGGGCGCCGCGCCGGTCGCCGCGCCGGACTGGGCCATCACCTCGGCCGGCGGCCGGTTCGGCGACGACCTGGGTGACTGGCTACTGGCCGTTCGCACCGGACCGGCGGGGCCACCCCAGCGCTGAGCGCCGGATGCCGGGTCACCGTCGCCCGCCGGGTCGTCGCCGGCCGGCAACCCCTCCGGTACGCCGATCGCGCCCTCGCCCGACGCGGATGCGGCCACCGCCTCGGCGGCCAGCTCGTTGAGCCGGGCGCAGAGGCGCTCGGCACTGCGCCGGGAGTTGGTGAAGACGATGGTCGAGCGGTGCTGCCCGATGAGGGTGAAGACCCGTTCCTCCACGGCCGGCCAGATCGACGCCCGACGTGGCCCGGGGCCGCCGAGGTCGTCCTCCGGTGGCTGCTCCTGCTCGTCCAGGCGGGTCATGTCCTCCACCGGGACCTCGACGCTGACCTCGATGGTCTTCGGGGTGGCCGGCTGCACCACGTCGACCGGGCGGGCACCGCCGAGGAACTGCGCACAGGCGTCGATCGGTCGGACGGTGGCCGAGAGGCCGATGCGCTGTGCCGGGGCGGGCAGCAGCTCGTCGAGGCGTTCGAGGGAGAGGGCGAGGTGGGCGCCGCGTTTGCTGCCGGCCACCGCGTGCACCTCGTCGACGATCACCGTCTGGACGCCGCGCAGCGAGTCGCGAGCCGCGGAGGTGAGCAGCAGGAACAGCGACTCGGGCGTGGTGATGAGGATGTCCGGCGGGGTGCGGGCGAAGGCGCGTCGCTCGTCGGCGGGCGTGTCGCCGGTGCGCATGCCGACGGTGATGTCGGGCGGTGCGACGCCCAACCGGGTGGCCGCCTGCCGGATGCCGGCCAGCGGGGCGCGCAGGTTGCGCTCCACGTCGACGGCGAGAGCCTTGAGTGGGCTGACGTAGAGCACGCGGCACCGCTGGCGGGCCTCGGCCGGCGCCGGTTCGCTGGCGAGTCGGTCCAGTGACCAGAGGAAGGCCGCGAGCGTCTTGCCCGAGCCGGTGGGCGCCACGACGAGCGCGTTGCGGCCGGCGGCGACCGACCGCCAGGCGCCGGTCTGCGCGGCGGTCGGGGCGGCGAAGGCGTTGTCGAACCAGGCGCGGGTGGCCGGCCCGAACCCGGCCAGCACCGCGCCGGCGTCTGTGTCTGCCCCGGTCACCGGTCCATCGTGCCCCGCGGGTGCGACATCCACGAGCGACCTCACGACGGAATGAACCAGCAAAAGGCAAAAAGCGTGGAAGGTGCGCTTAATACGTTAAGTCTCACTTAACTGCTTGCTTCTAAGGAGCAACATAAAGTAACTTCACTCGCAACGCGAACCGGGGTGAGGGGATTTGATGGCCGGCGAGCAGCGCACCGTCGAACCGGGCACCGACGTGCTGATTCGCAAGGTCGACAGCCACCTCGCCGCGCTCCGTGCCGGCCTGCACGGCCCCGAGCTCGAGCTCGCCGAACGACTCGCCCACTGTCTACGCGAAATGGTTCTCTGCACCGCCCAGGCCAGCGCCGCCGACCGGGGTCAGGTCCGCGTGGCAGTGCACTACTTCGTGCTGCGCCGCGAGAGCCGTGGCCGCCTGCTGTCGGTGCGGTCGCTGACCGCCGCCGAGCGGGTGGTCGGCCGGGTCGCCCGCCAACTCGGCCGCCTCGACCTGCTGGCCGAGCTGCGCCGAGACCGTCCCGCACCCGACGACGCGCAGCCCCTCAACAACGCCCTCCTGACCTGACAACCCCGCCCGCGCCTTGCGCCCCGCCTGCGCCCGCCCGTTCACGGTCCTGCCCTGCGCCCGCTCCACCCTGTCGATCATGGAGTTGTGGCGGGTGACAAGTGCCCCGTGAAAGACGAAACCGGGCACCACAACTCCATGATCGACCGGGGTGCGCTGCTCGTTCCGCGCGATCTTGCACTTGCTGTCGCGGCATATGGGGCATTCGGTGCAACTCGACAGCCGAAACTGCAAGATCGGCGCGAGTAGGGGAGGTTGCCGGGCTGGGGCTGGGGCTGGGGCTGGGCTGGCCCGGGGCTGGGCTGGAGCTGGGCCTGACCCCGGCTGGGCTGGGGCTGGGGCTGGGCAGGGCTGGGAGTCGGGCTGGGCTGGGCTGGGAGTCGGGCTGGGCTGGGGGGTCGGGCTGGGCTGGGGGAGGGCGGGATGGGTGGGGTTGGGGGGCAAATTCTGGCAAAACGGCCCGGCGGGGGAGGAACTGGCGTCTGATCGCTGCTAAGGCGCCACCGCTGCCACGGGCGTCGGCCATGTCGATCAGGAGCGCAGGTGCTGGTACTGCTCATCCTCCATCTCGTGGCGGCCCTCGCCGCGCCCCTGCTCGTCCGCTGGTGGGGTCCGCGCGCGTGCTACCCGCTGGCGCTCGCGCCGGCCGCCGCGTTCTGCTGGGCGGTGGCTCGCAGCCCGGCCGTCGCCGACGGCGGGGCGGTGGTCGAGACGTATCCGTGGATCCGGCAGTTGGGCCTCGACATCGCGTTCCGGCTCACCACGCTGTCCTGGCTGATGGCGCTGCTGATCGGCGGCGTCGGCGCGCTGGTGCTGGTCTACAGCGCCCGGTATTTCGGTGCCGGCTCCACCGGGTTGGCGCGGTTCGCGGCGGTCCTGGTCGCCTTCGCGGGCGCGATGCTCGTGCTGGTCTTCGCGGACGACCTGCTGCTGCTCTACGTCGGCTGGGAGTTGACCACGATCTTCTCGTACCTGCTGATCGGGCACAGCACCGAACGGCGGTCCAGCCGTTGGGCGGCCGCGCAGGCGTTGACAGTCACCACGCTGGGCGGCCTCGCCATGCTGGTCGGCTTCATCATGCTGGGCGAACACGCCGGCACCTACCGCTGGTCGGAGATCAGCGAGCAGCCTCTGCCCGGCGGCGGGTACCTGGTGGGCGCCGTGCTGCTGATCCTGGCCGGCGCGCTGTCCAAGTCGGCGGTGCTGCCGTTCAGCTCGTGGCTGCCGGTCGCGATGGCGGCACCCACGCCGGTCAGCGCCTATCTGCACGCCGCCGCCATGGTCAAGGCCGGTGTCTATCTTGTCGGGTTGCTCGCGCCGGTGCTCGCCACGGTCGGTCCGTGGCGGCCGGTGGTTCAGGTCGCCGGCGTGGCGACCATGCTGCTCGGCGGGTGGGCCGCGCTGCGTCAGACCGACCTCAAGCTGCTGCTGGCGTACGGGACGGTCAGCCAACTCGGCCTGCTGGTGGCGGTCACCGGCTCGGGCACCCCCGACGCCGCGCTGGCCGGCACCGCGATGCTGCTGGCGCATGCCCTGTTCAAGGCGGCGCTGTTCCTGGTCGTCGGCATCATCGACCACGGTGCCGGCACCCGTGACCTGCGCGAGCTGTCCGGGGTGCGGCACTGGTCCCGGCCGCTGTTCGTGGTCGCCGTGCTGGCCGGGGCGTCGATGGCCGGGGTGCCGCCGCTGGTCGGCTTCGTGGCCAAGGAGGCGGTGTTCGCGGCGTTCACCGACCAACCGGCGCTCCTCACCGGCCTGGTCGCCGGGACGGTGCTCACCGTCGCGTACAGCGCCCGTTTTCTCTGGGGCGCGTTCGCTGACCGGCCCGGCGTGGACCCGGTCCCGCCGGGGCCGATCGCCGCGTCGCTGCTGGTACCGCCCGCGGTGCTCGCCGGTGTCGGTCTGCTCGCCGGTCCGGCCGCGAGCGTGTTGGAAGACCTGCTGCGCCCGTACGCCGATCTGCTCGGCAAGGTCGACGCGCACCTGGCGCTCTGGGCCGGACCGACCCCGGCGCTCGGCCTGTCCGTGCTGGCGCTCGTCGGTGGCGGTCTGCTCTTCGCCGTGCGCGGGCCGCTAGCCCCGGTGCTGGCGCGGCTCCGGTCGCCGGTGGGGGGCAACCAGGGGTACGAGTGGGTGGTCGGCCGGTTCGACCGGCTGGCCATCGAGGTCACCAGCGCGACGCAACGGGGGTCGCTGCCGCAGTATCTGGGCATCATCCTGGTGACACTGGTGCTGGTGCCGGGTGCGGCGATGCTGTCCGCCAGCCCGTGGCGGGCGCGGATTCCCCTCTGGGACAGCGCGCTGCAACCGGTGGTCGTCGTGGTGATCACGGTGGCGGCGGTGCTGGCGGTCGGTGCCCGTCGCCGGCTGACCGCGATGCTGCTGGTGGGCATGACCGGTTACGGCACGGCGATGCTGTTCGTTCTGCACGGAGCGCCCGACCTGGCACTCACCCAGTTTCTGGTGGAAACCGCGACGATCGCGGTTTTCGTGCTGGTGCTGCGTCGCCTGCCGGAGCGGTTCTCGGCCCGCCCGCTGCGCCGTACCCGTTGGGTCCGTCGGGTGATCGGGGTGGCGGCGGGGGTGGTGGCCGCCGCGTTGGCCCTCACCGCCGTCGGCGCCCGCCGGGCGCCGGACATCTCCGCCGCCTTTCCGGACCTGGCGGTGGTGCACGGGTACGGCCGCAACGTGGTCAACGTGACCCTTGTCGACATCCGGGCCTGGGACACGATGGGCGAGCTGGCGGTGCTGGTGGTGGCCGCGACCGGGGTGGCCAGCCTGATCTTCGAGCGCTCCCGCACCGGGCCGCGGCCGCGCCGGCCCGATGCCGAGCAGGGGGCGGGTGGACGCGGCCGGCCGGTCTGGCTGCGCGGTGGCCCCACCCTCTACGAGGAGCGTCGCTCGATCGTGTTGGAGGTGGTCATCCGGCTGATCTTCCACACCGTGGTGCTGTTCTCGCTGTTCCTGCTCTTCTCCGGGCACAACGCGCCGGGCGGCGGGTTCGCCGGCGGGCTGGTGGCGGGTCTCGCCCTGGTGGTGCGCTACCTGGCCGGCGGCCGGTACGAGCTGACCGAGGCGGCCCCGATCGGCGCCGGCGCGATTCTCGGCGCCGGGCTGGCTCTGGCGGTGGGCAGTGGGGTGGTGGCGCTGCTGGTCGGCGGGTCGGTGCTGGAGAGCGCGAAGGTCGACCGAACCCTGCCACTGATCGGTGATGCCCATCTGGTCACGTCGCTCTTCTTCGACATCGGCGTGTACCTGGTGGTGATCGGGTTGGTCCTGGACATCCTGCGCAGCCTCGGTGCCGAGGTGGACCGGCACATCGAGGCCACCGGAACGGCCGCCGGCGGGTTGACCGTCGACAAGGGGGACCGGGCATGAGCGCGAGGAGTGAGCCGGTCTTGCGAGCCCCGCAGTCGCGAACAGGGGTGGCACGGTGAGCGCGAGGAGTGAGCCGGGTTTGGGAGCCCCGCAGTCGCGAACAGGGGTGGCACGGTGACGGCGAGCGGCGCGGGGCCGACGTTGGTGCTGGTGCTGGCCGTCGCGGTGCTGGTCGGGTGCGGGGTGATCCTGCTGTTGGAGCGCAGCCTGACCCGGATCCTGCTCGGGGTGATCATGCTCGGCAACGGGGTGAACCTGTTGATCCTGTTGGGCGGGCGGTCGGGTGGGGCGCCGATTGTCGGCACCGGCCCGGTGCAGCGGATGAGCGACCCGCTGCCGCAGGCGATGGTGCTGACCTCCATCGTGATCACGTTCGGGTTCACCGCGTTCCTGCTGGCTGTGGCGTACCGCAGTTGGTATCTGTCCGGCGACGACGAGGTGCCCGACGACCTGGAGGACAGGCAGATCATCCGCCGCGCCGGGCGCAACGAGATGGGTGCGGTCGATCACGGTGGGGAGGGCCCGAACGGTGACCCGGAACAGGTCGATCCCGAGCCGGCCCGCCGACGGCTGCGACGCGGGGACGAGTCGTGATGCGCGCCCTGGTGCCGTTGCCGGTGGTGGTGCCGCTGCTCGGTGCGGCGCTGACCCTGCTGCTGGCCGGGAAGCCCCGGATTCAGCGCACCATCAGTGTGCTGTGCTTGGGCGGCACGCTCGCGGTGGCGGTGGTGCTGCTGGTGCAGGCGTACCGGCACGGGCCGGTGGTGGTGGCGGTCGGGGGGTGGCCGGCGCCGGTCGGCATCGTCCTGGTGGCCGATCAGCTGGCCGCGCTGATGGTGGTGGTCTCGTCGGCGGTGACGCTGTGCGTGTTGCTGTACTCGGTGGGCCAGGGCCGCAGCGAGACGAGCGAGAGCACCCCGGTGTCGATCTTCCACCCGACGTACCTGGTGCTCACGGCAGGTGTCACGAACGCGTTCCTGGCCGGTGACCTGTTCAACCTCTTCGTCGGGTTCGAGATCCTGCTGGCCGCCAGTTTCGTGCTGATCACCCTGGGGGGCACCGAGACCCGGATCCGGACCGGATCGACGTACGTGGTGGTCAGCATCCTCTCCTCGATGATCTTCCTGACGTCGGTGGGTCTGGTGTACGCGGCCACCGGCACGCTCAATCTCGCCCAGCTCGCCCAGCGTCTCGATGCCCTGCCCGGCGGTGTCCGACTGGCCCTGGAGCTGATGTTGCTACTGGCCTTCGCGATCAAGGCGGCCGTCTTCCCGCTGTCGGCCTGGCTGCCGGACAGCTACCCCACCGCGCCGGCTCCGGTCACGGCCGTCTTCGCGGGTCTGCTCACCAAGGTGGGCGTCTACGCGATCATCCGCACCGAGACGTTGCTGTTTCCGGGTGGGCGTGCCCACATCCTGCTCATGGTCGTGGCCGGGCTGACCATGGTGATCGGCATCCTCGGTGCGGTGGCCCAGTCCGACCTGAAGCGACTCTTCTCGTTCACCCTGGTCAGCCACATCGGTTACATGATCTTCGGGGTGGCGCTGAGCACCGTCGCCGGCCTCTCCGGCGCGATCTTCTACGTGGTGCACCACATCACCATCCAGACCACGCTGTTCCTCGTCGCCGGCCTGGTCGAGGAGCGTGCCGGCAGCACCGACCTGCGTCGTATCGGCGGGCTGGCCCGGGTGGCGCCGCTGCTGGGTGTGCTCTTCTTCATCCCGGCCATGAATCTCGCCGGAGTGCCACCGTTCTCCGGCTTCCTCGGCAAGCTCGGCCTGCTCCAGGCCGGGGTGGCCGCCGGCGGGCCACTGCCCGGGGTGCTGGTCGCGGCCGGCACGCTGACCAGCCTGCTCACCCTGTACGTGGCGTCCCGGGTGTGGAACATCGCCTTCTGGCGCGCGCCCCGGCTGGCCACCGGCGAGCCGGTGACCCAACTGCCGAGGCTGATGGTGGGCGCCACAGTGGCCCTGGTCGCCCTGGGGCTGGCGTTGACAGTGCTGGCCGGTCCGCTCTTCGACGTCACCACCGACGCGGCTTCGGACCTGCGGCTGCGTACCCCGTACGTCCGTGCGGTGCTGCCGGGCGGTGTGCCGTGACCGGCCCCCCGCAGCCGGCTCCCGACGCCCCCGGGCCCGCTCCGGTGGGGCGGGGCCGGCTCGGGCGCTGGCGGGACCAGGCGGTGGCGCTCGGGTGGCTGGTGCTGGTCTGGATCCTGCTCTGGGGTGACATCAACTGGGCCAACCTGGTCGGTGGCCTGTTGGTGGGCGCGGCCGTGCTGGTGTTCTATCCGCTGCCGGCGGTCAGCTTCGGTGGCCGGCTGCGACCGTGGGCGCTGCTGGTGTTCGCGGGCCGGTTCGCCGTCGAGTTGGTCAGCGCGAGCCTGCACATCGCCCGGATCGCCGTGCAGCCCGGCTACCGACCGCGCGGGGCGATCATCGCGGTCCGGTTGCGGGTGGCCACCGACCTGAACCTGGCGCTCACCGCGGAGGCGGTCTCGTTGGTGCCGGGCACGTTGATCCTCGAAGTGGACCGGGATGCCGGCACGCTCTACCTGCACGTCCTGGACACCCACCGGCCGGCCGACCTGGACGTGGCCCGGGAACGCACCCTCACCGTCGAACGACGGATCATCCGCGCGGTCGGCTCCACCAGCGAACTGCGCCGACTCGACGTCACCTCACCCGAGAAGGGAACCCGCCCGTGACCACCTTCCTGGCCGTCGTCCTCACCGCGCTGTTGTCGGTGACGGCGCTGCTCGCGCTGACCCGCCTCTACCGTGGCCCGTCGCTGGTCGACCGGGTGATCGCCGCGGACATGCTGCTGGCCACCATGGTCGCCGCGGTGGGCGCCGAGGCGGCGGTCAACCGGCACGCCACCACGCTGCCCGTGCTGGTGGTGCTCTCCCTGCTCGGCTTCGTGGGCTCGGTGTCGCTGGTCCGCTTCGCCGTCCGGGAGCAGCAGTGATCGCGACGATCGCCGACTGGCTCGGCGCGTTCTGCCTGGTGGGCGGCGCGCTGCTCGCCCTGGCCGCCGCGATCGGCGTACTGCGGTTCCCGGACGCGCTGTCCCGGATGCACGCGGCCACCAAACCGCAGGTGCTCGGGGTGCTCCTGTTGCTGCTGGGCATCGCGTTGCGGCTGCGGTCCCCGGCAGACCTGGGCATGATCCTGCTGGTGGCGGTCTTCCAGCTGTCCACCGCGCCGGTCGCGGCGCAGATGATCGGGCGGGCCGCGTACCGGTCGGGGCGTCTTGACCGGAGCCTGCTCGACACCGATGAGCTGGCCGACCGGTGACCCGACCCGGCCGCCCCGACCCAGCCGCAGGTGTGGTCACCGGGCCGATCGTGCCCCGCGGTTAGCACACACTCCTGTTCGATCTCTAGATGTAGACGTATCTATGCATCGCCTGAACGTCTCTTGCTGCCGTGAATCGACCGTTGTGACGATGTGCGCCTCACAACGGGAGACACAAATTGAAGAGACATTCGCGGGCCCGGGCCCGTGTCGCTGGCGCACTCATCGGTGCGGTGACCCTCGGCCTGCTGGTCGGCGTGCCCCCCGGGCCAGCCGCCGCCGCCCTGCCCGAGGGCGGGATGACGGCCGCCGCACTCAACACCGAATTCAACTCGTACGGCGACACCGGCGGCAAGTGGACGAGTGGAGACAGCACCGTCTCGATCCCGCTGCCCGACGGCCGTAACGCCTGGCTGTTCTCGGACAGCCTGATCGGCACCGTCAACGCAGACCACACTCTGCCGAAGAACACCCCGATGGTGAACAACTCCATCGTGGTGCAGGACGGATCCGACCTGGTCCAGACACTGCACGGCGGCTCGGCCGCCGCACCCGCCTCGCTCGTCCGTCCGACCGACGGCAGCGCCGACAAGTACTGGGTCGGCGACGGCACCGTCGAGAGTGGCGTGCTACGGGTGGTCTACCAGCGGATGAAGACGACGGGCACCGGGCCGCTGGACTTCGCCCAACTGGACAGCGCCGTGGTCACCTTCGACCTGCCGGCGCTCACCGTGCGAAGCATCGTGGACCGGGGGTACGGCAACAGGGTCGCCTGGGGTTCAGCGGTGCTCGAGGACGGCGCGTTCACCTACATCTACGGAGCCGAAACCGTCGGCCAGATGCGCTTCGCCCACGTCGCCCGGGTACCGGCCGGCGGACTCTCCGGTGCCTGGCAGTTCTGGACCGGCAGCGGCTGGTCCACCGCCCAGGGCGATTCCGCTCGGGTGCTCTCCGGCGTTGGCGCCGGCTTCGGCATCCAGAAGGTGGGCGGCACCTACGTTCTGGTCACCCAGGAGAACAACCTGATCTTCTCGGCCGACTTCGTGGCCTACACCGCCAGCTCGCCCACCGGGCCCTTCGCCGGCCCGTTGCCGTTGTTCACCGCCCCGGAACCGGCCACCATCCCGGGCAGCATGGTGTACGACTCCCGTGTGCACCCGGAGTTGGCGCGCGCCGGGAAGCTGTTGGTGTCGTACAACGTCAACAGTCTCGTCGCGGACGCCGTCTACGGCGACGTGAGCACCTACCGGCCCCGGTTCGTCGAGGTCGACTGGCCCCGGCCCACTCCCGATCCGACCGCGGTGCCCGCCGCGCCCACCGCCCTGACGGCGCAGGCCGACAGTAGCGGCGCCGTCAGCCTGCGCTGGCAGGCGCCCGCCGGCACCGCCTTGACGTACGAGGTCCACCAGCGGGACGTGACGGCGGGGCAGACCCACTTCGCGCGGGTCTCCACCGGGATCACCGGGACCTCCACCGCGCTGAGTGTGTTCTACGAGACCGGCCACGCCTACGAGTTCAGGGTCGCGGCCCGCAACACCGCCGGGGCCGGACCGCTCTCCGCCCCCGCCACGGTGACCGTCACCATCGGAGTGCCCACGACGCCGACCGGTGTGGTGGCGGCCGCCGCCGACGGCGGTGCCATCACGCTCAACTGGAACACCATTGCGAACGTCTGGCGCTACGAGGTCTACCGGCGCGACATCACCGCCGGCGAGACCGAGGCCAGCCGGCAGTGGGACTCCTCCCCGCAGGACACCACTCTCACGATGAACGGCCTGGAGAACGGCCATCAGTACGCGTTCCAGGTGGTGGCCGTGCACGGCGGCGGCGAGTCGCCACGGTCGGTCGAGGTGACCGCGACAGCGTTCTACAGCAGACCGTCGACGCCCACCGGGCTGACCGCCACCACCCAGACCACCGGCGACATCAAACTCCAGTGGACGCACACCAACAGCACCGACTGGTTCTACGTCTACCAACGCGACGTGACCGCCGGCGAGACGGACTTCACCAGGCTGGAGTGGCCGGTCGACACCTGCTGCACGATGACCGCGGGCGGCCTGGCCAACGGGCACACCTACGAATACAAGGTCACCGCCCTCGGCAAGGGCGGTGAGTCGGCGCAGTCCGGCGTGGCCACGGCGACCGCGCAGCGCCCCCTTCCGGCCACCCCCACCGCCCTGGCCGCGGCCGCGCAGCCGGACGGCAGCATCAAGCTCACCTGGCAGCAGTCGCAGCCCGACGTCTGGTTCCAGGTGTACCAGCGCGACGTCACGGCCGGCGAGGCGGACTTCACCAGACTGGAGTGGCCGGTCGACACCTGCTGCACGATGACCGCCGGCGGTCTGGTCGACGGGCACACCTACGAGTACAAGGTCAGCGCGCTCGGCGCCGCCGGTGAGTCACCGACGTCCGCCGTCGCCTCCGCGCCCGCGGACGTCGCGGCGCCCGCCGCCCCGACCAACCTGCGGGCCACGGCCGGCAACGGCCAGGCGGTGTTGACCTGGGACGGTCTCGCCGACAACTGGCACCTGGTGTACGTGCGGGACGTGACCGCCGGCGAGACGGTGTTCAACCAGCTGGAGTTTCCGGTCACCACCTGCTGCACGATGACGGCCGGTTATCTCACCAACGGCCATCGCTACGAGTTCAAGGTGACCGCCAGCGGGTCGGGCGGGGAGAGCACGGCGAGCAACGTCGTCGCGGTGACGCCGACGGCCCCGCTGCCCGCGGCCCCCAGCGCACTGACCGCGACGGCCCAGGCCGACGGCACCATCAAGCTGGCCTGGACGGCTCCCGGCCCGGATCTCTGGTACCAGGTCTACCAGCGGGACGTCACCGCCGGGGACGCCGCTTTCACCAAGCTCGCCACCCCGGTCACCAGCTGCTGCACGATGACCGCTGGCTACCTCACCAACGGCCACTCGTACGAGTTCAAGATCGCCGCGATCAACTCCGGTGGTGAGGGCCCCACCGGAAACGTGGTGTCCGCGACGAGTAGCCAGCCCCGTCCGGCCGCACCGACCAACCTGCGCGGTCAACCGGCCGGGTCCGGCACCATCGAACTGAACTGGGACGCGCCGGCGTCCGGCCTCTTCTACTGGGTCTACCAGCGCGACGTCACCGCGGGGCAGACGACGTTCACCAAGTCCACGCTGCCCAGCAGCACGACCTCGGCGACCCGGGGCTATCTGGCCGACGGCCATGTCTACGAGTTCAAGGTGACCGGTGAGAGTCAGGGCGGGGAGGGTGTCGCCTCGTCGACCGTCCGGGTCACCGCCGTGGGCGGGGTGCCTCAGGCACCGGGTGGGCTGACGGCCACCGCCGGCGACGGCAAGGTGATCCTCAACTGGACGGCCAGCCCGACCGGCGGTTCCTGGTACCAGGTCTATCTGCGCAACGCGAGCGCCGGCCAGTCGTGGCAGAAGGTCAGCACTCCGGTCACCACCTGCTGCACCATGACCGCCGGTTACCTCACCAACGGCGATGTCTACGAGTTCAAGGTCACCACCATCAACGGTGCCGGGGAGTCCACGCCGACGTCGGTGGCCAGCGCCAAGCCCCTGCCACCGGTACCGGCCGCGCCGTCCGGTCTGACCGCCACCTCGGGAGATGGGAAGGTCGTCCTGAACTGGACGGCGAGCTCGACCGGCGGCGTCTACTACGACGTCTACCTCCGCGACGCGACCGCGGGACAGTCCTGGCAGAAGGTCGCACTGCCGGCGACCTGCTGCACGATGACCGCGGGGTACCTCACCAACGGTCACCGCTACGAGTTCCGGGTGGCGGCCAGCAACATGGCCGGTCAGTCGGCGACCAGCAACGTCGCGGCGGCGACCCCGCTCCCGCCGTTTCCCCAGGCGCCGTCCGGCCTGACCGCCAGTGCCGGCGACGGCAAGGTGACGCTGCGATGGACGGCCAGCTCCACTGCGAAGGTGTACTACCTCGTGGAGTACCGGGCCTCCGGTGCGGCGAACTGGACCCGGCTCAAGTTGCCGGTCACCCAGTGCTGCACCTTCGTGGCCGGGTACCTCGGCAACGGCACGACCTACGACTTCCGGGTACGGGCCACCAACCAGGCGGGGGACAGTTCTCCGAGCAACACGGCGTCGGCCCGGCCCATGCCGCCGTTCCCGCAGGCGCCGTCCGGGCTCAGTGCGGCGGCCGGGAACGGCAAGGTGACGTTGACGTGGACCAGGAGTTCGACGCCGAACGTCTACTACCTGGTCGAATACAAGACGAGCACCTCGTCGACCTGGACCAGGGTCAAGGTGCCGATCACGTCGTGCTGCACCTTCGTGGCCGGCTACCTGGGCAACGGCACCACGTACAACTTCCGGGTGCGGGCGACGAACATGTCCGGTGACAGCACGCCGAGCAACGTCGCCTCGGCCAAACCCATGCCGCCCGTGCCCACGCGCGTGTCGTCGCTCTCCGCCAGCTCCAACGGGGTCAGCCAGGTGAACCTGAGCTGGACCAGGAGCAGCACCGCCGGGGTGTACTACTGGATGGAGTACCGGACTGCCGGGGATTGGCACTGGATCCGTCTGCCGCTGCCTGCCACGGGCACCTCCGCCGCCCTGAAGTACGGATTCTCGGACGGCGAGTTGCATGAGTTCCGGGTGGTCGCCTTCAACATGTCCGGGGAGAGCGCCGACTCCCCGATCGCCGAGGCGGTCGTCCAACGGTCCGAGTACGCGAGGACCCGCGGTGGAAACGACATCAACGGCAGCAACCTCGTCGCCACCCGGGTGTTGGGGGGCGGGAGTTGGTGTGACCCGGGCTTCGGCTCGCGGGTGTGCTACGGCACCTCCCCGGCAGGAGATCAACCGGCAACCGTCGGAGACTACTTCTTCTACGGTGGGAGCGAGAGTTCGTACCGGTCCCGTCTGCGGTGTGAGGCGTACAAGCGGGCGAACATCCGCTTTGGCTATGGCCGCGTCTCTGCCGACATCAGGGGCCCGGATCTCCCACGGCACGAGGTGATCCACTCCGACGCATACTCGCGATACCTGTCCGCGGCAAACTTCCTGGCGGACTACGGAGTCCAGTCGGCCTACTCGAGACTGACGACGGGGAACGCCTACGAGGGGAACAGGTTCGAGAAAGAGGCCAATCTCTACTGGGGCGGATACTTCGTCTTCGATACGGCGCGTCGCTACGGCGGTACCTCCGAGTGCAACTGGTTGTACTGACCCTGAACCGACCAGACGGCCGGCCCCGGACGCAGTCCGGGGCCGGCCGCCGGCATCGCGACCATCTCTCAGCGGCCCTTCAGCCGGGATGGATAAAATGGCGGCATGATCGACTCTTCTGCCCAGGAGGGCAGCAGTAGCCAGCCGGGTCGTGCCCGGCATATTCCCGTACCGACGACCCCGGGAGCCCTGAGCGACCCGTGTTGATCGTCGTTGGTCTCCTCTTGATCGTTGTTCTCACTGCCGCCACGGGTTACTTCGTGGCTCAGGAGTTCGGCTACGTCGCCGTGGACCGGGGCAAGTTGCGTCAGCTCGCCGATGACGGCGATCCAGCCGCCGCCCGGGCCCTGACCGTCACCAGCCGGCTCTCCTTCATGCTCTCCGGAGCCCAACTCGGCATCACCGTCACCGCCCTGCTGGTCGGTTACGTCGCCGAGCCGTACCTGGGTGGTGGCCTCGCCGACCTGCTCGGTGTGGCCGGCGTCAGCGAGGCGGTCACTCTGCCGCTCTCGGTCGCGTTGGCCCTGGTCATCGCCACCATCGTGCAGATGGTCCTCGGTGAGCTGGCCCCGAAGAACCTGGCCATCGCGCGGGCCGAGCAACTGGCCCGCGCGCTGAGCCGGTCCACCCTCATCTACCTGGCCATCGCCGGACCGCTGATCCGGCTCTTCGACCGGGCGTCGATCCGGCTGCTCCGCCGGGTCGGCATCGAACCCATCGAGGAACTGCCCAGCGGCGCCACCCCGGCGGACCTGGAGCAGATCATCGCCGAGTCCCGCGAGGAGGGCAGCCTCGACGCCGAGATGTCCACGCTGCTCGACCGAGGTCTGGACTTCCGTGAGCTGACCGCCGGCGAGGCCATGGTGCCCCGCGTCGACGTGCACACCCTCCGGGCGCACGAGCCGGTGAGCCGGGTGGTCGAGCTGCTCGACACCGGCCACTCCCGCTTCCCGGTACGCGGTGCGGAGGGCGTCGACGACCTGCTCGGCATCGTCGGCATCGCCGACGTGCTCGGCGTACCCCCGGGGGAGCGGGCCACCACCCCGGTGAGCGCGGTGGCCGGGCCGCCGCTGCTCGTACCGGAGACGTTGCCCCTGCCGACCGTGCTCGACCGCCTGCGGTCCGGGCACCGGCAGATGGCGTGCGTGGTCGACGAGTACGGCGGCTTCGCCGGCGTCATCACGCTCGAGGACATCGCCGAGGAGCTGGTCGGCCCGATCCGCGACGAGGACGACCCACCGGAGCGGGCACCGGCCCGACAGGACGACGGGTCCTGGGTGGTGCCGGCCCGCTGGCGGATCGACGAGGTCGCCGACAGCACCGGAATCGCCCTGCCCGAGGCCCCCGAGTACGACACCCTGTCCGGGTTGGTGATGCGGGAGTTGGGCCGGGTGCCCGAGGTCGGCGACCGCTTGGAGATCAGCCTGCAACCCGAGGGCGCGGACGGCGAGGTCAACGAGGCGGAGCCCCGGGCGCTGGTCGAGGTGCTGGCCGTGGACCGGCACGTGGCCGACTCGGTGCGGTTGCAGCTGACCAAGCCCGAGGTGACCGCATGAGCCCCGGGATCGCACTGTTCAGTTCGGTCATCCTGCTGGCGCTGAACGGGTTCTTCGTGGCCGCCGAGTTCGCCCTGGTGGCCAGCAAGCGCTACCGCCTGGAGCAGGCGGCGGCGAACGGTGGCCGGGCGGCACGGGCCGCCTTGGACGGCGTCCGTGAGCTGTCGCTGATGCTGGCCGGCGCGCAGCTCGGCATCACGCTCTGCACCCTCGGTCTCGGCGCGCTGGCCGAGCCGGCGATCGAGCACCTCCTCAGCCCTCTGCTGCACGGGGTGGGCCTACCGGACGCTGCCAGTCACCTGATCGCCCTGATCTTCGCCCTCGGGGTGGTGACCTTCCTGCACCTGGTGGTGGGGGAGATGGCACCGAAGTCGTGGGCGATCACCGACGCGGAGCGCTCGGCGACGCTGCTCGCGTTGCCGTTCCGCGCCTTCGCCCGGGTTTCCCGACCGGTGCTCTCCGCGCTCAACGCCCTGGCCAACGCGATCCTGCGGCTGTTCGGCGTCAATCAGCAGGACCAGCTCGCCCAGGTGCACGGCCCGGACGAGCTGCGGATCCTGCTGGAGCAGTCCCGAGAGCACGGGCTGCTCGGCGCCGAGCAGCACCAACTGCTGACCAGCATGCTGGAGTTGCAGGGCACGTCGGTGGCGCAGGTGATGGAACCGTTCTCGACCATGGTCACCGTCCGCCGCGACGACCCGGCCGAGCGGATCGAGGAGGTCAGTCGGGACAGCGGCCGATCCCGGCTCGCGGTGCTCGACGAGGCGGGCGACGTGTGCGGGCTCGTGCACGTCCGGGAGGCGGTACGGGTGGTCACCACCGGCCGGGCTGCGACCGCCGGGGAGCTGATGACCCCCGCGTTCACCCTGCCCGCGACGTCCTCGGTCACCGAGGCGGTGGCGGCGATGCGGGCCCGGCAGTCACAGCTCGCGCTGGTCCGCAACGGCGGCGGCCCGGCCCGGCCGATCGGTTTCGTGGCCCTGGAGGACCTCCTGGAGGAGGTCATCGGGGAGTTCGACGACGAGACCGACACGGTGCCGCGCGGACGTCGACTGCGGTGACCCCTACGACCCGGCCGCGCCGAGGAGGCGCGGCCGGGTCGGCGCGGCACGCGTGAGGTCACGCCGACCGGGTAGGCGCGCCGGGGGGCCTACACGGCCCCGTCCCGGGAGGGGGCGTGCGGTGCGGCTGACGGGAGTGTCCCCGGAGTCCGGTGGGACCGGGCTCTCCGTGCAGACCACGCTGCCCAACCCGAGTACCCGACCGGGCCTGCGCCTGCCCGGTCGGGTGACCCTCGCGGCCGGCCCGGAGAACGTGCTGGTGCGGCACATCCGGCTCGGCCTGGTCACCACCGTCGAGCCGGACGACCCCGCCGGGGCGCGCCGTCTCATGCAGTTCCATCAGGTGCCGATCGCCGGCCGGTTCGTCGTACCGGCCGGTCGGCGGCGGGCTGTCGATTTCGCGTTCCCGCTGCCGTGGGAGACCCCGCTGACCACCTTCGGCGGGGTGCCGCTGTTGAGCCTGCGGATGGGTCTGCGGACCGAGGTGTCCCTCGACCCCGACCTCGACCAGGGGGCCATGGTGCCGGTCTTCGTGCACCCGATCCCGACCCAGCAGCACGTGTTGGCGGCGCTGGACACACTGGGTTTCATGATCCGTCAAGCCGGCCTGGTCGAGGGCGGGCTGCCGGGGGTGGAGCACACCCTGCCATTGCACCAGCGGTGGGGCTTCTGGGTGGGTCCCCTCTACGCCGGCCCGATCACCGAGATGGAGGTGATCTTCGTGACCAACTCGGCGGGCCTGGAGGCGATCCTCTGGATGGATCGCAAGCTGGCCCTGGCCGGTATAACCCACCAGAGCATCAGCCGGTTCCGGATCTGGCACGAGGACGCCGACCGGCGGGACTGGGTCGCCACCGTGGACGGCTGGATCCGCCAGGCCATCAACCGGCACGCCGAAGCCGCCGCACACGCCGACTGGTCCGCGCAGATCACGCATTCGGCCCACGTCAGTCGCCACCCCGACGAGCCGATCCGCCCCGGTTACGGCCTGGGCGGCACCGCCGGCGGCGCCGGCGTAGGAGGCGGCGGCTCCGGCGGCGGCGACGGCACCTGACCCCCCGCGCCCCCGCCCCGCCCCGCGCCGCCTCGCGCCCGCCCCGCCTCGTGCCCTCCGCCCCGCCCCGGGCCGCCCTCGCGCCTGCGCCGCCCTCCCGCCCGTCGATCATGGAGTCGTGGTGGGATGAACATCCCGTTTCGCGCCTTTGATGAGGCGCCACAACTCCATGATCGACGGCTTTCGGAGGGCGCGACGTCGCTGACCTCCGCGATCTTGCACTTTCTGTGCCGACAAATCGGTTCAGAGCGCGCAATTCGACAACCGAAAGTGCAAGATCGCGGGCGGGAGCGGGCGAGCGGGCGAGCGGGCGAGCGGGCGGGCGGGCGGGCGAGCGGGCGAGGTGCGCGGGCGGGAGCGGGCGAGGTGCGCGGGCGGGGCGCGGGGGTTAGCCGGCGGTGGCGGTGGCCAGCTTGAGGCTGAAGGCCAGGAACAGGGCTGCCACGGCGGTGGTGCCACCGGCCGCCAGGCGGCGTCGTTGGCGGAACTGGGCGGCCAGGAAGGTGCCCGCGAAGATCAACGCGGTCAGGTAGAGCGCGCTGGTCACCTGCGCGATCAGCCCGAGCAGCAGGAACGACAGCGCCGGCCACGCGTAACCGGGGTCGACGAACTGGATGAAGAACGAGATGAAGAACAGGATCGCCTTCGGGTTCAGCAGGCTGATCACCAGCGCCTTGCGGAACGGGCTACGCATCGCCGCCGGCTCCGCGGCGTCGATGAGCCGCGGCGTACTCGGGTCGTTGCGGTCGCGCCAGCGCCGTACCGCGCCGAGCAACATGGTCACCCCGACATAACCGAGGTACGCGGCGCCGGCGTACTTGATCACCAAGAACAGCGGCGGGTACGCCTTGAGCAGCGACGCCACCCCGGCGGCGGAGAGGAACATCAGCACCCCGTCGCCGACGAACACTCCGGCGGCGGCCCGGTAGCCGACCGCGACGCCCCGTTTGGCCGCGGTGGAAAGCACGAAGAGTGAGTTCGGCCCGGGCAGCAGGATGATGGCCACGGTGCCCAGCACGTACGTCCAGATGTCGGTGATCCCCAGCACGCCCGCCATCATCACGCCACCGGTGCCGTTCGCAGAAGTCTTTCTCGCAGCCTGGCTTGTGCCTTCGGCCACTCGTCGACGGTCATCGCGTACTGCACGGTGTCGCGCCAGGAGCCGTCCGGGCGTTGCCGGTGCATCCGCAGCACTCCCTCGCGGGTCGCGCCGAGCCGTTCGATGGCCGTCTGCGAGCGAACGTTGCGGATGTCGGTGTGCCAGGTGACCCGTACCGCGCCCAGGTCGTCGAAGGCCCGGCGCAGCAGCAGCAGCTTCGCCTCGGTGTTGATTCCGGTACGCCACCAGGGCCGGCCGAGGAAGGTGTGCCCGATCGCCACCGCCCGCCGCTGCGGGTCGATCTCGTAGTACGAGGTGCTGCCCACCACCGCGCCGGTTGCCGCGCACCGTTGCACCCAGGCCACCCGCTCGCCCCGGTGCTGAGCGGCCAGGGCGGTGCCGATCACCTCGGCGGTTTCGGCGGGGGTGGTGGGCGGCGGGACGCTGAGGTGCCGCCAGACGTCGGCGTCGGTGGTGGCGGCGTGCAGCTCGTCGGCCTGCGCCAGCTCCAGCGGCTCCAGCCGAACGTGTTCGCCGTGCAGCGGCACCGGGTCGTGCCAGGGCGTGCGGGGCGTGCGCAGGTACGCCGGCAGCGGCGTGGTGACGCCGGCGTCCGGCTCGGGCGCCCCGGCGGTCAGTCGCAGCGGCAGTACGCCGGCCCAGTGCGGCAGGTCCAGGTCGGCCTCGTCCTCGCGGACCCCGCCGGTGCGGGCCCGGACGGACACCTCGCGCAGCGGCAGCGCCAGTACGGCGGTCTCGGCCAACTCGCGGCGGCTGGGCGGACGAGTGGCGGTGCTGCGTCCGGCGCCGACCTTCTCGACCAGCGCGGTGAGCATGGCCAGCTTCTCCCGCTCGTCGGTGACCAGTCGGGCCGTGCCGTGCGCGACGACCGAGCGGTAGTTGGCGCTGTGGTGGAACTGGGAGCGGGCGTAGATCAGCCCGTCGAGAATCGTCACCGCGACGCAGACCGGCAACCCGTCGTCGCCCCGGGCGGCGAGCAGCGGCCGACTGCCGGTGGAGCCGTGCAGGTAGAGCGTGTCGCCGATGCGGACGTGCAGGGTGGGCAGCACCCGTGGTTGGCCGTCGACGGTGAAGCTGAGCGCGCAGTCGTACGCCTCGTCGAGCACGGCGTGGGCAGCGGCTTGGTCGTAGCTCATCTTGTCGCGGGAGCGGTGAGGTGTGGTCCGGGCGGTGGGTGGATACATGCGCTCGCCCCTTTGTTCTAGTACAATCCCTTATTTGTGTCAGCACAGTATCAGTTCACCGGTACGGCAGCCGTCGAGATTTCGGCCAGCATCGAGTCGGGCATCCGGGCCGGCGCCCTGTCGCCGGGAGCCGCCCTGCCGCCCGTGCGGGCGCTCGCCACCGAGTTGGGGGTCAGTCCGGCCACCGTCGCCCGCGCCTACCAGGAGCTACGCCAGCGCGGCCTGCTGGCCACCGCTGGTCGGCACGGCACCCGGGTGCGTCCCCGCCCGCCGGTGGCCGCCCGTCGCTCCGCACTGCGCACCCCACCGCTGCCCGGCGTCCGAGACCTGTCCCGCGGGGAACCTGACCCCCGTCTGCTGCCGCCGCTGGGCCCGCACCTGGCGGCGCTCGCCACCGAGAACGGCCCGACGGTCGGCTACTCCGATGCCGGAGTCCTGCCCGAACTGGCCGAGGCGGCCCGCGCCCGGCTGCGCGCCGATGGTGTACCGGCCGGGGAGTTGACCCTCACCGGCGGTGCGCTGGACGGCATCGAGCGGTTGCTCGGCGCCCACCTGCGTCCCGGCGACGCGGTGGCGGTCGAGGACCCGGGCTGGGCCAACCTGCTCGACCTCGTCGCCGCGCTGGGCCTGCGCCCGATCGGCGTACCGGTGGACGACGAGGGGCCGTTGGTCGCCGGGGTGGCCGCGGCACTCGCCGCCGGAGCGCGGGCGCTGATCGTCACCAGCCGGGCACAGAATCCGACCGGTGCCGCCGTCTCCGCGGCCCGCGCCGAGGCGCTGCGGACGCTACTCGCCGGCCGACGGGACCTGTTGGTGATCGAGGACGACCACGCGGCCGAACTGGCCTTCGTACCCTTGCATCCGCTCGCCGGTGCGACGGCGAGTTGGGCCTTCCTCCGCTCGGTGAGCAAGCCCTTCGGCCCGGACCTGCGGCTGGCGGTGCTGGTCGGCGACGAGACGACCGTGGCCCGGGTGAGCGGCCGTACCCGGGTCGGTGCCGGCTGGGTCTCCACCGTGCTGCAACGTCTGGTGCTCGCTCTCTGGCGGGACCCGGCGGTCACCGAGTTGGTGCGGCGGGCGGCGCAGAGCTACGAGCAGCGCCGCGAAGGGCTGCTCGCCGCGCTGGCCGAACACGGCCTGACCGCACACGGCCGCAGCGGCATCAACGTCTGGTTGCCGGTCGCGGACGAGACCAGCACCGTGACAGCGCTCCGCGACGCCGGCTGGGCGGTGGCCCCCGGCGCGCTCTACCGGATCGCCGCCCCGCCGGCCCTGCGCATCACCGTCAGCTCCCTGGACGCTGCCGACCTGGCCCCGCTGGCCGCCGCCCTGGCCCACGCCGAAAACCCACCCCCCACCAAGGGCTTCCCCACCTGACAACCCCGCCCCCGCCCCGCCCGCCCCGCCCCCGCCCCACCCCACCCCGCCCCCGCGATCTTGCAGTTTCTGTTGTCGAAATGTCCGGCGTGTGGGCATTGGTCTGCACAGAAAGTGCAAGATCGCGGGGATTCGGGACGGCGGGGACGGGTATGCGGGCGCCCGGAGGTGGGGGACATGGCTTCTGGTGGGGCTCGTAAGGGGATCTGGATCGCCATCGCGGTGGCGATCATCATCATCGTGATCGTGCTGATCGCGATCGCGTCCGGCGGCGACGGCGGCGGGAACGGGTACTGACGCGTTGGGGCCGGGACGCCGGGGGCGTTTCCGGCGGTGAGCATCGAACGGGTATATAACAGTCGGCATGGCCGAGCAGACCGGGAGCGCTCCGGGCGCCCAGCGGTTCATCCCGCCCGACGCCGACACCATTGACGACCTGCGCACCGCCGCGGGCGGCTGTCGGGGCTGCGAGCTGTACCGGGACGCCTCGCAGACGGTCTTCGGCCGGGGCGACGAGAGCGCCCGCGTGGTGCTCGTCGGCGAGCAGCCCGGCGACATGGAGGACCAGAAGGGGCTGCCCTTCGTCGGCCCGGCCGGTCGCCTGCTGCGCCGCGCGGTCGACGACGCCGGGCTGGACCCGGGTCACCTTTACTTGACAAATGCCGTAAAGCATTTTCGTTTTGAGCTGCGCGGCAAGCGGCGGATCCACCAGACCCCGGACCAGACGCACATCACCGCCTGCCGCCCCTGGTTGGTCGCCGAGTTCGCCCGGCTGCGTCCGGAGGTCGTGGTGGTGCTCGGCGCGACCGCCGCCAAGGCGCTGCTGGGCCCGTCCTTCCGGGTCACCCGGCAGCGGGGCGAGCTGCTGCCCTGGCCGGAGTCGGCCCAGCACCCCGCGGACTTCGAGCAGGTGCCGGTGGACAACGCCGGAAAGCGGGCCGACGCGCCACCGGCTCGGTTGCTGGCCACCATCCACCCGTCCGCCGTCCTGCGGGCCGACGACCAGGACAAGGCGTACGAGGGGCTGGTCGCCGACCTCACCGTCGTCACCCGCGCCCTGCCCGGCTAGGGACTGTGTCAAAGCCCCTGGCCGGCCTGCGGCGGGCCCAGGCGACAACCGGCAGCCGGACGAGGCCACCCGGGCCGCGCTCCCCGGTTATCTGGCCGAGCAGCGGCGGGCCACCTGGGCGGCGCTGCTGGCCATCCTGGGCATCTGCCTCGGGCTGGTCCTGCTCGCTCTGCTCGCCGCCGACAACGAGGGCTTCGCGGTGATCTTCGGTGTGGTCGCCGCCGTCAGTGTGGCCGTCGCCGTACGTACCCTGACCCGGATCCGTCGGCTGGCATCCCTGCTGGCCGCGCCCAACCCACCGGAGACACCAGGATCGTGCGGGTAGAGCGGCTCAGCCGCCCGCCGTGATCTTGCTGAACACGTCCTTGGCGGCGATCAGGCCACCGCGCACCAGATAGAGATCGACTCCGCGGAGCACGGTCCCGTCCTCCGCCGGCGGCCAGCTCCACTCGCACCAGACCCGATCGCCGGCCGAGCGGACCGCTTCGAGGGCCGGCCCGGGGCCGAGCTGGTCGGCGAAGGCGCGGCACACGGCATCCCGGCCGCGCAGGGTGACCGCCGGCCCGTCCCAGGCGCTCGGGCTGTAGCTCACGTCCCCGGCGAGGCAGGCCGACACCGCGGCCAGGTCGCCCCGGTGCCACGCCGCGTTGAACCGCTCGACCACCACCATCCCGGCATCGCTCACCCGGGCACCATAGGCGTGGGGGCGCGCCGGTCGCGACCCCGTTGCGGCGACATCCACTGCCGCTGGTAGATGTGGGTGCGCGAAGATGAGCCACCCCTTCCGACAGGAGCGTCGATGGCGACCGACCTGACCGCGCCGCGTACCGTCGCCCGACCCGACGTGGCGTCCATCCAGCGCCGTACCCTGCGGCTGCTCTTCACCACCCAGATCATCGGCGGGATCGGCGTGACCATCGGCATCGCCGTGGGCGCGCTGCTCGCGGCACGGATCGCCGGGACGGCGGTGGCCGGTGTCGCGCAGAGCGCCGGGGTGGTCGGTGCCGCGCTGCTCGCCGTCCCGGTCACCCGGATCATGGCGCGGCACGGCCGCCGGCCGGGCCTGGTGCTGGCGTACTCGGTCGGTGCCGTCGGCGGCCTGCTGGTGGTGCTGGCCGCTGCCACCCGCTGGGTGCCGCTGCTCTTCCTCGGCATGCTGCTCTTCGGCGGGGGCACCGCGGCGAACCTCCAGGCCCGCTACACGGCCGTGGACCTCGCCGAGCCGGTCCGCCGGGGGCGGCAGCTCTCCCTGATCGTCTGGGCCACCACCATCGGTGCGGTGGCCGCGCCGAACTTCGCCGCGCTGGCCGATCGCGTCACCACCGGGTGGGGGTTGCCCCCGTTGGCCGGCCCGTTCGCGTTCAGCGCGGCCGCTTTCGTGCTGGCTGCCGTCGTACTCCTCGGGTTGCTCCGGCCCGACCCGCTGCTCACGGCGCGGCGGCTCGCGGCGGCCGACGCACCGACCACCGACCTGCCACCGGCCGCCGACGCGACGGCGACCGCTGTGGCGGCCGAGGCGCCGGCGGCGGGTGGCGGCGCGATGCCGGCCGCCGCGCCGGTCAAGGCGCGCGTGCCGCGCGGCGCCGGGATGCGTGCGGCCTGGTCGGTGGTACGCGGACAGCCCGCCGCCCGACTCGGCATCGCCGCCGTGGCGGTGGGTCACCTGGTGATGGTGGCGGTGATGGCGATGACTCCGGTCCGGCTCGGTGAGTCGCATGCCGACGCCGACGTGTTGCGGCTGGTCGGGATCGTGCTGAGCCTGCACATCGCCGGCATGTACGCGTTCTCCCCGGTGGTGGGTTGGCTCACCGACCGGCTCGGTCGACGGGCGGTGATCCTCGGTGGGGTCGTGCTGCTGCTGGCGGCCTGCGCGGTGGCCGGCACCGCCGGGCACCACACGCCTCGGCTCTCGGTCGGTCTGGTTCTGCTCGGGTTGGGCTGGTCGGGAACGATGGTGGCCGGCTCGACCCTGCTGTCCGAGTCGGTGGCGGCGGCGGTGCGGCCGAGCGTCCAGGGGCTGTCCGACCTGATCATGGGGTTGGCCGGGGCCGGGGCCGCCGTGCTCAGCGGGTTTGTCATGCAGTTCGCCGGTTATCCCGTGCTCACCCTGCTCGCGGCGGTCGCGGTGGCGCCCCTGGTGGCGCTAGCGTTGCGCCCGGTGCCGACCGGGGCACCGGACGAGGAGGGCTGATCACTGTGCGGCTGACCGACTTCTGGACGCGGCTGGACGAGGCGTTCGGGCCCGGCTACGCGGCCAGCCTCGCCCGCGATCAGGTGCTGTCCCAGCTCGGCGGGCGGACCATCGAGCAGGCCCTGGCATCGGGGGAGCAGACGCACGTGGTGTGGCGGGCGGTTTGTGCCGCGTACCCCGACCGAGTGCCCGCGCGACTACGCTGAGCAGCCTTTTTGCCGGTTCCGCGTGTCACTTGTCGAGTCGTACACCTGTTCGGCTATTGTCCACAGCGGGGTGCTCGTCCACAGCTCGCGGCCCGTCGGCTGGTTTTCTGTCGGACCTAGCGCCTAGCGTGTCCGCGTGACGCGAAGCTCAGCAAAGACGCCGGCGAAGGCAGGGGTGGCAACCATGGCAGCAGGGCCTGACCGGGAGAAGGCACTCGACCTTGCTCTCGCTCAGATTGACAAGCAGTTCGGCAAGGGCTCGGTGATGCGGCTGGGCGACCGGCCGGTCGTCCAGACCGCGATCATTCCGACCGGCTCCATCGCGCTCGATGTGGCCCTCGGCATCGGCGGCCTGCCCCGTGGCCGGGTGGTCGAGATCTACGGTCCCGAGTCCAGCGGTAAGACCACTGTGGCACTGCACTCGGTGGCCAACGCCCAGCGCAACGGCGGCATCGCCGCCTTCATCGACGCCGAGCACGCGCTCGACCCGGAGTACGCGAAGGCCCTCGGCGTCGACACCGACGCGATGCTGGTTTCCCAGCCGGACACCGGCGAGCAGGCGCTGGAGATCGCGGACATGCTGATCCGCTCCGGCGCTCTGGACATCATCGTGATCGACTCGGTGGCGGCCCTGGTGCCGCGCGCCGAGATCGAGGGCGAGATGGGCGACAGCCACGTGGGCCTCCAGGCCCGGCTGATGAGCCAGGCGCTCCGGAAGATCACCGGTGTGCTTAGCAACACCGGCACCACGGCGATCTTCATCAACCAGCTGCGGGAAAAGATCGGTGTCATGTTCGGCAGCCCGGAGACCACCACCGGTGGTCGGGCGCTGAAGTTCTACGCCTCGGTCCGGCTCGACGTGCGACGCATCGAGAGCCTCAAGGACGGCACCGACGTGGTCGGTAACCGCACCCGGGTCAAGGTCGTGAAGAACAAGGTCGCCGCGCCGTTCAAGCAGGCCGAGTTCGACATCATGTACGGCAAGGGCATCTCGCGTGAGGGCTCGCTGATCGACGTCGGCGTGGAGCAGGCGATCATCCGCAAGTCCGGAGCGTGGTACACGTACGACGGCGACCAGCTCGGCCAGGGCAAGGAGAAGGCCCGGGAGTTCCTGAAGGAGAACCCGGACGTGGCCGCCGAGATCGAGAAGAAGATCCTGGAGAAGCTCGGCGTCGGGGTCGGCGCGGGTGACGCCGCCGGTGGCCCGGAGCTGCCGCCGGTCGACTTCTGACCGGTCGCTGACCGATGGCAGGACGACGCGCTCGTACGGGGCGGGGCTGGGATGCCAGTCCGCCTCGTACGGGCGACGCCGCTGACCCACCGCGTCCCCGTCGGGGCCGCCGGGCCGAATCGCCGGCGGACGAGCCGGCGCCCCCACCCCGCGACGAGTCCGAGGTGGCCCGCGAGATCTGTCTGCGCCAGCTTGCCGTCCGGCCCCGCACCCGGGCCGAGCTGGCCGGGGCGTTGGCGAAGCGGGGCATCTCCGAGGAGGTCTCGGCCGAGGTGCTCGACCGGTACGACGAGGTCGGCATCATCGACGACGCCGCGTTCGCCCGGGCCTGGGTGTCCAGCCGGCACACCGGGCGTGGCCTCGCTCGCCGGGCACTCGCCAACGAGCTGCGCCGCAAGGGCGTGGATGGCGAGGTGGCCACCGAGGCGCTCGGTGAGCTGGACGAGGAGACCGAGGCGGACACCGCCCGTAGCCTGGTGGAGCGCAAGCTGCGCACCGCCCGAGGCGAGCCGGACGCGGTGTTCCGGCGGCTGGTCGGCATGCTGGCCCGCAAGGGCTATCCGCCCGGCGTGGCCATCCGGGCGGTGAAGGACGCGCTCGCCGCGCAGAGCGCCGAGGCGGCCGAGTTCGCCGAGCAGATCGACGCTGACGCGCTCGCCGACGCCGAGGGTGAGCTCGAGCGCGACAACCGTCTGGTCGAGTGAGCGGTCCGCTGCGACTCCCGATGGAGGTGCGGGCCCGATGTTGAAGGCATGTCTGAACGGCGGGCACGGCCGGGAGGCCCATCCGGCCGTGCCGCTGACGGCGGCGGAGCTGGCCGCCGACGCGGCCCGCTGCGCGGCGCTCGGCGTGGCGGCCGTCCATGTCCATCCCCGGGACGAGGCCGGTGCCGAGTCGCTGAGGCCGGCGGTGGTCGCCGACGCGCTGACCGCGATCCGTGCCGCTCGGCCGGGGCTGCCGGTCGGGGTGAGCACCGGCGCCTGGATCTCGCCGGATCCGGCTGCCCGCGTGGCCGCCGTCCGGGCCTGGCCGGTGCTGCCCGACTTCGCCTCGGTCAACGCGCACGAGCCCGGTGCCGAGGTG
Organism: Micromonospora sp. NPDC047644; assembly: GCF_040704315.1. Lineage (NCBI taxonomy): Bacteria > Bacillati > Actinomycetota > Actinomycetes > Micromonosporales > Micromonosporaceae > Micromonospora > Micromonospora sp. NPDC047644. The sequence continues at coordinate 309,272 of NZ_JBEYSY010000005.1, forward strand.
GTCGCGGCCGCCCTGCACGAGCGTGGTGTGCTCGTCGAGGCAGGGCTGTGGACGCTCGACGCGCTCGCGGCGTACCGGCGGTGGCGGGTGCCGGCCGGACGGGTTCTGGTCGAGTGCATGGCCGAGGACGTGGCTGTCGCGTTGGCCGACGCCTCCCGGATTCTCGCCGCGCTGCCGGCGGGCGCGCCGTCGGTGCTGCTGCACGGCGAGGGTCCGGCGACCTGGCCGGTCCTCGCCGAGGCGGTGCGCCGGGGTCTGGACACCCGAATCGGGCTCGAGGACACCCTGTGCCTGCCGGACGGCTCACCCGCCGGGGGCAACGCGGCACTGGTCGTCGCGGCGGTGGCGGTCGGAGCCGGCTGACGTCTGGTGAGACGGTTCCGTCACACCTCGCTTGTCGTCGGCCGCGTCCGACAGCCGGCTGGACGGCGCTGAGCAGGCCCAACACGTCAAGGCCCGCGCACGCCTCGCGGAGTTTGTCCCCTCCTGTCCGGCGAAATATCAGCTCGTGGTGACGGTTCAACTTCTCTCCGTTCGGGGGGTTTGATCATGAGTCCTTGACCAGAACACCCCTGGAGACCTAGCCTCGCCATACAGGCTCACATTGCCCGACCAGCGCAGGCTAAGCGCACAACATAGATCGCGTAACAAGACAGCATCACTTTGGCCGACTCCGCGGCCTTTGGCGGCAGTTCCGGACAGGCCGGTCCGGAACGCTGCGACAACTGCACCCGGTCGCCGACGCTGCCCCCTGGGCACCGCCGGCGGAGAAAGCTACCCACGGCCAGCCGCTCCGGTCGGGCGTCCACAGCCGCAGGAGTGTGCCCCCGGCACAGTCGCTGCGGTCTCGACGTTAGGGGAGGCGGCCATGGCGGGGCGGCGGCACAGGTTCAGCGGTAGACCCGACGGGGTCCCGGCATGAACGCGTTCGACGTCGTGCTCCTCGCGGCCGTCCTCGTCCTCGCGGTGGTGGTGATCGGGGCCGTGCTGGTCGGCATCCGGACACTGCGCCGGATGGGCGCCGCGCCGGCGCCGGAGGATCCCGCCTTCATCGCCGAGAAGGACCGCCAGGAGCAGTCGCTGGCCGCCCTGCGCACCGCGGCCGACGAGGCGAACAGCACGATCGACGTGGCGAAGTCGGCGGCGGCGGCGGCCCGTACCGAGGCGGCGGCGGCGAAGGCCGAGGCGAAGGCGGCCCGTGCCGAGGCACGGCGGGTCCTCGACGACGCCCGGGCTGAGGCGGACACCGTTCTGGAGCGCGCCCACAAGCAGGCCGAGACGGACGCCGAACAGTTGCGGACGGCAGCCCGGCGCAGCGGCGAACGGGAGGTCGCCGTGCTCGCCGCCACCACCCGGGAGCAGGCCGCCGAGGTGGAACGTCGGGCCGCTCGGATGGACGAGCGGGAACGGATGCACACCGAGGAGGTGGAGCGGTTCGCCGAGCGGGAACGGCAGCTCACCGCCGCGAAGGCCGCCCTCGCCGCCCGGGAGGCCGCGCTCGCCCAGCGCGAGGCCGAGCTGACCGAGTCGGAGGAGCTACGCCGCCGGGAGCTGGAGCGGGTCGCCGGTCTCACCGCCGACTCGGCGCGACTGGAACTGGTCGACGCCATCGAGACGTCTGCCAAGCGGGAAGCGGCGCTGCTCGTGCGGGACATCGAGTCCGACGCGCGCAACACGGCCGAGCAGCGCGCCCGACACATCGTGGTGGACGCGATCCAGCGGGTCGCCAGCGAGCAGACCGCGGAGAGCGTGGTCAGCGTCCTGCACCTCCCCGGTGACGAGATGAAGGGGCGGATCATCGGCCGGGAAGGGCGCAACATCCGCGCCTTCGAGTCGGTGACCGGCGTCAACCTGATCATCGACGACACCCCCGAGGCGGTGCTGCTCTCCTGCTTCGACCCGGTACGTCGCGAGGTGGGTCGGGTGACCCTGGAGAAGCTGGTCCTGGACGGACGCATCCACCCGCACCGGATCGAGGAGGTCTACGACCTGGCCCGGCAGGAGGTGGAGCAGCTCTGTCTCCGGGCCGCCGAGGACGCCCTCGTCGAAGTCGGCATCACCGAGATCCACCCGGAGCTGGTGACCCTGCTCGGTCGGCTGCGCTACCGCACCTCGTACGGGCAGAACGTGCTCAAGCACCTGGTCGAGACCGCCCACATCGCCGGCATCATGGCCGCCGAGCTGCGGTTGGACGTGCCGATCATCAAACGGTCGGCGTTCCTGCACGACATCGGCAAGGCGCTCACCCACGAGGTGGAGGGCAGCCACGCCATCATCGGCGCGGACCTGGCCCGCAAGTACGGCGAGCACGAGGACGTGGTGCACGCCATCGAGGCGCACCACAACGAGGTGCCGCCGCAGACCATCGAGGCCGTGCTCACCCAGGCGTCCGACGCCTGTTCCGGTGGTCGGCCGGGCGCGCGCCGGGAAAGCCTGGAGGCGTACGTCAAGCGGCTGGAGCGGATCGAGGAGATCGCGGCCGGCAAGCTCGGCGTGGACAAGGTCTTCGCCATGCAGGCCGGTCGTGAGATCCGGGTGATGGTCAAGCCGGACGACGTGGACGACATCGGGGCGGCGGTGCTGGCCCGCGACGTGGCCAAGCAGATCGAGGAGGAGCTGACCTACCCGGGTCAGATCCGGGTCACGGTGGTCCGCGAGTCCCGGGTCACCGAGATCGCCCGCTGAGTAGGCCGGCGGCGCTCGCCGAACAAGCACTGGCAGATGATCGAAGGCCGCCCCGAACTGCTCGGGGCGGCCTTCGGGCTTCTGGTCGGTGTGGGTGGCTCAGACGCCGCCGCCTCCGATGCCGCCTCCACCGCCCTCGGCCTGGGACATCAGGGCCGCAGGGGGCGGGTTCTGTGCCGGGGTGCCGGCGGTCTTGCGGCCCCGGGCGAGCCGCGTTTGGACGTACTGGGCGAGCTTCGACAGCGAGTAGTTCACCACGATGAAGAGCACGGCGATCACGACGTAGACCTGGATCGGGTTGCTCAGCACGCCGATGAGCTGCTTGCCGATGTTCAGGGTCTCCTCGTAGCTGATGATGAATCCCAGCGAGGTGTCCTTGAGCACGACGACGAGCTGGCTGATCAGCGCCGGCAGCATGACCCGGAAGGCCTGCGGCAGCAGGATCATCCGGGTGGTCTGTCCCGGGGCGAGCCCGATGGCGGCGGCGGCTTCCGCCTGACCGCCGGGCAGCCCCTCCATGCCGGAGCGGAGGATCTCGCCGATCACCACCGAGTTGTAGATGGTGAGGCCGATGACCAGGTACCAGAAGTTGTCGAGATAGAGGCCGAACTCGGGGAAACCGCGGGCCACGAAGAAGATGGTGAGCACGACGGGCAGGCCGCGGAACACCTCGACGCAGACCCGGGTGACCGCCGACAGCACCCTGCTCAGCCCGCGCAGCAGGTACGCCATCGGCGTCGCCACGTCGGTGAAGCGCCGTCGGATCAGACTCTTGAGCTGGATCCGCAGCACGGCGAGCAGCGTGCCGACCACCAGTGACGCCACGATGGCCAGGGCCGCCGCGAGCAGGGTGTTCTTGAAACCGAGGCCGATCCGCTCCCACACCTGGGAGAAGTTCTCGTTGGAGGGGTCGATCAGCGGGCCCCACAGCTCCATCGAGAGCTGGCCGTTCTCGTCCAGGGGCCGGTAGATCAGGAGGTACGCCCCGACGAGCAGGACCACGCCGGCGACGATGCTGCTGATCAGGGTGATCCGCCGTTGCCGGGGGCCGGGGACGTCGTAGAGGACGCTGGTCTGCTGACTCATCGGGCCACCGCCTGTCGCTTCTCGATCCGGTCCAGCAGAGCGCCGAGCGGCACGGTCATGATCAGGTAGCCGATCGAGATGCCGATGGCGACCGGGACGAAGGCGTAGCCCTCGGCTCCGGTGAGCTGATCGGCCGTGGCGGACAGGTCACCAGCGACCCCGAAGAAGCCGGCGAGCGCCGAATTCTTGATCATCGCGATGATCACGGAACCGAGCGGGACGATCGAGGCCTTCCAGGACTGCGGCAGCACCACGTAGCGCAGGTTCTGCCCGAAGGTCAGGCCCAGTGACCGCGCCGCCTCCGCCTGGCCGGCGGGCACCGCGTTGACCCCGGACCGTAACGCCTCGCAGACGAACGCCGCGGTGTAGAGCACCAGGGCGATCAGGGCGAAGCGAAAATACGGAAGGTCGGTGCCGAGCCGGGTGAACAGCGAGTCGAGCACCGGGATGCGGAGGAAGTCCGCGTTGGAGCCGAGCGCCGGCAGGCCGAACGCGGCGAAGAACATCACCACGGTCAGCGGCATGTTGCGGAAGACGTTCACGTAGCCGGTGCCGAGCGCGCGCAGCGGCGGCACCGGTGAGATGCGCAGCACCGCCACGATGGCGCCCAGGACGAGGGCACCGATCGCGGCGAGGATGCAGATCTGGAGGGTGAGCCAGAAACCACCCGCAAAGACGTCGAACTTGTCGATGAGCACGTTCACGGGTCGGTGTTCCTCCCCACCCTCCAGATCGAAGGATCAGATCAGTAGCGGTTGACGGTCGGTGCCGAGCCCAGTTCCGCGCCGAACTTGCCGGCGGTGTCGTCCCAGGCCTTCTTCCAGCTGCCGTCGCCGACCGCCTTGTCCAGCGTGTCGTTGATGAAGCTCCGGAAGTCCGCGTCCTCCTTCTTCACCCCGATGCCGTACGGCTCCTTGGTGAAGTTGCTGCCGGCCAGCTTGAACGACGCCTCGTCCTTGGCGATGTAGCCGAGCAGGATCACGTTGTCAGTGGTGACGGCGTCGACCTGGCCGCTCTTGAGGGCGTCGCGGCACTTGTCGTACGTGTCGAAGGGCACCAGCTGGGTGCCGACGTCCTTGACGTACTTCTTGATCTCCTCGAACGGCGTGGAGCCGGTGACCGAGCAGACCTTCTTGGTGCCGTCCTTGAAGGAGTCCGGACCGGTGATGCTGGTGTCGTCCTTCTTGACCATGATGTTCTGGCCGGCCTCGTAGTACGGGCCTGCGAAGGCGATCCGCTCCTTGCGCTTGTCGTTGATCGTGTAGGTCGCGGCGACCAGGTCGACGGTGCCGTTGACGATCACGTCCTCGCGGACCTTGGAGGGGGCCTCGACCCACTCGATCTTGTCCTCGGGGATGCCGAGCTCCTTGACGATGATCTTGGCGATCTCGACGTCGAAGCCCTCCGGCTTGCCCGAGAGGCCCTTCAGGCCGAAGCCCGGCTGGTCGAACTTGGTGCCGATCTTGATCTTCTGGGCCTTGTTCAGCTTCTCCATGGTGGTGCCGGCGGCGAAGGACTTGCTGCCCGCGCCGGTGCCCTCCCCGCCGTCGTCGCCACCACAGGCGGTGAGGCCGAGCGCCAGAGCGGCGACCGCGGCGACTGCCGCAACGCGCTTGATACGCATACTCTTCTCCTTCTTCAACGGAGCCCACCGAGTACGGCGCGCTCCACTACGGACGCCTAGTGCGTGAGGATCTTGGAGAGGAAGTCTCGGGCCCGCTCGCTGCGCGGGTTCGCGAAGAACTCCGCCGGTGGGGCGTCCTCGACCAGTTGCCCGTCAGCCATGAAGATGACCCGGTTCGCCGCGTGCCGGGCGAAGCCCATCTCGTGGGTCACCACGACCATCGTCATGCCGTCGCTGGCCAGCGAGGTCATCACGTCGAGGACCTCACCGACCATCTCCGGGTCCAGGGCGCTGGTCGGCTCGTCGAAGAGCATCGCCTTGGGCTGCATGGCCAGCGCCCGGGCGATGGCCACCCGCTGCTGCTGACCGCCGGAGAGCTGGGCCGGGAACTTATCCGCCTGGTTGGCGATGCCGACCCGGTCGAGCAGGGCCAGGCCGCGCTCGCGGGCGGCGGAGGGCTTCTCCTTGCGGACCTTGATCGGGCCGAGGGTGACGTTCTCCAGGATGGTCTTGTGCGCGAAGAGGTTGAACGACTGGAAGACCATGCCCACCTCGCTGCGCAGCTTCGCGAGGGGCTTGCCCTCGGCCGGCAGCGGCTGACCGTCGAAGGTGATGGTGCCCGAGTTGATCGGTTCCAGTCGGTTGATCGTGCGGCACAGCGTCGACTTGCCGGAGCCGGACGGGCCGATCACCACGACCACCTCGCCCCGACCCACCGACAGTGAGACGTCGTCCAGCACGTGCAGCGGCCCGAACCACTTGTTGACCGCGTCCAGCACGATGAGCGGTTCGCCCGTCGTCACGTCGTCCACCGTCCCCTGTCGTCTCCCGGATCGGGGTCGGTTGACCCCCGGTGCGGCCACTGTAGGCGGCCTGATGTGGCAGAACGCAACCCAGCGGGTCACGGAGCGGTAACACCGGTCACGATCGTTCTCAGGCGTCCGATTTTGGTCACCGGATGGGTGGTCGCGGTGGCGATCGTGGCGCCTTGTCGCGATCATGGGTGGATGACCGAACCCGTACGGTTGACCGAGTACGCCCGCGGCGGTGGCTGCGCCTGCAAGATCCCGCCGGGCGAGCTGGAGATCATGGTGGCCGGTCTCGGCCCGGCAACCGGCACCGCCGAGTTGCTGGTCGGGTTGGACCACGGCGACGACGCGGCGGTGGTGCGCCTGGACGAGCGGACCGGCGTGGTCAGCACCGCCGACTTCTTCACCCCGGTCGTCGACGACGCGTACGACTGGGGTCGGATCGCTGCGGCCAACGCGCTCTCCGACGTGTACGCGATGGGCGGCACCCCGCTGGTGGCGCTCAACCTGCTCTGCTGGCCGCGCGACGTGCTGCCGCTGGAGTTGGCTCGTGAGGTGCTGCGCGGCGGCCAGGACGTGGCGCGGGAGGCGGGCTGTCACCTGGCCGGCGGGCACAGCGTGGACGACGACGGCCCGAAGTACGGTCTCGCGGTCACCGGCACGGTTCGCCCGGAGGAGCTGATCACTCTCGACGCCGGCCGGGCCGGGGTGCCGTTGTCGCTGACCAAGCCGCTCGGGGTGGGTGTGCTGAACACCCGGCACAAGGCGACGGGGGAGAGCTTCCCGGAGGCGGTGGCCACGATGAGCGTGCTCAACCGGGAGGCCGCCCGTGCGGCGGTCGCCGCCGGCATCCGGTGCGGCACCGACGTGACCGGGTTCGGGCTGCTCGGGCACGCCTCGAAGCTGGCCCGGGCCAGCCAGGTCACGGTGGCCATCGACACCGCCCGAGTGCCCTACCTGGCCGGCGCGCGGGAGGCACTGCGCGACGGGTTCGTCAGCGGCGGCAGCCGGCGCAACCTGGAGTGGGTGACCCGGTGGACCGACTTCGGCGCGGCGGACGAGGCGGAGCGGCTGCTGCTGGCCGACGCGCAGACCTCCGGCGGCCTGCTGGTCGCCGGCGAGGTGCCCGGCGCTCCGGTGGTGGGCGAGCTGCTGCCCCGCGGGGACCACCTGGTCGTCCTGCGCTGACCGGGGCGGTCGACCCGCCGGACACGCGGTCGACCCGCTGCGGGACACGCGGTGGCGGTGGTGCGGATGGCGCACCATACCCGATAAACTGTCACCTTCCCGCTACTCCGAGCAATGCCGCTCAGGGAAATTTTGCCCGGAATGGTCACAGACCGGTAACTTGCCCCCGGCTGGGGTCAAATGCCCCCCACCATCGTGGGTAAGGCCCGATCCGGAGGCCGGTGGGGACGAACGCAGCGAGGAGGCGGAATGACCGAGCTGTGGAACTGGAGAATCGACGGGGCTCAACCCGTGGAGGTCTACCCGGCGTTGGCGGAGGCGCTTGGTCGGGTGGTGATGCCGCTGGCGGTGGCCGACCCGGCGCGGCTGCCGGCGTACGCGGTGGTGTGTGACGTCTGGCAGGCGCCGGGCGAATTCGCGACGGTGGTGGACTGCTACGGGGTGCCCGAGCAGCTCTCCGAGCACGCGAGCATCGCCGCACTGGCCCGATTGCTGGGCCGCAACTGCCTGTTGCGCGACGACACGCTCGACGCGGGCCGGCACCTGCTCGTCGCTCCGGACGGCACGGTCCGTCCGGTGCACTTCGACGTGCGGGACACCGAGGACGGCGAGGTGCTCAGCAGGCTGCGGCTCTGCTCGCTGGGTGACCCGGGTTGTCGCGGCTGGTCGCAGTGTCACCGCTCGCGCTGGGCACCCGACACTGTCGCACCAGTGCTCGCCGCGGCCTGACCTCGTCCAGGGGTCAGGCCCGGCCGGGTGCCGTGCCGGTCAGCGGCGATCAGCCGGCGGTGGTGGCCGACCGGTCGGTGGTGCCCCGCACCACCAGTTGGTCGAGCAGGACGCGCGTCGCCTCGGCCACGGTGGCCACCGCGGCGTCGAACGCGGCGGCGTTGTGCGCGGCGGGCGCCCGGAAGCCCGAGATCTTCCGGACGTACTGCAACGCTGCCGCCTCGACGTCCGCGTCGGTCACCTGCGGGGTGAACGGCTCACGCAGCGTCTTGATGCTCCGGCACATGTGAGTTCCTCCTCCGCGTCCCGAGGGCTGCCACTCGCCGTACGGGCGATGGTACCGACGGTGACACTGGGTCGATATTTGTCTATCCTGATCACGGACCAGAGCTGTTCGAGCCACATCCGCCGCTCGCGCTTCCAGCGCCCCGGGCCCCCGGAGACTCATTGTGGACCATGCCCCCACCCGCCCGTCCCGTCCCGACCTGGACGATCTCACCCGTAGCCTGCACACCCCCCTGGATCGGATCGCCGTCGAGCACGCCGATCTGATCGAGGCGGTGCGCAGGCGGGTCGTCGCCGACGACTCCGCGCCGTCGGGCACCGTGGCCGTCGCCGCCTTCAACTCGTCCATCTGACCGATGGTCTGCCGGTGCGACCCACTAGGGGTGGGCGGCCCCTGCCGGCGGATCAGCCAGTTCGTGCTGAAGGTGCACAGCCGGTGTGACCTGAGCTGCGACCACTGCTATGTCTACCAGCACGCCGACCAGACCTGGCGTGGTCGCCCGGTGCGGATGCCGCTGGCCACGGTTCGGGCCGTCGCGCGGCGGATCGCCGAGCACGCCCGCGAGCACGCGTTGCCGGTCGCGCACGTGGTGCTGCACGGCGGTGAGCCGTTGCTGCTGGGGGCCGCGGGACTACGGGAGGTGCTGGCCGAACTGCGCGCGGCGATCACCCCCTGGACGCGACTCGACCTGCGCATGCAGACCAACGGCGTGCTGCTCGACGAGGAGCTGTGCCGGCTGTTCGTCGAGTACGAGGTGCGGGTCGGCGTGTCCCTCGACGGCGACCGGGCCGCCAACGACCGCCATCGGGTCTTCGCCCACGGCGGAAGCAGCCACGAGCAGGTCCGCCGGGCGTTGGCCCTGCTCCGTCGACCGGAGCACCGCGCCAGCTACGCCGGCATCCTCTGCACGATCGACGTCCGCAACGATCCCGACCGGGTGTACGAGGCGCTGCTGGCCGAGAGCCCACCTCGGGTCGACCTGTTGCTTCCCCACGCCACGTGGGACCATCCGCCGCAGCGGCCCGGCCCGGAGCCGACCCCGTACGCGGACTGGCTGGGGCGGATCCACCGCCGGTGGGTGGACGACGGTCGGCCGATGTCGATCCGGATGTTCGAGGCGCTGCGCCCGGGTGGCGGCGGCACCGAGGCGTTCGGCCTCGCACCAGCCGACGTGTTGGTCGTCGAGGCGGACGGGACCTGGGAGCAGGTCGACTCACTGAAGACCGCGTACCACGGCGCGGCCGGCACCGGGTTCGACGTGTTCGACCACTCGGTGGACGAGGTCACGCGGCACCCCGGGGTAGCCGTCCGGCAGGACGGCGTGGCCGGGCTCTGCGCGACCTGCCGGGCCTGCCCGGTGGTCGACCGGTGCGGCGGCGGCCTGTACGCGCACCGGTGGCGGACCGGCTCCGGTTTCGACAACCCCTCGGTGTACTGCGCCGACCTGCTGCGCCTGATCCACACCGTGGACGCCCACCCGCCGCCCACCGCACCCGTGCCGCAGCAGCGGCAGGCCGACTCACCGCCGTCGCGCGCAGAGTCCACCACTTCGCCCGTTGACGGGGTGCTCGACGACCTGGCCAGCGGGTACGGGTCGGCGGAGACGCTCGGGCTGCTCGCCGCCACCCAACTCTCACTCACCCGGGCGCTGCTGGCGGCCTGCCGCGGCCGGTCCGGCGCCATCGCCGCCTGGGAGTTGCTCGTTCACCTCGACCAGGCGGCGCCGGAGGCGGTACGGGCGGTCCTGGCGCACCCCTTCGCCCGGCCCGCGCTGGTGCATCGCCTCGACACATCGGCCCTGACCGGCCCCAGCGCGCCGAGCGACCCTCTGCCGGCCTTCGCTCTCGCAGCGGCCCTGCGGGCAGGCGTCGCTGCTGCGGTGCGGGTCCCGGTGTGGGGCGACACGGTCACGGTGCCCACGCTCGGCAGCCTGGTGCTGCCCGGCCTCAGTGGGAGCGCCGAGGTGACCACACGGCCTGGCGAGTTCCGGATCCGCAGTGGGTCGGTCGAGCAGATGGTGCTGCTCGATCCGACGGCACCACCGTCGCCCGGCTGGCAACCGACGCGCGGCGTGTCGGTGCCCGGTGGCCGGCTGCTCATCGAGGACGGTGATCCGTACCGCGACTGCTACGGCCAACCGGTCCAGTCCCGCCTGGACGCTCCGGCGGCGCGGGCGTTGGGGCGTACCCTGGCGCAGGCCTGGCGGGTCGTGCACCGGGACGTGCCGGCGCACGCGGCGGCGCTCGACGGCGGCCTGCGTGCCGTCGTGCCCCTGGCGCCCGACCCGGCGCGACCCCTGCGCAGCGCCACCGCCCGGCACGCGTTCGGCGCGGTCGCCGTCACACCCCACCCCGACCCGGAGACGATGGCGGTGCTGCTCGTGCACGAGTGGCAGCACGCGAAGCTGGGTGCGGTGCTCGACCTGTACGACCTGGTCGAACCCGGCCGGGATGCCCGGATCCGGGTGCCCTGGCGCCCCGACCCGAGGCCACCGGAGGGCGTCCTCCAGGGCGTCTACGCCCACCTCGCGGTCACCCAGGTCTGGCAGTCCCGGGCGGTCACCGACGGCGGCGACGCGTGGGCGCACGCCGCCCACTTCCTGGCGTGGACCCGCGACGGTGCGGACGCGCTGCTGGCCAGCCGGTCGCTCACCGCGGCGGGTGAGCGGTTCGTGGGCCGGCTGCGCCACGCCTTGGAGGAGACCCGTGTCGGGGCCGGCTGAGCGCCTGCCGTCCACACTGGGGCGCCGTCGCCTCGCCGACGACCTGCGGACGTTGGGCGTCGACCCAGGGACCTGCCTGCTGGTGCACTGCGCTCTGCGACGGGTGGGTCCGCTGGAGCACGGCCCGGCGACCCTCGCCGGCGCGCTGCGCGACGTCCTCGGCCCGGCCGGCACGCTGCTGGTGCCCACCCAGACCGACGGCAACTCGACCACCTCCCGGGCCCACCTGGCGGCCGTCGCCGGCATGGGCCCGGCGCAGCGCCAGCGGTACGAAGCGGCGCTGCCGGGCTGGGACCGCCGGACCACGCCGTCGCAGCGGATGGGGGCGCTCGCCGAGTACGTCCGGTGTGCCCCCGGTGCCGTGCGCAGCGACCATCCGCAGACCTCGTTCGCCGCGCTCGGCCCTCAGGCCCGGCAGCTCACCGACGGCCACGACCTCACCTGCCACCTCGGGGAGCGCTCACCGATCGGTGAGCTCTACGCGGCGGACGGGCAGATCCTGCTGCTCGGCCTCGGCTACGAGGCGTGCAGCACACTGCACCTGGCGGAGTACCGCCTGCCGGTGCCGCCGCCCGAGCGTGACTACCACTGCTTCCGGCGTGTCGACGGGCGGCGGGTTCGACTCGACTTCCGGGCTCCCGACCTGGACGACCAGGACTTCCCGGCGGTTGGTGCCGCGCTCGACGGAACGCCGTTGGTGCGCCACGGTCGGGTGGGGCGGGCCGAGGCCCGCCTGCTGCCAGCACGATCCACTGTCGACTTCGCGACTGCCTGGTTCGCCACGAACCGGTTGGCAGCTCAACGGTGAGGCGGGGACTACGCTGATGTTCCGACCGCGGTGGAAGGCGGAGGGGCGACGGTGAGCACTGTGGACGCACCCTTCAGCGCACCCGCCCCACTCTTTTTCGTCAGCTGTTCACGAGCGCTGGTCGCCCGCGCGACCGGCGAACCCGCCGAGTACGTCTCCCGCTTCTTCGAAGACCTCTCCGTCCACGTCAGCGAACTGGTTGGCCCGGTGACCGGGATGAACGCCGGCTTCCTGGACACCTCCATCGAGGACGGGGATCGCTGGAGCCCAGAGCTGCTCCACGCCGCCGGCACCTGCCAGGTCTTCGTTCCGCTGGTGTCCAGGGCGCTGCTCGGCAGTGCCTCGTGTGGCCGCGAGTGGGACGCGTTCTCCCGCCGACGAATCACCCCGCGGCGCAGCTCGGCCTCGCCCCACGAGACGGCGATCGTGCCCGTCGCCTGGTTGCCGACGAACGGCGTGGTACTGCCTCGGGTGCTCCGCGACGTCCAGCGCTTCTCCGCGACCGCGTTGCCGGATCCCGACATCGCGGTGCACCACCAGCGGGAGGGGGTCCATGGCTTGCTGACCATGCGGTGGGAGAACGTGTACCGGGCGGTCGTCTGGCGGCTCGCGCAGCGGATCGTGGCCATCCACCGCTCGTACCTGGTCGAGCCCTGGGTGCCGGAGAGCGTGGACGAGCTGCGCAACAAATTCGCCGAGGAGCAGGAGTGAGCCCGCCGCCGGACCGGCGCCGACCGGGAGCGCGTGGGACGTACTTCTTCCTGAGCTACGCCCACTCCGCCCCGCCGCCGGGCGCCCGTGCCGGTGCCGACGTCTGGGTCGGCCAGTTCTTCGCCGACCTGACCGACGAGGTGCGGCGTCAGGCTCGACCTGTCGCCGGCATGCGGATCGGCTTCTTCGACCAGCAGATCCCGTTGGGCGCCGACTGGAAGGCGGCCCTCGCCGAGGCGCTCGCTGACGCCGAGGTCTTCGTCCCGCTCTACTCACCCGGCTACTTCAGTCGCCCGTGGGCGCTGGGGGAGCGGGAGTCCTTCCGCGCCCGGTTGGCCGCCGCCGGGCCGGCCCAGGTCACCGCCGGCCACCTCACTCCGGTGCTGTGGATCCCGTTCCCGCCGTGGGAGGCCCATCCGGAGTTGGACGATGCCCTGGACCTGGGTCGGGACGTCCCGGCATACGCTGCCGACGGCCTGCGCGCGTTCTGCATGCTGTCCGTGTACCGAGCGCAGTACGAGCTGCTGCTGAGCCGCCTGGCGAGCCGGATCGTCCACACCGCCGAGCGACGACCGATCGGCCCGTCCAGGGCGCCCGGCCTGGACGAGGTCGTCCGCCCGGCGCCGACCGACCCGGACTTCGTGGTGGCCGTCCTGGCTCCGACCCGGGACCGACTGCCGACCGATCGCGACCCCGCCGGCTACGCCTCCAGCGGCCGGCTCTGGCGGCCGTACGGGGGGCGCCAGCAGCTACCCGCCGCCGAGTACGCGGCCAGCACCGCCGAGCGGCTCGGGCTCTCGGCCCGTACCGAGGACTTCGCGCAGGCCTCCGCGTTGCTCGACCGGCGGCCGGCCGTGCTGCTTGTCGACCCGTGGATCGCGGCGGTGCCGGCCGCGGCCGCGGTGCTCGCCCGCATGCTGCACGGTCTGCGGCAGTGGGTCGTGCCGTTGGTGGTCACCGACGACGACGACAGCCAGAACGCCACCCGCTGGGCCACCGAGGTGACCGAGTTGCTGCACGACGCCGGTCTGCCCCAGGTGAAGCGCGCGGGCAGCATGCCGGAGTTCGTCGACCTGATGCCCGCGCTGGTCACCGAGGCACGCCGGCAGTTCCTCAGGTACGGCCCGGTCGTTCCCTTCGAACCACAGCCGGAGCCGGTGCCGAGCTTGCGTGACGGCCTGCCCATCGCCGTCCCGACCGTCCCGACCGACCCCGCGTCGCGGTCTGATGATCCGGCCCCACCGCATCCCTTCGGTGAGGATCGATGAACAACGATCGCAAAGGCCAGGTCGTCACCTTCTACTCGTACAAGGGGGGAACGGGTCGGACGATGGCGCTGGCCAACGTGGCCTGGATCCTGGCCGCCAGCGGCCGGCGGGTGCTCGTCGCCGACTGGGACCTCGAGTCACCCGGTCTGCACCGCTTCTTCCATCCGTTCCTCGACGCCGAGGCGATCCAGGGCACCAGCGGTGTGATCGACATGATTCGTGACTACGAGTGGGAGACCACCCGGGTCGACGACCGACCGGACCGCTGGATGGAGCAGTACGCGCGGGTCGGACGGCACGCGTTCTCGCTGCGCTGGAACTTTCCCGACGGCGGTGGTCTCGACTTCCTCTCCGCCGGCCGGCAGAACAGCGACTACGCCGTCTCGGTGAGCGGGATGGACTGGGACAACTTCTACAACCGGCTGGGCGGCGCGCAGTTCTTCGAGGCGGTGCGGGCGGACATGAAGCGCCAGTACGACTTCGCCCTGATCGACAGCCGGACGGGGTTGAGCGACGTCGCCGACGTCTGCTCCCTGCACCTGCCGGACACCCTTGTCGACTGCTTCACCCTCAGCGACCAGGGCATCGACGGCGCGGCCCGGGTGGCGCACTCGGTCCGCGACCGGTATCGGCGGCGCGACATCCGAGTGCTGCCGGTGCCGATGCGGGTCGACCAGGCCGAGCAGGAGCGGGCCGAGGCGGGCCGTCTGCTGGCCATGCGCCGGTTCGCCGGGTTGCCGGCCGGCATGACCGAAGCGGAGCGGCGGCGTTACTGGGCCGCGGTGGAGGTCCCGTATCGACCGTTCTACGCGTACGAGGAGATCCTCGCGACGTTCGGCGACCCGCCGGGCTCACCGACGTCGCTGCTGGCCGCGTTCGAGACGTTGACCGGGATCCTCACCGACGGCGCGGTGACCGCGCTGCCGGTGATGGACGAGTCGGTGCGGGAGCGGGGTAAGGCCCGTTTCCGCCGACGCACCGAGGCTATCGACGACCAGATCGTGCTCCGGTACGCGCCGGAGGACGCCATCTGGGCCGAGTGGCTGGAGCGGGTGCTCAGCTCGGCCGGGCTGCGAGTGGTAGAGCCCGGGACGGCCGTCGGGTCCGCCGGCACGCCGGCCCCGCGCACACTGACGGTGGTCTCGCCGGCGTACGTGGCGACGCCGTCCGCTGGTATGCCCGACCGGACCACGAGCACCGGCTCCGCGGCCCTGGCCGTGTACGTCGCCGACCTGCGCCCGTTGGCCGAGTTCCCATCGCAAAGCTGCACCAACCTGGTCAACGTGAGCGCCGCGACCGCCGTGGAGCGGGTTTTGCGGCTGGTCGGCCGGCCGGTGCCGTCGTCGGCGGACGGCCCGGCGGGTGTAAGTGCCCGCTATCCCGGCACCGAGCCGTTGATCTTCAATGCTCCGAACCGGAACGCCCGGTTCACCGGCCGGGAGGTCGACCTGACGCTGCTGCGCGCGCAGTTGCAGAGCGGGGGTAGCGCGGTGGTGCTGCCGGTCGCCCTGCAGGGCATGGGCGGCGTCGGCAAGACGCAGGTGGCGTTGGAATACGTGCACCGGTTCAAGGCCGCGTACGACGTGGTCTGGTGGATCGTGGCGGACCCGCCGCAGTTCGTCGACACCGCCCTCGTCGACCTCGCCGCTCGTCTCGGCATCCTCACCGGGCCCACCCTGCCCGACACGGTCCGCTCGGTGCTCCAGGTACTCGGCCGTGGCGAGCCGTACGAGCGGTGGCTCGTGGTGCTGGACAACGCCGAAGAGCTCGACCAGATCGAGCCCTTCCTGCCGCAGGGCCCCGGGCACGTGCTGCTGACCTCCCGCAACCGCGCCTGGGGTGACCGGGCGAACCCGATTCAGGTGGACGTCTTCGATCGCACCGAGAGCGTGGCGCACCTCGCCCAGCGGGTGTCCACGATCAGCGCAGAGGAGGCCGACCGGGTGGCCGAGGCGCTCGGCGACCTGCCGATCGCGGTGGCCGCGGCGGGGGCCTGGCTCGCCGACACCGGCACGTCGGTCGCCGACTACCTGCGGCAGATCGAGCGACACGGCCCCAGCGCCCTCTCCGTGGAGGCGACCTGGGACCTGTCGCTGAACCGGCTGCTCGAGCAGGCGCCCGCCGCGTACCGGTTGTTGCAGCTCTGCTCGGTGATGGCTCCCGAGATCGCCCTCGACCTCATCTACAGCGACGAGATGGCGGCTGCTCTCGTGCCGTTCGACCCGTCCGTTTCCGAGCGGCTGGTGCGCGGTGCCCTGGTGCAGCAGATCAACCGCCTGGCCTTGCTCAAACTCGACGTCCAGGGCGGTCGGGTCCAGGTGCACCGGCTGTTGCAGGCGGTGGTCCGCGACCGGATGACCGACGACGAGATCACCGCCGCCCGACACCAGGTGCACCTGGTGCTGGCCGCGTCCCGGCCCCGTGGCGACGTGGACGACCCGAGCGCCTGGACCCGGCTGCGCATGCTCTGGCCGCACCTGGAGGTCTCCGCAGCGATGACCTGCCTGGACGAGTCGGTGTGTCAGCTGCTGATCGACCGGGTCCGTTATCTGTGGCAGCGCGGCGGTCTGGACCAGGCCGACGTGTTCAGCCAGGAGGTGGACGACACCTGGAGCGCCCGACTCGGGGACACGCACGACGAGGTCGAGGCATCGGCGCTCAGCCGCCAACTGCTGCATCTGCGCTTCAACCGGGCGAACATCTGGCGCTGCCTGGGCCGGTTCGACGAGGCCCGGGACCTGGACGAGGCGGTGCTGGCCGAGCAACGTCGGCTGCTGGGCCCGCTGCACCCGCACAGTCTGATGACCGCCGGCAGCCTCGGCGGTGACCTGCGGGCGCTCGGCCGCTACGCCGAGGCCCTGGAACGGGACCGGTCCACCTACGCCTCCTGGCTCCAGGTGTTCGGCGAGGACCATCCCCGCACGTTGAGCGCCGCCAACAACCTCGCTGTCTCGTACCGACTGGTCGGTGACTACCGGTCGGCCCGTCGCTGGGACGAGGAGGTGCACCAGCGGCGGCGGCTGGTGCTCGGCCCCACCCATCCCTACACCCTCGTCTCCGCCGTGCGGCTGGGCAGCGACCTGCGGGAAGCTGGCGAGTACGAGAGGTCGGCCGCCCTGCTGCGCGCTGTGTACGAGACGCACTGCGAGGTGCTCGGGCCGGATGACGGCAAGACTCTGGCGGCGCAGGTCAATCTGGCGGTGTCCCTGCGCAGCTGCGGCCGGGGGAGCGAGGCGGCGCCGATGTTCGAAGCGGCCTACCGCGAACTCGACGAACGCTTCGGGCCGGACAACCCGGACACGGTGGCGTGCCGATCGAGCAGGGCGGCGAACCTGTTGGCCGTCGGCGACGCGGCCCGGGCGCTGACCGAGATGAACGCCGTGCGGGTGGCGTTCGAGGAGCAGCTCCAGCTCGGCCCGGAGCACCCGCACGCTCTGGCGACGGTGAGCAACATCTCGGCGGCGCAGCGGGCGCTCGGACGCAGGTCGGACGCCCTCGCCTCGGCGGCCCGGGCGGTCGGCGAGTTGCGCAAGGTGCTCGGGCCGGACCACCCGCACACCCTCGCGGCGGAGGTCAACCAGGCGGTGTGCCTCGCCGAGGAGGGTGACGGGGAGCTGGCGCGGGACCGGCTGCGGGAGACCGCCAGCCGGCTGGCCACGGTGATCGGCGCGGACCACCCCGACACGCTGCGCTGCCTCGGTGATCTCGCCCTGGTAGCGAAGCGGGCCGGCGACAGCAGCGCCGAGGACATCGGCGTCGTGGTGAACCGGCTGGCCGAGGTGATCGGCCCGGAGCACCCGACGGTGCAGACCCTGCGCGAACGGAGGTTCGTGGTCCGGGTGATCGACCCACACACCATCTGAGCGGGGTGTTCGGCGGGCGGCCGGCCGGGGCGGCCCACCGGTCGCGGCCGGACGGTCAGAGCCCTGGGCTGGTCGCGAGGTCCGGTGTGGTCAGCCAGTTCAGGGTCTGCGGGAGGATCTCCACCGCCCCGAAGTGCGCGGTGCCAGGCTGCACCTGCACCTCGGCGCGCGCGATCCGCGAGGCGAGCCAGTGCGAGTGCTCCACCGGGGAGAAGCGGTCCTGCTCGCCGTGCCAGAGCCGGACCTCCGCGCGGATGGTGCCCAGGTCGAACCCCCAGCCACGCCGGATCGCCAGCACGTCGTCGATCCAACCCTCGGGGCCGTGGCGCAGCGCCTCGGAGTACATGTCGGTCAGCAATCGGCGGATCGCGACGTCGTCGACGACCCGGATGTCCTCGTCGGGCAGATGGGGGCGGAGGAAGTCCAGCAGCGTCATCGGGTCCCGCCGGCCCTCGTCCGCGCGGACCTTCAGGTTGAGCGTGAGCGCGGCCAGGTCGTCGTCGGCCTGCCCGTAGTCCGCCACGTTCGATTCCGCCATCCCGGCGTACCAGTCCAGGTCGGGCGCGCCCGCCGGGGCGAGCCCCACCAGTACGGCGGCCCGGGTGACCCGGTCCGGCAGCAGCGCGGCACAGGCCAGGGCGTGCGGCCCACCACCGGAGCGGCCCACCACCGCGAACCGCTCGATGCCGAGGTCGTCGGCGATCGCCGCCACGTCGGCCGCCGCGTCGGCCACCAGACGACCTTCGTGCCGGTCGGAGTCGCCGTACCCGGGCCGGTCGTAGCAGACGAGTTGCACGCCGAGCCGGCTGACGACGATGCCGCGGGGTCGGGGCCCGCTGCGGCTGCCCGGGGTGCCGTGCAGCAGGAAGACCGGGAGGCCGTCCGCCGCGCCGGAGGTCTCCACGGCGAGGTGCCGTCCGTCCGGGGCTATGACGGTGCGTTGTGCCGCATCTTGTCGCGTCACGTGTGGCCTCCCGCGGGTCGTCCTGCGCTGCCCGGCTGAGCGGAGCCGCGCAGCGGCCCTGAATACGAAGACCCCGAATCGCCCGGGGTCACGTTCTGTGCCGCAGCGTACTGTCCGCCGTTAACCCTTGCCAGGGGCCGCCGGGTCGACGCCGCAGGACCGGACAACGCCGGTCGGAAGGCCCCCCGGGCCGGGCCGCTACCCTGGTAGCCCGAGGGGAAGGGGCACCAACAGGGTGGCTAGGACCTACAACGTCGTCACGTACGGCTGCCAGATGAACGTGCACGACTCCGAGCGCATCTCCGGCCTGCTTGAGCAGGCGGGATACGAGCGTGCACCCGCTGGCGACGACACCCCGGACATCGTGGTCTTCAACACCTGCGCGGTGCGGGAGAACGCGGACAACCGGCTCTACGGCAACCTCGGTCGGCTGCGCCCGGTGAAGGACAAGCACCCCGGGATGCAGATCGCCGTCGGCGGCTGCCTGGCCCAGAAGGACCGGGGCGACATCGTCCGCAAGGCCCCCTGGGTGGACGTGGTCTTCGGCACCCACAACATCGGCGCGCTGCCGGTGCTGCTGGAGCGGGCCCGGCACAACGCCGCCGCCGAGGTGGAGATCCTGGAGTCCCTCGACGTCTTCCCGTCCACGCTTCCCACCCGCCGCGAGTCCACGTACGCCGGTTGGGTGTCGATCTCGGTGGGCTGCAACAACACCTGCACGTTCTGCATCGTGCCGGCGCTGCGCGGCAAGGAGAAGGACCGTCGCCCCGGCGACATCCTCTCCGAGGTGCGCGCCCTGGTCGACGAGGGCGTGCTGGAGGTGACCCTGCTCGGGCAGAACGTCAACTCCTACGGCGTGGAGTTCGGCGACCGGTACGCGTTCGGCAAGCTGCTGCGGGCCTGCGGCGACATCGACGGGTTGGAGCGGGTGCGGTTCACCAGCCCGCACCCGAAGGACTTCACCGACGACGTGATCGCCGCGATGGCCGAGACGCCGAACGTCTGCCACTCGCTGCACATGCCGTTGCAGTCCGGCTCCGACGACGTGCTGAAGGCGATGCGCCGGTCCTACCGCTCCGAGCGCTACCTGGGGATCATCGAGAAGGTCCGCACGGCGATGCCGGACGCGGCGATCACCACCGACATCATCGTCGGCTTCCCCGGTGAGACCGAGGCCGACTTCCAGCGCACCCTGGACGTGGTCCGGGAGGCCCGGTTCTCCTCGGCCTTCACCTTCCAGTACTCGAAGCGGCCCGGCACCCCCGCCGCGACGATGGACGACCAGCTACCCAAGCAGGTGGTGCAGGAGCGCTACGAGCGGTTGATCGCCTGCGTCGAGGAGATCACCTGGGCGGAGAACAAGCGCCTCGTCGGTGAGACCGTCGAGGTGCTGGTCGCGGTCGGCGAGGGCCGGAAGGACGAGCGGACCGGTCGGATGTCCGGTCGGGCCCGCGACGGTCGACTGGTGCACTTCGCGACCGAGACCGCCGACGGGGAGTCCCTCGCCGGTCAGATCCGGCCCGGCGACATCGTGCACACCACTGTCACGTACGCCGCGCCGCACCACCTGAACGCCGACGGCGCGCCGTCGGCGCACCGTCGCACCCGGGCCGGTGACGCGGCCGAGGCGGGGCGCTCCCCGCGTACCCCTGGGGTGTTGCTCGGTCTGCCGACGATCGGCGCACCGCCGGTCGTGGCTGCCCCCGCCGCTGGCTGCGCCGCCCACTGACCGCGCGGAGGGGCCCCTGGCCGAGGGGCCCCTTCGCGGTCAGACGGTGATCTTGCCGGCGCCGGCGCCCGCCGTCACGATGGACTTGACGTTGCTCGCGGTGTCCAGCTGGTACGAGTACGGGATGCTGGCCACGCTGCCGCCGGCCTGACCGGTGGGCGAGTTGACGAAGTGGTTGTTGCGGGCGACCAGGCTGCCGGGCCCGGAGTCGCCCTCACCACGGTGGTACGGGTCGTCGACGTTCTCGAAGTAGTTGCCCTCGACGAGCACGCCGGCGTTCTCGGTGGACGCGACGCCGTAGCCGCCGTTGGCCCGGTAGTAGTTGTTGTAGACGTGCACGGGGTTGCCGAAGCGCACCCGGGGGTTGCGCTGGTTGCTGCCGTCGAACCAGTTGTGGTGGTAGCTCACCCGCAGGTGACCGACGTCCTGGCTGGCGTTGTCGTCGCTGTGACCGAGCAGCATGGTCTTGTCGTGGCTGAAGACCCGGTTCCACGAGACGGTGACGAAGTCCGAACCGCGCTTGATGTCGACGGCGCCGTCGTACCCGTTGCTGAAACTGTTGTGGTCGATCCAGATGTTGGTGGCCGACTCCTGCACGTTGATCGCGTCGTCGTCCCAGTTGCGGAAGGTCAGGTTGCGGATGATCACGTTGCGGTCACCGTTGATGTTGAATCCGCAGCCGACGATCGTCGCCCCGTAGTTGCCGATGATGGTCTTGTTGGACCGCACCCGCAGCATCCCCGAGCAGGTGATCGTCCCGGTCACCCGGATGACTGCGGCGCCGGTGGCGTTCAGCGCGCTGGTCAGGCCCGAGGCGTTGCTGACGGTGGTCGTGGCGGCGCTGCCGCCGCCGGTGGTGCCGCCGTTCTGGGTGGCCCAGCCGACCAGCGCCGACGGCTGCTGGCCGGGCGGGGGAGTGCTCGTCGGTGGCGGGTTGGTCGGCGGTGGGGTGGTCGGCGGTGGGGTGGTCGGTGTGGTGCTGCCGGTGCAGGCGACGTTGTTCAGGCTGAAGCTGCTCGGAGCCGGGTTGCTGGAATTGTTCCAGCTCGCGTTGAAGCCGAACGAGGCGCTGGCGTTCGTCGCCAGGCTGCCGTTGTAGTCGACGTTCGTCGCGGAGACCTGGCTGCCGCTCTGCGTGACGGTGGCGCCCCACGCCTGGCTCGTCTGCTGACCAGCCCCGTACGACCAGCGCAGCGTCCACCCGGAGACCGGGTCGCCGAGGTTGGTGACCGTGACGTTGCCGGTGAATCCGCCCGGCCACTGGCTGGCGACCGAGTAGGCCACCTGGCAACCGGCGGCCGCCTGGGCGGACACGGAGGTCAGGAGCCCGGCGGTGACCAGGGTGGCGGTGGCCGCGGCAGTGGTGGCGATCAGCGTCATTCGACGCCGTCCTGTGCGCATGCTGCTTCCTTTCGATGAGGCGGGCGGAGGTGTCGCGACGCCCATGCCCGTGGGCGGCGAATCTCGGCCGGGACCAGTGGTCCTCGGGCCCGCCGGTGCAGGTTCGTGAAGGAGAGCGGCTCCCGCGCTCGCACCCACCAAGGAAGAGGCAAGCGCTTTCCCGATAAAAACATAGAAGAATCTGAATGTAAATGGCCGGGACGGCCGATGCGGCGCGCACCAGCCGTCCCGGCCTTGGCGCACCAGCCGTCCCGGCCTTGGCGCACCTGCCGTCCCGGCCGTGGCGCACCAGCCGTCCCGGCCTTGGCGCACCTGCCGTCCCGGCCGTGGCGCGCCGCCTGTTTCGCTGGATCAGCAGCCGGTGCCGTTGAGCTTCACGGCGCCCGGCGCGCTCGCGGTGCCGTTGGCGGTGAAGCCTACGGTGACCGACCCGCCCGCCGGCAGGGACGGAGCGTGGCTCGGAGCCGCCGCGGTCACCGTCGTACCGGACTGCGTGACAGTGGCGTTCCAGCCACTGCCCAACGTCACCCCGGACGGCCAACTCCAGGTGACCGACCACGGGTTCACTGCGCCCGAGCCGGTGTTCTTCACCGTCAACTCGCCCTGGAAGCCGCCCTGCCAGGCGTTGACCTGCCGGTAGGTGGCCGTGCAGGCACCGGTCGGCGGGTCCGTTGGCCCGCCGGTCGGCGGACCGCTGGTGCCGCCACCGGTCGGTGGGATCAGGTACGGCTGGAGGATCGCCTGCTTGGCGGTGTTGACATTGGTCCAGTCGTCCAGCGCGATACCGCCGGTGTCACCCGAGTTGGGGTTCCACGACCAGTAGGTGAAGGACATCCCGGTCACCCCGGTCCCGGTGTACGCCATCAGCTTCTCCAGCCACACCTTGTCCTTCGGGTCGACGAGGGTGCTGCCGAACTCGCCCATCATGATCGGCGCGATGTTCTGCTTGTAGAGGTAACCGAAGTACTTGTCCCAGATGGCCGGCATGTTCGCCGGGTAGTCCGGGGCGTCGAACCAGGTCTGCCGGTACACCGAGGTGGCGTACTCGTGCGGCGAGTAGACCAACCGGTTCGTCACACTCAGCCGGACCGGGAACTGGCCCGCCTTCGACAGGTTGCCGCCCCACCAACCGCAGTCCTCGTCGTTGCTGGTGTCGCCGTCCCAGACGTTGGAGAGGCCACCACTCGGGCAGCTCACCCCCTCCACGAAGATCAACCAGTTGGGCTGGACACCGAGGATGGCGTTCCCGGCCCGCTCGGCGGCGAGCCGCCAGTCCCGGGTGGTGTCGCCACAGCCCCAGCACGCGCCGGTGGCCGCCGGGTTGGTGCCCTCCGCGTGCGGCTCGTTGTGCAGGTCGGCGCCGATCACCGTCGGGTTGCCCGCGTACCGCTGGGCGAGCATCTTCCAGTCGTTGATCCAGGTCGCCTCGGACACCGTCGCCGTGTACCACAGTGGCGACTGCCCGGCCGCCGTCGGCCGGTGCCGGTCCAGGATGATCCGCATGCCCTTGCTGCCGGCGTAGTCGATCACCTTGTCCAGGATCTGCAACGGCGACAACCCGATCAGGTCCGGGTTGACGAAGTCGTTGATCCCACTGGCGGTCGCACCCGGCTTCAGCGCGTCATTGGAGTACGGCACCCGCAACGTGTTGTAACCCAACCGGGCCATCGTGTCGAGCTGCCCCCGCCACGGGTTGTTCGACCACAGCCCGTGGAAGGTCTTGTTGTCGGTCTCCATGCCGAACCAGTTGATGCCGGTCAACCGGACCGTCGCACCGGTGCTGTCCACGATCTGGTTGCCACTGGTATGCAGATAACCCGTACCGGTGCCGGCGGCAACGGCCGGGCTGGTGCTGACGGCGGCGGCGAGGAACACGCCAGCCGCGACGGTGACGAGCGCGGTGAGCGCGCCACCGAGAGCCTTGGGACGGAACAATTCACGCTCCACTTCGGAGATCCGACGCCGTCAAGCAACGACGCCGGCGGGCGGCCGTCCGCCCGTCACGGTCCCTCAGGGGTACGCGGACAGCACGCGACGGCCCATGTCACGCGGACGTGGCCACTCGCGGAAGCTCACCGGCGACCCTCAACGGCGGATGCTCCGCCTTCGTCGCCCTTGCGCCGGTGGCCCTACCTGACTCCGCTGCTCATTCTGATCAGCCCACGTCAATGCGTCAACCTGCCCGACGGCCCCGCCCCGGTGCCGCGCCGACCCACCCCGCCAGCCCGTCCGTTCCGCCGCCGGCACCGGCCCGCCCGGGTCCCGTCGGCGTGGCACTGCACTGAGCGCCCAGAATCCGCCACAACGCGCTCCCCAGCGCATGATCGTGCTCCAACATGGATGTAGTGGCCTCCCGGCGCCAGGTGGCCACTACATCCTGGATCGAGCATGACCTTGACGAGCGCGCACGCCCCAAACCCCGCTCTGGGCGCGGATGCCCCAAACCCCGCTCCCGGTCTCCAAGGACCCCTGCTGATCGTCAAGATCCGCGCAACATCAGGGATGTTGCTGTCTCCCGCCTGGCCGAGGCAGCACCATCCGAGAAAATGTGCGGATCTTGGCCCGCTGGCGGTGGCCCGCTGGCGGTGGCGCGGGCGCGGAGGAGGGGTTCGGGGGTGCGGAGGCCGGACACGCGGGAGCCCCCGGTCCCGTCAGGGGACCGGGGGCTCCGGACGTCGTCAGCTCAGCCGGCCTGCTCGGCGAGTTGGAGGAACTGCCGCTTGGAGGCGAGGGCCTGCTCAGCCTCCTTGATCCGGCGGGCGTCCCCGGCGCTCTGCGCCCGGGCCAGCCGGTCCTCGGCCTCCGCCACCTGCGCCCGCATCTGGGCGAGCAGCGGGTTGTCCTCCTTGGTGGTGCGGCGCCACGCCGAGTCCATCACGTCACGGACCTTGTCGTCGATGACACGCAGTCGACGCTCCAGCCCGGCGGCCGCCTCGCGGGGCACCCGGCCGGCCTCGTGCCACTGGGCCTGGATGTCGCGCAGCTTGGCCTGGGCGCCCTTCGGGTCGGCGTCGATGTCCAGCGCCTCGGCCTCGGCGAGCAGGGCCTGCTTGCGCTCCAGGTTGCCGCGCTGCTCGTTGTCCCGTGCGGAGAAGACCTCGCTGCGCCGGCTGAAGAAGGCGTCCTGCGCACCCCGGAACCGTTCCCAGAGCTTCTGCTCGGCCTCCTTGGAGGCGCGCGGGGCGGCCTTCCACTGGGTCATCAGGTCCTTGAGCTGGTTCGCGGTGGCGGCCCAGTCGGTGGAGTCCGCGAGCTTCTCCGCTTCGGCGACCAACTCCTCCTTGGCGGTCTGGGCCTGCTTGCGCTGCGAGTCGAGGGAGGCGAAGTGGGCGCCGCGGCGGCGGGTGAAGCCGTCCCGGGCGGCGGCGAACCGCTTCCACAGCTCACCGTCGGCCTTCTTGTCGACCCCGCGGATGGTCTTCCACTCGTCGAGGATCTCCTTGAGCCGGTCGCCGGCGGTCTTCCACCCGGTGGATTCGGCGGCCAGCTTCTCGGCTTCCTCGACCAGCGCCGTCTTGCGGGCCAGGGCCTCGCCTCGGGCGGCGTCCCGGGCGGCGCGCGCTTCGCCGGCCTTCTCCTCGGCGAGGGTGGCCAGCTTGTCCAGGCGGGTGGCGAGCGCGTCGATGTCGCCGACCACGTTGGCCTCGGGCAGCGTGGCCCGGATCCGCCGGATCGTGCTCAGGGAGTGCCCGGCGTCCGCCGCACCCGACTTGAGTCGCGCCTCGGTCAGGTCCACCTCGGTCACCAGGTCGGCGAAGCGTCGAGCGAAGTGTGCCAGGCCCTCCTCCGGTGCTCCCGCCTGCCAGGATCCGACCACCCGCTCTCCCTCGGTGGTCTTGACGTACACGGTGCCGTCCGCGTCCACCCGTCCGAAGGCAGTCCAGTCGCTCATGTGCCCATCCTCGTTCTCCCGGCGTCGAGGGATCGATCCCCCGTCGCCGCCACGGCGCAGCCAAGTTGCTTCCGGCATTGTCACAGGTCTGACCCGGTCCGCGTCGAGCGCCTATCGCCGACCGTGACCATACGGTGTCCTAGGGGCCGAATGACCGGATCGGCGCGGAGACGCACCGGGGATTCCCGCTACGGTGGACGGGTGCCACTGGTCGCCGCCGCCGTCTGCCCGCATCCGCCCCTGCTCGTGCCCGAGGTGGCGGGCTCCGCGGCCCCGGAGTTGGACGCTCTGCGGGCGGCCTGTGACACCGCCGTACGCCGGCTGTTGGTCACCGATCCGGACATTGTGGTGCTGGTCGGCACCGGTCCGGTGACCGGGCCGATCCGCACCCCGGCGACCGGTTCCCTCCAGCCGTGGGGTGTCGACCTGTACGTGCCGATGGTGGTGGGCCAACCGGACCGGGGCGCGGTGCTGCCGTTGAGCCTGACCATCGGCGCCTGGTTGCTGGCCCGTCACGACACTCGACCACCGGTGACGGCCGTGCAGGTGGCCGCCGACGCCGGTCCGGCCGAGCTGGCCGCGCTCGCTGATCAGGTCGGTGCCGCCGGTGACCGGGTGGCGTCGCTGGTGCTCGGGGACGGGTCGGCCTGCCGCGGGGAGAAAGCACCCGGGTACGACGACGCGCGTGCCCTCCCGTACGACCAGGGGGTTGCCCGAGCGCTGGCCGACGCGGACCTGGACGCCCTGCTCGACCTGGACCCGGTGGTGTCGACGGAGCTGAAGGCCGCCGGTCGGGCCCCCTGGCAGGTGCTGGCGGGCGCGGCCCGCGCGGCCGGTGGTGGGTGGCGTGGCGAGTTGCTGCACGACGCCGCTCCCTACGGGGTGGCGTACTTCGTGGCGTCCTGGGAGCGGGCGTGACCGGCCTGGTCGTCGCTGTGGTCGGCCCGACCGCGGCCGGCAAGTCCGCGCTGAGCATCGCGTTGGCCCATGCCCTGGACGGGGAGGTGGTCAACGCCGACTCGATGCAGCTCTACCGGGGCATGGATATCGGCACGGCGAAGCTGACCCTCGCCGAGCGGGACGGGGTGCCGCATCACCTGCTGGACGTCTGGGAGGTCACCGAGCCGGCGAGCGTCGCGGAGTACCAGCGGCTGGCCCGCGCGGCGGTGGACAACATCCTGTCGCGGGGGCGGGTGCCGCTGCTGGTCGGTGGCTCCGGGCTGTATGTGCGGGCGGTGCTGGAGCGCTTCGAGTTCCCCGGCACGGACGCGACGCTGCGGGAGCGGTTGGAACGCGAGTTGGCCGAGGTCGGCCCGGCCCCGCTGTACGCGCGGCTGCGCGCCGCCGACCCGGTCGCCGCCGAGAGCATCCTGCCGGCCAACGGCCGGCGGATCGTGCGGGCCCTGGAGGTGATCGAGCTGACCGGCGCGCCGTTCACCGCCTCGCTGCCGCAGCCCACGCCGTACTACCCGTCGGTGCAGCTCGGCGTCGACCTGGACACCGGTCTGCTGGACGAGCGGATCGCGCTGCGGGTCGACCGGATGTGGGCCGACGGCCTGGTGACCGAGACACGTGAGCTGGTCGGGCGGGGGCTGCCCGAGGGGCGGACGGCGAGTCGGGCGCTCGGCTACCAGCAGGTGCTGCGGATGCTCGCCGGTGAGCTGACCGAGGCGCAGGCGCACGACGAGACGGTCCGGGCGACCCGGCGTTTCGTCCGCCGGCAACGGTCCTGGTTCCGCCGCGACCCGCGGATCCAGTGGCTGGACTCGACGGAACCGGACCTGATCGGGGCCGCCCTGCGTCTGGTGCCGGCTGAGACGCGATAATGATGGGTGTGGAGTTCACCAAGGGCCACGGCACCGGCAACGACTTCGTCCTCCTTCCCGACCCGGACGGTCAGCTCGACCTGACCCCGGAGCTGGTCGCGGCGCTCTGCGACCGGCGGCGGGGCATCGGCGCGGACGGTGTGCTGCGGGTGGTTCGCGCGGCCAAGCATCCCGACGGCGCGGGTCTGGCCGGCGAGGCCGAGTGGTTCATGGACTACTGGAACGCCGACGGCTCGTTCGCCGAGATGTGCGGCAACGGCGCTCGGGTCTTCGTTCGCTACCTGCTCGACACCGGGTTGGCCACGCCCGCCGGCGCGGCGTTGCCGGTGGCCACCCGGGCCGGCGTCGTGCGCGCGCTGGTCGAGGGCGACGCCGTGTCCGTCGAGATGCGCAGACCCCAGGTGTACGACGAGTCGGCGGCCACCCTCGGCGGGCTGACCCTGACCGGCGCGGTGGTGGACGTCGGCAACCCGCACCTGGTCTGCGTCCTGCCGGCCGGCGTGGAGCTGTCGGCGCTGGACCTGACCGTGGCGCCTGGGTTCGACCCGGCGGTCTTCCCGAGCGGGGTGAACGTCGAGTTCATCGTGGCGGGCGACCCGGTCGACGGCACCGACGAGCACAGCCTGATGCGGGTGTACGAGCGCGGCAGCGCCGAGACCCTCTCCTGCGGCACCGGCGCCTGCGCGGTGGGCGCGGTGGCCCTGCGCGACGCCGGCCGGGACACCGGCGTGGTCGCCGTCGACGTGCCCGGCGGCCGCCTGACGGTGACCGTCACCGAGACCTCCTGCTGGCTCTCCGGCCCCGCCGTCCTGGTAGCCACCGGCAAGCTAACCCTCCCCACCTAACCCCCCCCGGGTTCGCCCCCGCCCCCCCCGCCCCCCCGGAGTCGCCCCGTTGATCATGAAGTTATTGCCACTCGGCTCGGCGTGTCGGGGCAATAACTTCATGATCAACGGACGGTTCGGGGGCGGGTGCGGGCCGGGCGGGGTGGGGTTTGGGCGGGGTTGGGGTTACGGGGTGGCGCTGGCGTTGGCGGCGATCTCGGGGAGGTCGGCGGGGCCGGGGTCGGCGGCCGGGAGCGGGCTGGGGTTGTGCGCGGCGGCGCGGACGGCGGCGGCGACCGCCGGGGCGACCCGGGAGTCGAAGACGCTCGGCACGATCACCGTCGGGTTGATCTTCTCTTCGCCGACCACGTCCGCGATGGCGCGGGCGGCGGCGATGGCCATCTCCTCGGTGAACTCCTCGGCGTGCGCGTCCAACATGCCGCGGAACACCCCGGGGAACGCGAGGACGTTGTTGATCTGGTTCGGCTGGTCCGAGCGGCCGGTGGCGACCACCGCGGCGTGCTTGCGCGCCTCCCGCGGGTCGACCTCCGGGTCGGGGTTGGCCAGCGCGAAGACGATCGAGTCCTTCGCCATCTGGGCGATGTCGTCGCCGCTGAGCAGGTTCGGCGCGCTGACCCCGATGAACACGTCGGCGCCCTGGATCGCTCCGGGCAGGTCCCCGGAGTAGTTCTCCTTGTTGGTGTTCTCCGCCAGCCACTGCCACGCCGAGTTGAGCCCGGTCAGCCCGCGGTGCAGGGCGCCCTCCCGGTCGTACGCGATGATGTCGCCGACGCCCTGGCGCAGCAGCAGCTTCATGATCGCGGTGCCGGCCGCGCCGGCTCCGGAGACGACCACCTTGACGTCCGCGAGTTGCTTGCCCACCACGCGCAGCGCGTTGGTCAGCGCGGCCAGCACGCAGATCGCGGTGCCGTGCTGGTCGTCGTGGAAGACCGGGATGTCCAGCGCCTCGCGCAGCCGGGCCTCGATCTCGAAGCAGCGCGGCGCGGCGATGTCCTCCAGGTTGATGCCGCCGTAGGCCGGCGCGATCGCCTTGACGATCTGCACGATCTCGTCGGTGTCCTGGGTGTCCAGCACCACCGGCCAGGCGTCCACCCCGCCGAAGCGCTTGAACAGCGCGGCCTTGCCCTCCATCACCGGCAGCGACGCGGCCGGGCCGAGGTTGCCCAGGCCGAGCACGGCCGAGCCGTCGCTGACCACCGCGACGGTGTTGCGCTTGATGGTCAGCCGCCGGGCGTCGGCCGGGTTCTCGGCGATCGCCATGCAGACCCGGGCCACCCCCGGGGTGTACGCGCGGGACAGCTCGTCACGGTTGCGCAGCGCGACCTTGGAGGTCACCTCGATCTTGCCGCCCAGGTGCAGCAGGAAGGTCCGGTCGGACACCTTGCGCACGTCCACGCCGTCCAGCGCGGTCAGCGCCTCGACCACCTGGTCGGCGTGACCGGCGTCGGCGGTGTCGCAGGTCAGGTCGACGATCACGTGGGTCGGGTCCGAGTCCACCACGTCCAGCGCCGTGACGATCGCCCCGGCCTCGCCGACGGAGGTGGTGAGCCGGCCGATCGAGGAGGCGTCCGCGGTCACGGCGATCCGGATCGTGATCGAAAATCCGGCGCTGGGCAGTCGGGTGATGGCCACGGGATCCCTCCGTAACGGCTGTGCGGCCGGTCGGCCGCCGCCCGCATTTCTACCGGGTTGTCGCGGCCGACCAGCATTCGCCCCCACTTTTGGCGACCTTCACCATGGGCATATAGCAGGTGCGTTCGGCGTTGTGTCATGTCAGGATTACATTCTACTTATCAAAACGGACAGGAGAACCGCTTGCGAGACCAGGAGAGCTTTGTCCCCGTCGAGGACGAGCTCGACGACGTCACCACCGGCGAGATGGAGCTGTCGGAGCGGCAGTCCCTCCGACGCGTCCCGGGCCTGTCAACCGAGCTCACCGACGTCACCGAGGTGGAATACCGCCAGCTGCGGCTGGAGCGGGTCGTCCTGGTTGGCGTCTGGACCGAAGGCACTGTCACCGACGCGGAAAACTCGCTGACCGAGCTCGCCGCGCTGGCCGAAACCGCCGGTTCGCAGGTGCTCGAAGGGCTCATCCAACGGCGTACCCGACCCGACCCGGCCACGTACATCGGCCGCGGCAAGGTCGACGATCTTGGCGCGGTGGTGCTCTCCACCGGCGCCGACACGGTCATCTGTGACGGTGAGCTGTCCCCGTCGCAGCTGCGCAACCTGGAGCAGCGCACCAAGGTCAAGGTTGTCGACCGCACCGCGCTGATCCTCGACATCTTCGCCCAGCACGCCAAGAGCAAGGAAGGCAAGGCGCAGGTCGAGCTGGCCCAGCTCGAATACCTGCTGCCCCGACTGCGCGGTTGGGGTGAGACGCTCTCCCGGCAGACCGGTGGTTCGGGCCGGGGTGGTGGCGCCGGCGGCGGTGTGGGTGTCCGTGGTCCCGGTGAGACCAAGCTGGAGACCGACCGGCGGCGCATCCGGCACCGCATCTCCCGGCTGCGTCGCGAGATCAAGAGCATGAAGACGGTACGCGTGACCAAGCGTTCCCGCCGTTCCCGCAACGCCGTTCCCGCGGTCGCCATCGCCGGCTACACCAACGCCGGCAAGTCCAGCCTGCTCAACCGGTTGACCGGCGCGGGCGTGCTGGTGGAGAACGCGCTGTTCGCCACGCTGGACCCGACGACCCGCAAGGCCACCGCCTCGGACGGGCGGCTCTACACCCTCTCCGACACCGTCGGCTTCGTCCGACACCTTCCGCACCAGATCGTCGAGGCGTTCCGCTCGACGCTGGAGGAGGTCGCGGAGGCGGATCTGGTGGTGCACGTCGTGGACGGCACCCACCCGGATCCGGAGGAGCAGGTCCGGGCGGTCCACACGGTGCTCGCCGAGGTCAGCGCGGACCGGCTCCCCGAGCTGTTGGTGGTCAACAAGACCGACGCCGCGGACGAGGACACTCTGCTGCGGCTCAAGCGGCTCTGGCCGGACGCGATCTTCGTGTCCGCGCACTCCGGGCGGGGCATGGACGAGCTGCGCGCGGCGATCGAGGAGCGGCTGCCGAGTCCGGCCGTCGAGGTCCGGGCCGTGCTGCCGTACGACCGGGGTGACCTGGTAGCTCGGGCACACCGCACGGGTGAGGTGCTCAGCACGTCGCACCTGCCGGAGGGCACCCTGCTGCACGTCCGCGTCGGCGCGGAGCTGGCGGCGGAGCTGACAGCCTTCGACGTGGAGCGGCAGGGGCAGGCGGCCGGCAGCCGATCCTGAGCGGCCCCGGCGTCATCCACCGGAAACGCGCGGCATGCGACACTGGCCGAATGCGCCGCGTTGTTTCCTCGGTCACGGTTGCCCTCGGCCTGCTCGGGGCAACCGTGGCGCTCGCCGGAGTCGCCGCAGCGGCTCCCGCCCCTGGGTCGTCCGGGCCGCCCGCCGCCAAGGCCGGCCAGAAGCGGTGCACGATCACCGACGAGCGCCTACGGGAGCTGTCCGGGCTGGTCGCCACCAAGAGTGGCTACATCGTCATCAACGACGGCACCGAGGTCGCGGAGCGCAAGCGGGTCTTCTTCCTCGACAGCAAGTGCAAGATCTCGAAGGAGCCGGTCCGCTACTCGGGGCAGGGTCCGTTCGACACCGAGGATCTCGCCCTGTCCAAGGACGGCAAGACCCTCTGGATCGCCGACACCGGTGACAACCCCGACGCGAAGGAGCGCCGCAGTCGCGTCGCGCTCTGGTCGATGCCGGTCACCGGCGCCAAGCAGCCGACGCTGCACCGGCTCTCCTACCCCGAGGGCAAACCGCACGACGCTGAGGCGCTGCTCATCGGCGACGACGGGAAACCGCTGATCATCACCAAGGTGACCAGCGGCAAGGCCGAGATCTACACGCCGTCGGCGGCCCTCAAGAGCGGCGACACCGAGCCGGTGCCGATGCGTAAGGCCGGCGAGCTCACGCTGCCGAAGACCCAGACGGAGAACACCCTCAACACGTTCGGCCGGGTCGCCATCACCGGCGCGTCCCGGGCACCGGACGGCTCCCGGGTGGTTCTGCGCACGTACGCCGACGCCTTCGAGTTCGACGTGACCGGTGGCGACATCGTGGGTGCGCTCACCACCGGCAAGCCGCGGGTGACGCCGCTGGCCGACCCGTTCGGCGAGGCCATCAGCTACACCCCGGACGGAAAGTCGTTCGTCACCGTCTCCGATGCGGGCCGGTTCAGCGAGGACGAGCCGATCGACATCCTCGGCTACACCCCGTCGACGTCGACGGCCGCGCCACTGGCCGCCGAGGACGGTGCCAGACCGGCCGCCTCGAAGTCCTGGACCGACGGGCTGAGCCTCGACGACATCACGTACCTGGTGGGGGCGGTCGGGCTGATCGGCCTGGTGTTGGTCGCCGCCGGAATCTTCGGCATCGTTCGCGCCCGCCGTCGGCCGCCGACCGCTGACGCGTCCGACCCGTCGGAGCCGGACGATGAGCCGTTCGGCCCGCGTGCGGGCCGTGCCGTCGACGGGTTCCCGGCCGACGACGACCGCAGAGGTGGTGTGTACGGGGGCGGAGCGCCGGCCGGCGGCGCGGTCTACGGCGGTGGCGCTGGCCGCGGTGGCCCGGCCCCGGCAGGTGGCGCCGGTCGCGGTGGCGCAGCCCCGGCGGGTGGCGCGGTGTACGGCGGTAGCCGGCCGGCCTCGGCTGACGGTGGCTATGGTGCGCCCCGACCGGACGGCGGCGGTGCTGGCGTTTACGGCGGCGGCGGTCGGCCCCCGGCCGGCGGTGGTGGTCGTCCGCCCGCTGGCAGTGGCGGTCGTCCGCCGGCTGGTGGCGGTGGTCGCCCGCAGGGTGGCGGTGGCGGCCGTCCGCAGGGTAGTGGCGGTGGCCGTCCGCAGGGTGGCGGCGGTGGCCGTCCGCAGGGTGGCGGCGGTGGCCGTCCGCAGGGCGGCGGTGGCGTGTACGGCGGCGGTGACGGCGGTCAGCCCGGTCGCGCGGAGCCGCCCCGGCGCGGTGGGCAGGAGCCCGACTACCGGGGCCAGCGGCCCAGCCGGCGGCGTGACGAGGACGCGCCCGTCGACCCGTACGGGCAGTATCCCGGGGGCGGTCGCGGCCCCCGTGGCGACCGTTACTGATCGGGCGCTGTAGCCCTCGGCTTGCCTGACGAGCGATGCGGGTGAGCGCCGGTGGCACCCACCCGCCGATCGGTCAGATCCGGCGGAGCACCGCCACGACCCGGCCCATGATGGTGGCGTCATCGCCGGGGATCGGGTCGAAGGCGGGGTTCTGCGGCATCAGCCAGACGTGCCCGTCGCGCCGCCGGTAGGTCTTCACTGTCGCCTCGCCGTCGAGCATGGCGGCCACGATCTCGCCGGAGTCGGCGGTCGGCTGCTGCCGGACCACCACCCAGTCGCCGTCGCAGATCGCCGCGTCGAGCATCGAGTCGCCCTTGACCTGGAGCATGAAGACCTCGCCCTCACCCACCAGCTCGCGGGGGAGCGGGAAGATGTCCTCCACGGCCTGCTCGGCGAGGATCGGCCCACCGGCGGCGATCCGGCCGAGCATGGGCACGTACGCCGGGGTGGGCCGCTGCGCCCTCGACAGCTCGTCGTCGATCGCCTCGCTGGGGGCCCGTACGTCCACTGCGCGCGGCCGGTTCGGGTCGCGGCGCAGGAAGCCCTTCTTCTCCAGCTCCTTGAGCTGGTAGGCGACGCTGGACGGCGACACCAGGCCGACCGCCTCGCCGATCTCGCGGACGCTCGGCGGGTAGCCGTGGCGTTCCACCCACGTGCGGATGAACTCCAGGATGCGCCGTTGGCGGGCGGTCAGGTCGACCGTCGCCGGGTCGGGGAAGGCGCTGACCACCGGGGTGACCGGGCGCACGGCGGGCTGACCCGTCCGGCTGCGCGCGGCGCTGCGGCGTCGGGTGGCCGGGGGGCCCGCCTCGGTGATCTGCTGCGGGCTCTTCGGCCGGCTGGCCCGGTCCTCGGTCACGTCCGTCCTCCCTGGTCGGCGCTGGGTGCCTCGTCGGCTCGTGGTGCGTGCGGTGGTGCCACGTTGTTCATGACCGTATAGGTGAGATCAGTCATTTTCAAACATCTGTACGACCTCTCACCGGCGTGTCGGGGTGAAAAAGCGCTCCGGTCGTACGGATGTTCTGATAAATGGTACGTCAGGTAGCACTGGTGTTCGATCCTGCATCATTTTCCGGGGGTGTCCGGCCGGCTGGCCGGTAACCCGGGCGGCATCGTGACGTTGGGTCTTCGGGCGTTGTGCGGTGCGTTGATGACCGGATGGTCCGTGACGCGCCGGACACGCCGACCAACTTGACCGGGCTTCCGCGGCGACATACGGTCGACCCCTAGATGTAGTAGTGACACGGGCGTAAGTTGCCTACAGGTTGGGTCTGACTACCGACCGCACTCCCGTAAGGTTCACCACGGCGGGTGCTGTGAGCGCATCACACCGCCGTGGTGAGTCGTGCCCGGGTGTGCCCGGTACGACGCGGTTGATCACGATTAGGAGGTGGGCGATGCGGTGTCCGTACTGCCGGCACGCTGACTCCCGGGTGGTCGACTCGCGGGAGGCCGACGACGGTCAGCTCATCCGACGGCGGCGGTCCTGCCCGGAGTGCGGCAAGCGGTTCACCACCGTCGAGGAGGCGGTCCTCGCTGTCGTCAAGCGCAGCGGGGTGACCGAGCCGTTCAGTCGTACGAAGATCATCGGCGGGGTGCGTAAGGCGTGCCAGGGCCGGCCGGTGGACGACGACTCCCTCGCGCTGCTCGCGCAGCGGGTGGAGGAGTCGGTCCGGGCCAAGGGGGCCGCCGAGATCCCCAGCCACGACGTGGGCCTGGCGATCCTGGGTCCGCTCCGCGACCTGGACGAGATCGCCTACCTGCGGTTCGCCAGCGTCTACCGCTCGTTCGACTCGCTCGCCGACTTCGAGCGCGAGATCGAGACGTTGCGGGCCGCGGCGCGAGCCCGGGAGCAGGGCCGGGCCGATGCGGTGGAAACCGCCGGCCGTACCAACTGAGTCTTCACGGCTTTTAAAAGAGATTGGGACGCGCGGTGGGGCACCGCGCAGACGAGGGGGGCGACGGCGTGACAACTAGCCGTTCACGAAACAAGGCAGGCGCGGGGCTGAAGATCGAGCGGGTGTGGACGACCGAGGGGGTCCACCCGTACGACGAGCTCTCCTGGGAGCGCCGTGACGTCGTGATGACGAACTGGCGGGACGGCTCGATCAACTTCGAGCAGCGTGGGGTGGAGTTCCCGGAGTCGTGGAGCGTCAACGCCGCGAACATCGTCACCACCAAGTACTTCCGGGGAGCGGTGGGGACCCCGGAGCGCGAGTGGTCGCTCCGGCAGCTGATCGACCGGGTGGTCACCACCTACCGCACCGCTGGTGAGGAGTACGGCTACTTCGCGAGCCCGGCCGACGCCGAGATCTTCGCGCACGAGCTGACCTGGATGCTGCTGAACCAGGTGTTCAGCTTCAACTCGCCGGTGTGGTTCAACGTCGGCACGCCGTCGCCGCAGCAGGTCAGCGCCTGCTTCATCCTGGCCGTCGACGACTCGATGGACTCGATCCTCGACTGGTACAAGGAGGAGGGGCTGATCTTCAAGGGCGGCTCCGGCTCCGGGGTCAACCTGTCGCGCATCCGTTCGTCCCGTGAGCTGCTCTCCTCCGGCGGCAACGCCTCCGGCCCGGTCAGCTTCATGCGCGGCGCGGACGCCTCCGCCGGCACCATCAAGTCCGGCGGCGCGACCCGCCGGGCGGCCAAGATGGTCATCATCGACGTGGACCACCCGGACATCCAGGAGTTCGTGGTCACGAAGGCGCGCGAGGAGGACAAGATCCGCGCGCTGCGGGACGCCGGGTTCGACATGGACCTCGGCGGCTCCGACATCGTCAGCGTGCAGTACCAGAACGCCAACAACTCGGTCCGGGTCTCCGACGAGTTCATGTCGGCGGTCGAGAACGGCAAGGGCTTCGACCTGCGCGGCCGGCTGGACGGCTCGGTGATCGAGACCGTCGACGCCAAGAACCTGTTCCGCTCCATCTCCCAGGCCGCCTGGGAGTGCGCCGACCCCGGTCTGCAGTACGACGACACGATCAACGACTGGCACACCTGCCCGGAGACCGGGCGGATCACCGCGTCGAACCCGTGCTCGGAGTACCTGCACCTGGACAACTCCTCGTGCAACCTGGCGTCGCTCAACCTGATGAAGTTCCTCCGCGCCGACGGTGGCTTCGAGGTGGAGAAGTTCGTCAAGTCCGTCGAGTTCGTCATCACCGCGATGGACATCTCGATCTGCTTCGCGGACTTCCCGACCGAGAAGATCGGTGAGACGTCCCGCGCCTACCGGCAGCTCGGCATCGGCTACGCCAACCTGGGCGCCCTGCTGATGGCCTCCGGCCTGCCGTACGACTCGGAGCAGGGCCGCTCGGTCGCCGCGTCGATCACGTCGCTGATGACCGGCACCGCCTACCGCCGTTCCGCCGAGCTGGCCGGCGTCGTCGGCCCGTACGACGGCTACGCCCGCAACGCGGAGCCGCACAAGCGGGTCATGCGCAAGCACGCCGCGGCCAACGACGAGATCAAGCCGACCAGCCCGGTGGCCACCGCGATCGTCCGCGAGGCGACCAAGCAGTGGACCCAGGGCAACAAGATCGGCGACAAGAATGGGTGGCGCAACGCGCAGGCCAGCGTGCTCGCCCCGACCGGCACCATCGGCTTCATGATGGACTGCGACACGACCGGCGTGGAGCCGGACCTGGCGCTGGTCAAGTTCAAGAAGCTCGTCGGCGGCGGCTCGATGCAGATCGTCAACCAGACGGTGCCGCGCGCCCTGCGCAGCCTCGGCTACCCCGAGGAGCAGGTCGAGGCGATCGTCGAGCACATCGCCGACCACGGCCACGTGGTGGACGCCCCCGGCCTCAAGCCGGAGCACTACCCGGTCTTCGACTGCGCCATGGGGGAGCGGACCATCGCCCCGATGGGTCACGTGCGGATGATGTCGGCCATCCAGCCGTTCGTCTCCGGCGCGATCTCCAAGACGGTCAACATGCCGGAGGCGGCCACCGTCGAGGACGTCGAGAAGATCTACTTCGAGGGCTGGAAGCTCGGCCTCAAGGCGCTGGCGATCTACCGGGACAACTGCAAGGTCGGCCAGCCGCTGTCGGTGGCCAAGTCCAACAAGGCCACCGAGCCCGCCGCCGTCGAGACCGCAACCGCCGCGCCGGCCACGGTCGAGAAGGTCATCGAGTACCGGCCGGTGCGGAAGCGCCTGCCGAAGAAGCGCCCGTCCGAGACGGTCAGCTTCTCCGTCGGTGGTGCCGAGGGCTACCTGACCGCGTCGTCCTACCCGGACGACGGCCTCGGTGAGGTCTTCCTGAAGATGTCCAAGCAGGGCTCGACCCTGGCCGGCGTGATGGACGCCTTCTCGGTGGCCATCAGCATCGGCCTCCAGTACGGCGTGCCGCTGGAGACGTTCGTCAGCAAGTTCACCAACATGCGCTTCGAGCCGGCCGGCATGACCGACGACCCGGACGTGCGGATGGCAGCCTCGGTGATGGACTACATCTTCCGTCGCCTGGCACTGGACTTCCTGCCCTACGAGCGCCGCGCCGAGCTGGGCATCTTCACCGCGTCGGAGCGGGCCGCCCAGCTGCGGGCCGAGGCCGACGCGGAGGCCGCCGCCGCCGTCACCGGTGCCGACCTCACCGCGATGGCGTCGTCCGCGCCGGTGGAGACCCCGGCAAAGCCGGAGGCGCTCGCCCAGCCGGCCCAGGAGATGGCCGACGTGGCCGCCGCCAAGCCGGCTCCGAGCGTGGGTTCCAGCACCGAACTGCTGGAGGCTGTGATCGGCAAGGCCGCCGACGCGCCGCTCTGCTTCACCTGCGGTACGAAGATGCGCCCCGCCGGTAGCTGCTACGTCTGCGAGGGCTGCGGCTCCACCAGCGGCTGCAGCTGACGTACGAAGTCATCGTGTCTCCTGCACTTCTTCAATGCTAGGGCCTCGTTGACAAATTTCTGACTCGGCAATTCAACGAATGCCTCCCACTTCTTATTGTGTGGGAGGCATTCGTTGTAGGCGGTATGACACGGTTGCAATGCTGGGCTCGTCGCAACACGGAAGAAGGTCGGGTGTGGGTGCTGCCGCAGTATGGGCGTATTGGTCGCAAACGAGGTCAATCTTTGGATCCCTGCGTTGCGGAGGTACTGCAGGTCGACCTGTCGGCTGGCGCGCTCGCTTCGGTTTGGAAGGCGGGGAGCGAACGGAGATCTGGTGAGCAATCCCGAGGTCTAATTCTTCACCAATAGCGTGAAACGGCGACCACTTTTCCACCGTTTGCTTATGGCGTTGTTGCCGTGGAGCTGGTATGAATTGATTCGGGTATTGGTCGTTTAGTTTTTTCGAGGTATCGATGCGGTTAGTTGTAGCGGATCTTGGCGCGCCGTTGCTCAGTGAACAAGGCCCTTCGCGAGTTCAAAGCTGCCATTCGAGCGCGCAGGAGATTCGACTGGATCAACAGCGACGACATGGATCGCTCGCGGATTGTCAAGGGGTGGTCAATGTCAACTACGTATGCTGAGCGGCAGCAGTGGACGCAGCAGGGCGCACAGGATGCGGCTAAGCGCACGTACGACGCGGTAAAGCGTGCGATCAACACCGATCCTGGCCTGCGGAACAGCACGGATGTTTTTCTTCAGGGCTCGTACGCGAATCACACGAATACGCGGGGGGACTCCGACGTTGACGTCGTGGTTATGTCCAAGTCGACGTACTTTCCGGTCACGACCCAGTTGACCGCTGCCGAGGCGGCGCGCGAGCAGCGTTGCGGCAGCCCGTCGTCAGAGGGCCCGCACGACCTCCGCAAGCGGGTCGAGCAGGCGCTCGTCGCCTACTTCGGCGGCGATCGAGTGCACCCAAAGAATAAGTGCCTGCGGGTGGACAGGCGCGACGGCTACGTCGATGCGGACGTGGTGCCGTGCAACCAGGTACGCCGCTACACGTCGTTCCCGAGTTACGGGTCGCCGTCCTTGATTGAGGGCATCTCGATCCTGCCTTTGGAAGGCCCTCGGATCGTGAACTACCCCAGGGAGCACTTGAAGAACGGGCAGAGCAAGAACCAGGACTATGTGGTTGGTGAGCGCTACAAGCCGACGGTGCGGCAGATAAAGCGGCTTCGACGCAAAGCGGTCGACCTGGGATTGGTCGCCAAGAGCGCGGCGCCTGGGTACCTTTTAGAGTGTATGACGTACAACGTGCCGAACTCGCTGTTCATCCCCGACGACAGTCAGCGGCTGGTCAAGGTGCTCGCATGGCTGCAGACGAAGACAGTGAGCGACCTGCTCACATTTAAGTCCTGCGACGAGATACATCACCTTTTCGTTGACGACCCGGGCGGGCATGATCGGTTCAATGCAGTCCAGGTCATCGACCGGCTGTGGGAATTGCTGTAAAGATTCCGTGATGCATGTCTACAGCAGCAGCGATAGCCGCACAAGTGCCCTGGGCATGATCGCTGTGTGCGCAGTGCTGATGGCGATCGGATTGAACGCAGCGTTCCAGGCCCTCAGCATCGGTCCGGCGTGGCTATTCAGCCCGCCGACGGTCGCCGCGGCGTTTGGATTGCTCTATCGAGTACTGGACACGGTCGGCTGGCGGTGGTCATGGCTGCACCGCCTCGGCTTGATCCAGGTCCCGGTGGTTGAGGGCGTCTACGAGGGCACCTTAGTCTCTTCATACCGCATGACGACGATGCCGGTACGCGTCTGCATCGACCAAACGTGGACCAGGATCGCGATCCGCTTCGACGTGCTAGAACCAATGTCGTCCTCGTCGTACTCGGTGGCCGCCGGGTTGTCCTCCGACGGCCACCGACGCGCCCGCCTGACCTACACCTACCGCAACCAGACGCGGCCAGGGGTGGCCGAGTCGGATATGAACGACCACGATGGCACTGCCGAACTTGTCCTCGACCCCGAGACGAGCGCGTTGGTCGGCCGGTACTACAACTTCCGAGGCCGGCAGGGCACCTTGACACTGACTCGTACCAGTTCGTAACGCCCGCGCAGGCGGACGCACTACTCAATCGGTCCGGTGGCTCTCAGGAATGCAAGGAAGAGCGACCAGCATTCACCGGAGAAACCAAGGTTTGGACCTGCGGGATCCTTGCTGTCGCGGATCTCGACGGTTTGGTCAACGAGCCTGGCCTCGACGCAGGCACCGTTGCTGCCGCTGCGGGTGCTCTTGCGCCACTGCGAGTCCACCGCACATCTCCTACGCCTCGCGCCTCGCGCTCCGGATCTCCTCGATCATGGCGGCCGAGTCGGTAGGTGACATGGCCGCAGCGCGCAGGCTGTTGAACACCACCGTACAACGCCTCACGTCTTCGCCCTCGGCGTAGAGGTCGCCCGTGAGGCCCTCGATGTAGACCACGCTGGGTCCGTCCGCGAAGTTGAGGATGTGGAAGCTCGTCAGCATTGAGGCGTACGCGCCCTCGCGGAACGGGATCACCTGGACGGTGACGTTCCACCGCTTGCTGGCATCGAGCAGGGCGGTGAGCTGATCGGCCATGATGGCCGCCCCGCCGATCTGACGGTGAAGGACTGCCTCGTCGAGCACTGCGACGAGTCGTAGCTTGCCGGATGCGATCAGCTCTTGACGCTGCATCCGGACCGCGACCCGTCGCTCCACCGCCTCCGGCGACGGCTCGAAGGCGTCCTCGCTGGTCATTGCTCGGGCGTAATCCGCAGTCTGGAGCAGCCCCGGGACCACCAACGTCTCGAAGTTCTGGACCTCCTCGGCTGCGGACTCCAAGCCGATGTACTGCCGGTACGACGACGGAAGGTCGCCGTACTTGGCCCACCAGCCGCGCTGTTTGCCTGTCTTCGCCATCGACAGGAGCGTGTCGCGCAGCTCGGCATCGGTGACTCCGTATCGATCAAGCAGGGCGTTGAGCGCGGGCGCCTTGATACCAACGCGCCCGGCCTCGATGCGTCGGAGCGTGCTCGCCGAGACCTCGATGACGTCGGCAGCCTGTTCGGCGGTGACGCTGGCGTCTTCGCGGACTCGGCGGAGCTGTGCACCGAGCTGGAAGCGAACGAAGGTCGGACTCTCCATGGCGGTCATTGTGCCGCCAACGCTGCCGCCCAGGATCGCCGGACACGCCCCAAGCGTTATGACCCGTGGTCGTTGACCACCCAAAAATGCGCGCGCAAAATGAGCGGGCAATCGAGCATCAAGGAGGATCGTCGGGAGGTCTCATGCCGGCTCGGGTGCCGTACGACGACTACTTGCTGGCGGTGGCGCTGACCTTGGCTCGGCGGCATCGGCCGGTCTGGTCGTGGCGACGGTGGCGGTGGGTCTGCCGCTGTGGAGCTGACCTGCCCTGCCGTGCCCGGCACCGCATCCCGATCCGGCGAGGCCACTGGCCAGGGGAGGAGCAGGAGTGATCAAGGATCAGGTCGGACGGATCCTGTCCGTGCACTTAGCGGGCGTCGATGGCCTCTGCGCGGGCTGCCGCTGGTGGTGGGCACGGCTGTCCCCGTACCCCTGTTATCAGGCGGAGTGGGCCACGCGCCTGCACGCCCGGGTCGCCACCCGGCGCTTCCTGGATGGCCTGCGGTGACCACCCACGGCCCGGTCCTTCCGGTGTGGACCTGCGGCGGCTGCGCCGCGCCCTGGCCCTGCCGGACACGGCGCACGGAGCTGCGGGCCGAGTTCGAGGGCGCTCCCGTGTCATTGGCCCTCTACATGGGGTCTTACCTGGTCTGGGCGGCCGAGGATCTGACCTGGGTGCCCGCCGGGCTGCTGCACCGGCGTTTCCTGGGTTGGGTCCGGTGAGTCTGATCCGGCGGGGCGATGAGCGGTTCCACTACAGCGACAACTCGCACAAGTGGATCCCGCCGAACCCGGACTACGACCAGGAGGTCTGGAACGAGATGGTCCGCCAGCACCAGCTTCAGCACCTGGAGGAGATCTCCAACCGCAGGAGGCCGCCTCGATCAAGTGATGAGAAGTAGGTCTGAAGATGGCCCTGGGACCTACTTTTCATCACTTGATCTTCGAGTCGGGCGGACCGGGCTACTGGTTTGCTCGTTCGGCGGCGCGGACGGCGTTGCGGAACAGCATCGCGACGGTGGTCGGGCCGACGCCGCCGACCCGGGGGGTGATCGCGCCGGCGACCTCGGCGCACGCCTCGTCCACGTCCGGTAGGAGGCGCCGCCCGTCGTAGCGGACG
This sequence comes from Micromonospora sp. NPDC047644, assembly GCF_040704315.1. Lineage (NCBI taxonomy): Bacteria > Bacillati > Actinomycetota > Actinomycetes > Micromonosporales > Micromonosporaceae > Micromonospora > Micromonospora sp. NPDC047644. The sequence continues at coordinate 351,947 of NZ_JBEYSY010000005.1, forward strand.
CCGGCGCCTATGACGACCGCGCCGGGCTTGACGTGCTCAGGCTTCACGATCCCGGGTACGCCGGCGGCGGCCACGAGGATGTCGGCGCGGCGGGTGTAGCGGTCCCAGTCGGGCACGCCGGTGTGGACGACGGTGACGGCGGCGTTGGCGGTGGGGCGCTTCTGGGCGAGCAGCATCGCCAGGGGCCGGCCCAGGGTGGCACCCCGGCCGAGGATGACGACCTCACGGCCGGCGACGGGGATCTCGTAGTACGCCAGGAGAGCTTCGATGCCGGCGGGGGTGCACGGCAGGGGACCGGGCAGGCCGACGGCGAGACGCCCCATGTTCAGTGGGTGCATGCCGTCGACGTCCTTGTCCGGGTCGATGGTCTGCAACGCCGCGTCGTAGTCCAGATGCCCCGGCACGGGGTACTGCACCAGCAGCCCGTGCACGTCCGGATCGGTGTTGAATCGGGCGATGGCCTGGTGCAGTTCGGTCTGGGTGGTGGTGGCCGGCAGATGCACGTGTGGGGAGGCGAACCCGAGCGCGGCGGCCTGGCGCTGCTTGATGGCGATGTAACCGGCGCTGGCGTCGTCGTCGCCGACGAGGATGGTGGCGAGGCTCGGTGTGATCCCACGGCTGCGCAGCTGGGCGGCTGCGGCGGCGGTCTCGGCCAGGACGGCTTCGGCGACGGGTGCACCCGGCAGGAGCCGCGCCGCGCCCGACGGGGTGTGGTGCTCGGCGGATGGGCTGGTCGTGGTCATGGTTGTTCCTCGACGCAGGCGCCCAGGCGGTCGACGCCCGCGAGAGGCTCCCCGATGGTTCGACCATCCCCGTGCCGCCAGTCGCCGGTGCCTCGATCATGCCCCATCGCCAGGGCAACTGCCCAGTTGGACCAGCACCGCCGCCCGAAGCGACGCTGCCGACGAAGCCGGTCGGGCTCAGTCGGGTTGGCTTCGATCTGCGCGGGATCGGTGGTGCACTGCACCACGCCGTCACCCTACGGCCGGATGTCCGGTAACACTCGTGCTCCGCCGGACGAAGAAGGGGTGTGAAGGCTACGAGGGAGGACGGCCTGTGACTGAGCCGAGCCGAGCCGATGATGACATTTCCGGCATCGGAGCCGATCCGGTGGCCTTCGAGGTCTTCTACCGCCGGCACCTGGAGGCGGTGGGCCGGTTCGTGGCGCGGCGGGTCGACGACCCGCATCTCGCCGCCGACCTCACCGCCGACGTGTTCCTGGCGGTGATCGAGTCGGCGGCCGGTTACCGGCCGGAGCGGGGTAGCCAGATCGGCTGGCTGTACGGGGTGGCCCGCAATGTCATCGGCGACGAGCGGCGTCGGGCGGCCCAACGGCTGCGGGTGACCGGCCGGCTGGCCGGACGGCGGGACCTCGGCCCCGACGACATCGCCCGTATCGAGGAGCGGATCGACGCCGAGTCGGCGGCCCGCCGCACCCACAGGGCGCTGAGCGAGTTGCCCGAGGGCACCCGGACGCTTGTCGAACTCGTCGCCGTGGACGGCCTCAGCGTCGCGGAGGCGGCGGCAGTGCTCGGGATGTCACCGGTGGCCGCCCGGGTGCGCCTGCACCGTGCCCGCCGCATCGTCCGCGCCGTGCTCGCCCGCCCGGTCACCACCCTCGCCTGATGAGACGGAGATGACGATGAACGAGAGCGAACGGTCGCCGCAGGGTTTCGAGGAGCAGCTTCTCCGGGATCTGACCGCGCACGTGGCCCAACGGGCCGAGGAGGCGTCGGCGGCCCGTCCCGCCGGACGCCGTACCCGGTTCCTGCGCGGTTGGCGCATCGCCGGAGCGTTCGGGCTGGCGGTGACGTTGACGGCCGGTGCGTTGGCGGTCCAGACCATGCGGCTGGGCGATCAGCCGCCGCCGACTGCCAGCGCGTCGGAGATCTTCCACCTGGCGGCCGACGCGGCCCGGCAACAGCCGGAGCTCACCGCCCGACCCGACCAGTACGTCTTCACGGAAACCCTGGCAACGATCCGCGACCTACCGGACAGCGGTCCGTACCGGACCATCCGCAACCAACTGTGGCAGTCGGCCGGTGGAGTCGCGTACACGCAGGGACGGTACCGACCGGAGACCGATCCGAACGGGTGGGGCGAGCTGACCGAGCTCCGCATCGACGATCCCGGCGATCCCGAGAAGGAGCTCGACGCATTCCAGTCGCCGGCGTACCACGGCGACCTGCCCACCGACCCGGTCGAGCTGCTTCGCTACCTTCGGGAGCACCCGGTCGACCTGCACCTGCCCGAGGGAGCCGACGAGGAGGCCGTCTACGGGGACGAGAGCATGGCGTACACCACGGCCTGGTCGATGCTCCACGGCTACGTGCCGCCCCGCGCGCTCGCGGCGCTCTACGAGGTGCTGGCCCGGCAGCCCGGGGCGACAGTCATCTCCGCCGACGTGGTGGACGCCGCCGGCCGGCACGGGGTGGCGATCCGGATGCCTGGGGTGATCGGTGGAAACATGGACCTCATCTTCGATCGGGACTCCCACGTCTACCTCGGCACCCGCAACTCGGTGATTCGCAACGGCAAGGAGTCACTGGAGTCGGCTGCCGCGCTCCTGCGGGTCGCCATCGTCGACCGGCCGGGCCAGCAGCCGTGAGCGAGCCGGTCAGGGTTGGGCGAACAGCGGGCCGTAGTTCGAGCGGAACATCTGCTCGCCGAGGCGGCGCATCACCACGTCGCGCAGCGCGGGCGGGAGCCCGGTGGCCCTATCCCGGCGGTGGGTCTGGCCGAGCACCCAGTCGGTACGCGGGCGACGCCGCGCCTCGTACCCGCGCAGGGCCTCGGCAACGGACCCGGCGGTGGCCAACGACGAGGCGAGCACGACCCCGTCCTCCAGCGCCATCGCCGCGCCCTGGGCCATGTTCGGTGAGGTGGCGTGGGCGGCGTCGCCGATCAGCAGCACCGGCCCCCGGGACCAGGAGTCGAGCACGACCTCCTGGTTCGGCCCGGCGTGCAGGCTGCTGTCGTCGTAGTCGAGGGCCTTGAGCATGGTGGCCACCGGCTCGGTGAACGTCTCCGCCAGCTCGTCGCGCCAGCCGGGCCGGCCGGCCACCGGGCCGTCGTTGTAGTAGCAGTACGTCTGCTCGGCGCTGATCGGAATGGTCAGGAACTGCCTGCCGCGCCCCAACTGCACCGACCAGACCGGCTCGTCGTCGACGCGGGGAGCGACCCACCGGTACGCGTACTGGCCGAGGTCGCGGGCCGCCTGACCGTCGAAGGCGAGCCGGCGGACCGTCGAGTTCACCCCGTCCGCGCCGAGCACCAGGTCGTACCGTTCGGTGGCACCGTCGTCGAACTCGACGGCGACCTGGTCGCCCTCCGCGAGGAGCGCGACCGGTTGGCGATCCCAGCGGACCGGGGTGTCGCCGACGCCGGCGAGCAGCGCCCGGTGCAGTTGTGCCCGGGGCAGCGACACGCACGGCCCGACGCCCCGCCACAGCGCGGCCACGTCGATGTCGAAGAGGCGACGCCCGCGCTGGTTGGCGCTGCGCTGCCGGGTGATCTCCACGGAGACGTCGGCGACCGGCTCCCGCAGACCGAGTACGTCGAGCATCCGGGTGGCGTTGCCGGTCAGGTAGATGCCGGTGCCGGAGTCGGTCGGCCCGGATGCCCGCTCGACCACGTCGACAGTGGCACCCCACCCGCGCAGCGCGGCCACTGTCGCCAGCCCGGCGACACCTCCGCCGACGATCAGTACCCGGACGCCGTCACCCCGCACGACACAGTCCTCCCCGTTGCCCCTGCGCGACCCCGCTGAGCTGCTGCTCAAGGGTCCAGCCGCGGCAGCACTCTACGAGGCGGGTGAGCCGGCGTGCGGGAACGGGGGCTGAAATACCGACCAATGGGCTGCGACGATGAGGCCATGACGACCGCTGAGACGTACGCCGAGTTCGGCAGCCGCGAGGCGCGCGGGGTGTCGCCCACGTATGAGCGCCTGTCGCAGGCGGTCGCCAGCGACGGCGACCTGCTCACCCTGCTCGACGGGCTGCCGCCGGCCAAGCGGCAGCCGAATCTGCTGTTCGGCGTCGTCCGCTGGCTCGGTGGTCCGGTCGACGACCCGGCCGCGTTCCACGACTACGTGGTGACGCACTGGCCGGCCATCGAGACGCAGGTGCTCACCCGGGCGACCCAGACGAACGAGGCGGGCCGGTGCGCGGTCCTGCTGCCGGTGCTCGCCGCGTTACCGCAGCCCCTCGCCCTGCTGGAGGTCGGTGCGTCGGCCGGTCTCGGCCTCTACCCCGACCGGTACGCGTACCGCTACGGCGACCATCAGGTCGGCTCCGGTGAGCCGCTGCTCGACTGCGTGGCCGACGGGTTGGTGCCGCCGGGCGGCGTACCCCAGGTGGTGTGGCGGGCCGGGCTCGACCTCAACCCGCTCGACGTGACCGACCCCGACGACGTGTCCTGGTTGGACGCCCTGATCTGGCCGGAACACGCTCATCGGCGGGCGCGGCTGCGCGCCGCGGCCGCGGTGGCCGCGGCCGACCCGCCGTTGTTGGTCCGCGGTGACCTGGTGGACGACCTGCCGGCGCTGGCCGCGCGAGCGCCGGCCGATGCGACGCTGGTGGTCTTCCACACGTCCGTGCTCTATCAGGTGCCGTCCCCGCGCCGGGACGCGTTCGTCCGGTTGGTGCGCGAGTTGCCGGGGCACTGGGTGGCGATCGAGGCGCCGACGGTGCTCCGGTACGACGGGCTGCCCGCCCCGCCGAGCGACGCGCTGCACAACGTTCTCGCGCTCGACGGGAAGCCGCTGGCCTGGGCCAGAGGCCACGGTCAGGCGCTCACCTGGTTCGGCTGACGGCACCGCGCCGACCGGCGGCCAGGCCGCTGGTTCGACCTGGTCAGCTCAGCGGGCCGGCTCGGGCATCCGGTGGCGCAGGGCCCGGATGAACCAGTCCACCGCGGGTGTCGTCGCATCGCCTGTCGACCAGCCGTTGAGCACCGCCACCAGGTCGAGGTAGCGGTCCCGGCGGGGGTCGTTGGCCGGCACCAGCCGATCGAGCAACCGCCGACGCAGGTCGGCCTCGTCGGAGTGACCGTGCAGGCTCGCGTACCGGTTGGTGACGGCTGCGACCACCGGACCGGCGTCCGGGCTGGTCGGGTCGAGACCGGCCGCGAGGGCGGGGGCCACCGCGTCCCGGACCACCGCGACGGCGTCCGGACGGGGCAGCCCCGGGATGTCGTGGTCGGCGGCGTGCTGCCGCGCGAGTCGCCGCATCCGGGCCCGGAAATCCCGGTCCCGGCACAACTCGGCCAGCTCCAGCCACGCCTCGACCTGTTCGATGCTCGGGTCGTCGGGAAGCTCCGGTGTCAACGAGACCATCACACCCGGGTACGCGGTGTGGTCGCCGAGGCCGGCGAAGACGCCGTTCAGGAAGTCCGCCACCAACTGCCCGCGTTCGCGGGTGGTGAGCTGAGCCAGCCGGTGCAGCTCGTCCACCTCGACCGGTCCCGACCCGCGCCGCGCCGCGACGGTGAGCACCGCCTGGCGCAGCCGCAGCACCCGGATCTGCACGGCCAACGCCTCGGCGTGCGCGGCGGCCACCTCGTGCAGGGGCACCTCCTCGTTCACCACCCGCCGGATGGTGGCCAGGTCCAGGTCCAGGTCACGCAACGTCCGGACCAGTTCCAACCGGGCCACGGCCGCCGGGCCGTACCGCCGGTAGCCGGCCGGGCTCCGATCGGTCGGCGGCACGATCCCGCTGTCGGCGTAGTACCGGATGGTCTTGACGCTCAGGCCGGTCCGTCGGGCCAGCTCGCCGATCGTGTGACGCGTCTCCCCGCTCATGCCCCCACCCTCGCGTCTCCCCCCGGTGGAGACTCAAGCACCATCCGAGCCGGCGAGGAATGCCGCGACCGTCGCGGTGAACCCCTCGGCGTCGTCGAGCCACGGGTAGTGCCCGGCGCCCGGCTGGACGACCAGCGTGGCGCGCGGACTCAGCTCGGCGAACCGGGCCACCAGTCCCGGCGGCGCGGCCAGGTCGACCGCACCGGCCAGCAGTAGCACCGGGCCTCGATGTGCGGCGAGCGCCGTACGGCTGGCCGGCGGATCGAAGGCGCCTTCGGAGCTGAAGACCCGCGCCGCCTCGTCGTTGCGCTGACCATCCTCGGCCGCCTGATGCGCCCGTGCCGTCTCGTCCCACCGGCCGTAGAAGAACGGCGCGATTGCCTGCCGGGCGCCCGGGTCGGCCTGACCTGAGAGGACCGACTCCAACGCCGCTGCCGCCGCTGGAAACCACGGCTCGTCGGCCCGGGTCTGGATGACCTCCTGGCGTTGCGCGGCCGTCGTCTCCAGCCCGACCGCTCGGATGCTCGGGTTGATGAGCGCGAGTCGGCCCACCCGGTCGGGGTGCCGGGTCAGGTATGCCAGAGCCAGGTTGGCACCGGCGGAGTGCCCGAGCAGATCCAACCGGTCGAGGCCCAGGTGTGCGCGTAGCGCCTCCACATCGTCGACCATGCGGTCGCAGCGGTAGGTCGAGACGTCCGCTGGGGCCTCCGAGCGGCCGGTGCCCCGCGGATCGGGGAGAACAAGCGTCCGGTGTGCGCCCAGACCGCCGAGGTCACCGAGGTACGCGGAGTCGCGCATCGGCCCACCCGGCAGGCAGACGAGCGGGTTTCCAACCCCGATCGTCCGGTACGCGAGGGTGGTCCCGTCGATCCCGGCGAAGGTGCTGATCATCGGTCAGCGGACCCGCTGGTGGCGGAGCAGGACCACGCCGTTGCCGAAGACGCGGCTCTCCACCAGCCGCAGACCGGTCGGAGTCTCGGCGTCGGGGAAGAGTCGGCGACCCCGACCGACGAGCACCGGGTTGACGTAGATCCGGTACTCGTCGATCAGGTCGTGCCGGGCGAACGTCGCGGCCAGGTCGGCCCCACCGAGCGCCAGGTCGCCGCCCGGTTCGGCGGTGAGTTTGCGGACCTGCTCGACGTCGACCTCGCGCACGATGGTGGAGTTCCAGTCGGCGTGGTCGAGGGTGCGCGAATAGACGACCTTCGGCATGTCCCGCCAGATGCGGGCGAACTCGCGCTCCGGGCCGCTGGCGGCCGGGTCCTGATCGGCGGTCGGCCAGTAGGCGGCCATCAGCTCGTAGCTGACCCGGCCGTTGAGGAACCCGCCCATCGGGGCGATCACGTCGTTGAAGTGCTGGTGCAACTCCTCGTCGACCTGGTGCCAACTGATGTCGCCACCCGGGCCTTCGAAGAACCCGTCCAATGACAGGCTCATCTGCACAACGATCTTCCGCATCGCGTCTCCTCCGTAGGATTCGATGGTTGTCGACCCCGATCGTCGTCGGACCGTACGACGAAACGCGACCACGCCGGGGGCATGTCGCCGGATTCCGGCCAGCGGAAGGACGACAACGCGCCGTCCCTAGACTGCTGCGGTGAGCGAAGAGCGGAAACCCCTGGCCGACCGGCCGCTCACCGAGCCGCACCCCTCCCGGCTGTCGCCGGAGCACCCCGACCGGGCCCGGATCCTCGCCGCGCACACCGCCGCGTTGGCCGCCGGTGAGGCTGGCTACCTCGACCCGACGAGCGGGCTGTTCGTGCTCAGCGCCGGCTTCCTGGCCCGTCGTGGCACGTGCTGCGGGCGCGGCTGCCGGCACTGTCCGTACGTGGACGATCCACCGTCGGAATAGGCGTCAGCGGGGGCTTTCGCCCGACACCGACCACCCCGTACGGTGTCCGACGGACACCTGGCGGGCGCCTTCCGCCGTCGGTCGGCGAGAGGGTGGAACGTGCGCGGGCGGATCATGGTCGCCGGGCTGGCCGGGCTGCTGGTGAGCGGGTGCGCCGACGAGGCGGAGCCGGTGGCGGTGCCGCCGCCGGTGCCGATCGCGGTGGACGTGGCGGCGGCCTCCTCGGGCGGCGCCTGCCGTCTGCTGGACTTCGCGGTGATCGAGCAGGCGGTGAAGGTCCGCTTCGACGTGGCGGCGGCCAGCGCACAGGGCGACACCCACACCTGTGTGGTCCGGGCTGCGGGTGCCACCCTGCCGGAGTTGACGCTCAGCGTGACCGAGACCACGATCGACAAGACCACCTTCGGCGCGGACGTGGTGCCGGACAAGGCGGCGAAGGTCACCGGGCTGGGTCAGCAGGCGTACAAGCGGACCACCGCAGCGGCGAGCGGGCACGGGCCGGTCGCCGAGGTGGGCTGGCTGGCCGGCGACGGAAGGCTGGCCACGGTGAGTTGGACCACGGCCCGTGGCAGTGAGCGCTCGGCGGCGGAGAAGTTGACCGGTGGCCTGACCGCGTTGGCGAAGAAGGTGGACACCCGGGCGTTGTGACGCCCGGGTGGCCGGGTGGTCAGTTGGCGGCGACGAAGACCCGGGAGGCGACCTCGCGGGGCAGCCGCACCCGGTCACCGGAGCGGTCGATCGACACCCCGTCGCGCTCCTGAGCCACTGTCACGGTGGCGCCCGGGTCGACACCGGCGGCGTGCAGCTGACGCAGCACGTCGCCGTCGGTCTGCACGCTCTCGCAGATCCGGCGGACCACCACCGGCCCGGAGAGGCCGGGGAAGGCCAGGTTGCGCTCACCCTCGGCGACCTCGGTCGCTTCCGCCTCGGGGGAGCCCAGCTCCTCCAGACCCGGGATCGGGTTGCCGTACGGGGAGCGGGTCGGCCGGTTGAGCAGGTCGTAGACCCGCTTCTCCACCGCGTCGCTCATCACGTGCTCCCAGCGGCAGGCCTCCTCGTGGGCCTCCTCGTAGGGCATCCCGATGACGTTGACCAGCAGCAGCTCGGCGAGGCGGTGCTTGCGCATCACGGAAACGGCCGTGCCGCGACCCAGCGCGGTGAGCGTGAGGTGTCGGTCACCCTCGACGGTGAGCAGGCCGTCGCGCTCCATCCGGGCGACGGTTTGGCTCACTGTGGGGCCGCTCTGTCGTAGCCGCTCGGCGATTCTGGCACGCAGCGGTGGCACCCCCTCCTCTTCGAGTTCGAGGATGGTGCGCAGGTACATTTCGGTCGTGTCGACCAGGTCGTGAGACTTCATAAGGTCAGCGGCCCTCCGATGCACGATGGTACCTCGGGTGAACGGCCGACGACCGTCGCCGAACCGCGTGCCGTCGCGCCGAATGGTGTTGGATGTCGCCATGTCCGGTACCCACGAGCCGTTGGTCGAGGTCGACCGCCTCGCCGCCGAGTTCGACCAGGTCGACCCGCCCACCCTGCTCGACGTCCGCTGGCGGCTCATCGGCCCGCCCGGCCACGACGACTACCGCGCCGGTCACCTGCCGGGGGCCGTCTTCGTCGACCTGGACACCGCGCTCTGTGGGGTGCCGGGCGTCGGCGGCCGGCACCCGTTGCCCGACCGGGCAGCGTTGCAGGCGGCGCTGCGGGCCGCCGGCGTCCGCACCGGTCACCCCGTGGTGGTGTACGACGGTGGCGACGGCATGGCCGCCGCGCGGGCCTGGTGGACGCTGCGCTGGGCCGGCCACCGGCCGGTGCGCCTGCTGCACGGCGGTTACCCGGCCTGGGTCGCCGCCGGCCGACCCGTCTCCACCGACGCGCCCGCCCCACCTCCCGGTGACATCGTGGTGCGCCCCGGCGATCTTCCGGTGCTCGACGCCGGGCAGGCCGCCGCGTTGGCCGCCGCGGACGACGCCGTGCTCCTCGACGTACGGGCGGCGCCTCGCTACCGGGGCGAGGTCGAGCCGATCGACCCGGTGGCCGGGCACGTGCCGGGAGCGGCGAACCTGCCCGCCGGGGAGTACGTCGGGCCGGACGGCCGTTTCCTGGCCGCCGACGTGCTGAGTGAGCGGTTCGCCGCCGCCGGGGTGACCGAAGGGCGGGCCGTCGGGGCGTACTGCGGCTCGGGGGTGACCGCCGCCCAGGCGGTGCTGGCGCTGCACCTGGCCGGCCGCACGGACGCCGCGCTCTACGTTGGATCGTGGAGCAACTGGGTGGCGGACCCGGCCCGACCGGTCGCCTCCGGGTCGACACCCGGCCGCTGACCAGCGCGTGCGGTGGGCCCGCGCCGATCCTCGTGCGACGATGGGCTCATGTCCGACGACACTGTGGTGGTGTGGGACGAGTCGCTGCTCGCCTACGACATGGGTGACCATCCACTCGACCCGGTCCGGGTGGAGCTGACCATCGCGCTCGCCCGCGAGCTGGGCATCCTGGATCGGCCCGGGGTGCGGATGGTCAAGCCGGAGCCCGCCGACGACGCCCTGCTCACCCGGGTGCACGCGCCGGGCTACCTCGCCGCGGTGCGCAACGCGCCGCGCGACCCGCTCTTCGCCGGGTACGGGCTGGGTACCTCCGACAACCCGGTCTTCGACGGTATGCACGAGTCCAGCGCGCTTATCGCCGGCGCGACGGTCGCCGCCGCCGAGGCGGTCTGGCGCGGCGACGCCCGGCGGGCGGTGAACGTGGCCGGTGGGCTGCACCACGCGATGTCCGCCCGAGCCTCCGGCTTCTGCGTCTACAACGACCCCGCGGTGGCCATCGCCCGTCTGCTCGACCTGGGCGCCCAGCGGATCGCGTACGTGGACGTCGACGTGCACCACGGCGACGGTGTGCAGGACATCTTCTGGAACGACCCGCGGGTGCTGACGGTCAGCCTGCACGAGACCCCGCTGGCGCTCTTCCCGGGAACCGGTTTCCCGGACGAGACGGGTGGGCCGGGCGCGCAGGGCACCGCCGTCAACATGCCGTTGCCGCCCGGTGTGGACGACAGCGGCTGGCAGCGCGCGTTCCACGCGACAGTGCCGTCGGTGCTGCGCGCGTTCAAGCCGCAGGTGCTGGTCAGCCAGTGCGGCGCCGACGGCCACCGACTCGACCCGCTCGCCGACCTCAACCTGACGGTGGACGGGCAGCGGGCCACCTACCTGGCGATGCGGGCGCTCGCCGACGAGCTGTGCGACGGCCGGTGGGTGGCCACCGGCGGCGGCGGGTACGCGCTCGTCGAGGTGGTGCCCCGGGCGTGGAGTCACCTGCTGGCGGTGGCCACCGGTGACCCGATCGACCCGGCCACGCTCACCCCGCCCGCGTGGCGGGACCTGGTCGCCTCCCGACGTCTGGGCCGGGAGGTGCCGCTGCGGATGACCGACGACGCCGACCCGTCGTACGAGCCGTGGCAGCCGACCGGCGAGCCGAACGCGGTGGACCGGGCGATCGCGGCCACCCGCAAGACGGTCTTCCCGCTGCTCGGGCTCGATCCGCACGATCCACGGGACTGAGCCGGGCCGTTCGGTGACGAGTCTGGACCAACCGGTCGACGTGCTGCTCAGCGACGGCAGCACGGTCCAGTTGCGACCGATCGACCCGGCCGACGCGCCGGGCATCGTGGCGATGCACAGCCGGTTCTCCGAGCGCACCCGTTACCTGCGGTACTTCTCGCCGTACCCACGCATCCCGGAACGGGACCTGATCCGTTTCGTCACGGTCGACCACCACGACCGGGAGGCGTTCGTGGTGCTGGCCGCCGATCAGATCGTCGCGGTCGGCCGGTACGAGCGGCTCGGCCCACAGGCCCCCGAGGCGGAGGTGGCCTTCGTCGTGGAGGACGCCTACCAGGGCCGGGGGATCGGCTCGGTGCTGATGGAGCACCTGGCCGACGCGGCCCGCCGCAACGACATCATGAGCTTCGTCGCGGAGGTGCTGCCGGCCAACGGGACGATGCTGCGGGTCTTCGCCGACTTCGGCTACCAGGTCCAGCGCGAGTACGCCGACGGCGTGGTCCACCTGAGCTTCCCCATCGCGCCCACCGAGGCCAGCCTGGAGGTGCAGCGCGGCCGGGAGCACCGTACCGAGGCCCGTTCGATCGCCCGGCTGCTCGCCCCGCGCGGCATCGTCGTCTACGGTGCCAGCGCCACCGGCCAGGGCGTCGGCGCGGCGGTGCTCGGGCACCTGCGCGACGGCGGGTTCACCGGTGCGGTGGTGCCGGTGCATCCGAGCGCGTCCACAGTGGCGGGCCTCCCCGCGTACCCGTCGGCTGTTGCCGCCGGAGCGCCGGTGGACCTGGCGGTGGTGGCGGTCGCACCGGAGGCGGCGACCGCCGTGGTCGCCGACGCCGCCGCCGCGGGGGTGCACGGCCTGGTGGTCATCTCGGCCGGCTTCGCCGAGGCCGGCGGCGAGGGCGCGGCCACCCAGCGGGCGCTGGTCCGCGCGGCGCACGCGGCCGGGATGCGGGTCGTCGGCCCGAACTGCCTGGGCGTGGCCAACACCGACCCGACGGTACGCCTCAATGCCACCCTCGCCCCGTCGTTGCCGCCGGCCGGTCGGGTCGGCATCTTCAGCCAGTCCGGTGCGTTCGGGGTGGCGTTGCTCGCCGAGGCGGACCGGCGGGGCCTCGGGCTGTCCAGCTTCGTCTCGGCCGGCAACCGGGCCGACGTCTCCGGCAACGACCTCCTGCAGTACTGGCAGGACGACCCGGGCACCGACGTGATCATGCTCTATCTGGAGACCTTCGGGAACCCGCGTAAGTTCGCCCGGCTGGCCCGGCGGATCGGCCGCGCCAAACCGGTGGTCGCGCTCGCCTCGCCGGCCCGTCCGCCCGGGGTCGGTGACGCCGCCGGGCCGGACGAGGTGGCGGTGGCGGCGCTCTTCGCCCAGTCCGGGGTGATTCGGGTGGACACCGTGCCGGAGCTGCTCGACGTAGGTGTGCTGCTGGCCAACCAGCCGTTGCCGGCCGGCGGCCGGGTCGGTGTGGTCGGCAACTCCTCGGCCCTCACCGGTCTCGCCGCGACCGCCTGCGTCGGGCACGGCCTGAGCGTGGCCGACGGTTATCCCCGCGACGTCGGGCCGAGCGCCGGTGCCGCCGAGTTCGCCGCCGCGCTCGCCGAGACGGCCGCCGACGAACGGGTGGATTCCCTGGTGGTGGTCTTCGCCCCGCCGCTTCCCGGCCAGCTGACCGAGGTGGACGCCGACGTGACCGCCGCGCTGCCGGCCGCCCTCGCGTTGGGCAAGCCGACGGTGGCGACCTTCCTGGTCGGGCGGCTGCCACCGGGGGTGCCGGCGTACGGCGGCGTGGAGGAGGCGGTCCGCGCGCTCGCCCGCGCCCACCGGTACGCCGAGTGGCTCCGCCGCCCGCCCGGGGTCGCCCCGGAACTGCCCGACGTCGATCGCGCCGCCGCGCAGGCCGCGCTCCGCGCCGACGGCACCGACCCGGGTGCGTTGCTGGCCGCGTACGGCATCGACGTGGTGGCCTCGGTGTCCGTCGACTCGGTCGAGGCTGCCGTCGACGCGGCGGCGCGGCTGGGCTTCCCGGTTGCGCTCAAGGCGGCCGATCCCGGGCTGCGGCACCGACTCGACCTCGGCGCCGTCCGGCTGGACCTGCCCGACGAGCCGACCCTGCGCCGGGCGTACACCGACCTGGCCGCGAGCTTCGGCGCGGACGCGCTGGTCCAGCCGATGGTCGCGCCCGGCGTGGCCTGCGTGGTGGAGGTGGTGGAAGACCCCGCGTTCGGGCCGGTGGTCGGCTTCGGCCTGGGCGGGGTCGCCACCGAGCTGCTCGGCGATCGGGCTTGGCGGGCGGTGCCGCTGACCGACACCGACGCGGCCGAGCTGGTCGACGAGCCTCGGGCGGCACCGCTGCTGCGCGGGCACCGGGGGGCCGCGCCGGTCGACCGGGCGGCCCTGGCCGATCTGCTGCTCCGGGTGGGTCAGCTCGCCGACGAACAACCCCGGGTGCGCTCGCTGACCCTCAACCCGGTGCTCGCCCGCCCGGACGGCATCTCGATCCTGCACGCGCAGGTGGGGGTGGGTGGCGTGGTCGCCCGCCCGGACACCGGCCCTCGCCGCCTGTGAGCGTGCCCGGTCAGGCGCGGCTGGAGATCTGTTGGACGCCCCAGGTGTTGCCGTCCGGGTCGGCGAAGAAGACGAAACCCACATTGTCCAGTGGATCGGGCACCGGCCGGGGGTTCTGACCGATCACCTGGATCTCGCTGACGTCCACACCCCGCTCGACCAGCTCCTCGTGGGCCCGTTTCAGGTCGGGCACCACCAGTTGCAGGCCCTTGAGTGAGCCGGGCGGCATCTCCGGGACGACGCCCTTACCGATCACGACCGAGCAGCCCGAGCCGGGCGGCGTCAGCTGGACGATGCGCGCGTCGTCGCTGATCACGGTGTCGTGGTCCACAGTGAAGCCGAGCTGCTCGGCGTAGAACTTCTTCGCCCGGTCCACGTCCGAGACCGGCACGATCACCACTTCCAGCGTCCAGTTCATCGTCGTTATCCCCGCATCGTCGGCCGGCGGACAGAATCCCCAGTCAATCACCCCGACAGCACGCAAGGCCCCGGCGAACCGCCGGGGCCTTGCGTGGGAACCGGGTGCGTCAGCAGGCGTACGCCTCCAGGCGCTGGGCCCGCTCCGGGGCGCGCAGCTTCAGCAGCGTCACCTTCTCGATCTGCCGGATCCGCTCCCGGGACAGGCCGAACTCCCTACCGACCTCGTCCAGGGTGCGCTGACGGCCGTCGTCCAGGCCGAACCGGAGGCGGATGACGGCCTGTTCCCGCTGGGACAGGGTGGAGAGCACGATGCTGACCTCGTTGCGCAGCTCGCCCTGGGCGGCGGCGTCGCCTGGCTCGGTGCGGGGGTCCACCGAGGCCACGAAGTCGCCGAGCGCGCTCTCACCGTCGTCGCCGACAGCCTGGTCCAGGCTGACCGGCTCACGGTCGTAGGAGATCAGCTCGATGACCTGGATCTCGGGGACCTCCAGTGCGCGGGCCACCTCGGCGACGGTCGGTTCGCGGCCCAGCGTCACCGCCAGTTCGCGGCGGGCCCGGACCATCCGGTTGACCTGCTCGACCATGTGCACGGGGATGCGGATGGTGCGGGCCTGGTCGGCCATCGCGCGGGTGATGGCCTGTCGGATCCACCAGGTGGCGTACGTGGAGAACTTGTAGCCCTTGGCGTAGTCGAACTTCTCCACGGCCCGGATAAGACCGAGGTTGCCCTCCTGGATCAGGTCGAGAAACGCCATGCCACGCCCCGTGTAGCGCTTGGCGATGCTGACCACCAGCCGCAGGTTGGCCTCCAGCAGGTGGTCCTTGGCCGCCCGACCCTCGGCGACGATCAGCTCCAGGTCGGCTCGCAGCTCCGCGGAGACCGGGGTACAGGTGGCCAGCTTCTCGTCGGCGAACAGGCCGGCCTCGATGCGCCGGGCCAGGTCGACCTCCTGCGCGGCGGTCAGCAGCTTCGTCCGGCCGATTCCGTTGAGGTAGGCCCGGACCAGGTCGGTCGAGATGCCGCGCTCGTCGGTGGCGTCCAGGTCGACGAGGGCCTCGGGGGCCCCGTCCGTGTCGGTCGTGGTGGCCGGGCGCGTCCGGTGTTCCGTCATCTGCAGAACCATCTCTGTCTCTCCCCGTTTCCACGTCGGTGCCGTGTTCCCGGCCCAGTGGTGCCGGTGTGACAACAGCTTGGCGGGCGGGGCGTAAAACGGGAGTGAGGCGATCGGGCACCCGACAGGAATCGCGTCAGATCGCTGGTGCGGTGTGTCGTCGGAGTGTGTGGTTGCCCGCCCCGGCTACGTTGCGGACGGCCGGCCACCTCCGGCCAGCCGGAAAAGACAGTTGGAGGACGGTGTGGTCTTCAAGCGGCTCATGAAGGCGATGGGCGTCGGTGGTCCGTCGGTCCAGACGGTGCTGGCCGACCCGAACTGCCGCCCGGGCGGCCAGTTGGAGGGCCGGATCCAGGTGCTGGGCGGTGACCACCAGGTCGACATCGACCACGTCACCCTCGGCCTGGTCACCCGGGTGGAGGTGGAGAGCGGCGACAACGACTACGACACCACTCAGGAGTTCCACCGCCAGCAGGTCACCGGCGCGTTCCGGCTGGAGCCGGGCCAGCGCTACGACCTCCCGTTCCGTTTCGACGTGCCGTGGGAGACACCGGTCACCGAGCTGTGCGGGCAGCACCTGCACGGGATGACCATGGGCCTGCGTACCGAGCTGGAGGTCGCCCGCGCGGTCGACAAGGGAGACCTGGACACCGTGTCGGTGCACCCACTGCCGGCGCAGGAGCGACTGCTGGACGCGCTGCTGCGGCTGGGCTTCCGGTTCGCGCGCGCCGATGTGGAACGCGGGCACATCTACGGCGTACGCCAGACATTGCCGTTCTACCAGGAGATCGAGTTCAGCCCGGCGCCGCAGTACGCCCGCTCGATCAACCAGTTGGAGGTCACCTTCATCGCCGACGCCCAGCAGATGCAGGTGGTGCTGGAGGTCGACAAGCGCGGCGGCGTCTTCGCCGAGGGCCGGGACGCCTTCGGTCGGTTCACTGTCGACCACGCCACCGCCGACCGCACCGACTGGACCGCCGAACTCGACAACTGGCTCCGCCAGTCCCTGACCCGCCGAGGCCTCTTTTCCTGACCCGAACTACCCCTCTTTGCGCGTTGATCATGAAGTTATTGCCACGACACGCCGACGTGAAGGGCAATAACTTCATGATCAACGGAGGCGGGGTGGGGTGAGGTGGGGTGGGGTGGGGTTAGAGGTCCAGGAGGAGGGTTTGGGGGCCTATGTTGGTGCTTTCCACCACCATGTGGGTGCGGAAGCGGCCGGTCTCCACCTTCGCTCCTCGTTCCCGCAGGGCGTCGACCACCGCTGTCACCAGTGGCTCGGCGACCTCGGCGGGGGCGGCGGCGGACCAGCTCGGTCGGCGGCCCTTGCGGGCGTCGCCGTAGAGGGTGAACTGGCTGACCACCAGGATCGGCGCGCCGGTGTCCGCGGCGGACCGCTCCCCGTCCAGGATGCGTACCTCGTGCACCTTGCGGGCCATCGTCTGAACCGTCTCCGCGGTGTCGGTGTGGGTCACGCCGAGCAGCACCAGCAGGCCGTTCTCGATCGCACCGACCACTTCGCCGTCCACCGTCACGCTGGCCCGCCCGACGGTCTGCACCACCGCCCGCATCAGGCGGTCACCGGCTCGATGAAGCCGCGCTCCACCAGGTGCGCCACGATCGGGCCGGCGGCCTCGGCCATCTCGTCGGGCTCGACGTCGTGCGCGGCGGCGAGCAGGGCGAGCTGGTCCCGCAGCGGCAGCCGGCCGTCGGCGCCACCGACCAGCGCCAGGACCAGCGGGTCGATCTCCTCGGTCCAGCGCAGGCCGTGCGGCATCGCGAGGACCTGGCGGTCCACCCCCCAGCCCTCGTCGCCCATGGTGGCCTCCTGCCGCAGTTGGAGGCCCTCGGCGGCCCGGTAGCGCTCGGCGAGCAACGCTTCGGTGTCGCGTACCCGGAGGAAGTCCTGGCGGTCGAACCAGGCGGCGACCTGGTCGCCCAGCGGCGGCTGCACCTGCTGGCGCAGATCCTCCACCCGGACCACCGGGTCGGCATGCCCGCCACGACGCAGCGACACGATGCCGAAGCCGATGCCCTCCACCTTGTGCGCGTCGAACCAGTCCAGCCAGGCGGCCATCCGCTGCGGGTCGGCGCTCTCGGCGGCGTCGGTGAGCCACAGGTCGACGTATGCCATCGGGTCGGCCACCTCGCGTTGGATCACCCAGGCGTCCAGGCCGGTCCCGGCGAACCAGCCGGCCACCCGCTCGTCCCACTCCTCGCCGGCCACGTGCACCCAGTTGGCCAGGTACTGCATGGTGCCGCCGTCGGTGAGCAGGCCCGGGGCGGCGGCGGCCAGCTCGGCGCCGATCGCGTCACCGACCCGGCCGGAGTCGCGGTACACGTGGGTGGTGGTGCCCGGGCCGACCACGAACGGTGGGTTGCTCACCACCAGGTCGAACCGCCGACCGGCCACCGGGGCGACCAGGTCGCCGCGGAGCAGCTCCCAGTCCTGACCGTTGAGGGCGGCGGTGGTCGCGGCGAAGCGCAGCGCCCGCTCGGACAGGTCGGTGGCGGTCACCGAGTCGGCGTGCGTGCCCAGGTGCAGGGCCTGGACGCCGGAGCCGGTGCCCAGGTCCAGCGCGGTGCCGACCGGTCGGCGCACGGTCGCGCCGATCAGCGTGTGGGTGGCCCCCCCGATCCCGAGGACGTGCTCGGCGTGCAACGGGCGACCCGGGCGGGCGCTGGCCGGCACGTCGGCGAGCACCCACCAGTCCTCGCCGTACGGCTCCAGGTCGACGCCGGCATGCAGGCCGTCGCCGTACCGCTCGACCAGCCCGCCAGCGAGGGCCTCCGCCAGGCTCAGCGGTGTCAGCGCGGCGGCAACCGCTCCCTCCGGCTCGGTCTGGTCGCAGATGAACACCCGGATCAGGGTGCCGAGCGGGTCGCCGTCCTCGGTGGCGCGCAGCGCGGCCCGGTAGTCGTTGCGGGCGACCGCTGCGGTCGCCTGCGCGCCCAGCCGCTCGGCGATGCCGTGGCTGGTGAAACCGGTCCGGGTCAGCGCGGTGCGCAGCGCGTCGACACCGGCGGGGGAGAGCAGCATGTCGTGTTCGTCCACCCCGACATCCTGCCTTCCGTCGCGTCCCGGGTCAGCGTCACCCGCCGGATGGTGTCGGAGCGTCGGTGTCTGCCCGGATCGGTGCGCCGGGCAGGATGGTCGGCATGACGCTCGTGCTGCCCATCGACCCCGAAGCGAACCGGCTGCTGGAGCGCAGCCCGCTGGCCCTGCTCCTCGGCATGGTCCTGGACCAACAGGTGCCGATGGAGAAGGCGTTCTCCTCGCCGTACGTGCTGGCGCAGCGGCTCGGCCATGAGCTGGACGCGGCGGAGCTGGCCGGGTACGACCCGGAGGCCCTGGTCGCGCTCTTCGCCCAGCCGCCCGCGCTGCACCGGTTTCCCAAGGCCATGGCGGCCCGGGTGCAGGAGGTCTGCCAGGTGCTGGTGGAGCGGTACGACGCCGACGCCGCGCTGCTCTGGGCCGAGGTCGCCGACGGGCCGGAGTTGCTGCGCCGGGTCTCCGCGCTGCCCGGCTTCGGCAAGCAGAAGGCGCAGATCTTCGTGGCCCTGCTCGGCAAGCGGTTCGGGGTGACACCGCTCGACTGGCGGAAGGCGGCCGGGGACTACGGCGATCCGGGCGCGTACCGGTCGGTGGCCGACGTCACCGACGCCGATTCGCTGCGTCGGGTGCGGGAGTTCAAGCAGCAGATGAAGGCGGCGGCCAAGGCGAAGACCGCCGGCGGCTGACCGACCGGCCTGGTGAGGGGCGGTCGGCTCAGGCGGCGGTGGGGTGCGCCAGCGAGGCCAGCGCGCGCCGGACGTCGGCCAGCGAGACGGTCGCCGAGTCGTCC
The DNA here is from genome assembly GCF_040704315.1 of Micromonospora sp. NPDC047644. Lineage (NCBI taxonomy): Bacteria > Bacillati > Actinomycetota > Actinomycetes > Micromonosporales > Micromonosporaceae > Micromonospora > Micromonospora sp. NPDC047644. The sequence continues at coordinate 371,096 of NZ_JBEYSY010000005.1, forward strand.
AGGTCGGCCAGGCCGGCCTCGATCCACTGGCGCATCAGCGTGGTGACCCCGATGCCCCGGGCGTCGGCCGCGGCGCGGACCCGCTCGTAGGTGTCCAGTGGCAGCCGCACCGAGCGGCTCACCATCGGCACGTCGCTGTCGGGGATGGGCAGCTCCGCCGCGGGGCTCTCGTCGATCAGCTCGGCGATGCGTTCGCCGCCGCCGTGGAACTGCTTGGTCGCGTCGTTACGGTGCATCGTCACGGCCTCCTCGTCTAGCGAGATCTCCGCACGGCCTCGTCGTAGCGCTTGGACTCGACGTCGCTCAACTCGCGGGCGGAGAGAATGTCCCAGTCGTTGTCGGTGCCATCGGCCTCGGCGAGCAGCACCGCCAGCCTGCGGCCCCGACGGGCGGCGGCGTAGACCACCATCACGTCGTCACCCAGATGACGGATGACCCGTCGGGCGCTGTGCAGCGCCTCCCAGACTTCCCCGGGTGTGACGTCGTAGACCCTCAGGTTGGCCAACGCCTCGTCGGTGAAGCTGAACCTGCTGCCCACAGCACGGAGCGTACCACGCGCGTAACACGTGCCGGGATGAGTCGAAGTTCGCTGATCACGGACCTGCGGTGACAGGATGAGGCGTAACCCCCTCGAGGAGGTCCATGGTGAAGCGTCAGGCGTACCAGCCGATTCTGATCACCGACGCCTCGCGCAGCCAGGACGATCAGCTCAACAGTCGCCAGCGCCGCTATGTCCTGATGATGGGCATCCGGGTGCTGTGCATCATCGTCGGCGCGATCCTGGTCGGTGCGAACGCCCCACTGCTCTGGCTCTGGCTGCCACTGTGCGGCCTCGGCATGGTGCTCATCCCCTGGCTGGCCGTGCTGCTGGCCAACGACCGGCCACCGAAGGAGGAGCACCGGCTGGCCAACCGGTTCCACCCCCGTCAGCAGGACGAGACCCCGCCGATGAGCCTCACCGCCGAGGAGCGCCCACACAAGGTCATCGACGCCGAACCCTGACCCGCGAACGGGCCAGGGTTCGAGCAGTCGAGCGGTGGCCGTGCGCCGGCCGCTACCCCTGGGGCCGAGCCCCGGCGGTGGAGACAGCCAGCGCGCCCAGGTCGGTGGCGCGACCCAGTGCCGCGCTCGGAGTGGCACCGGCGAGCCACGCGGTGAGCAGACCGGCCGCGAAGGCGTCGCCCGCGCCGGTGACGTCCACCACCGCCACCCGGTTGGCCGGAGCCACGCAGACCCCCGTGGTGCGATCCACCCAGACCGCGCCAGCCGCGCCGCGCTTCACCACCACCCGTCGAGCCGTCGCCGACAGCGCCCGCCCCTGCGCCGCCGGGTCCAGGCCGCCGGCCAGCACCGTGGCCTCGTCCGCGTTGACCAGGAGCAGGTCGATGTCGCGTACCCAACTCAGGAACACCGCCGCGCCGATCCGCCGCAACGGCGCCGCGGAGGCCGCGTCGACGCTGATGGTGAGCCCGCGCTCGCGGGCGGCGGCCAACGCCCGCAGCCCCGCGCCGCGCGACTCCGCGTCCAACAGGGTGTACGCGGACAGGTGCAGATGCCCGGCGTCGGGCACCGCCGCGAGGGCCTGCTCGACGTGCGCGGCGCTCAGCCGCAGGTTCGCGCCCCGCTGGCTGACCATGGTCCGCTCGTCGTCGGCGGCCAACACGATGACAGTGCCGGTCGGGGCGCCGTCGACCCGCTCGATGGCGCAGTCGACGCCGGCCCGTTCCAGCTCGGCCACCCGGTCCCGCCCGGCGTCGTCGTCACCGACGGCCCCGACGAGCGTGACGTCCACCCGCTGCGCGGCGATCCAGGCGGCGGTGTTGGCCGCCTGACCACCGCCGCCGAGACTGATGGCGGCCCCGGTGTCCGATCCGGCTGCCAGCGGTCCGGACAACACGGCGACCACGTCGGTGATCACGTCCCCGACGACGACCATCCGGGCCGGTCGGGTCATGCCGGGACGGCGGTGCCGCGGGCCACCGAGGCGACCGCGATCCGCGCGGCCAGGTCGGCGTTGCGCAGGATGATCCGGACGTTCACCGCCAGGCTCGCGCCCTCGGTGGCCGAATGGAAATGCGCCAGCAGGTACGGCGTGACGGCCTTTCCGGTGATCCCGTCCCGCTCCAGCAGGGCCAGGCCCTCGGTGAGAGTCCGGTCGTGCAACTCCGGGTCGAGCTGCTCGTCGACCGGCAGCGGGTTGGCAATGAGCAGCCCGCCGGTGTGTACTGCGTGCTCGTCCCGGGCGGCGAGCACGGCGGCGACCTGCTCCGGCGAGTTCACCGACCAGTCCAGGTCGAAGCCGGCGTCGGTCAGGTAGAAGCCGGGGAACCGGCGGGTGCGGTAACCGACCACCGCGACCCCGAGGGTCTCCAGGCGCTCCAGCGTCGCGCCCACGTCGAGGATCGACTTGACCCCGGCGCAGACCACCGCGATCGGGGTCTGCGCCAGGGTGACCAGGTCCGCCGACTCGTCGAAGGTGTGCGCGGCCTCCCGGTGCACCCCACCCAGCCCGCCGGTGGCGAACACGCCGATGCCGGCGGCGGCGGCCACCGCGCTGGTCGCGGCCACGGTGGTCGCGCCGTCCGCGCCGGTCGCGGCGGCGACCGCGAGGTCGCGGACGGAGAGCTTGGTCACGCCGTCGACCGTGGCCAGCCGGGTCAGCTGCGCGTCGTCCAGGCCGACCACCAGCTCACCGGCGATCATGCCAATCGTCGCCGGAACGGCCCCGGCCTCCCGAACCGTCCGCTCGATCTCCCTGGCCACGCGCAGGTTCTCCGGTCGGGGCAGCCCGTGCGAGACGATGGTGCTCTCCAGGGCGACGACGGGTCGGCCGTCGCGCTGGGCTTCGGCCACCTCGGTGCCGTAGCTGATGCGAAAGTCAGTCACACGGGCACCGTACGGGGTGGGGCCCCCGCCGGGCTCAAGTGGACCCGGCCGTGATGACCTGCCAAACTTGTCCGTTGGAGGTGCAGACGTGAGCACAGAGGTTCTCGAGCGTCCGGAGCTGAAGGACGCCGACACCGGTCCCGAGATGTTCCACTACGTCCGCAAGGAGAAGATCGCCGAGAGCGCCGTCATGGGCACTTTCGTCGTCGCTCTCTGCGGCGAGACCTTCCCGGTCACCAAGGCGGCCAAGCCGGGTTCACCGGTCTGCCCCAAGTGCAAGGAGATCTACGACTCGTACCGTGAGTGAACCTCGGCCGATGCTCCGGCCGGCGACGTAGCCTGCGGCGGTGACCACCTCCACCGCCCTGCTCCTCGCCGACCTGACCGGGGTCGCGGTGTTCGCCGCGTCCGGGGCCTCGGCGGCGGTGGCCAAGCGACTGGACCTGTTCGGCGTCGCGTTCGTCGGCTTCGTCGCCGCCCTCGGCGGTGGGATCTTCCGGGACCTGGTCATCGACGAGGTGCCGCCGCTGGCGTTCGCCGACTGGCGGTACGCGGCCACTGCCGCGATCACCGCGCTCGCCGTCTTCTGGCTGCACCCGCAACTGGCCCGACTGCGCACCACGGTGCTGGTGCTGGACGCGGCCGGCCTGGCGCTGTTCACCGTCACCGGCACACTCAAGGCGCTCGACGCGCGGGTGCCGGCGGTCGGGGCCTGCCTGATCGGCATGCTCACCGCCATCGGCGGCGGGCTCGGCCGCGACCTGCTCACCGCCGAGATCCCGGTCGTGCTGCGCCGGGAGATCTACGCGCTGGCCGCGCTGGCCGGTTCGATCCTGGTGGTGCTGCTGTACGTCACCGGGCAGACCGGGCCCGGTCCGCTCACCGCCGCTGCCGTCCTGGTCTTCGGACTGCGCCTGATCGCGCTGCGTCGACGCTGGTCCGCGCCGGTGGCCAGGCTGCGCCCGCCGCGCGCCGACGGGGCGGATCCACGCACCGACCGGAGTTGGTGAGACGGCCGGGCGCTGTTCGCTCGGGTGCGGGATTGTGACCAGCGTGGCGTCGCCTGGGCCCGGCGGCCCGTGCTGGTTATGCTGAGTCGGCCTTCGCGGCAGCTTCTGCGCGGAGGCGTTTTCATGGGCGGCGGATCCTCGTGGCCCTCGCCCGGGGTCCGCCATCGTGCGGTCGGAGAGGAGCTTCGCGTGGCAGCCCGGACGCCGGTGCTCGAGACGTTCCCGGCGCTACGCGCCTGGCAGCGCAAGGCGATGGTGGAATACCTGCGTCGCCGTACCGAGGACTTCACCGCGGTCGCCACCCCCGGCGCCGGCAAGACCACCTTCGCCCTGCGGATCGCGGCCGAGTTGCTCGGCGACGGCACCGTGGAGGCGGTCACGGTGGTCGCACCGACCGAGCACCTGAAGAGCCAGTGGGCAGACGCGGCAGCCCGGGTGGGCATCCAACTCGACGCCGCCTTCCGCAACGCCGACCTGCACTCCTCGGCCGACTTCCACGGCGCGGTCGTCACCTACGCGCAGGTGGGCATGGCCCCGCAGGTGCACCGACGGCGCACCATGACCCGGCGCACCCTGGTCATCCTCGAC
>NZ_JBEYSY010000006.1:0-374621 GCF_040704315.1 Micromonospora sp. NPDC047644
CCCATACAAAATCAAATCCTGGTTTTGGTAATTTAACAAGAGAGAAACACCGAACACCGCCGGCCACTTGCGGGGCCGCCGCGCGGCCCCCGGGGGGGGCCCCCCCCCCCACCGCGACACGCTCCCGTTCGATGGCGACGAACTCCGGCGAACTCGACGCACTGGCGGGGAGGTCGGTGAACGCGGGGCTGCGGCCAAGCTCCAGAGCGGTCAGGTACGCCCGGACGCCGACCATGACGTCACCGCCGGCGAGCGCTGCGCGGGCTCGTCGAACCAACTCGCGATACATGGCCAGATCGGAGTCCTCGGTCGCGAGGACCAACCGGTAGCCCGTACCGGCCGGTATCAGGTAGCGACCGGTTTCACGGACGTCCAGGTCCGGTTCGAAGATCCGCCGGATCTGCCCGACGTGTCGGTGGACCTGGTTGGCGGCGCTGGGCGGCGGCTGTTCGTCCCATACGCCGTCGATGATGGCGTCGAGGCTGACCGCGTCACCGCCGGCGGCAAGGAGCTTGGCCAGGATGATCCGCTGGCGCACCGGGCCAAGATCGACGTCCGAGCCGTCCCGCCGGCAGCCGAGACCGCCGAAGACCTTGAACTCGCAGCGGGACCGCGGCGCGTCCGGGGGCCTGCGGTCGGGCGTCGTCACGATTGACATCCTAGGGATGGAAGGGCAGCGGCTTCGCTTTTCGGCCCAGCCTGCGATTCGCCCCGGCGCCACCGCATCGCCCATTTCTCGTTGTCCGTCGAGTCGGTCGCCGAAACGGAGACTACGTGGTTCGGGTGATTCGGGAAACGGTGTCATCTCCGTACCTTCGGCATGGTTCCAACGCGGAACGCAAGCCCAAGGAGTGCGCATGCCCCATGTCACAGTTGGCTCAGAGGGAGCCGACCCGATCGAGATCTACTACGAGGATCACGGTGCCGGTAGGCCGGTGGTACTCAGCCACGGCTACCCGCTGAGTGGGCAGGCCTGGGAAAAGCAGGTCTCCGCACTGGTCGCGGCCGGTTACCGGGCCATCACGTATGACCGGCGGGGTTGGGGCAATTCCAGCCAGCCCGACGGTGGATACGACGTCGACACGTTCGCCGACGACCTGAACGCGCTGCTCACGCAACTGGACGTACGCGACGCGATCCTCGTGGGTCACTCGATGGGAACCGGCGACGTTGCCCGCTACCTGGGTCGTCACGGCACCGACCGGGTCGCGAAGGCTGTGCTGATGTCGCCGATCCCGCCGTTTCTCCTGAAGACCGACGACAACCCCGAAGGCGCACCGCAGTCGTTGTTCGACGGGTTCGTCCAGGCCGCGCGGGCGGACCGGAACGGGTGGCTCAAGCAGTTCCTGGAGAACTTCTACAACGTCGACGTCTACGGCGGTTCGCTGGTCAGCGAGGAGGCGTTCCAGGCGAGTGTGAACGTGGCGGTGGCCGGATCTCCCGTCGCCGCGGTGGCCTGCATCCCGACGTGGCTCACCGATTTCCGCGCCGACCTGCCCAAGATCGACGTGCCGGTACTCGTGATCCAGGGCGATGAGGACCGGGTCCTACCCATCGGGGTCACCGGCCAGCGACTGTCCGCCTTCATCGCGGATTCGCGCCTGCTCGTCATCGAGGGCGGGCCGCACGCCATTGCCTGGACCCACAGCGATCAGGTCAACGCCGCCCTGCTCGACTTCTGCGCGAAGTAAGTGAAAGGAAACACCGTGAAATTGTTTTCCCGGCGGCGCCTCATCTCCGTGGGCGTGGTCATCGGCGCGCTCACCCTGGGTGGTGCCGGTATCGGCACCGCACAGGCCTCGACGGCTCACACCCTGCACTCACGGCCCGCAACGGCCAAGCCGACAGTCGTGCTCGTGCACGGGGCGTGGGCGGACGGGTCGAGCTGGGACAAGGTGGCGGCCAAGCTCCAGCACGACGGCTACCGGGTGGTCACGCCGCCGAATCTGCTGTCCGGCGTGGAGAACGACGCCGCCAACCTGCGCGCCTACCTGGACACCATCACCGGACCGATCGTCCTCGTCGGGCACTCGTACGGCGGCATGGTCATCACGAACGCCGCCCGGGGCGACGAGCAGGTCAAGGCCCTGGTCTACGTCGACGCGTACATCCCGGACGAGCACGACACCGTGCTGTCGCTGACCTCGGCCGTGCCGGGCTCGATCTTCGCCGCCGACGTGTCCACCGTCTTCGACCAGGTCGCGATCCCCGGTGACGACCCGCACAACGTGAACCTCTACGTGAAGCCGTCGATCTTCGGCAAGGCGTTCGCCGACAAGAGCATTTCCGCCAAGGACGTGGCGGTGCTGGCCTCCCGGCAGCGTCCGCTGGCCTTCGGTGCCCTGGTCGAGGAGTCCAAGGAGCCCGCCTGGCTGACCATCCCCTCGTGGTCGGTGGTCGGCAAGCAGGACGCCGTCATCCCCGCCGCCCAGCAGATCGCCATGTCCAGGAGGGCCAAGGCGCACACGACCGAGATCAACGCGCCTCACCTGTCCATGGTCACCGACGCGGGCGTGGTCACCAACCAGATCGAGGCCGCCGCCAAGGCGACCGACTGACCCGACGGCACGACTGACACGACGGCCGGCCGTGGCATCGCTCACCGCGATGCCACGGCCGGCCGTTTGCAAACCCGGCTCCCGTTGCCGCCGAGGTCAGGAGACGGTCAGGCGGTCGTCCGGGCCGCCTCCAGGATGACCTCGGTGACCTCGCCGGGATGCGAGATCAGGCCCAGGTGGCCGGCGTCGATCCGGGTGATGTCGGCTCCCGCCCGCTTCATCATCGCCTCCTGGCTGGCCGGCGGGATGACCCGGTCCTCGGTGCCGATGACCGCCCACACCGGGATCGTCTTCCACGCCGGCTCGGTGGCCGGCACCCCCAGCGCGTTCGTGGCCAGGGCGGTCTGGGTCACGGCGAGCACCTCCGCCTGCCGCCGGGGCAGACCGTTGGCGAAGCCGGGGATGAACACCTTCGGCAGGACGTACGCGTCGGCCGCGCCCTCCGGGGCGCCGGGGAACGGTACGAGCTTGAAGACGCTCGTGGGGTCGGTCAGGGCCGGTTCGAGAATCGAGCCGGAGCCCGCGGTGAGCTCTTCGACGGTCTCCCCCTTGTCCGGGGCGAAGGCGTCGACGAAGACGAGTGCCTTGACGTTCTTGTTGCCGGTCGCGGCGTCGCTCGTCACGAAACCGCCGTAGGAGTGGGCGGCGATCACGATGGGACCCTCGATGGTGGACAGGAAGTCCTTCAGGTAGCCGCTGTCGATCGTCGGCCCCCGGTTGGGTTGCGGCGCGACCTGGACATCGAAACCGCGGGCCTGGAGTCTCTTGACCTCCCCACTCCAACTGGAGCCGTCCGCCCAAGCGCCGTGCACCAGGACGATGGTTGGTCTGCTGCGATGCCCCTCGTCCGGGGTTGGTCGCGGGCCGCCGTCCGCGGACACGCCTGGGGCGGCTGAGCCGAGCACCGTCACCAGCGTGGCGGCGGCGAGCGTTGCGGCGATGGTCTTCGGCCGACGTAGCGAGATACCGAGCATGTCTCTTCTCCCTCGTTGGTCAGTGGTTTCCGAACGCGGGCAGATGTGCGCAGCCGCCACCGCGACCCGGCCCACGCCGTACCGGTCGAGAGCACCGCCGAGCTGCCGCGATGACGCGCCTGATCGCCCGACCTCACCGTATTCACGCCAACCGCGCATCTCAGGATAGAAGAGGAAAATAACTCAACTTTCACCTTACCGGAGGACACGCCATCAAACAGGTTCTCGACCCCCCTCGCGCCGACCGCTCCCCCACTTCCCGTTATCTGTAAACAACCCTTGATATTAGACGTCACGAACGTCAATATGTGGAGGTCGCGGGTCGTCGAAGCCTGGGGAGTGAGCCATGAGAAGACATCGGATTTTCGCAGCGGTGGCCGGGGCGGCGATGACCCTCACGGCCGCCGTCGCCTTCGTCCCCAGCAGCATGGCGGCCGTACCCTCGGCCAACGCCGTTCCGATGGTCGCCTGCGCCGCCCCCGGCTGGGCCGAAGGACCCACCTACCAGGCGGGCGCGCAGGTCACCTACGGCGGGCGGCTCTACCAGGCGCTGGTGACCCACACCGCGCACCCCGGCGCCGGCTGGAACCCCGCCTCGACTCCATCGCTCTGGCGTGACCTCGGCGCGTGCTCGGGGACCACCCCGCCACCCACCACGCCACCACCGACGACGCCGCCACCCACCACCCCACCGCCGACCACTCCTCCTCCCACCACGCCACCACCCACCGGTGGGACCTGCGCGGTGAAGTCGCGGCCCACCGGCAAGGTGCTGCAGGGCTACTGGGAGAACTGGGACGGGGCCTCCAACGGCGTGCACCCCGGCCTCGGCTGGATCCCGATCACCGACAGCCGGCTCAACCAGCACGGCTACAACGTGATCAACGCGGCGTTCCCGGTGATCCGCTCGGACGGCACGGTCCTCTGGGAGAACGGCATGGACGCCGGCGTGAAGGTCGCCACCCCGGCCGAGATGTGCCAGGCCAAGGCGGCCGGCGCCACCATCCTGATGTCGATCGGCGGAGCCGCCGCGGGCATCGACCTGAGCTCGACCGCCGTCGCCGACCGGTTCATCGCGACGATCGTGCCGATCCTGACGGCCTACCACTTCGACGGCATCGACATCGACATCGAGACCGGCCTGACCGGCAGCGGCAACATCAACACCCTGTCCACGTCGCAGGCCAACCTGATCCGGATCATCGACGGCGTGCTGGCCCGGATGCCGTCGAACTTCGGCCTGACCATGGCACCGGAGACGGCCTACGTCACCGGCGGCAGCGTGGTCTACGGCTCGATCTGGGGCTCGTACCTGCCGATCATCAAGAAGTACGTGGACAACGGCCGGCTCTGGTGGCTCAACATGCAGTACTACAACGGCAGCATGTACGGCTGCGCCGGCGACTCGTACCCGGCGGGCACCGTGCAGGGCTTCACCGTGCAGACGCAGTGCCTGAACAACGGGCTCACCATCCAGGGCACCACCATCCGGGTGCCGTACGACAAGCAGGTCCCGGGCCTGCCCGCGCAGATCGGGGCCGGCGGCGGCCACCTGTCGACGTCGTTGGTCACGCAGGCGTGGAACTCCGTACCCGGTCTCAAGGGTCTGATGACCTGGTCGGCGAACTGGGACGGGTCGAAGGGGTGGACCTTCGGCGACAACGTGAAGCGCCTGCAGGGCCGCTGACGGCTGACCGACACCGGGCCTCCCGCCTGCCGTACGTACAGGCAGGCGGGAGGCCCGGCGCGGCTGACAGCCGTGCGGCATCCGCCGGCGGTTTGGGCGGGCATTCCCCTGTGGCCAGTTCGAGTTCACCGCATCGCTCTACGGTGCCAGCGGACCGAAAACGTCCTGCTGGCACCTGGAGAGATGAGGATCGATGGCAGTTAGTAAGCGGATGGGCCTGACCGCTGCGGCGGTCGCGCTGACCCTGACGCTGCCGGGCACCGCGACCGCGGCCGAGCGGAACACGTGGGACCAGGCCGAGTTGTTGAGGTTCGCCGCGCTGCCGGCGGCAACCTTCGTTCCCGGCAGCGAACCGTCCGGCTCGTCGCTCGGCAGTGCCCCCATCAATGGAATCATCCCGCCGTTCGCCGACCAACCGATCCAGGGATTCAGCGGCGTCCTGCGCAACGCCGACGGCACCTTCGACGTGCTGTCCGACAACGGCTTCGGCAACAAGGCCAACAGTGCCGATTTCGTGCTGCGTGTGCAGCGGGTCGCGCCCGACTTCGGCAGCGGCGCCGTGGACGTGCTCGGTGGCATCAACCTGACCGACCCGTACGGCAAGGTGCCCTTCCCGCTCACTCGTGCCGACCGCGTGCTCACCGGGGCGGACTTCGACGTCGAGTCGATCACCCGGACGGCGGATGGCACGTACTGGATCGGTGACGAGTTCGGCCCGTACCTGCTGCATTTCGACCGGGCGGGTCGCTTGCTGCAGGCGCCGGTGCCGTTGCCCGGGGTTTTCGCCCCCGAGAACCCGAGCCGCGGTGCGACCCCGGCCAACCTTGGCAGCAGCAAGGGTTTCGAGGGCATGGCCCAGTCGCCGGACGGTCGCACGCTCTACCCGCTGCTTGAGGGCACGATCACGGGTGATCCGGCCGGCACCCTCCGGCTGAACGAATTCGACATCCGGACCAACGCCTACACCGGACGGCGCTGGAGCTACGCGCTCGACTCTCCCGCAAACGCGATCGGTGACGCCATCATGGTCGATCGCGACCGCTTCCTGATCATCGAGCGGGACAACGGCCAGGGCGAGACGGCCAAGGTCAAGAAGATCTACCTTGCCGACAAGCGCGACCGTAACCGCGACGGGCTGCTCGACAAGACGCTGGTCGCCGACCTGATGGCAATCGCCAACCCTCGGCACGTCGGCGGTTTCGGTGACCCGTTCACGTTCCCGTTCCAGACGATCGAGGACGTGGTGATCCTCGACGACCGCACGCTCGCCGTCCTGAATGACAACAACTTCCCGTCGTCGGCCGGTCGGACGGCCGGCCAGGCGGACGACAACGAGTTCATCGTGATCAAACTCGACCGCCACCTGAACGCGGACAAGCACGTCCTGCGTCGCTACTGAACCGTTGTCAGCGGGGTGGGCGGACCGACAGGCTGTCCACCCCGCCCAGCGCGGCGCGAGCGCGGGCCGAACGGTGTCGCGTGGGTCATTCCTCAGCAGTGGGTCGGCTGTGCACCACCAACTCGTCGATCTCCAACCGGCCGACGCGCAACTCCCGCACGACCGCCCGGCGGATCGCCAGCCGCCCGATGACCAGCGCCCCGACAGCCACGGCCCCGACGGCCAGCGCCCCCACGGCGAGGGCACCGACCGACGCCGCGCCCGCAGCCCGCGCGCCGGTAGCCGCCGCGCCCGTCGCCACCGCGCCGTCGGCACGCGTTCCGGTCCACCGCATCAGGTTCACGTCTCGCTTCATCGCCCCATTGTCCGCGTGCCGCCGCCCGGGTGCCGATCAGCCGCGAAACGCCTCGATCGTGAGCGCGGCGAAGCGCCGAGAGGCGGCAACCCGGGCGTTCGTCGAGGTGGCGTACAGGCCACCGTTGGCCATCAGCATGAGAACGAGATCGTCCAGGCCCACCTCCGCCCGTAGATGGCCGGTGCCCTTGGCCCGGCGCATCAGTTCGGCGAGCGAGGCGAGGGCGGCTTCACGCTTCGCGGCGAGGTGCACGGCGTGGGGAAATGCCGAGGTGAACGCCGCGGTGAAGCCTCGGTTTCGGGCTTGCAGCTCACAGAGCTGCTCGATCACGAGGCACAGGCCGTGCCAGGGGTCCGGGTCGCTGAGCCCTTCGTCGACGACGGCGACGCACGCGTTCATCTGATCCGCGAACGCCTCCGTGGCCAACGCCTGCTTGGTGGGGAACCTGCGGTAGAGAGTGGCGGGGCCGACTCCGGCTCGTCGGGCTATCTCACGCACGGCACGTACATGCCTTCGGCGGCGAAGACCGCCCGGGCGGTGTCGAGGATGCGCTCACGGTTGTCCAGCGCGTCCGACCGCAGGTTCTGAGTCAACTGGCCTCCCACTCTCTCACTCTAGCTAAACGGACGCATGCGTCCACTACCGTTCGGGCGTCCGCAGGACTGGCGTGGAAAGGGTGACGAACAGTGAAGGCAGTAATGATCAAGGAGTTCGGCGATCCCCGCGGGCTGGCGGTCGTCGACCTCCCGGCCCCGGTGCCCGCTCCCGGGGAGGCGTTGATCACCACTGAGGCGGTCGGCGTGGCAGGCGCCGACGTCCTGATCCGCAGCGGCGCTCTCGCCGCGTACGGCTTCCGCGAGGGTCACATCCCCGGCGGCGAGGTTGCCGGCACGGTCACGGCCGTGGGTGACGGCGGGGACCCCGCCTGGATCGGGCAACGCGTCTGGGCCTTCACGGGTACGGGCGGCGGCTACGCCGAGCAGGTGGTCGCCCCGATCGCCGAGGTTCTGTCCCTGCCGGCGGGCCTCTCCGCGGTCGACGCCGTGACGCTCGGCAGCTCCGGGGTCGTGGCTCACTTCGGCCTCGCTCACGCGCACTTCTCGCCAGGCGAGTCGGTCCTGGTCCGCGGTGCGGCCGGCAGCATCGGAATCACGGCGGTGCAGCTCGCGGTCCGCGGTGGCGCCAGTGCCGTCGCGGTCACGACCTCGTCGCCGGAGCGCGGCCGCCGGCTGCGCCGCCTTGGTGCGACCCACGTGCTGGACCGCTCCGGGGCAGGGGGTTCGGACGATCCCACCGGCTACGACGTCATCATCGACGTTGTCGCGGGCCGGGACCTGCCCGCGTTCTTCGACCGACTCAACCCCAACGGCCGGCTCGTGGCCGTCGGGGCGGTGGGCGGCCAACCGCCCGCGGACTTCGGGACGAGGTTGATGACCGCGTTCCAGAAGTCGATGTCGTTCGCCACCTTCAGCGCCGCGACGGTGACGGCGGCCGCCCGGCAGGCCGTGCGCACGGAGCAGTTCGCCGCCGCCGCTCGCGCGGAGCTCCAGACCGTGGTGCACGAGGTTATGCCGCTGGAGCGGGCGGTGGTGGCGCACCAGAAGATGGACGCTGGCGAGGTCTTCGGACGAATCGTCCTGACGTCGTAGCGAACACACCCGTGCAGCGGCTCGTCGACTTCAGCGCGGGGAGCGAGTGCGGATGATCGTTTTTCCGGTGATCCGCTCGGTCGGGTTGAGAGCGGCGACGGCGTCGTCGAGGTCTGCGACGGTGCCAATGTTCGTCCGCAGTCGCCCATCCCGTACCCGCTGGACGATTTCCCCCAGTTGGGGGCGATCAGGCATCACCACGAAATCTGTCGACAGGACGTTCGCGGGCCGCGCCTCGGACGGCCCGACAACGGAGACCAGTGATCCTCCGGCTCGGATGAGGCCTGCCGAACGCTTCCCGATCTCACCGCCGATGACGTCGAAGACGAGATCGACTCCACCGACGTCTTCCACGGCCTCGTTGCCGAGGTCGACGAACTCGTGTGCGCCGAAGTCCAGCGCCCGGTCACGGTCGGCAGCGCGCCCGGTGCCGATGACGTGGGCGCCGAACTCACGCGCGAGCTGCGTCACCATCGACCCGACTGCGCCGGCCGCGCCGTGCACGAGGACGCTCTGCCCCGCCCGAAGGCGGCCGTGCTCGAACAACCCCTGCCAGGCGGTCAGGCCAGAGATCGGCAGGCTCGCTCCCACAGTGAAGTCGACGTCGCCGGGCAGCGGCGCGAGGTTGCGGGCCTCGACGGCCACGTACTCCGCCAGGGTGCCGTCGCGGGTCCAGTCGGTGAGCCCGAACACCCGCTGTCCCACCGACAGTCCCGTCGTGCCGTACCCGAGAGCGCTGACCACTCCGGCCAGCTCGTGCCCGGGTATCGACGGCGTCCGGTCACGGCCGAGGCGATCGGTCCAGGTCGAGGGCCACGCCAACTCGGTCGGGACGAACCCCGACGCGTGAACCTGGACGACGACGTCGTTGAGGGCCGGTTCCGGCTCAGGCCGCTCGACCAGCGTCATCCCGGCCGTTCCCGCAGCCTCGTCCGTCACCACGATCGCCTTCATCAGACACCTCCCTGTATCCAGCCCTCGTCCGCGCTGGCACGAGGAGCGCAGTTCCGTTTCCCAGCATTGACGGCGGCACGCCTCGGCACCGTGCCGCATCAGGTCGGCAGCGGTTGGGGCGCGCGGATATCGCCGAGGGTGGCGGGGCTTGTGTCGACTCGACGCAGACGGGCAGGTCAGGCACCCATCGCTCCCCGAGCCACCCGGTCGAGCGTCCCGAACCTAGCCACGGTAAAACTGGTCTGTCAAGTCCACTATTGTTTCATCTGGTTACCCCTGTGGTCAGGCTCAAGTGCCAGGTCAGAATCATCGCTGCGCAGCGGCCCGACGTCGGTGAGACCCGCGCTCGTGGACTCTGGAGTCCAGGTAGGGTGGAGGCTGCGGGAATACCACCGACCCGGCGAGCGTCTGTACCTGCGTGTCCAGGTGGGCTGGCACGACGACAGGCAAGGAGACGACGTGAACACCGAAAAGGCAATCCTCGCCGGCGGCTGCTTCTGGGGCATGGAGGAGTTGTTCCGCCGCCAGCCCGGCGTCGTGTCCACGCGCGTCGGCTACAGCGGCGGCGACGTGCCGAACGCCACCTACCGCAACCACGGCACCCACGCGGAGTCCATCGAGGTCGTCTACGACACCGACCAGACCGACTTCCGCGCGCTGCTCGAGTTCTTCTTCCAGATCCACGACCCGTCGACGAAGAACCGCCAGGGCAACGACATCGGCCTCAGCTACCGCTCGGCGATCTTCTACACCAACGACGGGCAGAAGCGGGTCGCCGAGGACACCATCGCCGACGTCGACGCCTCGGGCCTGTGGCCCGGCAAGGTCGTCACCGAGGTCACCGCGGCGGGTGACTTCTGGGAGGCCGAGCCGGAGCACCAGAACTACCTGCAGACCTACCCGAACGGGTACACCTGCCACTTCCCCCGCCCCGGGTGGAAGCTCCCGAAGCGGGCATCGGCCTGACACCTCCGGCGCGCGGACCCCGGTCCGCGCGCCGGCCCGCGCGCGCTCTGGGACCGGATGGTCCCCGGTAATCCCGTACCAACGATGACTCTGGTGATGGTCGCAGCTCATCAAGGGAGCGGAATGCACGTCCACCCGCTGGACTCCGAAGTCCAAATTCTGCTGGATAGACTCGATTGATGAGCGACGAGCAGGTGACTGCGCCGACGAACAGGCGGCGGATCAGTCAGCGGGGCATCGCGACGCGAGAGCGGATCCTCGATGCAGCGAACCGGCTGACGCTCGTGCGCGGAGTGAACGCGACCACCCTCGACGACATCCGCGAGGCAAGCCAGACGAGCAAGTCCCAGCTCTACCACCACTTCGCCGACAAGCAGGAACTGGTGCGCGCCCTGGTCACCTATCGGGGCGCGCTGGTGCTTCAGCGGGAAAGCGCCGGGCTCGAACGACTGAGATCGTTCTCAGGGCTGATCCGGTGGCGTAACGCGCTGGTCCAGGCCAACTCGCTGAACAACGGCCGATACGGGTGCGGCCTCGGGTCAATGGCCCTCGAACTGTCTGATCAGGACGAGAAGGCGCGATCGTCCCTGTCGGAGACATTCGCGGCGTGGGAGAAGCTGATCAGTGATGGTCTGCACCGGATGCGCGACGGTGGCCTGCTGCGCCAGGATGCCGACCCGGAGAAGTTGGCCACGGGATTGATGGCCGCTCTGCAGGGCGGCTACCTGTTGGCGAACACCGCGCACGACGTCGCACCCATGGAAGTCGCCCTGGACATGGCGCTGGACCACATCAGATCGTTCCTCGTTGCACCCTCTCGCTGATCGGGCCCGCCACCGACGGAACACCAGCGGCCCCGACGTGAGCGCGTTCTGTTGACCCGACAACACACCGGTCGGCAGTGATGGCGCGCACCGGAGGGGGCGGCGGGCGATTCCGCCGCCCCCTCCGGGCAGGCTCACGTGCCGTACAGCTCGAATTCGTAGAGCGAGAACCCGTACGAGGTGGCGCGTTTGACCCCGTACACCCGCACGTAGCGGGCGGTGACCGGGGCGAAGGTGGCGTTGTCGACGCCGCCGTTGCCGGTCGTGGTGGCGAACACCGGCGACCAGGAGCTGCCGTCGGCGGAGACCTCGATCCGGTACGAGGTGCCGTGCGCGGCCTCCCACCGCAGCACCGCCCGGCTGACGGTGCGGGCCGCGCCGAGGTCGACCCGGAGCCACTGGTTGTCGTTGTAGCTGCTCGCCCACCGGCTGCCGAGGCTGCCGTCGACCGCCTTGTCCGGCGTGTGGCCGGTCAGGAACTGGGTGCTCGACGCGGTCGCCGGACGGCCCTGCGCCAGGTTGGTGACGTCGTCGCCCCGGCGCGCCGGGAACGAGACGACCTGCTGGTAGGTGGGGCGGTTCTGCCAGGCGATCACCGGGTGGGTGATGCCGCCGAGCCCGGAGTGGGCGATCGCGTCGGCGCACCACTGGTCGCCGGCCCCGCACGACTTGTCACCCGGGTAGACGGTGGTGGCCGGCACCGCGGCGGCCTGGCCGAGCGCGTCGAGCAGGGCCTGCCGGCAGGCACCGAGGTTGCCGTTGCCGCAGTACGCGCGGCCCAGCCCTCCGGCCACCGGGTCGCCGAGCACGGTGCGCAGATCCTTGTCGACGTACCCCCACCAGCCGTGTTGGAATGACGAGCCCTTGTGCGCCTGGCCCTGCAACGCCCAGTTCGCGGCGCCGTCGCGCCCGCCGTTCTGGCCGCCCGACGGGGCCTCGTTCACCTGGATGGCGTCGACCAGCGCGGCGTAGAGGTCCGGCCCGAGGCCGGGGCGGAACTGCGCCGAGGCCAACAGCGGCCACCAGGCGTCGAAGATCCGGATGGCGTCGGCGTGCTGGTAGACCTTGGAGCCGGGGGACGTCTCCACCCGGCGGACTCCGGCCTGCTGCCAGGCGCGCAGCTTGCCCACCGCGTCGGCCAGCGCCGGATCGGTGATCGGCGTGCTGTCCAGCACCCGCAGCAGGTCACCGAGGACCTGCTGGCCGCGCAGGTCGGTCACCGCCGCGTCCGCCACGATCTTCACGACGTCGGCGCGGCCGAGCTTGCGCTGCGCGATCGCCGCCCGCACCGGGCCGTCGAGCAGCTGAGCCCGGTGTACGGAGCCGAAGCTGAAGTTGCCGTCCGCCGCCCCGAAGTCCCGCGCCTGCTTGTTGTTCCAGCTGACGTAGTAGTCCTGGTTGACCGACTGCGGATGCGCCGACGCCGGGGTGTAGGTGGCGTCGTTGGTGTCCGGATTCCAGCCGGCCCACTCGTACGCCGGCTCGGCCTTCGTGGGCAGGTTCGCATCGGCGGTGGCCGGACGGACCGGGTTCGCGCCGGAGTTGAGGTACGCCGCCTCGGTCGAGTTGACGTAGAACCAGTTGAACGCGTACCCCACGTCGGCTGCGGACGCCTGGAAAGCCGCCGCGCTGCCCATCGCCGACGGGTCGTTGAAGGCCTGGAAGCCGATCGCCGAGTCCGCCTCGTGCCGGTAGGTCGAGCGCAGTTTGGTGAAGGCCGTCGGCTGCCCGTTGACCAGGCCCCGGTAGGAGACCAGCCCGTACTTGGTGCGCAACGCGCGCAGTGTGTACGAGCCGGCCGGGGTGGAGTCGGCCAACGTCGGGGTCCAGGAGTTGCGCTGCTCCAGCGCCTCCATGGCGAGGCACTGCCCGTGGTAGAGGTAGCGGTTGGTGCGCAGCGTCGGGGCACTGCCGTCGGTGGTGCACAGCGGCACCGCGTACGTGTCGGTGAGATCCTGGGACGCGGAGGTGGCGCTCCACGCGTAGTCCTGGCCCCGGCCGAGCAGCACGTAGAGGTTCAGCCCGGCGAACGCCGCGCCACGCGCGCTGATGCCCGGCCCCTGCAACTCCTGGAGCATGAGCAACTGCGGCGCGAAGTAGCCGGTCTGCGGCCCGAACACGGCAACCGGATTGCCCGTGGTGGTGTGCCGTCCGGAGACCACCACCGCGTTGGACATGCCGTGCGCGCGCAGGTTGGACAGGCCTCCGAGCAGTTCCTTCGTGGCGGTGCTGGCACCGGTGCGGGCGGCGGCCCCGCCGGTGGCGTCGTACGCGAGGGGTTCGGCGACCACCGAGCCGGCGTCGGGGAGCACCGCGCTCGTCGCGCCCGGTGGCGTCGCCCCGTACGGGAAGCTTTGTCCGTCGTGCAGGGTGAGCACGGTCTCCGGGTCGTTCTGCGAGCGGAACGCCGCCCACACCCGGTCGCCCTCGGTCGCCCCGTACTTGGCGCGGGCCGCCACCCGGACCAGCGCGGACTGCATCTCGCTGCCCCCGCCCCCGCCGAAGAGCCCGCCGATCACACCGGCGGTGGCGATCAGGTCGGTCATCGTGAAGTGCTTCGGCTTGCCCGCGCCCGCGAGCACGTACTCGCCCGGGTAGTTGTCGTCGGCGATCGACTTGTCGATGTAGGCGTTGATGCCGGCGATGTAGTCGACCACGTCGGTGTAGAGCTGCTGGCCCCGGGCGCCCTTGGTGCGCAGCGCGTTCACCTGGGCCTGGAGGTCCGCCTCGGTGTAGGGCGAGTTGGCCCAGACGCTCTGCTCCAGCTCGCGGTTGCCCGGCGCGCCGCCGGCGAACGAGGTGACGTTTCCACGCCCGACGTGCCGCAGCAGATCCATCACCCAGAGCCGGTCCTGGGCTCCGGCGTAACCGGCGCCGAACATGGTGCCGGCGCGGGTGGTGCCGGTGACGTGCGGGACGCCGGTGGCCTTGTCCCGCACGATGGTGACGTCCGACCGCGGCGAGACGGTGCTCTCCACCTGTGCGGCCGGAACGCCGAACGAGGCGTCGTTGTAGAAGTGGGCGATCTGCTCGTCGGTCAGCCCGGCGTAGTTGTAGACCAGGTTCGCGTACTCGTCGAGCTGGTCGCTGGAGTGCGCCGGGCGGGTGCCGAGCGCCTGGTGCGCCAGGATGGCGACCAGCGTCGCGTTGCCGTTCTGCCCGGGGGGCAGGATGTCGGCGCACTGGCCGAGGCAGTAGTCGTTGGCGGCGAACGTCGTGGCGGCCAGCGCCGGTGACGGCGGGGTCACCGTCAGGACGCTCGCGGTCAGGACTGCGGCGGTGAACGCCGCGAGCCGGTTACGGAGAGCGGGACGGGGCATGGCGATCCTCCGGGGACGCGGAGTCGGGCCGTTCGGTCACGCCCGGCTCCGGTGCCGACGTCTCGTCCTCCGCGCCCGGGCGTTCCGCCAGGAGGTGAGAGTGACTCGCATCTATCCTCGGGCAATGATCGACGCAGATACCCCGTCCGGGATACCCGTCGTTCACCACGCGCCAATGCCGACGTTTCGCCGATTTCCACTCACCGACTTCCCGGATCACGGCTCTGGTGGTGGCCGGCGACCGCATCGAAATGGATGGCGTCGCGACCCGTTCCGACCTAGCGTGCAACGAGGTATCCGTCTCCGACGCATTCACGAGAGGACCTCACCCCGCGTGACACCGCCTGCTCTCTAGACCTGACACGTTCCCCACGCCTGGGTTGCCGACGTCGCCGTCGGCCCGTTCCCATGCCTTCCGTCAGGTCTTTGGAGAGATCATGTCTACGCGTCCTCATCCCGCGCTGCCCTGGCCCGCCGGGCTTACCCTGCTCGCACTCGGCTGCGTCCACCGCGATTCCGGCATCGGCGACCGGCCGTTCCGCATCACGATCGACGGCGAACTCGTCCACAACAGGCCCCCGGTTGCCTACGGCGCCAGCTTCCCGGGCCGGCACGCGCACCCGATCCTCGTGACGGGCCACTCCGGCAGGTCCTCGGGGCGTCGGCCGCAGTTGGGGCGAGAGCATCGCTGGTCCTGCCCGCGGCTGCATCAGGCCGCGGTCCGCGCGCGGTCACTCCTGAGGCGCGAACGAGCGTCCGGGCCGGCCCGATACCGACGGAGGAGGTGACCGCCCGGAGCGCCTACCCTCGGCCCGCTCCGAACCGATCTCGTCAGGACACAGGGGTGACGCGTCGGCTGACGGCACCGTGTTGGCGTCGCTTGAGGTCCCGGTCACGTCGGCGCGGCATCATCGCTGGGCGTCGTAGGCGCGCCGTGCTCGTTCCACCTCTCCGAGGCTGGCCTCGGCCCAGGTGGTCAGGTGCGCGAAGAGCGGGCCGAGGCTGGCGCCCAACTCGGTGATCTCGTACTCGACCCGGGGAGGCACCTCGGCGTGGTAGGTGCGTGACACGAGCCCGTCACGTTCGAGTTGGCGAAGCCGCTGCGTGAGCACCTTCGGCGTGATGCTCGTCAGTCGGCGCTCCAACTCGACAAAGCGCTGCCGACCGTACTCGTGGAGAGCCCACAGAATCGGTGTGGTCCACCGGCTGAAGACGATGTCGACAACCGGCGCGACCGGGCAGGCCAACTCGGGATCTGTCGACTGCTTCATGTGCCCCCCGTCACAAATCCATTACTATCCTCTAGGTACCTACTATGTCGACGTTACTAGCGTCTCCTTCGGCCGTGCGAACGACACGGTCGGACTGGAGACCCAGACATGTTCGTCGTGGTAGGAGCAACCGGAAACGTCGGCCGTACGCTCACGTCAACCCTCGCGGCCACGGGTGCCTCGGTGACGGCGGTGTCCCGGGGGCGACGGCCGGGCCCCGCACCAGAGGGCATCCGCCACCATCGCGCGGACCTCGAGCAGCCGCAGAGCCTGCGCCCGGTGCTCGCCGGCGCCGAGGCGCTGTACCTGCTCGTGGAGGGCGCCGGAGCCCACCTCGACATGCGCGAAATCCTGCGGGTCGCGGCAGCCGACGGCGTGAAGCGCGTTGTGCTCCAGTCCTCGCAGGCCGTAGCGACCCGACCGGACTCGCCGTCACACGCGCCGCTGCGCGCCATCGAGGATCTCGTTCGTCGGTCCGAATTCGGCTGGACGATCCTTCGCCCCGGCGGCTTCGCCTCCAACTCCTTCGCCTGGACCGAACCGGTCCGGGGCAAGCGGGCCGTGGCCGCACCTTTCGGCGACGTCGGTCTGCCCGTGGTCGACCCGGCCGACATCGCCGAAGTGGCGGCCGCCGTGCTCCTCGACCGCTCGCATGATGGCCGTACCTACGAACTGACCGGCCCGGCCCTGCGCACGCCACGCGAGCGGGTCGCCGACCTCGCCGCCGCGCTCGGCGAGCCGATCGCCTTCGTGGAGCAGCCGCCCGAGGAAGCCCGCGAGCAGATGCTGCAGTTCATGCCGCCGCCGGTGGTCGAGGGGACGCTGGCGATCCTCGGTGCGCCGACCGAGGCCGAACAGCGGATCAGCCCGGACGTCTCCGAGGTCCTGGGGCGATCACCACGCCCCTTCGCCGCCTGGGCCGCGCGCAACGTCGACGCCTTCCGCTGACGGTCGCGCGGAGCCGATGGAGTGCGGCAGCACCAACGCCTGAGCGGCGATGACGCGTTCGCCGTCGAAGGTGAGCGCCGGCGACCCGTGCAGCTGATAGCCCTGGTCGAGAAGGACGCTCACGCGTTTGCAGAACTCGGCGTCATCAGGCCCGGTGATGAGGCGGTAGCCGAGCGGTTCGGCGAAATCTGACACCGCCGCATTGTGCCTGCCCGGTTCCGGTGTGGCCAACGGTCTGACGGGTCGGAGTCGGCCGGGGCCGCCAGCGGCGGCCCCGGCCCGGATCAGCTCCGATCAGCTCCCGCAGATGCCGTATGCGTTGAGGCTCCACGAGCCGGCGAAACCGTCGGCGTCCTCCTCCGCCCGCACCCGCGCGGTGGTTCCTCCGGTGATGTTGACCGCGGTCAGCAGCACCTGACCATTGCCGGCGTTGATGTCCGCGCCCGCGCTGTAGAGGCCCTTGCCGGCCGGGCACGTCTTGACGCGGGTGTCGGCCGAATCGCTCGCGCTCGGCGCCGTCCCCACGATCCGCTCCAGCCCGGCGGGCCCGTTGGCGCAGACGGCGATCGAGGTGGCGCTCCAGCCGGACGGCGAGGTGCCCTGCACCGGGACCGCCCGGACGGTCACCGACGTCAGGTCGGACGACGGCACCACCTGGTCGAGCACGAGATCGCCCAGGCCGCTGTTGATCCGCCCACCCATGCCGATGACCTTCTTCGTGCCACAGCTCGCCGTGACGTACTCCGTGCCGACCGCCCCGGTCGTGGCCACGACCTGGTACCCGGCTGGCGCGGTGGCACACTGGGCCAGGGCCTGCAGAGCCCAGTCGCCGGCGAAATTGACCGGGCCCACCTCGCGCATGGTCACGAAGAAACCGCTGCCGTTCGCCAGCGGCTCCAACCGGTCCAGCCCGACCCGTCCATTGGCCGACGAGCCGGAGACGAGGAAGCCGCCGCCCCCGGTGACCACCTTGCCGGTCGGGCAGGAGGCGAACGCCGACTTGTCCAGGCTGCTCTCGGCCGCCGACTGGGTCACCGTCTCCAGCCCCGCCGGTTCCGCCGAGGCCGGTGCCGCCCAGCCCAAGCCGGCCACCACGGCAGCCGTCGACACAACGGCCGCCAGCGCGCCCCGTCCCTTGGTTACTCGCATGTCGCTCTCCCTGTCCGCCTCGGCCGACGCCGTGCCGGCCCGCCTCCCGCCGGACCACGGATCCGGCGGCTGAGGAGAGCCTGGGCGGGCCCGCTTGTCGTCCGCTATCCGACCGCTTGGCGCCGCCGTGCCGGGCCGCGCCATCCCTAGACTGTGGACGTCCGAACACGACCGAACAGGAAAGCCATGCGGTGGTCCCTCCTCGGCCCCGTCCAGGTGAACGCCGGGGGGCGGGTCCTTCCGATCGACCGCCCTCAGCAACGCGCGGTGCTCGCGCTACTGCTCCTCAACGCCGACCGGTTGGTGCCCCTCGGGCAGATCGTGTCGGCGCTCTGGGCCGAAGAACCACCAGCCAGCGCCCGGACCCAGGTGCAGGTCTGCGTCTCCCGAATCCGGTCGGCCCTGCGCGAGGTGGGAGCGGCCGACCTGCTGACGACCCAGGGCAGCGGCTACCGGCTCACCGTACCCATGGACGAGCTGGACCTCGCCGAGTTCACCGTGGCGGTCGAGCGGGCCCGCGCCGAGGAGACAGCCGGCCGACGGGTGGAGGCGGCGCGACTGCTCCGCGACGGCCTGGCGTTGTGGCGGGGGCCGGCGCTGGCCGGAGCGACCGGAGCCTTCGTCGACGCTGCCGCCACCGGCCTCGACGAGCAACGCCTGCTCGCGTACGAGCGGCTCGCCGCCGTGGAACTCGACCTCGGCCGGTTCGCCGCGACGGCGCGTGCCCTACGCCCCCTGGTGGCCGAGCATCCGCTGCGGGAGTCGCTGGTGGCCGGATATCTGCTGGCCCTGGCCGGCTGCGGTCAGCGGGCAGCCGCGCTGCAGCTCTACACCGAGACCCGCCGCCACCTCGTCGACGAGTTGGGCGTGGAGCCCGGCCCCGAGTTGAGCGAGGCCCACCTGCGGGTGCTGCGGGGGCGGATGCCGGCCGAGCCCGCACCTGCCGAGCCCCACGGCCCGTCTCCGGCGCAGCTTCCCGGCGCCCCCGCCTGGTTCACCGGCCGTACGTCGGCGCTGCGGCAGCTGGATGCGCTGCTGCCCGCCGAACTGGCGGGAGCCGCCCCGGGCGGCGGCGAGGGCGATCCGGGCCGGGCGGTGGTCATCTCCGCCATCGCCGGGACCGCCGGGGTCGGCAAGACCACCCTCGCGGTGCACTGGGCCTACCGGGTCGCGCACCGGTACCCGGATGGGCAGCTCTACGTCAACCTGCGCGGGTTCGACCTCGACGGCCGGGCCGTGTCGCCGGGCGAGGCGCTGCGCGGCTTCCTGGAGGCGCTGCACGTGCCGCCCCAGCGGATGCCCACCGACCTGCCCCGGCAGACCGCCCTGTTCCGGACCCTGCTGGCCGACCGCCGCGTTCTGGTGCTGCTCGACAACGCCCGCGACGAAGAGCAGGTGCGACCCCTGCTGCCCGGATCCCCGGGAAGCCTGGTCGTGGTGACCAGCCGCAATCGGCTCACCGGCCTGGTGGTCAACGCCGGGGCCCACCCGGTGACCCTCGACGTGCTCCGGCCGGCCGAGGCCCGGGAGCTGCTGGCCCATCGGCTCGGTCGCCGCCGTGTCGGGCGCGAGGCGGCGGCGCTGGACGAGATCGTGCGCCGCTGCGCCGGCCTGCCGTTGGCCCTGGCCGTCGTCGCGGCCCGTGCCGTCGGGCAGCCCGACGTACCGCTGGGGGCGTTCGCCACCGAACTGCGGGACACCGACCCGGTTCGGCTCACCGCACTGTCCACCGGCGATCCCACGACCGACGTACGGGCGGTCTTCTCCTGGTCGTACCGGGCGTTGGACGCCGACCCGGCCCGGTTGTTCCGGCTGCTCGGGCTGCATCCCGGCCCCGATGCCGGACGGGCGGCGGTGGCCAGCCTCGCCGGCCTGCCGCCGGCTCGGGTCGAACCGCTGCTGGCCGACCTCACCCGGGCGAACCTGCTCACCGAGCGCACCCCCGGCCGGTACGCGATGCACGACCTGCTTCGCGCGTACGCCTCGGAGCTGTGTCACGGCACCGACCCCGAGGAGGAGCGGAAGACCGCCCGACGCCGCCTGTTCGACCACTACCTGCACGCCTCGCACGCGGCGGACCACCTGCTCGACCCGTACCGGTTGGCGCGGCCGGCCGCGCTGCCCGCCCCCGAGCCGGGTGTGACGGTTGGCGACCGCCCGGAGCACGCGTGGGCGACCGCGTGGTTCGCCGCCGAGCACCACGTCCTGCTGGCGTGTGTGGAGCAGGCGGCGGGCGGCGGCCTGGACCGGCACGCGTGGACGCTGGCGGCGGCCCTCACCACGTACCTCGATCGCAGCGGGCACTGGCCCGAGCTGGCCACCGCCCAGCGGACCGCCCTGGCGGCGGCGCTGCGCCGGGGTGACCTGGCCGGTCAGGCCCTGGCGCACCGGGGCCTCGCCATCGCCTGCACATGGTCGGGCGATCACGAGGCGGCGCACCGGCACTACCGGCGCGACCTGGAGCTGTACCGCGAGTTGGGCGACGACACCGGACGGGCGCACACGCACCTCGGGGTGAGCTGGGTGCTCGCACGGCAGGGCCGGCTGCGGGCGGCTCTCGACGAGACCCGGCTGGCCCTCGACCTCTACCGGGTCGCCGACTACCGGGTCGGGCAGGCCAAGGCGCTCAACAATCTGGGCTGGATGCACGCCCGGCTCGGCGAGCCAGGGCCGGCGCTGCACTGCTGCCAGGCGGCCCTGCGGCTGCACGACGAGACCGGCGACCGGCACGGGGCGGCGCTGACCTGGGACAGCCTCGGCTTCGTCCACCACGGCCTCGGCGACCACGACCGGGCCGCGGACTGCTACCGGCGGGCCCTGGAGTTGCACCGGGAACTCGGCGACCGCTACGACGAGGCGGAGGTGCTGGACAACCTGGGCGACAGCCTGCGGGCCGCGGGTGACCTCGACGCCGCGCGTCGGGCGTGGCGAGAGGCGCTGACGATCTTCGACGAGCTGCGCCATCCGGACGCCGACCGCCCCAGGGTCAAGCTGGCCGCCCCGGCCGTCCCCGCGGCGTCAGCGGGCGGCGGGGAACCGTAGCGGCAAGCCGCGCAGGGTTGGGAATCACCGGGTCGGAGGGGAGCCCGGACGGGCTCCCCTCCTCAACCAGTCGCTACGAGGCCGGTCGCTACGAGGCCGGTGGAAGGCCCGGCTTGATCCGGACGAAGAAGGCGTTGGATGGCCTGTTCTGCAGTCCTCCTTCGAGCTGCGGGCTGGTGAACACTCGATATCGGGCGTAGAAGGCCCCGAGGTCACGTCCGGCAGCCGCGTTCTGGGCGGTGGTCACCATGCGTAGTGACGCGTTGTGGGTCGGAGTCCAGACGTTGTTGACCATCTGCCCCTCGACACCGAGCGCCTGATTGGTAGATGCGAACGGGTACTCGTCGCACTGCCTACCCGGACCGAATCCGGGAAGGTTCACCCGGTACTTGTCGCGAAAATACTTGTTCTTCGAGGTGTAGAGCGCCCCGTCGGGCTGGGGTACCCTCGCGGTGTTCGCCCGCTTGGTGAGCGGTATCTTCGCGCACGGCGTCGCCCCGCAGGCGTCGTAGTTGCCGGGGAAGCTCTTGGTGATGGGCGCACCCTGGAGGTTGACCTTCGGCTCGGTGCCCTGCGGGTTCTGGAACGCGAACTGGATGTGCTGCGCCACCTCCCACCGGTCGGGGTCCTGGGAGTACATCGTGTAGACCCGGTCGGCACCCAGGAACCTGCACCCTCCGGTGTTGCCGACCCACTTCAGCTCTCCCCCGATCAACGTGCGGTACCTGATGCGCTCGCTGTCGCAGCGGGCGACGAAGGGAAGATCGCCCCGCCTGGTCGGGGGTCCGTTCTCGGTGACGAGATACTGCCACAGTCGGAAGGGCGTCGGATCGACGAACAGGAAGCTGTCGGCGTTGAACAGCTTGGGCCGCAGGGTGCAGTTCCCCCATGCCTTCGTCTTCGACTGGAAGACGAAATCGTCTTCACCGTCGCGCTTGAAGGCGCCGATGGTCGCGTCCCGGTTGGCTCCCTTGATCATCTCGCAATCGGAGTTGTCGGACCCTTGCGCGTCGATCCGGAGCCGAAGCGTGTCGCCGTCGAACGCGTTCGTGGGCGTGCAGTTGGCAGCCTCGGTCTTGATGTTGGTGATGCTGGTCCAGAGGCTGATGTCCCTGGCGGTGAGGGTCGAGTTCGCTGGGGCGTCGACAACCGGTTTGCCGTTCGAGGTGCCCAGGTTGGTGAACACGATCGTGTTGACGGTCATCATCACGCCCTTGGACTTCGGGCACCGGGACGTCGGCAGGCCGGTGTACTGATTCACCTCGAAGTCGACCCAACCCAGGATCTTGCTGTGGCAGGCCGAATAGGGGCGCAGGACCGTCCAGCCGAACGCGTGGTTGGGTCGGGGCGAGCTCAGACGTGCGGCGTTGCAGCCCGGGCGGTCGATCCGCTCGTAGTCGAACGGCGCCCCCGTGTTCTCGTCGGCCGCCGCGAACGTGCCGTGCGGGGGGAGCTTTCCGGCCGAGTGGGCGTCGCCGACCTGGAACGTCTGCCACTTCGACCACGCGCTGGTTCCGTCGGGCGCCGTCGTGCGAGCGTGCCACCGCACCCACTGGCCCTTGGTGAGCTTGCCGGATGGCATCCGCAGCGTGTGGCGTGCCGCGCCGCCCGCGCTGGTCATCGTGCCCGACCAGATCGGTTTCGCGTCGACCGCCGCCTTGCCCGTCGGGGACTTCTCCGGCAGTGCGGCCACCTCGACCTGCACCTTCGCCGGCTGGTTCGGTGGACGCGACAGCCAGGTGGTGAACGCCGGCGTGGTCCCCTCGCCACCGGAGATCGCAAGCTTCGCGATCTCCGAGGTGCTGCTGGAGGACGTGGCGCGCTGGGCCGCCGGGGCGGCACCGATCGGCGTGTTCATGTCACTTTGGATCTGCGCCGCGGTGAGCGCGCGGTTGTAGACGCGTACCTCGTCGATCAGGCCGCTGAAGTACTCGCCCCAGATCTCGTTGCCACCGATGGTGAGCGTGCCCCCGTCGTCGTCGATGGTGCCGGTGACGGCGACCTCGCCGGCCTTTGTGCCGTTGACGTAGAGGGTGGCCCTGCTGCCGTCGTAGGTGAGCGCCACATTGCTCCAGGTGGCGTCCGGCAGGGCGGTGGGACCCTGGGGGGTGACCGGCTCACCGCTGGTGGTGAGCCACCCCGCGGGGCCGTCCCGGTCGGAGGCGTACAGGCCGTACGAGGCGTTGATTCCAGATGCCAGGTTCTTCATGACCACCGTGTGCCAGTCGGACTGCTCGTCCGGTCGGACCCAGGCGGACAGGGTCAGCGCGGTGGTCAGTCGCAACGATGGCGCGTGCGCGACAGTGACCAGGCTGCTGCTGCCGTTGAACGACAACGCCTTGCCGTACTTGCCGTTGGTGGCCCAGGTCGTGTCGTGGGCTGCTCCGCTGTTGGCCTGTCCGGACGAGTCGGAGAGCGTGGTGCCGGAGCCCTGGTTCATGTTGTAGGCCGCGACCAGTCCGGGCACCGGGTCCGACGGGTCGGTGGGCGACGGGGTGGGAGTGGGCGTTGGCGTCGGAGTCGGTGTGGGGGTGGGGCCGGTGGCGCCGACCGGAGTGGTCATGTCGGCCTGGATCTGGGTCGCGTCGAGGGCGCGGTTGTAGACGCGTACCTCGTCGACCAGGCCGCTGAAGTACTCGCCCCAGACCGTGTTGCCACCGATCGTCAGCTTCCCGCCGTCGACGTCGAGCGCCCCCGTGAGCGGTGTCCGGGCAGCCTGGGTTCCGTTGACGTACAGCCGGGCGTTGGTGCCGTCATAGGTGACCGTCAGATGGCTCCAGGCGTTGACGGCCAGCGGCGTGCCAGCGCTCACCTGGTACGACTGGCCGCCGCGCTGCAGCCAGCCCGACGGCGCGTCGCCGTTCGAGCCGTACAGCACGTAGGACGCGCCTTCCCCGGTGGCGAGGTTCTTGGCGACCACGCTGCGCCAACTCACGACCGAGGAGGGCCGCACCCACGCCGACAGGGTCAGCCCGCCGGTGAGCCGCAGCGAGGGCGCGTCGGCGACGGTGACCAGGCTGCTGGTGCCGTTGAACGACAACGCCTTGCCGTACCTGCCGGTGGCGCTCCACGTCGTGTTGGTGGCCGTACCGGCGTTGTTCTGGCCGGACGAGTCACCCACTCTCGTCCCGGTCCCCTCGTTCATCCCATAGGCGGCCACGAGCCCGGTCGGCGGTTTCACACCGGTGGTGAACGACCACGTGTGCGCGGAGGACATCGCGTTGCCCGCGCCGTCCGTGGCCCCTGACACCTCGGCGGTGTACGCGGTGGTCTCGGCCAGCGGCCCCGCCGGGGTGAAGGTGAGCACCCGCTTTGCGGCGTCCATGGCGGATGTTCCAGTGATCGACGTGCCAGCGGGGTTCTTCAGCGTGAGCTGGGCGCCGTCGACCGGCTCGGTGAACGTCGCTGTGACTGCCGTGGCCACCGCAACGTCGGTCGCCTGGGCCGCCGGGGTCACCGCGGAGACGGCCGGGGCCTTCGTGTCGTTCTCGGTGGTGAACTGCCAGCCGTGCGGGTCCTGTTCGTTGCCGTCCTCGTCGTGCGCCTCACGGGCCTCAGCGCTGTACGCGGTGCTGGCCTTCAGCGGCTGCGACGGAGTGAAGGTGACGATCTGCCCGGTGGCGTCCGAGGTCGTCGTGCCCGGCGCTGCGGTCCCGCTGGGGTCCTTAACGATGATCTTCGGGTTCCAGACCTTCTCGCCGAAGGTCACGGTGACGGTGGTGTCGACCGGGACGTCGGTGCTGCCGGCCACCGGCTGCACGCCGGTGACCGTGGGCTTGGTCTCGTCGACCGGAAGGTCTCCGGACGGCACCTCGTCGGGCTCGATGTCGGCCGGGTCGATCTCCTCGTCACTCGGCATGGGTCGAAGTCGCCGGGAGTCGACCTCGCTGGGCACGCCCACGCCGAGCCTCTCGAACGCGTCGGCCTCCTCGTTGGTCAGCCCCCAGCTGGCGTCGTCGAGCGGCTGGGCGGCCATCGCCTTGGCCTCTTCGTAGCTGGGGAACTCGGTCAGATCGGCGTCCGACTCGAACTTCACCCACTCGGTACGCGTGGGTGGCGGCGTGTATTCGACCATGAGCGCGGGCGGGTGACGGTAGCCCGGATACGGGTCGCCGCCACCGAACTCGCTGGCGTAGTACTGGCGCCAGTTGGTCGCGGCGGTCTCGCTGGCCGCCCGCAGCACCAGCCCGTGGTTGGGCGCGTCCTGCTCGATCCAGGCCCGGGCCATGCCGGTGACCCGGTGCCAGACCTCCTCGTCCTTGGCACACCAGGTGTTGACGGCGTCGTAGTTGTAGCCCGCCCGGTTCAGGCCTTCGGCGCTGCCGGTCGTCGAGGGCTGGTTGTACCAGTCCAATGTGGATGGACTCCACGAGGAGCCGAGGCGCGCGGCGACGATGCCCGCGCCCAACGGGTCACCGCAGAGGGCTCCGTTGGGGCCGCCGGACTTGTAGTTCCACATGATCAGGTCTGCCTGGACGACCGATGCCCCCGCCAGCTCCGGTGCGTCGGTGTTGAACCTCAGGTAGACCCGAGCGATGTCGGCGCTGGTCTGGGTGGTGCCGGCGCGCAACCATCCCTCAGCGGCATGGTTGTTGTAGGGGTCGTTCTTGCTGACCCAGGCATCCTGCGGCACGCCGCCGCCGAACCACTCCGAGGCGGCGGCGACCGTCACCGGATAGGCCACCGCCGGGTCGGCGAGGAACGTCGCGTCCGGCGAGAAGACCAGCTCCGACTTCTCCACGCGCGCCGCGACCGGAGAGGTCTTGCCGAGCTTGGCGTCGGTCGCGGTCAGCACGACCGGTGCGGCTTTCGCCGCGCCCTTGCCGTCCTTCAGCTGGGGTAGTCCCTGCGGTGTCTTGCCGAAGGTGGTTCCCTTGGGCAGCGTGAGCGGCATCCGCACCGTCACCGGGCCGGTCGGCCGTTGCCGGAAGACGACCTGCGAGACGAACCCGTCGGATTCGGCCCGCACCATGAGGTCCACTCCCCTGGACACCGCGTCGGGGTAGGTGACCGTGTTGCCGGAGATCTTCGGCTCCGGCAGCGCCTGCTTCACTCGCAGGTTGACCGTGCCGTTGCTACCGGCTGCCGAGACCAGGCTCTTGCTGCCGCGCCCGCCGAGGCTCAGCGGAACCTTCGTACGGACCGTCTGCAGCACACCGTCGCGAGCGACGATGGTGGTGTCGATGGGCTCCCACACGCCGGTGCCCGGGTTCTTGAGTTGGACGGGGCGGGTGTGCAGCTGAGCCCGCAGGTGCTTGCCGTCGGGATCGGCCCATACCTTCATCGTCTCGGTGAAGCGATCGGGGACTTCGACGGGCGCGCCGGCCTTGGCCGCCTTCGCCCAGGCGGCTTCGAGCCCGCGACCGCTCGCCTGAGCGGCCGGCGTGGCACCAGGGATCTTCTCCGCCGCGACCAGTGTCAACGGCAACAGGAGCGCCAGCGTCAGGGCGCCTCTGAACAACGGATGGAGTGACATCGGCCGAGTATTTGTCGAAGCACTGCCGCGAACCTTGTACGTACCTTGAATCCGCTAGTCAGGTGGCGGGCCGGCCAGGTGCGGTCCGGGCACTTCCAGACTGTGGAAGGGGGGCGGCGGCGTCGCCGTCCACCTGGAACCATCGTGAGCAACCTTATGACGGTTGAGCGTGCGGGGGCGCGCCGGGACGAATGGGGTCGCGGCGATGGCTGTCGAGTTCAGACTGCTGGGTGAGGTCGAGGCTCGCGTCGCGGGCCGGTCGATCGACCTGGGGCATCTTCGACAGCGGGGTGTGCTGGCGGTCCTGCTCATCGGCGCCAATCAGCTGGTCCGCACCGATCAGTTGATCGGCCGGGCCTGGGGTGATCTGCGACCGCAGTCGGCGTCGAGTTCGCTCTACAGCTATCTGTCACGACTGCGTCGCAGTCTCGGTGAGGCCACCGATGTGTCGATCCGGCGGCAGTCCGGCGGCTACCTGCTCCAGGTGGATCCGTGGGCGATCGACCTGCACCGGTTCCGCGAACTGCTCGCTGTGGCCCGGACCACCGACGATGCCGGACGGGCGTTGCGGATCTTCGACGAGGCCCTGGGGTTGTGGCGAGGCACTCCGCTGGGCCAGCTCGACACACCGTGGCTCGATGAGGTGCGGACGGCCGCCGATCGGGAGCGGGTCGCCGCCGACCGGGACCGCACCGATGTCGCGCTGCGCTGCGGCCAGCACGCCGCCCTGGTGCCGCAACTCCTGCGCGCCGTGGCGGAGCACCCGTTCGACGAACGGCTGATCGGTCAGCTCATGCTGGCGCTGTGTCGGTCCGGGAGGCAGGCCGACGCGCTCGACCATTACCTGGCCCTACGCCGGCGACTGGCGGACTCACTCGGCGTCGATCCCATGCCGGAGTTGCAACGCCTGCACCTCCGGATGATCAGCGGCGACCCGACGCTCGCCGCGCCCAGCCCGGAGACCGTCGTCGCCCGCGGTGACGTACCCCGCCAACTGCCCGCGCCACCCGCGGGCTTCGTCGGCCGGGCCGACGAACTCGCCGCGCTGTCGGCCGCCTCCGGCGCCGACGGCGGCGGGGTGGCCACCATCGGTGGTCCCGGGGGCGTCGGCAAGACCTGGCTCGCGCTGCACTGGGCGTACGACAACCTGAAGCGTTTTCCGGACGGTCAGTTGTACGTGAACCTGCGCGGCTTCGAGGTTGCCGCTCCGGTGTCACCCGAGGTCGTGCTGCGCGGGTTGCTGGACGCGCTGCACGTGCCCGCCGAGACGGTCCCGGTGGACCTGGACGCGCAGACCGCCCTCTATCGCAGCCTGGTGGCCGACAAACGCATGCTGATCGTGCTCGACAACGCCCGCGACGTGACCCAGGTGATTCCACTGCTTCCCGGTGGGCAGCACTGCACGGTGCTGGTGACCAGCCGGGCCCGCCTCGGCGGGCTCGTCGCCGCGTACGGCGCCCGGCCGGTCGACCTGGAGGTGTTGACGGAGCCGGAGGCCCGCAACCTGTTGATCCACCTGCTCAACCGGCACGGGGCGGCGGTCGAGCCGCAGAGCGTACGGGACATCGCGTCCCGGTGCGCCGGCCTTCCCCTGGCCCTGAGCATCGTGGCGGCCCGAGCGGCGATGCAGCCCGACCTGCCGCTGAGCGTGGTCAGCGAGGAGCTTCGGGAGGAAGCGACCCGGCTCGACGCCCTGACCGTGGGCGATCTGCACGGCGACATCCGCGCCGTGTTCGCCGCCTCGCACCACGCGCTCAGCGCCGAGGCGGCCCGGCTGTTCGTCCTGCTCTCACTCGTGCCCGCACCGGAGATCGGGCTGGCCGCCGCGGCCAGCCTCGTCGGGCGCCCCCGCGACCGCAGCCGGCTGTTGTTGACGGAGTTGCGCGACTCGCATCTGGTCGGGGTGCCGCGACAGGCCCGCTACCGGATGCACGATCTGGTGCGCCTCTATGCCCGGCATCGGGTGGACGACGACCAGCCGGCACAGGCCCGCAACGACGCGCTGGACCGGCTGCTGGACTTTCTCCTGCACACCGCCGGCCGGGCGGCCCGGCTCGTCGAGCCCAACCGCGACGGGGCCGAGCCGGACGTCCCGGCCGGGACCGACGCGCCGATGGGCGTCGACTCGCTGGCCGACCACGCCGAGGCCCTCGCCTGGTTCGTCACCGAACACCAGATGTTGCTGGGCATCCTGGCGTACGCGGCGGAG
Organism: Micromonospora sp. NPDC047644; assembly: GCF_040704315.1. Lineage (NCBI taxonomy): Bacteria > Bacillati > Actinomycetota > Actinomycetes > Micromonosporales > Micromonosporaceae > Micromonospora > Micromonospora sp. NPDC047644. Next base: position 28,782 of record NZ_JBEYSY010000006.1, read on the forward strand.
CACGGCCGTGACCTCCACGTGTGGCAGTTGGCACGGACGCTGGAGACCTTCTTCGACTACAAGGGGCACTGGAACGACTGGATCGACACCCAGCACCTGGCGCTCGCCGCGGCGCGGCGGATGGGAGACCGGCACCGGCAGGCGCAGGCCCATCGCAGTCTGGGCGTAGCCCACACCCAGCTGGGGCGTCTGGACGTGGGCTACGAGCAACACCAGCACGCACTGCAGATCTTCGCCGAGCTGGACGACCACGCGAAACAGGCCGACACCCACCGGGGCCTGGGGTGGGTGTGCCACAACCAGGGCGATTGGCCGGGCGCGCTCGGCCACAACGAACGGGCGCTGGAGCTCTACCGCCGGCTCGGTGACCGGACGGGGCAGGCGGCGGCGTTGAACAACGTGGGCTGGCTGTACAGCATGCTCGGCGACCATCGGCAGACGTTGCGCTTCGGCGCGCAGGCGACGGCCCTCAACCAGGAAATCGGCGACGAACACGCCGAAGCGGGCACCTGGGACACCATGGGCTACGCCCACCATCACCTGGGCGAGTACGAGCAGGCCATCGACTGCTATCGCCGGGCGCGGGCGCTGATCCGCCGCTTCGACGACCACTTCAACGAGGCGGACATCCTGCGGCACCTCGCGGAGAGCCTTACCGCCATCGGCGACAGCGACGGCGCGCGGGAGGCGCTGGAGGATGCGGTCGTCTCGCTCGACCAGATCGGCCACAGCGCGGCCGACGAGGTGCGGGCCGAGCTGCAGAAGCTGGAACTGGCGGCACTGGTGGGGCGTGAACGCCCCGACTCCCGCTAGTGCTGTGTCCACTAACGTTGGCCGGGTTGTGTCAGACCCTCATGGTTGGCTTCGGGTATGCCCAGACGTAGGGATTCAGGAGCGCTGCGGGTGGTGCATCGCACCGCCCGGGTCGGCCTGCGTCTGACCCGGTCGCAGCGGCAACGCCGCTTCGGCCTGCTCCGCGCGGCCGGGGATCTTTGGGCGTGTGTATTGGAATACAACAGCTGGCGGCATCGTCGTCACGATCGGCCGGTCGCGAGCTATCAGGAGTTGTGCCGACTGCTCGCCGCGTCTGGTCCGGGCACGTTCGGTGAGCTCGACTCGACCGGCGCCCGGTCGGTGTTGCGTCGCTATTCTGATGCGTGGTTCAGCGCTGCCGCCCGCCGCAGGGCGGGGCATGGTGAGGTGCGGTATCCGCGGCGGCGACGGTCGTTGATGCCGGTCCGCTGGTATCACGGCACGTTCGGTCTGAGTGAACGGCGGCTGCGGTTGCCGACCTCGGCCGGGAGCCCGCCGCTGGTGGTGCGCCTGGACCGGGCGGTTCCCTACCCCCATGATGCGGTGCGGTCAGTGACGTTGGTGTTCGATCAGGGGCGGTTGTGGGTCGAGGTCACCGCGGAGCTTCCGGTCGCGACCTACCCTGCGGGTCAGGAGCCGCAGCGGGGGCGGGTCGCCGGGGTCGACCTGGGCATCATTCACCCGTACGCAGTGGCAACCGGTGACGGGCAGATGTTGCTGGTGTCCGGGCGGGCGATCCGCGCCGAGCACCGTCAGCACCTGGCCGACACGAAAGGCCGCCGCCGGGCGAGCGCCGCCCGTGCGCCGACGAGGGGCCAGCGGGGTTCGCGGCGGTGGCGCAAGACCCGCCGGCGGGCTCGGCTGATGGAGGGGCGGCATCGGCGTCGGGTACGGCAGGCCGGGCACGAGGCCGCGAAGACCGTGATCGGCTGGGCAGTGCAGCACCGGGTCGGGACCCTGACCGTCGGTGACCCGCGTGGTGTCCTCGATCTTCCGGCGGGTCGGCGGCACAACCTGCGGTTGCGGCAGTGGCAACTCGGCCGGGCGATCGCGGTCCTGAAGGACAAGGCGGAGCTGGCCGGGATCACCGTGTATCTGGTCGATGAGCGGGGTACGTCGTCGACCTGCCCGGTGTGCCGGCGCAGAGTGGTCAAGCCCCACGGGCGGACCATGATGTGCAGGAGTTGCGGGTTCGTCGGGCATCGCGATGTTGCCGCGGCGTTCACCATCGCCACCCGGACCCCGGGCGGCGTCACCACCACCGCACCCGACATGGGTGCGGACATCACGCACCGTCGAGCAGGCCGACACCTTCCCGGTGCCGGGCTGTCCCGGCGTGACCCACGCCGCCCACCAGCGGTGTCAGGGTCGGTTGGCCGGCTGAGGCCCGCCCCACTACCGGTGGGGAGTCGCTCGCTCCGACAACGTCTGGGCGAGGAACCACAACACCACCGACAACCCGGTGAACGTTAGTGGTCACAGCACTAGCTGACCGACCTCACACAGACCCCTGCGCGGTCTCGCCGCCGCGCAGGCGGTCCAACTCGGCGAGGTACATCGCCTGCATGCGGTCGTGGTGCCGGACCAGCAGCCCGACCTCCTCGACGCTGTAGCCCTCGATGAGCCGCTCCGCCCGCTCGGCGAACCGCTCGTACGGTCGCTCCAACTCGGCGGCCCGCTCCGGCCGCAGCGCGACGATCAACCGCCGCCGGTCCGCCGGATCGCGCTCGGCCGTCAGGTAGCCCGCCTGCTGGAGCCGGCGGAGCATGCTGGTCACCGCTCCGGTGGTGAGGTTGGTCCGCTCGGCGACCTGCCCCGCGGTGGCGGATCCGACGTCCGCCAGGTAGTCCAGGCACTCCAGGTCGCTCACGGTGAGGCCCAGCCGCTCCGCCACGGCGTACCGGAACACCATGGACAGCCGCGACGTCTCCCGCCCGGCGCGCATCAGGTCGGTGATCGTTGACGCGCGGGCCGGCTCGTGGGACATGCCGGCAATCATCCCTTTGGTACGGTGACCCGGTGCAGCCGAGGTAGCACGCGGGTCAGCACCCAGTGGGGCGCGGCCGCTCCCCCGGTGAGGCGGCGCATCAGCCGGGCCGCGGTGTCGACGGCCCGGAAGGCGTAGCGCACCATCTCGTCCTGGTAGCTGGCGATCGCCTCCTCCACCGACGCGCCGGAGGCCCGCGCCTCGACCAGCTTGTGGCCGAGCAGTGCGGCGTCACGCAGCGCCGTGTTGCCGCCGTGCGCGCCGAACGGCGGCATGACGTGCACGGCGTCGCCCATCATCGTTGCCCGGGGCACCGCCCACCGTCGCGGGCGCTGGCCGGCGGCGAAGAGGTTGAGCACCGTGGCGTCCAGCTCGGCCGTGCCGACCAGCCGCCGGATGACCGGGTGGAAGTCCATGCTCATCCCGGAGGCCAGTCTCCACAGCGTCAGCAGGTCACCTCGGATGCCCATGGGCACCTCCTCCTGCCGGAGCAGCAGTCCCCACATGACGTAGTCGTCGCCGGTGGGCGCATAGCTGCCCGGGGCCAGGCGCGCGAACGCCTCCGACGGGCTCTCGCCGAACCGCATGGAGGTGAAGAAGAAGGCGCGGCCCGGCCGGTCGGCGATGGACAGGACCCCGCTGCTGTGCAGCGCTTCCGGGATGATGCTCGCGCCGTTGCGCCACAGGGGCGACCGGCCGTAGATGCCCGCCATCGGGGTGTTCTCCGGGTGCGCGTCCGGCATGATCTGCGCGCGCAGCGCCGAGCCGACACCGTCGGCACCCACGACGACGCTTGCCGCTGCGGCTGTGCCGTCGGAGAACAGCAGCCGCGGCCGTGCCGGGTCACCGCTGTCCACGCCGACGGCGTCCTTGCCGTAGTGGATGCGCCCGTTCAGCCCGGACTGCAGGATCGAGCGCAGAGTCAGCCGGTCGACCTGACGGGTCGCGTGCGGCTCGTCCCTGAAGGTGATGGTGAAGGCGTCCCGCAGCCGGCTGTCGGTGAAGCGTAGGTGCCCGCCGGGCTCGTCGCCGGTGGTCAGGGCCAGGTTGTAGAGCGAGCGCGGCAGGCTCTCACGCAGCGCTTGCAGGCCGTACCGGTCGAGGATGATCCGATAGCCCTGCCGCCGGACGAAGGGGCCCGGATCCCGCTCGTAGACGTGCACATCGATGCCGGCGCGCATCAGGTACTGGGCGAGACAGAGGCCGGATAGGCCGGCGCCGGCGATCGCCACTGAGAAGCCCGTCGATATGGTCACGGTATTATCTTAATGACTAAGATGATTGGGGCAAGGCCGCCGGCCGAGGCGGCCGAACCGAAGCGCCGACACGAGTGAGAGGCATCGTCGAGTTTCGATGAATTCGGGTTCGGGCCTGGTGGGTTTCCGTGGGACTGCCCTAACCTCGATATATGGTCTCGCGTCGATCCGTTCTGCGGGCGGTCCCGCTCGCCGCAGCTGCCCTCACCGCCGCCCCGGGTGATCTTCGTTGGCTCGGCCCGCCGTCCACCTCGGCGGATACGGACCGCATACCGCCCGACCCGGCCACGATGCAGGCCACCGCCACCGCCGTTCGGGGCTTCACGGCCGACCTCTACCGCACGGTGGCGGCGACCCGGGCAGGCGGCAACGTGGTGTGCGCGCCGTACTCGGTCGGGCTCGCGCTGGCGATGACCAGGGCGGGCGCCCGCTCGACCACCGCGGACGAGATGGACACGGTGCTGCACGCGCCGTGTCCGCGCCCCCGCGCGCTCGACCGCGGGCTCAACACCGTCGAGCAGACACTCGCCGGCCGTTACCAGGACGGCGACGGAGTCAAGCAACCTCGGCTGACCACCGCCAACGCGCTGTGGACACGGCTCGATCTGGCCCTGCGACCCAGGTTCCGGGACACCCTGGCCGGCTACTACGGTGCCACGCCACGACTGGTCGACTTCCGCGGCGCGCCCGAGGTGGCCCGCCAGGAGATCAACAGCTGGGTGTCCGACCGGACCAACGCGAAGATCCCAGAGCTGTTGCAGTCCGACGCCGTGAGCCCCGACACCAGCCTGATCCTGACAAACACGCTCTACCTCAAGGCGGCCTGGAAGTACCCGTTCACCGCCGCGGCCACCGCGACGGGAGCGTTCACCCGAGATGACGGGACCGTCGTCGACGTCCCGATCATGCGCGGGCCGTTCGACCGGATGGGCTACCTCGAGGGAGACGGCTGGCGCGCGGTCGACGTGCCGTACGCGGGCGACGGGCTGGCCATGGCCATCGTCATGCCCACCCGGGACGATCTCGCCGCCGTCGAGGCGAGCGTCGATGCGACCTGGCTGGGCGCGTTGCTGACCGGGTTCCAGATCACCGACGTCGAACTGCGCCTGCCCCGCTGGACGTTCCGCCTGCCGGCCGAACTACGTGCCGCGCTGAGCAGCCTCGGCATGCCCAGCGCATTCACCTCACAGGCCGACTTCACCGGCATGAGCACCGAACCGGCCCTGTCCATCGACGACGTGGTGCACGAGACGTTCATCGCGGTGGACGAGAAGGGTACCGAGGCCGCGGCCGCGTCGGCCGTCATCGTCCGGCCGCCGTCGATCCCGCAAGGCCCGCAGTTCTTCGTCAACCGACCATTCCTGTACGTCATCCACGACCGGCTCACCGGCGTACCGCTGTTCCTCGGCCGGGTCCACGACCCGCTGGTCGACGGCGCAGCCTGAGCGGACGGGGCCAGCCGGCTCGCTCAGATCGTCAACGGCGCACCCGATAGCGCAGGTGCAGCACCCGGCTGCCCTGAATGACGACATCAGCATCCCCCAACAGGTGCTGCGCGTCGACGGACCCGAAGTAGCGCTTGCCGGACCCGAACACCACCGGTACGACGTCCATGCGCACCTCGTCGACCAGGCCCGCGGCAAGCACCTGGCCGCCGACGTCGCCAGCGGCGACCTCGACGACACGGTCACCCGCGAGCTCCCGCGCCTTGGCCACGGCTGCCGCGACGCCGTCGACGAAGTGGAAGGGTGCTTCGGGATCCCAGCCCTCCGGCTTCGGCCGGTGCGTCACGACGACCACGTGGTCGATCCCGCTCGGCGGCTTTCCGTCCCAGCCGTCGGTCATGTCGAAGACGTGCCGGCCGACGATCGTCACCCCGATCTGGTCCCAGTACGGCCGGACGTAGTCGTGGGACGCCTGTGACACCTTCAGCGCGCCGCTCTCGTCCAACGGGACGTCACCGCTGGTCAACCAGTCGAACAGTGGTCCGGGCTGGTCGTTCTCGTCTGCGATGAAGCCGTCCACCGACACCGAGCTGTACATGACCACGTCGCCCATCGGCGCGCTCCTCTGCTGGGGATGCTCTCAGGCTAGAGTTCCGTGAGCTGTCGCTCTTGTAAGGAATCAATCGGTCGGTAGCGGCCAGCCGTCCAGCACGTGGCCGGGATGTTCGCGCAGGAACCGCCGCCGGACCTCGATGTACCGGGTGGGTGTGAGCCCGGTGAAGGCCCGGAACTCGTGGCCGAAGTGCGCCTGGTCGAAGTAGCCGGCGGCAGCGGCGAGGTCGGCCCAGTCGATCGGTTCGGCGGGGTTGATCGAGAGCACGGTGGCGGCGAAGCGGTAGCCGCGGGCGAACCGTTTCGGTGTGACGCCGACCAGTTCCTTGAACCGCTGCGCGAGGTGAGTGCTACTGACACCGGCGGAGACCCTCAGGTCGTCGATCGCCACCGCCCCACCGGTCGCGGCGATGATGCGGCTCGTACGGCGGACCAGCCCCAGGCCAGCCGCATCGCCCAGCCGCCGCATCAGCTCGTCCTCAAGCAGCGTCAGCATCTCGTGCGGCCCCTCGGCCGTGGCCAGCCGGTCTCGCAGCTCAGCGATGGCGGGCCGGCCCCACACCTGCTCCATCGTCGCCGGCCGGTCACACAGCTCCACCGCGGGCATCGGCAGGAACGGTGCCAGCCCCCACGGCTTGAAGTGCACGCCGACGGACCGGGTCCGGGGTGGGTAGCCGAACTCGAGCGCGCGGGTGGGCGTGGTGACGACGCAGCCGTCGGCGTACTCGGCCGCCTCGACATCGGTGCCGGCGCGGATGCGGAACGGTGCGCCGAGGTTGACGACGAGGAACGCCGCCGGACTCGCCGGCAGCGTCAGCCGGGCGTACGGCGGCGATCCCTCCAGGTAGTAGAGGTCGTCGATCAGCCCGTCCAGCGGCGGTCGCGGCACTCTGGACACGTACTCCACGCCCACAGTATCGCCGCCGCCGCGCGACGGAGAGCTGTCCGCCACGACCAGAATCCCAGTCGCTCCGAACCCCCCAGCAGGACTTCGCTCGGCTCTGCCGGGGCGGCACTGGTCAGCGCCGCCGCCTCCGCCGCCGCCGCACGATGGCTGCCACCGCCACGACGAGCAGGAGCAACACCACGGGACAGGTCCACTCCTGGAGGAAGTTTGCGACCTTCACAACGCCCCACAGGCACAGACCGATGATGGTCAAGCCCACCAGCGGGCCGAACAGGGAGGGGCCGTCGTCCCGATTGGCTGGAACGGCCTCGCTGGGCTCCAGGACGTGGGGCGGAACGTTCTGCCAATTACCTTTGGCGTCCTTGTACGGCTGATTGGACCTGCGTTCTTTGTCCGGCATCTCAACCCCCCGCTGAGCCGCGTGGGTCCAGAGTAGAGGGGCACGGTGAGCCGTGTGGCCCCTGACCGGCGACCGCGACCGCGTCATCGCTGATCTGCCGGAGCTCTCGCACCTGCCCGTCTCGTGGGTGCGGACGGCCCGGCTCGATGTCAGCTCACTCCTGCGGCGCGATCAGCCGGTCGTCGGCGTCGTGGACCGTGATCGCCTCCACCGGGCACGAGTCGGCGGCGTCGAGGATGACGTCGGCCGGGGTGACGACGTCAGCCAGCGGCGTGGACAGGCCGTCGACCAGGCGGAAGTGCTCGGGCGCGGTGCCGGCGCAGATGCTCGTGCCGATGCAGCGGCCCGAGTCCACCCCGACTCGCCAGGTGGTGCTCACCAGGCCACCGGCATGCCGAGCAGGCCCCGCACCAACATGCCCCGTTTCCACCGCAGATCGGCTTCCGGCACGGCGAGCCGCAGCCCGGGCAGGCGGGTCACGAGGGTGGCGACGGCGACCTGTAGTTCCATGCGGGCCAGCTGTGCGCCGACGCAGTGGTGCACGCCGTGCCCGAAGCCCAGGTGCGGGTTCTGCTGGCGCGCGAAATCCAGCCGGTCCGGGTCGGCGAAGACGGTACCGTCCCGGTTCGCCGACGACAGTGAGCCGAGAACCGGCTCACCTGCCCGGACCAGCACCCCGCCGACCTCGACGTCCTCCTTGGCGTACCGGGCGAACGAGGAGCCGACGCCGAGCGGCACGTACCGCAGCAGTTCCTCGACCGCGGCCGGCACCAGCGACGGGTCGGCCCGCAGCCGAGCGAGCTGGTCCGGATTGTGCAGCAGGACGTACACGAAGTTGGGGATCTGGGTCACGGTGGTCTCGTGGCCGGCCGCCAGCAGCCCCGCGGCCAGCTCCACCAGCTCGGTCTCGCTGAGCCGATCCTGGTTCTCGTCGCGGGCCCGCACCAACGCGCCGAGCAGGTCGTCGATCCCCGGCTCGCGGCGGCGCTCGGCGACCAGAGCACCGATGTAGCCCCAGAGGTTGTTCAGGTATTCCTGGATCGTCTCCCCGGGCAGGGAGGTGGTCGACACGATCGCCTCCGACCAGATGTGGAAGCGGTCGCGGTCGGCGTACGGGACTCCGAGCAGCTCGCAGATCACCTGGATCGGCAGCGGCGTGGCGACGTGCTCCACCAGGTCGGCCGGCGGACCGAGCTGGACCATGTCGTCGACCAGCGCGTCGGCGATCTCCTGGGTGCGGGGTCGCAGCGCCTCCACCCGACGTGCCGTGAACGCCTTCGCCACCAGCCGGCGCAGCCGGGTGTGATCGGGCGGGTCCATGGTCAGCATCCCGCTGTACTGCTGGCGCGCGGTGAGCCGGGGCTCGTCGCGCTGGACGGCCGGGGCGCGGCCGAACCGCACGTCGCCGAGGACCGTACGGACGTCCTCGTACCGGGTGGCGAGCCACGCTTCCTCGCCGTAGGGAAGCTTCACCCGGGTCATCGGTTCAGTCTCGCGCAGCTCGCCGTAGGTCGGATCGACGACCAGGCGGTCGGGCACGCTGAACGGGTACGGCCGCGCGGGCGGGACGCTTCGACTCTCGGTGGTCTGCGCGCTCTCCGTCATCCGGGTTCCCTTCGTCGAGACGGCGTGGATCCTCAGGTCGGCACCACGTTCGTAGCGGCGCCGGATTGCCAGCGTCCAGGGCTTGCGGACAGAACACATCAACGCTCAGTAATCCATCGATGTCGGATCGTAGCGGGAGATGTCGATGATCGCCATGGAGTCCGCTCCGCGTCCGTACGGAGAGACGTGCCTGCGGCGAACGATGTGCGCGGCCTCGTCCTCGACGACCGACCATCCGCCGGGGTGCGGCAGCGAGGCCGCACCCCGGCAGAGAGCCTGAGAGGCACCCGAGCGTCAGGTCAGCAGCCGAGCCGCTTGCTCGACAGGGCGATGTCGTCGATCCAGAGGTCGAACTCGCCCGGTGTCGTGCCGCCCTGGTAAAGCTGCCAGCCGATCTTCACCGTGTCGACCGTCGGCAGGACAAAGGGAACGTCGTTGCCGCCGTGGTCGGTCGTGGAGGCCGTCAACTCCGGGTTCGCCACGCCATCGATCCACACCGCGACGCGGTTGTCCGCCGAGTCGATCTTCCACTCGAAGCACTGCCAGGTGTCCTCGACGACCGGGGCGGACTCCCGCCAGTTGGTCCAGTCGCCGGTCGGACCGCCGTCCGCGCCGATCCCCCAGAAGGTTCCGGGGACCGTGGGCGCGTACTGCCCACCGATCGGACGGACGACCTCCGCGCTGCCGGTGCCGGTCGCTTCCACCAGGGTGAAGTGCGCCCAGTCGGGGGCCGTGGGGAAGGCGTCGACCCGCAGACGCATCCGGCCGTAGAAGCGGTTGCCCGGCGCGGCGAAGTCGTCGACGCGCAGGAAGGCCCGTCCGTTGTCAACGGTGTGGATGTGCAGCGCCTGGTTGCCACGACGGGTACGTTCGACGGTGAGCGTGCCGTGGCGGGTGTCGACGCCCCAGTTCAACGTGCTGGGCCCTCCGGGAGGCAGTCGCTCGAAGTCCTCACAGAAGAGCAGGCCACGGGGGCACGAGGGCCGGGAGGCCCCCGATGCCCCGGCCGGGACGCTACCGACGGCGGCGCCGAGGATCAGGGCGGCGCTGAACACCGCGAAAAATCTGCGCACTGTCATCCTCCAGAACGGCTGGTCCCCACCACCGGGGCCGGGCCAGCAGGAACGTTGCGGTCATGCGACGCTGAGGTGCACCCGCTCGCACCGCTGCGGCGTGGTGCCCTCCGAGCTGCGGCGATCCGAGCCGTTCCGGCATCGCATCAGCGGTGGACGCATTGATGAACGTCATCATAAGTGAACCCGACCCGCCACTCTCCAACCGCCCCGCGAGTTGGGCGTTGACTCGGAGCCGGGAAGGCATGACGCTGTGGAAGCGCTCCCATCGTCGAGCTCCTATGCGAAAGGAATGCTCGTGCGTCCCACCACCGCTCTACTCCCGGTCGTGCTCGCCACGGCCCTCGGCGGCCTGGCCCTGCCGGCGCCCGCCCTGGCCGCGGTCGGCCCGGCGCTGGCCGTGGACACCACTGCCGCCCGCCACCAGATCAGCCCGTACATCTACGGCATGAACTTCGCCGACCAGGCGCTCGCCAGCGACCTGCGGCTGCCGGTACACCGCTACGGCGGCAACGCCACCACCCGCTACAACTTCCGTGCCGACACCACCAACCGCGCGTCGGACTGGTACTTCGAGAACATCCCCAACGACAACCCGAGTCCGGGCGACCTCCCGGAAGGCTCGGAGAGCGATCGGTTCGTGCAGCAGAACAAGACCACCGGCGCCGCCACGGTCATGACGGTGCCGATGCTCGGCTGGATCGCCAAGGACCGGTCGCGGGCCTGTGGCTTCAGCGTCGCCAAGTACGGCCCGCAGGAGTCCACCGACCAGTGGGCACCGGACTGCGGCAACGGCAAGAAGCCGGACGGGTCGCTGGTCACCGGCAACGATCCGACGGACACCAGCGTCGCCGTCGGTCCGGAGTACGTCACCGATTTCGTCAACCACCTCAAGGGTCGGTTCGGCGCCGCCACCGACGGCGGGGTCCAGTTCTACAACCTGGACAACGAGCCGGACCTGTGGCAATCCACCCATCGCGACGTCCGCCCGACCGGGATGGGCTACGACGAGCTACGCGACCGCACCTACGAGTACGCCGCCGCGATCAAGGCTGCCGACCCCGGCGCGAGGACGCTCGGCCCGGTCGGCTGGGGGCTCAACTCGATCATCTTCTCGGGCCTCGACCAGGACACCTGCTCGCGCACCGGATGCTGGTCGAACCCACCGGACAAGGCCGCGCACGGCGGCCAGGACCTCGGCCCGTGGTACCTGGACCGGATGCGCGAGTACGAGCAGCAGCACGGCACCCGCATCCTCGACTACTTCGACGTGCACCTCTACCCGCAGCAGTCCGGGGTGCTCGGCGACGCGGCCGGTGACGCCACCACCCAGGCGCTGCGGCTGCGCTCGACCCGCCAACTCTGGGACCCGACCTACGTGGACGAAAGCTGGATCAACAGCCCGGTCCGGTTCATTCCGCGCCTGCGCGAGCTTGTCGACCAGCACTACCCGGGCACGAAGGTCGCGATGACCGAGTACAACTGGGGTGGCTTCGGGTCTCTCAACGGCGCCCTCGCCCAGGCTGACGTCCTCGGCATCTTCGGCCGTGAAGGGCTCGACCTGGCCACCCTCTGGACCGCGCCCACGACCGACCAGCCGGTGGCCAACGCCTTCCGGGTCTACCGCAACTACGACGGCAAGGGCGGCGCGTTCGGCGAGACGTCCGTCCGGGCGACGAGCGCCGACCAGGGCACACTGGCCGTGTACGCCGCCGAGCGCAGCGCCGACAAGGCGCTCACCGTGGTCGTCGTGAACAAGACCGGCGACGACCTGACCAGCCCGGTGGCCCTCACCGGCGCCTCCGCCAGCACCGCCCAGGTCTACCGCTACAGCGGGGCGAACCTCGCCGGCGTCGTCCGGGAAGCCGACCTTCCGGTGACCGCGGGCGGCCTCACGGCCACCTTCCCGGCCAACTCGATCACCCACCTGGTGCTGCCGCGCGGCACCACCCCCGGCGACACCCAGGCGCCGACCGCCCCGGGCAAGCCGACCGCCGGCACGATCACCGGTGACAGCGTCGCGCTGACCTGGGCACCGTCCACCGACGACACCGCCGTCACCGGCTACGACGTGCACCGGGTCGACACCGCCGGCTCCGTGAAGGTGGGCAGCGCCACCGGCACCGCGTACACCGTGACCGGGTTGACACCGGACACCCCGTACACCTTCGTGGTGACCGCCCGCGACGCGGCGGGCAACGTCTCGGCGGCCTCGCCCGGCCTGACCGTGCGGACCGCGCCCACCGCCCCGACCGGCGGCTGCACGGTCGCCTACTCGGCGAACAGTTGGCCGGGCGGCTTCACCGCGACCGTGACGATCAAGAACACCGGCACCACCGCTGTCGACGGCTGGAAACTCGCCTTCGACTTCCCCAGCACCAGCCAGAAGGTCAGCCAAGGCTGGTCGGCCAGCTGGAAGCAGAGCGGAACGAGCGTCACTGCGGACAGCATGAGTTGGAACGGCAGACTCGCCCCCGGCGCGTCCACCAGCATCGGCTTCAACGGCACCTGGAGCGGCACGAATCCGGCGCCGACCGCCTTCAACCTCAACGGTCACCGCTGCGGGTGACCGGAGAGATCCCTTCTCCCGCGCCGACGGCGCAGGCCAGGGGTCGGGGCGCAGCAGCGCCCCGACCCCTTCGGTCTCGAGCGGCGGCTCCGGCCCGGACGGTGGATTCCCGGGTGCTCGGCCGCCATCAGTGGCGGATCTGCGCACGGACCGCTGCGACCGCGTCGGCGAGCGCTTCCACTCCATCGGCGATGGATCGTTCGGTGAGGGTCGCGTAGCCGAAGATCAGCCCACCCGGTCCGGCGGGGCTCAGTCGGTACCGGGAAACGCCCTGCACGACCAGTCCGCGCCGGGCGGCGGCAGCCACGACCGGAGCCTCGTCGAGGTCGCGCGGGAGCCAGGCGACGACGTGTTGGCCGGCCGCGACACCGACCGGCTCCAGGTCGGGCAGGCGTGTGCGCAGCGCGGTCAGAAGCGCGTCGCGGCGGCGGCGGTAGACCGGCCGCATGCGCCGTAGATGCCTGTCGAACTCGCCGCGGGTGAGGAAGTCGGCGAAGGTCAACTGGTCGATGACCGGCGAGCCGCGGTCGGCCCGTACCTTGGCCGCCGTGATGTCGTCGACCAGGTGTGACGGTGCCAGCAGCCACCCCAGACGCAGCCCGGGCGCCAGGGTCTTGCTCGCTGTGCCGCAGTAGACGACGGAGTCGGGTGCCAGCCCCTGCATGGCGCCGACGGGCGAGCGGTCGTAGCGGTACTCCGCGTCGTAGTCGTCCTCGATCACCACGGCGTCACGGCGCTGCGCCCAACCGAGCACGCGGGCCCGTGCGGTGGCCGACAGGACGCCACCGGTGGGCCACTGGTGCGAGGGCGTCAGCACGACGGCGTCCGCGTCGGTCCGTTCGAGCTTCTCGACGAGAATGCCGTCCGGCCCGACCGGGACGCCGATCACGTCCAGGCCGAGGGCGGTCGCGGCGAGGCGGGCGTCGTCGTCCGCGGATGGGTCCTCGACGGCCACCCTGCGCGCGCCGCGCGCCGCGAGCACCTGGAGGACGAGCGCGACGCCTTGGCCGTAGCCACTGCAGATCACCACGTTCTCCGCGCGGGCCGCTGTGCCACGCACCCGGCTGAGGTAGTCGATCAGGGCTGCGTGCAGTTCGGGTACGCCACGCCCGTCGAGGTAGGCGAAGCGTTCGTTCGGCGTGGTGGTGAGGACCGTTCGCACCGAACGCAGCCAGGCGGCCCGGGGGAATGACGACACGTCGGTGCGGCCATACCCGAAGTCGATCCGGGCCGCCGGCCGATCCGCACCGCGCCGACCCGTCGACGGCGGCAGCGGCTCGACAGCGACCTGGGTGTAACCACCTGCCCGACTGGTGAGGTAGCCCTCGGCGGCGAGTTGCTGGTAGGCCTCCACCACGACGCCGCGGGAGACCCCCAGATCGGTGGCGACGGTACGGGTGGGCGGCAGGGACGCCCCGAGACGCAACCGGCCGGCCCGGATGCTGCCCCGGATCGAGGCGGCGATCTGCCGATGCAGCGCTTCGGCCGCGGACCGGTCGACATGAATGAGCAAATCCTCCGCCGTGCTCGAATTGGTTCTGATTCGGACCATGAAATCGGACCTTACCGGGTGTACCGATTTCCATGAGGCTCTGACGTATGCCGACAACGACGAGCCCCCGCTTCGACGGCCGCCTCCTCACCCCGGGCGATCCGGGTTACGACGCGGCCCGCACCGTCTGGAACGCGATGATCGACCGACGCCCGCAGCTGATCGTGCAGGCCGTCAGCGTCGCCGACGTGGTGGCCGCGGTGCGCCTGGCCCGCGAGATCGACCTGGAGATCGGGGTGCGCTGCGGCGGGCACAACGTGGCCGGTCTCGCCGTCCCCGCGAACGGCCTGATGATCGACCTGACCCCGTTGAACGGCGTTCGGGTCGACCCGATCCGGCGACGCGCCCGGGTCCAGGGCGGCGCGCTGCTCGGCGCACTCGACCGGGCGTCGCAGCCGTACGGCCTCGCCACCACCGCCGGCAACGTCTCGCACACCGGGGTCGGCGGCCTGACCCTCGGCGGCGGCATGGGCTGGCTCGCCCGCCAACACGGGTTGGCCTGCGACAACGTCGTCTCCTACACGATGGTCACCGCGGACGGCGAGGTGGTGACCGCGAGCCGGACCGAGAACCCCGACCTCTACTGGGGCCTGCGCGGCGGGGGCGGCAACTTCGGCATCGTCACCGACTTCGAATTCGAACTGCACCACACCGGAACGGAGACCCTGGTCGCCGAGGTCGACTTCCGCGCCGAGGACGCCGTGCCGGTGCTCGAAGGCTGGCGGGACCTCAACGCCGTCGCGCCGCGGCAGGCGACGTTCACCGCCGACGTCCACAGCACGGCCCGGGGTCCCATCGCCACCGTCGGCTTCGTATGGGTCGGCGACCCGGCACCGGGCCACCGGCTGCTGCCGGCGCTGCGCGCGCTCGGCCGCCCGGTCGCTGAGCGGGTCACCACCCCCTCGTACCTGGAACTACAGCAACGCGACGACACAGTCGGCGGCCACGCCTACCGCCGGTACTCCAGCGCGCACTACCTGCGGCGGTTTCCCGCCGCGGCGATCGAGGCGTTCCTGCTGCGCGGCGCGTCGGACCTGCACACCGGCGCGGGCCTGGCCAACGTCGGTCTGCAGGCGCACGGCGGCGCCATCGCCGACGTCGCGGACGCCGACGCGGCCTTCAGCCACCGCGGCACCGTGTTCGAGTTCGGCGCCGGCTCCCGCTGGATCGAGCCATCCGAAGACGACATCCGGATGGCAGCGGCTCGCGGTGCCGCGGCCGCGCTCGACCCGTACGCCGACGGCGTCTACGTCAACTCGATCGCCGCCGACGAGGGACAGAGCGGGGTACGCCGCGCATATCCGGCCGCCAAGCTCGCCAGGCTCACCGCGCTCAAGACGATCTGGGACCCGCACAACGTGTTCCATCTCAACCACAACATCCGGCCCCACGACCGGTAGCACAGCCCGCTCCGGTTGCGGGCTGCCAGCCGGCGCGGATCGTGTCGGAGATCCCCGGCCACGGGCCCGCAGGGAGTCAGTCCTCGTCGGCCTTCTTCTTCTTGTCACGGGTCATGGCCAGGTCGAGCGCGAGGACGCTACCGATGATGAGCAGCGGGTCCACGCCGGCGGTGACCTGCACGGCGTAGGTGTCCCGGATCGTCAGCCACCGCTTGGAGACCGAGGCCACCTCGGTGCCGTCGCGTTCGATCACGTACTCGTGGTCGAGCAGGTCACCCTTCATCTCCAGGTCATCGGGCCCCGGCACGTCGATGGTGAACTTGTCACGGAACGGCGTGAGCAGCTTCTTGCGGACCTCGGCGGCCTTCTCGCCGCCGATACGGATCTCGTAGGTGGGACGCAGCGCCACCAGGTGCCGGTGCAGCGTGGCGACCTCACGGCCGGTGGCGTCCTCGATGACGACCTTGTCGCGGACGCTGAGCACCTTGCCGTCGACGTGGAAGACCTTGGTGCCGTGCTCGTCGAGCACGTCGAAGTCGTCGCCGATCGAGAAGAACCGCTCCTTGATGACAAACATGAGTCGATTGTCCCCCACCGCACACCGATCTGCTGGTCGGGCCGACTGGGGGCACCGCCAGGGATCGGCTCGCCTAGACTCCCCTGGGTGATCGTGCGGAGGGCCAGCGCGGCAGACGTGGCGGCGCTCGCGGAACTACGCGGCATCGACGAGGGCAGACTCAGTGCGTACATCGGCTGGGTGGCCTCCCACCGGGACACCCATCTGCCGTTCGTCGCCGAGATCGACGGACACGTCGTCGGCGTCGCCTGGCTCCACGTCGCAGAACGAGTGCCCAGCAACGATTCGCTGGATCGTCGGTACGGCGACATCCAGTCGGTCGAGGTCCGCGAGGAGTACCGCAACCGCGGCATCGGCGGTGCTCTGGTGACCGCGATCCTGACCGAGGCCCGCGCGCGGGGGTTGCTGCACGTAACCGTCCACTCCAGCCGCCGCGCTGTCGATTTCTACCTGCGCAACGGCCTCAGTCACCACCGCGAGATCCTGCTCTGGGAGCCGACCGGTTCCTGAGGCGCCGGGCCAGCCCGCTTGGCCACCGGAGCGCCCGGATCATCGGACAGCCCGTGGCACCAAGCGACGGGACCCTGCCCGGGACGGCCTCTGACCAGCATGGATGGAGGTCGCCCTGCCGCCGACAGTCCACTCTGGCAAGCTGTCCCAGTGATGGTCGGTGATCTGTTGGACGGCAGGTATCAGGTCGAGAGCCGTCTCGGCGCTGGCGGCATGTCGGTCGTCTGGCGGGCGTGGGACCGCGTCCTCGAACGCGGGGTGGCGGTCAAGGTTCTGGCCGGCGCGCAGGCCGCCGCCCGAGGGGCGCGGCAACGCGTCCAGGCAGAGGCCAGGGCCGCAGCGGGCCTCTGGCACCCGCACGTGACGAGTGTGTACGACTACGGCGAGCACACCGACGCGGCCGGCCGCCAGGTCTCGTACGTGGTGATGGAACTGCTGCCCGGCGAGGCCCTGTCCGAGCGACTGGCCGCCGGTCCGCTGCCGCCGGCTGCCGCGATGCGGGCGTGCGCGCAGGTCGCCGAAGCGCTCGCCGCCGCGCACGAACGCAAGCTGGTGCACCGGGACATCAAGCCGTCCAACGTGATGCTGACGCCGGCCGGTGTGAAGGTGGTCGATTTCGGCATCGCCACCACTGTCGGTCGGCCGGAGCTGGAGGCGGACGGACAGCTGTTGGGCACCGCGGCCTACCTCGCGCCCGAACGGCTCGCCGGTGGCACCGTCCTGCCCGCTTCCGACGTCTACGCGCTCGGGCTGTTGCTGTACCGAACGCTGACCAATGCGCTGCCCTGGTCGGCGGAGACCCCCACGCAGATGTTGACCGCTCACGTGTACGTCGATCCGGCACCGCTGCCGGATGTCGAGGGAGTGTCACCGGAGGTTCACCGCCTGCTCGACCGTTGCCTCGCCCGGGAGCCGGCGGATCGACCGGACGCCGCGCAGGTGGCCGCGGCCCTGCACGGTTTCGCCGATGACGCCGAGCGCCGGGTGAAACAGGCGGCGCAGTCGGCGTCCGTTCCGCCCGTGTCGGCCCCGCCTACCGCCGGCCCCTCTTCCGGTCGGCGTCGCCGCATCCCGAACGCGGTGTTGATCCCCGTTCTCCTGGCGACGGCAGGGACAGTTGCTCTTCTGCTCCCCCAGTTCGTACCTGTCGACGGCGGATCGGGCGGGATCGCCACACGTGAGGGCGCCGCCCCGCCCGATGCTGCCCTCGATGTGTCTGCCACCGAGACACCTGGTGCCCGGCGGACGTCCGCGGAGCCCGCACCGGTCTCTCGACCGAGCCGCACGGTGGCCGCTCCGGCTGGGCCGGTCGAGGCGAGCGCCAGCGCCGGCTCATCGGCCCGTCCTGGCCCTACGACGTCACCCAGTGCCGAACAGTCGACGGTCCCGACCAGTGCCGCGCCGCCGCCGCCGACCTCCCCGAGGCCAGGCACAGCCCTGCGGGCACTCGGTGGTGTGGTGACGGTGCTCTGCACCGGCGATCAGGCTCGCGTCGTGGACGTCGCTCCTGCCGCCGGCTACCGCCTCAAGGACTACCACCCCGGGCCGGCCAAGGAGATCCAGGTGGTGCTGCTGTCCCCGGGCAACCGGAGCGAGATCAAGGCGCGCTGTGACCACGGCACGCTGGTGCCGAAGATTAAGGAGAGCCGTCAGTGAACTGATGATCCGCCCTGTGGCCGTCGTATCGCACCGACCGACTGGTGACGGACGCGGAGCCGGGCGGGGCATTTCCGGTCATCGGGTCGTTCGGGGCCCCGCGTCGGCGAGGTGTTTGGTCATGCGGAGCAGCACCTGATCCGGTGGCCCGGCGACGAAGGCCGCCGTGTCGGCGAGTGCGGCGATCAAGGGCAGCCCGCGGCCGCCGACGGTGAGCGGGTCGGGGAGGCCGACGTCGAGACGGCCAGCGCCGTTGGGGCTACTGCCGCGGTTGCCGACCTCGAGCAGGCACACCTGATCATCGATATCGATGGTGATGTCGACGGTGCTGTCGCGATCGGCGTGCATCACCGCGTTGGCGCACGCCTCGGTGATCAGCACGGCGAGGTGACCACGAGACTCCTCGGTGGCCTCGGTGAGGCTCAACAGGGTCACCAGCGTGTGGCGGGCACGGGTCACCGAGGTCGGCTGCCGCGGCAGTGACAGCGTCATGGTCACGCGCATCGCGAAGTTCCTCCTCGGCCCGTACGCAACCGCGCCGGGCTGAAGCGGAACGCACCGGTTGTTGTCAGCCTTACCCGAGCTTGCTGAGCTGAAACGGTCAGGATCTCGGCTCGACGTACGACGGCCGGCGACGCTTCGCCCGCCGGCAGAATAGAGTATGCGGGGATCACCGGCGTGGGGAGCGTGTCGTGGACTTGCTGTTGTCGGACCGGCCGGGCCGGGGTTGCACCGTGCTCGAGGTGCGCGGCGAGCTGGACATGGCGACGTCTCCGCGGTTGCGCGAGGCTCTGCAACGGATGGTCGACGCCGGCGAACAGCAGGTGGTGGTGGATCTGGCCGGGGTGGGCTTCCTGGATTCCAGCGCACTGGGTGCGCTGGTGGTGATGTTCAAGGCGATGCGTGACGCCGACGGACGGTTGTGCCTCGCCGCGGTGCAGCCCGCCGTGCGCAACGTGCTGACTGTCACATCAGTGGATCGGGTCATTGACGTGTATGACAGCGTGCAGGCCGCTGAAGCGAGCGTGCCGTCCGCGGATGACGCGACGGGCCGGTAGTCAGTCAGGCAACGCGGCGCTGGCACGCGCCTGGTCGGCGCCGGCGCTGCTCCGCCGCTCCTCGCTGTGCCCGCCGTGCCAGTCCAGGATGAACAGCGTGGCATCGTCGGCCAGGGTCGGCCCGCTGACCTCCAGTGCGGCGTCGGCCAGGGCCCGGACAGCCTCACGCGGGTGCAGGTGAGCAATCGACCGCAGCATGTTCGGCAGATCCAGTTTGGCGGCGTTACGCTCCCGCATCCCATCGGTGACCACTACCAGACGGTCGCCGGGTCGCAGCGCGATCTCGCCATCGCGGTAACCTGCCCCGGCGAACATACCCAGCGGGAAGTTGGCCGGTAGCGGCAGCGTCCGGACGTCCCCTTCGCGCACCAGCAGCGGCGGCACGTGCCCGGCGTTGAGCAGCGCGCACACCCCGGTACGCAGGTCGAGACGGCCGAGGATCGCGGTGATGTAACTGCCCGGCACGGCGGCGTGTTCGGCGACGTCGGCATCTGCGGCGTCAGCCTGTGCCACCAGACCAGCCGCGCCGCGGCGACGGCTGTTGCGCAGGCTGCCCACGCCCAGGGTGGCGGTCAGCGCGCTGGCCACCCCGTGGCCCATCGCGTCGGTGACGCTGAAATGCAACACGTCGCGGGCGAGGCTGTAATCGAAGGTGTCCCCGCCGACGCTGGCGGCGGGCTCCAGCCAGCCGGACAGGGTGAACGCACTGCTCTCACAGGTGAACGAGGCGGGCAGCAGACGGCGCTGGATCTCGCCGGACAGGGTGAACGGGGTCGTGCGTTGCCCCCACTCGAACAGGTCGGTGTACCGCCGGTTGGCGATCACCACGAACGCCAACACGTGCGCCGTGCGGGAGATCTCCCGCAGAGTCGCCGGAGCGGGCTCGTCCGGCAGGATCATCTCGAGCAGACCGATAGCCTCACCACGGTCGGTCACCGGCGCCAGCACCGTCCATCCGTCCGGCTGCGCGAAAACCTGCGCCTTCTGGCTGCGTAGCGCCTGCTCGGCGGGGCCGCCATCGAACGGCATCACGGTGGCGACCTCGTCACCGTCCCGGCGGCCGTCACCGTCGCCGCCGAGCGGCACATGGGCCAACCGGACCAGCGCCCGACCGCTGAGGTCCGCGATCAGGAACGCCACGCTACGCGCCCCCAGCGCCGCACCGAGTTCCCGGGTGACCGCCTCGACCGCCTCGACCGGCGAGGCGTTCTCCGCCGCGTCCAACATCTGCGTCATGATCCGTCCTCGACTGCTCTGCACTGACAGAGCCTACGAGACCTGCCGGCCATCGCCGAGCACAAGGACCGTCACCGACGCGCTGCCACCCCCGCGGACCACGCAGGCGCACAGGTGGCCGGGCCGCCCGTCCTCAGCGCGACAATTTCGCAGACCGGCGGTCAGGACGTGCAGAACGACGCCGGCACGGTCAGGCCGAGATCCGTGCAGTCCCATCCGGTGCCCTGGTCGTGGAATCGCCAGCCCGTGCCGGCCGTGCAATGGAACAGGTAGATGACGCCGCTGGCGTCCGGACGCTGCACGTCGGCCGCCGCCCAGGTCTCGACGCAGTCCACTGCCCTGGGACCGAAGGACCAGCCCGCCTGCCGTGTGGAAGCGGCCGGTGTCGAAGCCGAGCACCTCCACGGCTCGATCAGAGGCCGTAGCCACGGCTCGACCCCCGGGTCTGCCGGGAGGGGCTCGGCGAGGCAGTCGCTGACAGTGGCTACGGAGCGCGTTCCTGGTCCAGAGGGTGCGCACCCGGGCCGACGATCGTCGCCGCGGCTGTGGTGAGGTGCAGGTAGGTCAGCATCACCTCACCGGAGGACATCATCTTCACCGTCAACGCCATCGCCGCGCCGTCCGCCACCGAACCTCTCGTGCGTACCACGATCGAACGGCGGGACCTGGGCCCGCACGATGTTCTCATCGAGATCCGCTACGCCGGCATCTGCCACTCTGACATCCACACCGTGCGCGGCGACTGGGGCAGCGTTCCCTACCCGCTCACCGTCGGCCACGAAATCGTCGGCCGGATCACCGAGGTCGGCGCGGACGTCACCCGCCATGCGGTGGGCGACCGTGCCGGTGTCGGCTGCATGGTCAACTCGTGTCGCGAGTGCGAGAACTGCCGCACCGGAAACGAGCAGTACTGCCTCAAGGGCAACACCCAGACGTACGCGGGCGTCGACCGCGACGGCACCGTGACCCAGGGCGGGTACTCGACCCACATCGTCGTGAACGAGGACTTCGTGCTGCGGGTGCCGGAGACCATCCCGTACGAGGCGGCCGCGCCGATGCTGTGCGCGGGCATCACCACGTACTCTCCGCTGGCGCACTGGAATGCCGGTCCCGGCAGGAGGGTCGCGGTGGTGGGGCTGGGCGGTCTGGGCCACCTGGCTGTCAAGATCGCCGCAGCGATGGGGGCCGAGGTGACGGTGCTGTCCCAGACGCTGGGCAAGAAGGACGACGGCCTGCGCTTCGGAGCCGAGCACTACTACGCCACCAAGGACCCGGCGACGTTCGAGGTGCTCAAGAACAGCTTCGACCTGATCATCAACACGGTCAGCGCACCGATCGACATGGCCAGCTACCTCGGTCTGCTGCGCCTGGACGGCACGCTGGTCAGCGTGGGTGCCCCGCCGGAGCCGCTGCCGGTGCCCGTCTTCGCGTTGTTCGGCAATCGACGGTCGTTCGCCGGCTCCAGCATCGGCAGCATCGCCGAGACGCAGGAGATGCTGGACTTCTGCGCCGAGCGCGGCATCGCTGCCGAGGTCGAGGTCATCGGCGCCGAGGCGGTCAACGACGCGTACGAGCGGGTGCACACCTCCGACGTGCGGTACCGGTTCGTCATCGACGTCGACACCCTGCGCTGAGCTTCTCCGCGGTCGCCAGGGTCCGCCGAACGGGCGGGCTCTGGCGCGCGGCCGGGCCGGAGTGCGCGGGGGCCGGTGGTGAGCCGTGGGGCCGCCGAGGCGCAGGGGCGCGCCTCGGCGGCCCTCCGTCTCAGCCGTTGGCGATCAGGCTGGCGATCTCGTTGTAGATCAGGTGCGCCTTGGCACCCTGGTTGGACGGGCAACCGCCCAGGTGGTGCAGGGCGATCACGCGGTGGCTGGCGTTCAGCACGGGCGAACCCGAGTTGCCGCCGGAGGTGTCACAGCTGTAGCTGATGTTCCAGGTGTTGTAGTTCGCGTTCCGGACGGCGCAGGTCGTGCCGTTCTGGGTGTCCTCGTAGATCGACAGCCGCTTCGCGGTGCCGTCGCCGTGCCCGGGGATGTAGATCCGGGTGCCGTTGCTGGTGGCGGTCGTCGCCAGGTACAGCGTGCCGAATCCCTGGATGGTGGCGAAGTTGTTGACCGAGAACAGGGCGTAGTCCAACTGGCTGGAGCCGCCGCTGCTCACCCGGTAGAGGGTGGCGCCGCTGACCTTGGTGCCGGCACCGGGGTTCGCGCCGCCACAGGTGGCGCACTGGTAGTTGAACTGCATCTCGCTGCCGCTCACGGCGGCCTGGGTCGAGAAGCAGTGCTTGTTCGTCAGCATCCGGTTGGTGCTGCCGATCCGCCAGGTGGTGCACAGGCCACCGCCGCTGATCAGCAGCCGTGCCACCGCCCCGCCGCGGGCGTACTCGGTGGGGTGGCTGTTCTGGTAGCAGACCACGTCCCGGCGGGCGTCGGTGCTGCACACCGACTGGGTGGAGAAGTTGTGCGCGGCGATTTCCGTGCGGTCGTACCCGCGCCAGAACCGGTCGATGGTTGCGGCGCTGCCACGTAGGGGGCGGCTGCTGTGCAGTGTCACGACGGCGGTGTCACCCTCCACCGACATCGCCCAGAAACCCGGCTGTCCGTCGGTGGTGTAGTCCGAACCGGTCGCCCGGCTCAGGTGACGGTCGTACCGGTAGCTCTCCTTGCCGTCGCGGCTCGACACGGTGACGTAGTCGCCGTCGGCCAGTCGCAGTGAGCTGAAGTGCACCTTGACGTAGGTGGCACCGGGGTGCTGGATGATCTGTGTCCCCCCGCTGGGGGCGTAGGACAGAGAGCTGTCGACGGTGCGGAGTTCACCGACCGTCGTCACACCCTCTGCCGAGAACTGGTTCGATTCCGGCGCCCGCTCGGATCGTGGCGCGAGGGGGGCGACCGAGTACGCCTCGGCGGCGGGCACCGACAGGAGGCTCAGCCCCAGTGTGCAGGCAGCGAGCACGACCGCCGCCGATCGCAGGCGGCGCAGGGCATGTTTCATCTGTCGCTCCTTCTCAGGAATCAGCACCGAGACGTGCCTTCGGCCTTCATACCTGAGTTCACCCGAGACATGTAATCCCGTCTATGTCATAACTGCCAGCCGTGCCGGCCTGACGGAGGCCGGTGCGGCCACTAGCATGCGAGCGTGGCTCATGTTGCCCAGGTCCGCAGGCCGTACCCCCTGCTCGTCGTCGCCGTGGTCCTGCTGGCGCTCGGCGCGGCCACGGCGTGGGGAGTTGGCGACACGCTCGGGCTGAGCCACTCCCCCGCCGATGTGCCGCGCGAGGACGCTGTCGCCGCGCCGGCACGGACGCCCGCACCGGTCCCGCCGTTGGCGTCCCTCGTGGTGCCCGACGAGCCACGCGTCCGCAAGGCCGCAGCCGCCGTCGCCGACGCGGTCGGCTTCCGCGGCCTGCCCCGGCCGGCGCTCGTGTCGACCACGTCGAGCCCGGCCAGGTCCGCGACGGCCGCGCCGAACACCGGCACGGCGCTGGACCTGTCAGCGGTGCGGACGCTGCGGGCGGGCGTGCTGGCCGCCCTCAGCGGGACGCCCGAGTCGTACAAGCTCGACGTGCACGGCGCCGAACTGACCGTCCAGGGCGGCGACGTCGCGGGTGTGGCGGCCGGGATGTACCGGCTGGCCGACCGGATTCGATCCGGCGCCGAAGCGCTCCCCGCGTCGGACGCGGGTCGGGTGGTCATCCCCCGGCTCGGCCTGCGGCTGACCGACGCGGGCTCAGTCGGACGCGAGCCCGACCCGACCGTCTTCGCCACCGGCGACGACTACAGCCTGAACACGGACGTGGTCGGGTCGGCGGTGCTGCCGGGCGCGCCGTGGGTGGACGCCGGCGCGGTGGCCCGCATCGATACGCAGTTCCGGCAGTTCGTCGATCACTCGGCGGCGCAGGGATTCAACGGCATCGTCGTACCCGGCTTCCTGGAGTACGTCACGTTCGCGAAGGTCGGCGACGGGCGCGCCGTCTACCCGCCCGGCGACACACACGTCGACCGGGCTCGGGCGATGGTCGCGGCCTTCGGCCCCGTCTTCCGGTACGCCGAGGACATGGGGATGCGGGTCTTCCTGTTGACCGACATGCTCGCGGTGTCGCCCCCGCTGGAGGCCTACCTGACGCGGACAGTCGGCGGACTCGACGTGGCCGACCCTCGACTGTGGTCGGTCTACCAGGCCGGCCTGGCCGAGCTGTTCGAGAACATGCCGTTCGTCGACGGCCTGATGGTCCGTGTCGGCGAGGGCGGCGAGGTGTACGCCGGGACCGGCTGGGACTACTCGTCACGGCTCGCGGTCACCACGGAAGCGTCGGTACGCGCGATGCTGCGGGCGCTGCTGGACACCGCGGGCCCAGCCGGCAAGGAGATCATCTTCCGTACCTGGACGGTGGGCGTCGGCGCCGTCGGCGACCTGCACACCAACCCGGCGTCGTACGCGCAGGTGCTCGGCGGGCTCGACGATCCGCACCTGATCGTGTCCACCAAGTACACCCTGGGCGACTTCTACAGCCACCTACCGCTGAACACCACACTGCTGGGCGGTGGGCACCGCCGCATCGTGGAGTTCCAGGCCCGGCGCGAGTTCGAGGCGTTCGGGTCGCTGCCCAACGACCTTGGCCCGCTGCACAGCCAGGCGCTGCGCGCCTTCCTCGCGGCCAACCCGAACGTCGAGGGTGTCTGGAACTGGACCCAGGACGGCGGGCCGTTGCGCGCCGGACCCATGTCGCTGTACCTGCGCGCCGGGTTCTGGCAGCTCTACGACCTCAACACGTACGCCGTCGGCCGACTCGCCTGGGACCCGTCCGCCGACCCGGCGCGGGTCACGGCCGACTGGGCGTACCACACGTTCTCCGGCGACCCGGACACCGTCGCCGCGATCGGGCAGGCCATGGCGCTGTCCCGGCAGGCGGTCACCAAGGGCCTCTACATCGGCCCGTACGCCGACCGGTCGGTGCGGGCACTCGGGCTGGAACCGCCGCCCATGATGTGGATCTTCGAGTGGGACATCCCGACCGGTGATTCCGCCGCCCTGGACAGCATCTACGCGGTGACCGGCGGTCGCGTCGACGAGGCGATCGAGGAGGGTACGCAGGCCGTCGCGCTGGCCCGGCGTATGCGCGACCTGGTCGCCGCCACCGAGCCGGCGACCTGGCGGGACGCCGACCTGCACGGCCGCTTCACCGCGACTCTCGACTACCAGGTCAACCTGTTCGAGACGCTGAGCGCTTACCGAACCATGGTCCTGCGGCACGCGCAGTGGCTGGACACGGGTGCCCCGGCCGCCCGCCACGAGTGGCGGGCGGCCGCAGCGGCGTACCACGACGCGCGCGACGCGCACCGGCAGCGCTACGCCGCCGACCTGGACCTGCCCGCGTACAACTTCACCGCCGCCGACCTCGGGACGCAGCGTGCCGACCGGGACCCGGCGATGGCCTGGGCGGCCCGAGCGATGCTCGGGTCGATCCTGCTGGTGGTGCTGCTCGGCCTCTACGGGCGCGGGTTCGGCGGGGCCGCCGCGCGCGGGCTGCTGCTCGGCGCGCTCCGGCCGTGGCGGGTCGCCGCGCTGCCGACGCCCACGACGCGGGCGGACCGGGTGGTGGTGTGGCTGGTCCCGGCCCTGGTGCTGGTGGCGAGCCGGCTCGCACTGACCTGGTTCGCCGCGCCGGCGCACCTGCTCGTCACCCTCGGCGGGTGGGCGCTGTTCGCCCTCGTCGTACGCCTCGTCGTCGGCCGGCGGGATCCGTTCCACCTGTGGGCCGTGGTCGGCGGCGTCGCACTGCTGCGCAGCGTGCTCCTGCTGGCGGCGCTCGCCGGACGGGGACCGGGCGGCTACTGGTTCGCCTTCTGGACCGCGCCGGGTCTGCGGGCGGCGTACGTCACCGTCGCGTTCGCGGCGTTCTGCTGGCTGTTCGTGGCCGTCGCCGTGGTCCTGCGCGACCGCTACGACCTACGCCGCCGAAGCGCCGTCGGGCTGACCCTCACCGCTGCGGGTGTGCCCCTCGGCGTGCTGTCCGCCCTGGTCTCGGTCGTGGGCCTGGAACGCGCGCTGACGGTGTGGAACGACCAGCTCGCGCTGCTGCCCTGGGGCCTGTCCCGCATCCTCGGCATCACCGTCCACCTCGGGATCCCCGCCCAACTCCCCGCGTACACCGCCGCCGCCGGAATCGCCCTGGCCGCGGCCGGCCTGCTCCTGTCCGTCGGCCGACACCGGCAAGGCGACCGCGGCGGCCGGCCGTCGGCGTTCACGGACTGAGCTAGGCCGGCTCGCGCACGCCACCGGCGTTTCCGCCGTCGTCCGGCATCGGTTCGACCGGGGCCTCTGGCAACTCGTCCGGCGTGTCAGGCAGAAGGACCCCCGGGTCGTCAGGCACCGGTTCGCGCGGGTCGATGGGCGGATACTGGTCAGGGTCGAGATCGGGTCCAGTCATCACGTGAGTATCCGTCGCCTTGCGCGCTGCCGCTCGTCGGGCCTGCGAGCTTCGCGGCCTTCCCTCGCCTCCGGCCCTGGCGGCACCGGCCCGCTCACTGGCAGATCACCCTGGCTGCACCCGTAGCGCGAACTACGTAATTCTTGCCGATGTGGGGCGGTAGCCGTCTTGGCACGATCGCTGCTACCGGGTGTGGATCCAGCGGCTCACTCATGCCCGGCGAACCGATCGTCAGTGACCGCGGAAGGGCTTCATGATGAGGAACATCACGGACGACGACGAGGCTGGCATTGACGTGTCAGCGCCGGTGGTCAGCCGTCACAGCGTCACGGTGACCGCCTCGGCGGACACCGTCTGGCGGATCCTCACGGACATTGACGCATGGACGACCTGGTTGCCGGAGATCCCGTACGCGCGAGTGGAAACACCCGGTCCGCTGGCGCCGGGCTCCGTGTTCCGCTGGTCCGCAGCGGGCATGGAGATCGAGTCGACGATCGTACAGATACGACCGCAGGGACGCCTCGTGTGGCGGGGATACGGTGACGGGCCGGACGGCGTTCTCGGTGTTCACGTCTGGGCGCTCACTCCGGCCGGCGACGGGGTAGAGGTGTCGACCGAGGAGTCCTTCGCCGGCCCGCCCGTCGATGCCGACCCTTTGCATTTCCAAGGGGGGCTCGACACGACCCTCGCCGGGTGGCTGGATCGGCTCAAGCGCACCGCCGAGGCGGTGACCGCCTCATGAAGAACCGTATGGTTGCCGTCGCGACGGCGGTGGTCGTTGCCGGCGTCATGGGCGCCGCGGGTGCACCGGCTCGGGCCGAGGCCCGGCACGGTGGCGGCTCCGACCGCGCGGCGCTGCGGTGTGCGGGAAAGACCGTCGACACCGCGGCGAAGATCCGCTACCGGACGGAGACGACGATCGACGCCCCGCTACGCACCGTCTGGAAGATCCAGAGCGATGTCGAAGGCTGGCCGTCATGGCAGAAGCCGGTCCTCTCCAGCAAGCGGCTCGATCGTGGTCCACTGCGTCCCGGTTCGTCGTTCCGATGGACGACGCCGGTGCCCGAGACCGCGTTGAACCCCGCCACGACCCTCGTCGTCACGTCCACCGTCCGGCAGCTTCAGCACCAGAGGTGCCTTCGGTGGGACGGCCCGGCGATCGGTGCCGGGCTGCGCATCGACGAGGGCGTGCACGTGTGGACGTTCACCGAGATCGACGGCGGGGTTCTCGTGCGTACCGAGGAGACGTGGCGCGGTGAGCAGGTGGAGCAGGACGCGGAATTCTCCACCGTGGCTCTCGCCGAGGGTCTGAAGACATGGTTGACGGAGCTGAAGACCCGGGCCGAACGGGAGTGTGAGCGGGCCCGCCGCTGACGCGACTCACGGCCCCGCCGGTCTCGTGCCGGCGGGGCCGTTCGTCGGCCGATCGACGCGGACCCGTCAGCGCAGGAGTTCGCGCAGCTGCCGGCGTGAGGTGATGCCCAGCTTGCGGTAGAGGTTGCGCAGGTGGGCGTCGATCGTTCGCGGGCTGACGAACAGCAGCGCGGCGACCTCCTTGGTGCCCGCGCCCGAGGCGACCTTGCGGGCGACGAGCAGCTCCCGCGCGGTCAACCCCGCCAGCGGATCGGCGTGGTCGGCCAGGGTCGGCTCGCCGATGGCATCCAGTTCGCGGGCGGCGCGGGCGGCGAACCCGCGCGCGCCGATGGTGGAGAGCAGGTCGTGTGCGGCGCGCAGCTCCACCCGCGCCTCGGCGCGGCGGCCGACCCGTCGCAGCCACTGCCCGTGCAGCAGGCGGGCTCGCGCGTAGTGGACTCGCATCCTGCTCCCGGCGAAGCGGCTGATCGCCTCGCGGTAGCGGTCCTGCGCGCCGAGCCCCGGGTCCAGCAGCGCACACGCCAACAGATGCGCACCCGTCGTCCACGCGTTCGGATTGACCCGTGCGACAGCCCCGATCCACTCCGCTGATTCCTTCGCCGCTTCGGGACGTCCGACGCACGCTGCGGCCTCGACCAGCTCGTGGTGGAATGCGGTGACCACGTACGCGCCACGCCGATGCTGGTCCCGCACGAGCAGCAACCCGTTCAGCGCGGCCTCGTGGTCGCCGCTGCCGTTGCACAGCACGCCGTTCGCGTAGGGCAGCGCTGTGGGGTTCACCCCTTCCCAGCCGCGCAGCTTCTCCTGGATCTCCCGAAACCGGTCGACGTCTCCGCTCCATGCGGCGAGCATCAGGTCGGACCCGACGAGGTTCGACGTCCCCGCGGCCTCGTCGACAGCGCGCGCCTCGGTGACGCAGACCTGCGCGTCGGCGAAGCGACCCACGATTGTCCGGGCGACCGCCTGGAAACGCAGCGCATGGGGAAGGATCGCGTAGGCGCCTTGTGCCCTGGCGAGTTCCACCTGACGGTCGACGATCTCCTCCATGGCATCGCTGTCACCGAGGTCGACGCTCAACGCGCAGGCACGCTCCATCCACCACGGATCGGCGTCGGGCGTGCGGGCGTACTCCCGGAAGGCGTCGACAGTGCGGCGCATCAGGGGCATCGCCTCCTCCACCGGGCGGAGGTTCTGCTCGACCAACGCGTGCAGCAGCAGGTCGACCGGACGTGGCGGCTGACGATGTGGCACCCGTTCCCGGATCTGGAGGGCGAGCCGCCGCAGCCTTCCGGGGTCGTCGACGCTGAACATGAGCGACGCGAAGGCTTCCAGGTAGGTCTCGCGGGCCTCATCGGGCCCCACGCCGTCGGCAGCGTCGATCAGGGCGATCGTCGCCGGGATACTGCGGGTCACGTGATAGTCGATCGTCGCGCGCAGCAGTCGCGCGGCGCGGTGGTCGGCCGAATCTGGCTGGAGACGCTCGGCCTCGTTCACGAGCTCCCGGGCGGCGGAAGGCGCCCCCGAACTCAGCCGTGTCCGGGCCGCGGCCATCAGGCGGCGTGCCTGCTCCGACCGGCCCGGTGTCAGTCGGGCCCCGGTTTCGAGGAACGCGGCCACGGCCGCGAATCCGCCGCGGCGTTGTGCCCGGCCGGCCGAACGCTCCAGTTCCTCCGCTGTCCCCTCGTCCGGGCCGGTGATCGCGTTCGCCCGGTGCCAGGCGCGCCGGTCGGGATCGACGTCGACGTCCGTACCGGCGGCGAGCGCAGCGTGCGCCTGCCGTCGCGGCTCGGCACCAGCCGACCGGTACACAGCGGAACGCGCCAACGGATGCTGGAAGTGCACCCGGGGCCCGATCACCAACAGGCCGCTGTCCTCGGCCGCGGCCAGGTTCGCGGCGTCGAGTCCCTGGATCGCCATGGCACGCCGCAGCAGTACGAGATCGCCCGTCGGCTCCGCCGCGGCCAGCGTCAGAACCGAGCGCGTGGGTGCGGGCAGCCGCAGGAACCGCTTCGCGAACCGGTGCTCCACCGCGCCGTGGCCGCCGTCGGCGGGTAGTCCGAACGGCCCGGTGTCACGGGCGATCTCCACCAGGGCGAGAGGATTGCCGGCCGCTTCGGCGAGGATCCGCTGCAGGATCGCCGCCTCGTGGCCGAACGGCGCCCGATGTCGCAGCAGGGTGAGGGCTTCCGAGTCGGTGAGCCCGGTGAGAGGGAGGGCGGGTAGGCGACCGAGTTCCGGCACCGCGGCGGCATCGCGGGCGGCGAACACCATGGCGACGCGCTCCGCCGCCACGCGTGCCGCGACGAAGGCCAGCACCTGCCGCGAGCCGGCGTCGGTCCACTGCACGTCGTCGACGACGCAGAGCACCGGTCGGCGACGGCCCACGGCACTGAGCAGGCCCAGGACGGCCACGCCGACCAGCATCGGGGTCGGCGTGACGCCGGCGTGCAGCCCGAACACCGCCTCGAGCGCGCTCCGCTGCGGCGCGGGGAGCACAGCGCGGCGGTCGAGCACGGGCGCGCACAACTGGTGCAGGGCCGAGTAGGGCAGCTCGCTCTCGAACTCGATACCACCGGCCCGTAGCACCTGCCATCCGTCGAGCCGTGAAGCGGCCACACCGATGAGCGTCGACTTGCCGATCCCCGCGTCACCGAGCACGAGCATCGCCCCGCCACGGCCTCGCGCCGCGGGGTCCGTCATCGAGGCGATCTCGCCCAGCTCCGTCTCGCGAGCGACGAAGAAACCCGACCTGATAGCTGTCATCACCTTCCGAATGTCGGCGGACGCATGGTCGATCGATGGTATCCACGGCAGCGTCCCGGTCGGTTCGACCGTCACCGGGGCTGGAGTCGGTGCTCCTACGAGCGCAACTCGAACAGTTCCAACTGGATGCCGTCGGGGTCGCGCAGATAGAGGATCTTCGTCCCGGCCAGCGGGCCCGCTTCGACGCCGTCCCCGTCCTGGAGCACGACCGGGTCGGCGTTGACGTGCACGCCCCGCTCCACCAGGGCACGGTGCGCCGCGTCGAGGTCGTCGACCTCGAAACACAGGTGCATCACCCCGACGTCACAGTTGCGCCCGGTGAAGGGCCTCGGCTGCGGGCTGTCGTACTGGATGAGTTCCAGAAGGACGTTGTCACCGGCCAGTGCGAACGATGCCCGCATCGACGCGTTCTCGACCTCGACGACCGCACCGATGGCCGGGTTCGCCGCCGAGATCGTCACGCCGGTCGGCGCGATGCCGAGCACGTCCTCGTACCACCGCACCGACCGTGCCAGATCGCTGACCGGCACTCCGATGTGATGCATCCTGGTCACTTTGCTCATGATCCCCATCCTCGACGGAGCAACGACCACTGTGGAAGGCACAGATCTTCCGCGTACCGCTGGTACCACCCAGCTGTTGGCGCGCCGATGGCGGATCATGGTGTTCATGAATGACCTCGGCGCGGCGCTGCGGGCCTGGCGGGACCGCACGGACCCGGCCGCGGTCGGCCTCACGAGCGCATCACCTCGCCGCGTCGTCGGGCTACGACGCGGCGAGCTGGCCGCACTGGCCGGCATCTCCCCCGAGTACGTGGCACGCCTCGAGCAGGGCCGGGCCGCCACACCATCCGCGCAGGTGTGCACCTCGCTGGCCCGCGCGCTGCGACTCTCCGACGACGAGGAGGCGCACCTGATGCGCCTCGCCGGCTTCGCCGCGGCCCCAAACCGGATACCCCACCTGATCCCCAGCAGCCTGCACCGCGTCATCGACCACCTCGGCGACACCCCCGCGGCCGTCTACGACGCCGCGTGGCGGCTGCTGCACTGGAACCGGCTGTTCGCGGCCGTCTTCGGCGACCCGGCGGGCGCCAGCGGCGACGATCGCAACGCCCTGATCGTCCAGTTCGAATCCCGCAACCCCCGAGTGCGGCAGACCGACACCGAGCGCGCCTACTTCGAGCAGTCGTTGGTAGCCGATCTGCGCGCCACCAGCGCCCGCTATCCGAACGACCCCGACGTAGCTGCACTGATCTCGCGGATGGCCGGGAACGACAGATTCCGCCACCTCTGGGCCCTGGGCGCGGTGGCCAGTCACGAGAGCGCGCACAAGACCGCCGTGCACCCGGACGTGGGCGCCATCCCACTCGACGCCAACGTCCTGACCACTCAGAACACCGACCTGCGCCTCGTGGTCCTCACACCTCGGCCCGACACCGGCGCTCGCGAGAAGCTGGATCGACTGGGTTGACGCTCGCACCGGCGTTCCGCCCGCCGGCAGGTCACCCTGTGACGGTGCTCCGCGAGGGTGCGGAGGTGCGGGACGTTCGCCCCGTCCGGGCTGGGTGCGAGGCTGAACACGTGGCTTCTCGATCGACGCGCGTGTCCGTATGAGCCTGGTAGCGGCGTTCGTGCCGATCTGGATCCTTACCGCGGTCGGCTACGCGGCCTGTCGTTGGGGCCTGCTGGGCGACGCGGCGGCGTCGGTGCTCGGCCGATTCGTGTTCCACCTTGCGATGCCGTCCGCCCTGTTCCTCGCCCTGTCCCGAATGCCGCTCTCCGGGTTGGCCGGCCGCCCGCTGCTCGCCTTCGGGACAAGCACTGCCACGGTGATCGGGCTCGGATGGGTCGGCGCGAGCTGGCTGTTCGGTCGCACGCCCGGCGAACGGCCGATCTGGGGCATGGCTGCCGGGTACGTCAACTCGGCGAACCTCGGCATCCCGATCGCCACGCAGGTTCTCGGCGACGTGTCCTTCCTGGCGGAGGTGGTGCTGCTGCAGGTGCTGGTGGTGACGCCCGTGATCCTGGTCGCCCTGGACCGGCACAGCGACCCGGCCGGGCGGGTACGGGTCGGCCGTATCGCCTCCCTGCCGGTGCGCAACCCGGTGATCCTGGCGTCGCTGCTCGGTCTCGCGTGCTCGGCTACCGGCCTGCACCTGCCGTCGGCGGTCGGCGCGTCGCTCACCCTGCTGTCGGGGGCCGCGGTTCCGGCCGCCCTGGTCGCGCTCGGCGCGTCGCTGCACCGCAGGGCGCTGCCGCAGGCTGAGCCGGCCGAGCCGGGCGAGCTGGCCGTGATCACCGCGCTGAAGCTCGTCGCACAGCCGATCATCGCGTACGCGGCCGGGCTGGCCCTGCACCTGTCCGCGCCGCAGTTGCTGGCCGTGGTGGTGTGCGCGGGCCTGCCAACGGCGCAGAACACCTTCATCTACGGGCAGGAGTACGGCGTCGGCGAGGCGGTGGCCAACCGGGCGGTGGTGGTGACCACGACGCTGTCGCTGGCAACACTGACCGCGGCGGCGACGCTGCTCGGGTAGGCCGGTCAGCTGACCCGTTCCGAACCGCATGGCGGGCGGCCGCGCGTCGGCAACCCGGCCGCGACCAGTGACGCAGCGTCACCGGCATCGGTGACGTGGTTGCACTGACGGGTGAGCGCGAACGCTGCTGTGATGGGTGCAGGTCCAGGACACCCGCCATCGACGTTGACCGGCTGAACCAGAGATCCGAGAAAGGAGACAGGCGTGACCTCCCCGCCTTCCGCGCCGGATACCGACCTGGAGCCCACCCGTCCTTCGCGGCGGCGGTGGCTCTGGATCGTCTCCGGCACCCTCGCCATCGTGGTGGCCGCCGTCAGCCTCGGCGTCGCCGCACTCCAGCTCGGCCTGCCCTGGCAGCTGGGTGAGAACGACCGGAACCACGTCTACGAAGGCGCTGCGGGTTCGCAGCGCTACCAGGTCCACCTTCCACCCCAGCACGACGGGACGGCCCGGCTTCCGGTCGTCATGGCCATCCACGGCTGCGCGATGACCGGCTACGGGTGGAACTCGATGACGTCGACGACGCAGTTCAACAGCCTGGCCGACCGGGAGGGTTTCATCGTCGTCTACCCCACGCAACTGATCTCCCGCAACGTCATCGCCTGCTGGAGCTCCGCCGACCCACGGCATCAGCAACGGCATACCGGCGAACCCGCGCTGTTGGCCGGAGTCGCCCGCGAGGTGGTCCGGGAGTACGACGCGGATCCGGCGCGGGTGCACGTGGCCGGTGCCTCGTCGGGCGCGGGGACGGCGGTCATCCTCGGCGTGACCTACCCCGACGTCTTCGCCACGGTGACCTCGGTCGCCGGCGGCGAGTACGGGCTCAACCAGGTCGACCCGGACAACCCGGACGCCACGCCGCCGTTGGACACGGCGCGTCAGGGCTGGGCACAGATGGGCGACCGGGCCCGACGGGTGCCGCTGCTGGTCGTTCAGGGCGAGCAGGACGAGGTCGTGCCGCCCCTGGTCGGCACCCGACTCGTCGCCCACTGGACTGCGGTGAGCGACCTCGTCGACGACGGGCTGCCCAACGGCAGCCTCGACCCGACCACGAAGACCGTGTCCGTGCCAGGCGCCGCCGACCGGCACGCGTACACGCGGACGACGATCACCGCGCCGGACGGCTCGTCGATCGTCGAGGCGTACCGCGTCCAGGACATGGGGCACGCCTGGCCGGGCCCCGACGGCGACGGCAGGTACACCGACCATGCCGGCCCGGACGCCAGCGCGATCATGTGGGAGTTCGCCGAGCGCAACCCGATGCCGTGAGGACCGCGTCGGCCGGAGATCGGTCGCCCCGTGGGCGAGGTCGACCGGCCGCGCCCTCTGTGGTCACGGTGCGCCGACGCGACCTCGACGGAAAGAGAGCACGAATGAAGAGATCCGAGCGGTGGACCGAGTGGGATCGTGGCTGCGCGGCAACAGCCGCACGGCCGCGTACCCCACTGTCTGCTGTGGACATCGGTTCGGCGCGGCCGTGACCCATGAGCGAAGGGTTTGAGGACCATGGCGCACATCGATCTCGGGTTGGACGAGAAGCAGTTTCCCGGCATCTCCGGACCGATGCGGTACCGTCCGGAGACGGCGAAGCCCCTCAACGAACTGGCCGAGGTGCTGCTGCGCGCTCCTCACTCGCTTCCCGCCGGTGAGCGCGAACTGATCGCCGCGTACGTGTCGGGGCGTAACGACTGCAACTTCTGCTGCGCCTCGCACTCGGCATTCGCCGCGGCGCAACTCGACGAGGGTTACACCCTCGTCGACCAGGTACGCGCGGACCTGGACACCGCCCCGATCTCCGCCAAACTGCGGGCACTGCTGCGCATCGCCGGTGCGGTGCAGATCAGTGGGCGAGAGGTCACCACCGAGCTCGTCGCCGACGCCCGCGCCGAGGGCGCCACCGACGTGGAGATCCACGACACCGTCCTGATCGCCGCCGCGTTCTGCATGTTCAACCGCTACGTCGACGGGCTCGGCACCTTCGCGCCCGAGGGTCGGGACGCCTACGCCGAGACCGCACGCCGGATCGTCGAGGTTGGTTACGGGGCCGCGATCAGCCAGCAACCGGCCGCCTGAGCACAGACACGGGTGATGACAGCCCGGTCCCTCTGCGATGGTCGACGGACAGGCCCGGCCATGCCCGGCACCTGTGACGCTGGAGGGATCGATGGACCTCGCACGCCGGCTGCTCCCCGCGACGAAGCAGCTCCGAGCTGACATGGTCGACCGGCTGGGCGCGCTCGTCACGCTCGAGTCGGCACCGGGCTCGTTACCCCATCTCGAGTCCTGCGCCGACCTGCTCGCCCGCTGGGGCGAGGAGGCGCTCGGCCGGCCCGCCCGTCGGGTCGTGGTCGACGGCCTGCCGCACCTGCTGTGGCCGGCCGTCGATCAGCGCGTGCTGCTCCTGGGCCACTTCGACACGGTCTTCCCGGTCGGCACGATCCGATCCAGGCCCTTCACCGTACGCAGGGACGTGGCGACCGGACCTGGCGTCTGCGACATGAAGGCCGGGATCGTGCAGATGTTCACGGCGCTGCGACTGATCGAGGACACCTCGTCCGTCGGCGTCCTGCTCACCTGCGACGAGGAGAGCGGCTCCGTCACGTCGCGGCCACTGATCGAACGCGAGGCCCGGCGTTCGGGTGCGGTTCTCGTCTGCGAGGCGGCCACCCCGGACGGGCAGGTGAAGGTGGCCAGGAAGGGCGGGTCGGTCTACCGCGTCGTCGTCGAGGGGCGCGCCGCCCACGCGGGCGTCGAACCACAGCGCGGAGTGAACGCCACAGTCGAGGTCGCCCACCAGGTTCTCACCCTGGGCGCGCTCGGCGCGATGGACAGCGGCGGCACCTCCGTCACACCGACCCTGCTCTCCGCCGGCACCACGACGAACACGGTGCCGGAGCGCGCCAGTCTGGCCGTCGACGTGCGGGCCTGGACCAGGGACGAGCTGGAACGCGTCGATCACGCCATCCGCGCGCTGGTGCCGTTCCTGCCGGAGGCGACACTGGACGTGCAGGGAGGGATCAACCGTTACCCGATGTCCGAGGAACTCGCGCGACCGCTACTGAAGCTGGCTCAGTCGGTCGCCCGTCAACTCGGCATCCCGGGCCTCGTCGGCGCGTACGCGGCCGGCGCGTCCGACGGCAACTTCACCGCCGCGTTGGGCGTGCCGACCCTGGACGGCCTGGGCGCGGTGGGCGGCGGAGCGCACGCCGCCGACGAGTACGTCTGCCTCGACCGGATGCCCGAACGGACGGCGCTGCTGGCCGGGCTCGTCGATGTTCTGTCCACAACAGAGCGTCCGGGATCTTGACCCACCGACGCGATCCCGTAACGTAACGTGCTCACCGCCGGCACACGGCCGGCAGCGAGAGGTCGGCGTCGGCATGACTACGGGACAGCGTGCGGGATCGTCCATTCCCCTGCTCGGCATCGAGGAAGAGTTCCTCGTCGTCGACGTCGACCGGGGTGAGCTCGTGCCGGAGGCGGCCGTCGTCGTCGACCGCGCGCGCCCGGCCCTCGGCACCCGGGTGGGTGGTGAGATCACCAAGTTTCAGGTCGAGACGCGAACCGACCCGTGCCGCAGCGTCGAGGACATCGACGCGCAGCTCGCCGAGGGCCGCGCCGCCGTCCAGGCCGCAGCCCTGTCGGCGGGTCTACGGGTGATCGCCAGCGGCTCACCGGTGCTGGGCCGCGCCGTGCCGCCGCCCCTCACCGAGGGGCCTCGCCAGGACCGGGGCACCGCGACCTACCGTGGGCTGCACGACGAGCTGGCGATCTGCGCCGTCCACGTCCACGTGGAGCAGCCCGACCGGGACCGGGCGGTGCTGATCGGCAACCATCTGCGCCAGCACCTGCCGGTGTTGCTCGCCCTCACGGCCAACTCGCCCTACTGGCCCGAACGCGACACCGGGTACGCGAGTTGGCGCAGCGTCACGTGGGGGCGCTGGCCGGTGGCCGGCCCGCCGCCGTTCCTGAGGTCGGCACAGCAGTACGACGACCACGTGGACATGCTGCTCGAGGCGGGCGCGCTGGTCGACCAGGGCACCATCTTCTGGGATCTCCGGCTCTCCACCAACCACCCCACGCTTGAGGTACGGGTGGCCGACGTACCCGTCGACGCCGCCGAATCCGCGGCGCTCGCGGCCCTGGTGCGGGCTCTGGTGGTCGTCTGCGGGGATGCCGTCGACCAGGGCGACGAGGGGCCGGAGCTGGTCCCGGAGCTGATGCGACTGGCGTACTGGCGGGCCGCCCGCGACGGGATGGGCGGCCACGGCGTCGACGCCGCCACGGGCCGACTGCTGCCCGCGACGGCCCTCGCCGAACGGCTGGTCGCGCTCGCCCGACCGGCGCTGGACGAGGCGGGTGACCGCCACCGGGTGGAGGCATGGCTGAGGCGGCTCGCCGTGGACGGCGACGGGGCGACCCGCCAGCGGGCCGCGGCGGCGCTCCGTGGACGTCTGACCGACGTGGTCGACGACCTCGCCACCCGGACCGCGCCCGAGGTGCCGACCCGCGAAGACCGCACACCTGCGTAACGACATGCCGTCGGACCTCCGAAATGCTGAACGAACCGGATGCCGGCGGCAGATGACCCTCCCGCGGAAACCGGCACGCCGGATCAGGGGAGGTTCCAGGTGCACGACACAGACCTGCTTTCCAAGGTTCCCGTCGAGTTCGAGCGTCGGTCCCCCGCGGACATGGTGCGGGAGGCGGAGGCGTTCGCCGACCGCATGGCGCGGCGCCGCTCCGTGCGCGACTTCGCCAGCGACCCCGTGCCGGACGGGGTGGTGGAGGCGGCTATCCGGGCCGCGTCGACCGCGCCCAGTGGGGCCAACGTGCAGCCGTGGCGGTTCGTCGTGCTGACCGACCCGGTTCGCAAGCGCCGGCTGCGCGAGGCGGCCGAGGCCGAGGAACGCGCGTTCTACGACCGCCGCGCCTCGCAGGAGTGGCTCGGTGCGATCGCCGGGCTCGGCACCGACTGGCGGAAACCGTTCCTGGAGACCGCACCGGCCGTCATCGTCGTGTTCGAGGTGCACCAGGGGCCGAACACCCCGAAGCCGTACTACGTCAAGGAGTCCGTCGGCATGGCGGTCGGCCTGCTGATCACCGCGCTGCACCACGCCGGCCTGGTCACACTGACCCACACGCCCAGCCCGATGCGATTTCTCAACGAGGTGTGTGAGCGTCCACCCGAGGAGCGCCCGTACGTGGTGATGCCCGTCGGGTATCCCACGCCGGACGCCCACGTCCCCGACCTGACCCGCAAACCCCTCGACGAGGTCATGATCCGCTGGTGAGGTCCCTGGTCAGGAAATCGACCAGGGGCTCGACGTGCCGATCGGTGCGCCGCCACTCGGCCAGCAGATCCTCCAGCAGGTGCTGCTCGGCCACCAGCTCGGCACCGCGGTAGCGCCGGATCACCGGGTGGATGAAGGCGCTCTCCCGCGCCCGGTCGGGGGTCGGATGCCGCTCGATGGCGAAGACGTCGCCGTAGTCGTCACGGCCCCACCGCAGCGCGAGCGTGTACCACTGCGTGGCCGCCCCGAAGCGCTCCACGGCGTAGTCCTCCGGCAGGTCCTCGTAGTGGTGGAAGTCGCCGCTGGCGTCGTCGCGGACGAAGACGTCACAGAGGTATTCGAACTGGGTCCACAGCGCCGAGGACCAGTTGACGCGGTCGAGCATCAGCTTGGTCAGCGACGCGGCGTCGGCCGGCGTCGTCGCGTACGACAACGGGACGTCGTCGTAGCGCTCACGAAGGATCCGGGTGAACGTACGGAGGTTGTACCGGAAGCCGTCGATGAACGGCGATGACGCGTGCTTGACGTCCCGGGCCTGGGCGATGGTGCCGGCGAAGTACAGGTCGTCGACGTTGCTCGACTGCCAGTCGGGGCGGAGCCCGGGCATGCGGCCGTCCCGCACCATGTCGGGTCGGGACGTCTCGTCGAACATCGCGGTGTTCATCCGGAAGCCGGTGCACCTCAGCACCGTGTGGTAGTCGAGGACGGCGGTCTCCCCCTGGGCGTGGGTGTACGTGATCGACACCTGGAACCGCCCGTCGACCGGCCGGATCTCGTCGATCGTGCAGTCGAGCACCGCGTGCAGCGTCTTGAACTGGTAGCTGTCCAGAATCGCGCCGTACTGACCACGGACGTCCCCGGGGTGTTTGGTGTTCCAGGCCAGTCGCAGGGGTTGCCGGCTGGCGAGGTGCACCATCGACGCGTGGCCGAGGATGGCCGACGCGGTCTCGAACGCGGAGTTGCCCTTACCGATGATGAGGACCCGCTGATCGTCGTACGCCGAGGGGTCGATGACCATGTCCTCGTACCCGATGGCGTGCTCGATGCCCGGGATGGCCGGAACGAACGGCTTGCCCCAGCCGGTCGCGACGGCCAGGCAGCGCGCGCGCACCTCACCCTGGTCGGTGCGCACGGTGAAGCCGTCGCCCGTACGCGTGATCTGCTCGACCGTCGTGCCGTATCGGATGTTGAGTTTGTGCACACGGTGGAACTCGGCGAGGTAGCGGACCAGGTCATCAGCGGCCGGCAGGTATTCCTGGCTGAAATTGGGAAACAGCAGGTCCGGCGAGTCGTTGAGCAGCGAATTCCAGTCCCAGCGCAGGCGAATCTCCGGATCGGGGCTGTCGGTGTGCACCTTGTTCAGCGAGATCAGCCGGCGATGGCGTGGGAACTGCCGGAAGAACCCGCCCGGCGCGTCTCCGCTTTCGAGCGTCAGGTAGTCGGCACCGTGCTGCTGTAGGTAGTAGCTCAGTTGAACGCCGGCGGGACCCGCCCCGACGATGACGTACCGATGCTCGTTGCTGACCATCCTGCGGCCCCTTCGACGGAGAGACGATTCCATCGACCTTGGAATGAATGTCGGCGTGTGTCAATGCCGTGGTCTCCGGATCGGGGGGCGAACGACCCATAACACCGCAACCCGCGCATTGCCTGTTCGTGCAATGACGAAGCAACGCGTCCGCCCCGCGCGATCAAGAATTCGCGTACTTGAATTCCGATCATGTCATGCGCTGTAGTGGACCGGCACGAGTCGGAAACGAACAGAGGAGCGGTGACGTGCGGTATGCCGACGGCCCGACAATCGAGTGTGACCTGCATGTGGCGGCCGACCCCGCCCGGGTGTGGGACCTGGTGACGGACATCGAACTGCCCGCGCGGTTCAGCCCGGAGTTACGTCACGTGCGGTGGCTGGACGACTGCGACAGGCCGACGCTGGGCGCTCGGTTCGAGGGCCACAACCACCACCCCCTGCTGGGTGAGTGGCAGACCGTCTCGCACGTGGTGCGCCTCGACGCGCCGCGGGTGTTCGGCTGGGTGGTGGTCGACGAGGCCGGCCGGTTCGGAGGCGGCCCGGCCGACCCGGAGCGTCCGGGTTCGACCTGGCAGTTCCAGCTCGTCGAGGAGGCGGGCGGATGCCGACTGACCCACTCGGTCCGCATCGGGCCGGGCCGCACCGGCCTGAGCCTCGTCATCGACCGCGCACCCGAGCAGGAGGAGGTCATCATCGAACGGCGCTCGGCCGCCCTCCGGGAGGCCATGCTCACCACTCTGGAGGGCATCAAGACCCTCGCCGAGACGCCCGCCGACGACGGTCGCTGAGGACGAGGGGCCGCTGCGGACGGTCAGGCCACCCGGGGCACGTCGGCGACCGGGGTGCTGTGCGGCACCTCCAGGTCGAACAGCTGACGCAGCGCCGCGGTGTAACGCTCGCCGTCCGGCTCGCCGGCGAGCTGACGGACGCGTACCGACGGAGGGTGCAGCAGTTGTTGGACCACCCGGTTGACGGTGTGCGCCACCTCGGCCCGCTGCGCCTCGCTGAGGTCAGGTCGGCGCTGGGCCAGCCGGCGCAGCTCCGCGCTGACCGTCCGGTCGGCCCGGCGGCGCAGCGCGGCCACGGTCAGCCCGGCGTCCGCCCCGCGGATCCGGCCGGCCAGCGCGTCGCGCTCGGCGGCCACGATCCGCTCGGCGGCGTCCCGGTCCCGGCGCTCGACACCATCGCGCGCCACCGCGCCGAGTCCGCCGATGTCGACGACCACCACCCCGTCGAGCCGGGCGACCGCCGGGTGCACGTCCCGGGGCATCGCCAGGTCCAGCACGAACAGCGGCACGTCCGGGCCGCGGGTCAGCCGGCGACGTAGCGCGGGCGCGACCAGCTCAGCGGTGAGCACCGGGTCCGGTGCGGTGGTGGCGGTCACCACGACATCGGCGGCGGCGAGAGCCGGCATCAGGTCCGCCGAGGGCACGGGCCGCACGCCGTACG
Source organism: Micromonospora sp. NPDC047644 (assembly GCF_040704315.1). Taxonomy (NCBI): domain Bacteria; kingdom Bacillati; phylum Actinomycetota; class Actinomycetes; order Micromonosporales; family Micromonosporaceae; genus Micromonospora; species Micromonospora sp. NPDC047644. The sequence continues at coordinate 70,812 of NZ_JBEYSY010000006.1, forward strand.
CCGAGGCGAGCCGGCGGACGCCCTCGACGCCGCGGCCGACGACCGCGATCGGTCCGGCGCCGGCGCGGGTCAGCGCGGCGACGGCGATCCCGCCCATCGCCCCGGCACCGACCACCAGGGCGGGTCGGCCGGCGAGGCCACCGGGCAGGTGTCCCGCCGGCACGTCGAGGGCGGCGGTCACCGTGCTGGCGCCGCAGCGCCCGATGTCGGTCTCGGCCCGAACCCGTCGGCCGACCCGCAGCGCGTGCTGCACCAGCTCGTGGGTCAGCCGGCCGGCACTCCCGTGCGCCACCGCGGCCCGGTACGCGGCGCGCACCTGCCCGAGGATCTGCGCCTCGCCGACCACCATGGAGTCCAGACCGGCGGTGACGGTGAAGGTGTGCGCGACGGCGGCGTCGTCGTAGTGCGCGTACAGGTGCCGGGCCAGCACGTCGGTCGACGCGTCGGCATGCGTGGCGAGCGTCGCGCCGATCTCGCGCAGCCCGGCGTGGAAGCCGCCGACCGCCGCCCACACCTCCACCCGGTTGCAGGTGGACAGCACCACCGCCTCCTCGACCGCCGGCTGGTCGAGCAGTGTGCGCAGCAGCCCTGGCAGCTCGGCGGATCCGACCACGAGCCGTTCCAGTACGTCGACCGGAGTGCTCCGGTACGAGGCGCCGACGACGAGCAGGTTCATGGTGCACCTCCAGGAAAGCGGCCAGTCCCGGCGACCGGCGGACCCACGACGAGCGGGCCGACCGGTGACCGGGACCGGCGGACGGTCAACGGGCGACCGGTAGCGCCACCGCCGCGGGCGGCGGTGCGGGTGTCAGGTTCTCCTCGGGCCGGTTGCGCTGCATCAACCACCTGCCCCACCAGAACAGCCCACGGGCGAGGCAGACCAGGGTCACGGCGAAGAACAGCGTGTAGACCACGTTGAACACCATCAGCAGGCCATAGACCATGCCGACGCTGGCACCGAACATGAACTGCATCCGGGGTGCCGCCGGGGTCGTGCCCGGGTCGGTGATCATGTAGTTGGTGAACAGGACGAAGGCCACCCCGGTCATCGGGACCAGCGCGGCGACCAACGAGACGTCCCAGATGAAGTGCCGGAGGACCGCCTGGATCACGAACGCGCCCAGCCAGCCGACGATCAGCGGCACCTTCTTGGTCAGCATCGCGTTGATCACCGTGCCCGCCGTCACGATGATCACCGGGATCAGAATGCTGATCACCCCGGGCACGTTCTCCGTGAAGTGGTACGGCGGGGCGATGTTGACCCAGGAGAACACCAGCAGCGTGATGGTGATGCCGAAGTTCGACGGGTTCATGAAGTGCCGCATCCGGCCCTTGATCGGCGCCTGGAGCACCGCCTTCTGACCGACCGCCACGACCACCGCGAACGCGATGGGCCAGAAGTTGTCGTTGGCGTACAGCAGCATGTTCGCGGCCAGCGCGGTGATGTGCGCCGGCAGCAGGAAGGTGTAGACCCCCCACGCGCCGTTGCCGGTGAAGGCCGCCGGCCGTTTCAGCGCCCGCGCCGAGATCATCTCGACGATCATCTCGGTGCCGTATCCGACCGCCAGGGCCAGGATCGGCCACAGCCAGGGCTGCTCGAAACCGAGCACTGTGTAACCCAGGATGTTGAAGACCGTCATCGACATGGCGAAGTTGCGCAGCGCCATGTAGCGCGGGTCCTTGCTGTCGACCCGCGGTACGGCGGGCCGGTCCGTGGTGGGCGTCGGCTGCGCTGCCGTCGCGGACGGCGCGACCGGGGTGGCGAGGGACAGCTCCCTGGTCGCCTCGGGTTGCTTGACGTCCGTCATCGCTTGGTCAACTCCTCGGCTCGACTGGTCAGCATGAAGTCGTGCCACCCGGCGGTCAGGTCGACCGTCTGCCGCTGAGTGGCACCGTTGAGGTCGCGCCAACACAGCTCGGCCTTGACCGGCCGGTCCCCGGCGGCGCCGAGGCCGAAGAACACGTCGAAGCTGCGCTTGCCGGAGTGACCCCCGCCCCCGTCGAGCTGGGCGAGTTGGGTGCGGCCGTCGGCGGTGGTGACCCGCACCTGCGCGCCGTACGCCGGTGAGGCACCGTCGCCGGACAGCGCCGGCCGGGTCAGCCGCAGCCCCAGGAAGTTGCCGTTTCCGGGCTTCTCGTTGCGGTAGTACGCCGGCGGACCCCACTGGCGGGCCACGGCGAAGTCCTGGCCGCCGTCGCCATTGGTGTCGGCCACCGCGACACCCCGGGTGGGAACGGGAAGGGCCAGACCGAGTTCCTTGCTGATGTTGGCGTACCGGCCGTTGTCCTCGCGTACCCAGAACGCGAGCTCGTTGTCGCCGGCGATGTCGTCACCGGGTTCGGCCTTGGGCCACATGTCCGGGTCGGAGAGCAGCAGGTCGTTGCTGATCGCCAGCTCCTGCAACCAGTTGAACCGGTTGATGGTGCCCTTCACGAAGCCGGTGGCCTGGACGACCGCCAACCGTCCGCTGTTGTCGAAGTCGGCCATCTTGGCATCCCAGCCCCAACCGACCCAGGCCATGTTCTTGGCGCCGGCCTGGTTGCGGAACGGCGCCTCGCCCCTGCTCAGCATCTTCCGGGCCTGCTCCGGCGTCGAGGCCGTGTTCTGCCAGAGGAAGTTGCTCTCCTCCAGACCCCAGGACTCGGTGATGTTGCTGACGAACGCGTCGAACCGTCCGCGCCCCTCCAGGTCGGCGAAGTCGATGGACATGCCCTTGAACGAGTCGTGTCCGAGCACGAGTGACTTCGGGGTGATCGGGTCGCGATTCCCCTCCACCAGGTCGAATCGGATCTGGCCGGGCCTGGACCGGTTGTGGAAGAGCCGGTCCTGTCCGAAGTCGTTGGCCAGGTACAGCTCCGGAAGCAGATCGCCGTCCAGGTCCGCGGAGCTGGCGCCGAGGGTCCAACCGGTGAAGAATTCCGGATCGCCGCCCACCTGCCTCTCGTAGCTCACCGAGGGTGAGTCACCGGTGGTAGCGCCGGTCCACCGCAGGAGGTACGCGCCACCGGCGTTGTGCGCGTGCGACATCGAGTGGTTCATCTGCACGTGCGGCAGGCCCTGCGGGTCGAGGACCTGGCTGTCCGGGAAGTAGTTGAAGATCCCGATGTCCGGACGGCCGTCACCGTCGAAGTCGGCGACCGCGACGGCATTGGTGTTCCACAACGGACCGCGGTAGACGGGGTCGGTGCTCTGCTGCGGGATCAACTCGACCGGGTGGTACGCCGCGAGGCTCAGCGAGGTCACCCCGGGGCGCTGCATGAACACCACCGGCGTACGACCCCAGTAGTAGACGAGCAGGTCCATCCGGCCGTCGAGGTTGAAGTCGCCGGGGGTGCAGCCCATCGGGGCGATCGCCGGACCCATCGGCAGCGGGGCCGGATCCAGCACGAACGGCGCGTAGGTGGCACCGCTGTCCGGGGCCGGGGTGACAATCGCCGCGTCGCTGCGGGTGTCGACAAGGCACAGGTCGTTCGCGCCACCCTGGCCGTCCAGGTCGTTGAGCGCCACTGCGGCGCCGACCGACGAGATCCAGGAACGGATGTGCTCGTACCGGGGGTTCACCTGACGCACGGTGCGCTCCGGCAGACCGGGCGGCAATGCGATCGGGCGTTCGGTGAACGCGTATCGGGAGGCCAGCGCGCTGCGCTCCTCGGCAGAGGCCGAGGGCAGCCGGGCCACCGAGAACAGTCCGGCGACCAGCACCAGGACGAACACGGGTGGGATGAGTCGGCGCAGGATGCCGACGGATTGCGGTGGCAAGTGTCCCCCTCGGGTAGACGGCGCCGGGACATACGGGTCGGCCGGCAGCGGGCGGTGCGGTCAGACACGGCGTCTCGGTACGAACCATCGCCATGTTTTCGTCCGGTGCGGCGCGGTGTCTTCTCAGGAATTGCTCTCGAAGCCGTTTTCGGCGAAAGGCGCACGGATGAAGAAATGTTTTTCGAAAGCGGCGAGTGCCACTGCTCACGACGGTTATGACGCGGAAGGAAAGCGCACCGGAAACAGTCGTGGACGGCGTCGTCCCCACCCGGAGGACCGGGCGGGGACGACGGCGGAGCATTGTCAGTCGGGCAGGCCGACGCTCATGTGCAGGCCGCCACGCACCCGCAGTGACAGCATCGGCTCAGGCACCACCGGACGATCCGCCGGACGGGTCAGGCGCAGATCCCGCACCAGCAACGCGGTGGCGAAGGTGGCCTCCATCAGACCCAGGTGATTGCCCACGCAGAACCGGGGCCCCGCGCCGAACGGGATGTACGCGTACCGGGGTCGGTCGACGGAGCGGGCCGGGTCGAACCGCTCCGGGTCGAACCGCTCCGGGTCGGTCCAGAACTGCGGATTGCGGTGCAGGGTGTACGTGCAGATGAGCACGTCCGCGCCGGCGGGGACGTGGTAGCCGCCCACCTCGTCCTCGGCCAGGGCCTTGCGCGGCAGCAGCCACACCGGCGGGTAGAGGCGCATCACCTCCTCCAGCACCATCATGGTGTAGCGCAGCCGGCCCAGGTCGTCCACGGTGGGCAGCCGGTCACCGAGCACCGAGACCACCTCGGCGCGCAGCCGTTCGCGTACCTCGGGGTGCCGGTCGAGCAGGTACAGAGTCCAGCTCAGTGTGCTGGCGGTCGTCTCGTGGCCGGCGAGCAGCAGGGTGACCAGTTCGTCGCGGAGCCGGGCGCGCCCGATGCGCGGATCCCGCTCCCGGCCGGCGGAGTCGATCAGCCGGGACAGCACGTCCGCCCGGTCGTCGTCGGCACTCCCGCGCTCAGCCACCATCTGGTCGACGATCCCCTCCAGCCGCCGCCGGGACTGCCGGAACCGCAGCTGCCGGGGCAGCGGAAGCACCGGCGGCACCGCGCTCAACGTCGCCAGTTCGAACATCGCCTGGTCCTGCACCGCGGCGAAGTCACCCCCGATGGTCGGGAACCGGCCCAGGTCGGTGTCGAGCAGAGTACGGCCCAGCACCCCCAGCGTCAGCGAGGTCATCTCGTCCGACATGTCGACGACGTCGCCGGCCCGGCGGCGGAGGCGCTCGACCAGGGCCGCGGCCTCCTGGGCCACCTGACCGGCCTGGGCGGCGATCCGCCGGCTCTGGAACGCCGGCTGGATCACCTTGCGCTGCTTGCGCCACAGCTCGCCCTCGCTGGTGAGCAACCCGTCGCCGAGCGCCCGCCGGGCGTGCACCAGGCCGATGCCCTTGTGGTAGTTGGCGGCGTTGTCGGCCAGCACGTGCTTGGCGTGATCCGGGTGGTTGAAGAAGTACAGGCTCTTCGGGCCGACGGGCAGGCGCGCCGCGTCGCCGTACCGTTGGGCGGCCGAGGTCATCATGCCCAGCCGGTCGCGATTCATCACCATCAGCATCCGTAGCGCCGCGAGGCGCGGCGGACCGGGCGGCGTCCGGCGGGCCCGCGTCGCGAGGCTCACGTCGTCGCCCCGCTGCGCTCACGCTCCAGCTGGCGGAACTGACCGTCGACGAAGACCAGCGCATCGTCGGCGTTGCGGTCCAGCGCCACCAGCCGGCCGATGAAGATGCTGTGGTCCCCACCGTCGTACGCCTGCCACAACTCGCACTCGAAGTGCGCGATCGCGCCGACCAGCAGCGGCGAGCCGGTCCGGCTGCCGGCCCGCCACTCGGCGAACTCGAACTGCTCCCGGCCCAACGGCCGGCGCCGGTCGGCGAAGTAACGGGCCACCGGCTCCTGCGCCGCGGCCAGCACCGAGACCCCGAACTTCCCGGCCTCGGTCAGTGCGCCGTGCATCATCGCGTCCCGGCCGACACAGACCAGGGCCAGCGGCGGATCCAGGGAGACCGCGGTGAATGAGTTGGCCGTCATGCCGTGCGGGGTCGGGCCGCCTACGGTGACCACCGTGACGCCGGTGGCGAAGGCGGCGAGTGCCCAGCGGAGTGTCTTCGAGTCGGTCACCAGGCCGGTGGGTTGGGGATGAGCAGTCACAGTGACTCCTGAGGTCGCCGGTCAGGCCCGTACGCCCACGGCGTACGGCTTGAGCGCGGCCTCCAACGCCTCGGGCACCCGGGTGGGGACGGTGCGGGTGTTGGGGCCGCGCATGCACGCCACGCGCTGCGAGCCGCGGGCGACGAGGAGTTCGCCGCCGCCGGCGTCCAGCCGGACGTAGTCGAAGCCGAACTCGACCTGGGTCTGCGCCAGCTCACGCAGATGCATCCGGACGGCCAGCTCGTCGAAGGCGGTGATCTCGGCGAAGAACTCGCAATCGACCCGCAGGGTGAACAGCTTGAGATCCGCCCGCAGGTCGGCCAGGACCGCCGGCGCCCGCTCCTTGAGGAACATCTCCCGGCACCGCCCCTGCCACCGCAGGTAGTTGACGTAGTAGACGTTGCCGACGAGGTTGGTCTCTTCGAACCCGACCGTGTGCCGGTACTCGAACCAGCGCTCCATCGTCGTCACCTCCCCTCGGTGAGGATCGCGAACACCACCGGCTCGCCGACGCCGCGTACCGCGGTGGCGAAGGCCGCCACCCGCAGCTCGCCGGCCCCGAACACCGTCCAGCCGGGACGCGGCGAGGGCAGCAGGGTCAACGGTCCGCCGGGCTGGCCGCCGGACTTCTGCACACACTCCAGCGCCGTCCAGACCCGCGTCGCGGCCGTGTCGGCGTCCTCACCGGTGTCCGCGGCAACGAGCCGGGCCAGGCCGGCGTGCTCGCCGAGCAGGCCGTCCCACACCGCGTCGTCGCGGTGCAGCACCGTCTCGACGTCGCAACCGAGGGCCCCGGTCGCGGTCACCGCCAGGGTCAGCCCCGCGCCGTGGGCCACGGACAGCGTCCGCCCGCCCGCGATCTCCGGGCGGCCGTCGGGGCGGTAGGTCACCTCGACCGGCTCACCGGTCGAACGCCGCGCCGCGATCCGCGACCGGGCCCGCCGCACGGCCAGGTGCCCGCCCGGCTGATCGTCCGGCTCGATCGGGCCGTCCGGTTCGACCGCCACGGCCACCTGCGCGCCGAGGACGTCGCCCAGCGCCCGCTCCAGATACGGCCCGAGCAACGGCGCCACCCAGGGGCCGCGACCGTCCTGCTTGCGCACGGCGCGCAGTCGCAGGCCCTCCCAGCGCTCCACGGCCTCGCCGGCGGTGGTCCGCAGGACGACGTCGTAGACGTAGGTGTCGCCGTCGCGGCTGCGTTCGGTGGCGCAGTAGCGCAGGTCATTCCGGCCGGTCAGCTTCTCCCCCGCCGGGTGGATCCGCTCCACCCCGATCGGCAGCAGCGTGGCGTCCGGCACGCAGACCTGATTGCCGTGCATCAGCGCGTCCCGCACGCCGGGGTCGCCGAGCAGCAGGCGGTCCGGCACGAACCGGGCGAACCAGTCGACGTCGTCGAGCGCCTCCACCTCGACGTCGACGTGGCGGGCGGCGGCCCGCCGGTAGCGGCGCAGCCGCTGGAACCGGTCGCCCTGGAACAGCACGTCGCCGTACAGTTCGTCGGCCGGTGACATCGACAGCGGGGCGATCTCGTCGCAGACCTGGTCGGGTGGGCCGTCGGGGACCACCGTGTCGGTGAAGCGCATCGTCGCGGTGAAGTGGTCGGCGGCGAAGCCCGTCTCCTCGCTGCGGATGGCGACCTGGACGGTGTCGTCGTCGGTCACCGTCGCGGCCACCCGGATCCGGCTGCGACCGTACGGCGGGACGATGATCGGCCGGAGGAACTCAGGGCGCTCGATGACCGGGACCCGTCCGTCGCCGGTGACCGCACCGGCCACCTGGGCCATCGCCTCCATGCCGAACACCGCCGGGAAGAGCAGGTTGCCGTCGAGGAGGTGGTCGGCCAGGTAGAGGTCGGTACCGACGTTGAGGTCGACCTCGGTGACCAGCTCGACGCCGTGGTACCGGATCAACGGCCGTTCCACGAACCGCAGCAGCGGCAGCTCCGGCAGGTCGTAGCGGACCGTGTCGATGCCCTCGGTGCGGCCGCTGATCACCACGGTGCCGGGCACGTCCGGGTCGGCCAGGAGCCGGCGCAGGATCGCGATGCCCTGATCCGGCGTGACCGGGGTGACCCCGTCGCGGGTGAGGGACTCGATCACGGAGAGCCGCTCGCCCATGCCGACACCCGACCAGACCGACCACTCCAGGCAGATGGCCCGGCACCCCGGGTGCCGCCGGCCGAACTCCTCGGTGGTCCCGGCCAGCCAGTCGTTGGCGGTGGCGTAGTGCGCCTCGCCGCGCAGCCCGGCACGGCCGATGATGCTGCCCAGGGTCACCAGCAGCTTGACCCGGTCCGGGTCGACCGCCTCCATGGTGGCCCGCAGCCCGTCGACCTTCGGCGCGAGCGTGGCCCGGAAGTCCGCCAGGTCCAACCTGGCCAGCGAGGCGGGCTCGTTACGGCCGGCACCGTGCAGGACCGCGGTGACCGGGCCGAGCTGCGCGGTGAGTTCGGCGACGGCACGACGTACCTGATCGGCGTCGGTGATGTCGGCGCGGGCGTAGCGAACCGTCACCCCGGCCTCGGCGATCCGGGCCAGGTTGGCCGCCAGCTCGGTGTCGGCCGCCGGGTCGGAACGGCCGAGCAGGGCCAGGCTCGCCCCGCTGTCGGTGGCCATGGCGAGCGCGCACTCGGCGGTGATGCCCTTGCCGCCGCCGGTGACCAGCAGCACGTCGTCCGCGCCGAGCGCGGGACGGGGCCGGGCGGCCCGCACCGGCATGGCGCGCAGCGTCGGCACCCGGCGTACGCCGGAGGTGTCGTAGTGCACCTCGCGGTAGTCGGCGGTGCCCGCCACCTCGGTCACCACCCGGTCCACCACGGCCGCGTCGTCGGAGAGGTGGACGATCGTGACCCGGGCGCGGGGCGCCTCCAGGCGCAGGGTCTTGGCCAGGCCGGCCGCGCCGCGACCGTACTGGACCAGCACGAACCTCGTGCCAGGGGCGCCGCCCAGTACCTCCCGGGCCCCGGTCAGCGCCAGGTCGAGCGCCTCCTCCGGGCAGGGGTCGGGCAGGCAGACCAGCACCCCGTCGCCGAGGTTCGCTCGCTGCAGGGCGGTGGCCAACCGGTCGGCCCAGGGGTGTCCGGGCTCCGCGTGCACCCGCCACCGGCCGCTCTCCTCGGGAGCCACCCGCGCGGGCGTGGGCACCTCGTCCAGGTCCAGCCGCCAGGGCCGGGCCCAGGCGGCGGCTCCGGCCACCAACGGCTCGGTCACCGACCCGGCCTGCCCCGCCGTAGCAGCCAACTCGTCCAACGCCTCGGCCAGCTCGCGGACGGTGGCCGTGGCGAAGTTGGTGGGCAGCGCCGCGGTCGGCACACCCATCCGCTGGGCGAGGTCGTTGACCACCTGGCCGACGGTGATCGAGCTGAGGTGCAGGTCGTCCAAGAGGTGGCTGTCCGGCTGCACCGTCTCCAACGGCAGTTCCGCCCGCTCGGCGGCCAACTGGCGCAGCTGTTCCTCGGCGGACTCTCCGAGCAGGTCGGCGACCATCGGCTCGGTGGGCCGGGCGGCCGGCGTGAGCGCCGGCGCGGCGGCGGACTCCGGCAGCCGTAGCGGCGGCGCCTGCTCACACGGGCTGGCCAGGAAGGAGAACCGCTGGCCGATCTGGAGCGGCCGGATCAGCCGGCCGTGGAACAGTCCGCTGTCCACCGGTGCCGCACCCACCACGTACGCCGCGCCGACCACCTTGAGCAGACTGGCGATCGACTCCTCGTCGGTGTCCAGGGCGACCGCTGGTACGTCGGTGATCCGGGACGCCAGCCCGGTCAGCACCCGGCCCGGCCCGACCTCGACGAACAGGTCGACGTCCTTCGCGGCGAGGGTGACCGCCGGGGTGAACAGCACCGGGTCGGTGATCTGGCGGCTCAGCAGGGCGGGCACGTCGGTGTCGGCCGGCAGCACGTCGCCGGTGACCGTGGAGACCAGCCGCCGGTCCAGCGGCCGGAACGGCTCGTCGGCCAGCGCCGCACCGAACGCCGAGGCGGCCGGGGCCACCAGCGGCGAGTGGAACGCGTGCGAGACGGCCAGGACGGAGGCGTTCAACCCCGCGTCCGACGCCCTCCGGCACGCGGCCTTGACCGCGTCCTGCGCACCGGCGATCACCGTCTGGTCGGGGCTGTTGTAGCCGGCGATCACCACCGGCAGGTCGGCGATCAGCGAGTCGACGGCCTCCGGCGCGGCACCGAGGCTGGCCATCGTGCCGGACGCGCTGTGCCGGGCCATGGTCTGGCCCCGCACGGCGGCGATCCGGAGCAGGCCCGCCTCGTCGATCGCGCCGGCCCAGTGCAGCGCGGCGATCTCGCCCAGGCTGTGACCGACCGCCACGGCGGCCTCGATGCCGAGCGTGGTCAACGTCCGCAGACCCGCGGCGGAGCCGGTGACGATGCGCGGCTGGGCCACCTCGGTGGCCACCACGTCGCCGCCGTTGGGCAGGTTCGCCCGCTGGTACACCTCCTCCGCCTCGGCGAACCGGCGACGCAACGCGCCGCCGCTGACGCCCCGTCCGGAGCCCTGGCCGGGAAAGAGGAAACCGATCCGTCCCGGCCCGCTGACGTGGCCGAGCAGGCAGCGGCCGTCGGCGGAGAACATCCGGGTCTCGCCGGCCTCCACCGCGTCGCGGACCTTGCGCAGCCGCCGCTCGGCGTCCTCGGGCGAGGAGACGACCACGGCCGCCCGGAAGGGCTGCTCACGCAGCTCACCGTGCAGGGTCACGGCCAGGTCGGCGAGCTGGGCGTACGCCAGTGACGGCACGAACTCGATCAACTGGTCCAGCCGCTGCGCCAGGTCCTTCGGAGTGGGCGCGTCGACCACCAGCAGTTCGGCGTCCTGGAGGCCGGTGGCCAGCGCGCGCGTACGGGTGTCCAGCGTCGACCTTCGCCGTGAGCGGGAGTTGTCCAGGACGATGTGGGTGTTGATGCCGCCGAACCCCATCGCGGTGATCCCGGCGCGAACCGGTGTGTCCGCAGGCCATGCCTCCGCCCGGCGCAGCGCCCGCAGCGCGGGGGTGCCCTCGCTGATCAACGCGTGCGGGTCCACGCAGCCGATGGCGGGCGGCAGCACCTCCTGGTGCACCGCCATCGCCGCCTTGATCAGGCCGGCCACTCCGGCGGCTGCCTTGGTGTGACCGATCATTCCCTTCACCGAACCGATCGCGGCCGGCGGCGCCGACGGGTCCGCCTCGGCGCGGGCCAGCGACAGCGCCTCCAACTCGGTCGCGTCGCCGACCTTGGTGCCGGTGCCGTGGCCCTCGAACAGCCCGACGGTCTCGATGCCGAAGCCCGTGCGCTCGTACGCGCGGCGCAGCGCCAGCTGGTAGCCGTTGATCTCGGGCCGGGTGATGCCGCCCTTGCCGTCGGAGGAGATGCCCCAGCCGGCGATCGAGGCGTAGATGCGGTGTCCTCCGGCGCGGGCCTCGTCCTCCCGCATCAGCACCACCATGCCGCAGCCCTCGCCCGGCCAGAAGCCGTTGGAGGAGCGGTCGTAGACCCGCATCTCGCCGGTGGCCAGCGCACCGGTCTTGGCGAAGCCGATGATCTCGAACGGGTCGATGGAGAGGTCGACGCCGCCGGCGACGGCGACGTCCACGTCGCCGTCGATCAGCGTCTTGCAGGCGGTGGCCACCGACAGCAGCGACGAGGAGCAGGCACCGTCGACGGTGTAACCACCACCGTTGAAGTCGAAGTGGTTGCAGATCCGCCCGGCGATGGTGTTCGACAGGGCGCCGGCGAGGGTGTCCTCGTCGACCTCCGGGAACGGACTCTTGAAGGTGGCCTCGAAGTCGTCCAGGAAGGTGGCGAGCTGGTCGTCGTCCCAGTCCTGCTCCTTGAGCGCCGCGCCGACCATCCGCCGCACGTACGGCCAGCGGAGGCGGAGCTGGTTCGCGCGGGAGAACTCACCGGTGAGGCTGTTGCCGATGACCACGCCGGTCCGTTCCCGGGGCAGCCCTTCGGCCATCGGGAAGCCGGCGTCGGCGAGCGCGGCGGCGGCCACGTCCAGCGCCAGCCAGTGGGTGAGATCGGTGGAGCGGAACGTGCTGCCGGCGATCTTGTAGGCCACCCGGTCGAACTCGTACCCCTCGATGACCGCCGCGTTGCGCGAGTAGAACCGGTCCGGGGTCTTCGGATCGGCGTCCCAGTAGTCGTCCAGCTTCAACCGCACGTCGGGCAGCCGCCGGAAGGCCCGCCGGCCAGCCAGCGCGTTCTCCCACAACTCCCGCGGAGACGTGGCGTCGGGATAGCGGCACGCCATGCCCACCACAGCGATTCTTGTCATACTGACTACGCCCTTCCTCACATGCCCGGCGCAGCACGGAACAATTCGCGCACGGTTTTCGGTGAATGAAGCAAATCAATTTTTCCGAATCGGCACGAGCGCGTTCCTGATCCGTTGCCGCCACACTTCGTACGCGGGGAGACCGTTCGCCGGGGCCACCCCGACCCGGGTGTCGTCGGTGACCGCGGACGCGTCGGACGTGGACAACCCGCACAGCACCCGGGTGGCCACCTCGTTGTGCGGCACCGTCAGGCCGGCGCGCACCCGGGCCCCGGCCGCGAAGGCCGACCCCTGGGCCAGTTCACCCCGGTACGACCCGGACAGCTCGCGCAGCCGTTCCAGCCCCGCCTCGTCGGCGCCGCCGGCATAGGTGGCGGCCAGCCCGGCACCGGCCCACAGGTCCGCCCGACGCCGCTCGGGGAACCCGGCGAACAGGCGAGCCAGCCGGTCCGGATCGGCCCCGACCACGAACCAGGAGGCCCGGCCGACGCCCTGGTCGATCGCCCGCACCGCGTAACCGCCCGGGTCGTCACCGGGCCAGGGGAAGCTCTCCTCGCGGTAGCGCTGCTCGATGTAGCTCGCGGTGCGGAAGTACGCCTGGTGGAAGCCGTAGCCGTCCAGCACCAGCCAGCGCAGCAGTGGGTCCGGCGCGTACAGCCGGGACCAGAGGAATCGGGGCAGCCGGGCCATCGCCCAGCCCACCCCGACGTACGCCATGTAGACGTGCGGGTCACCGGGGCCCGAGACGAACTCGGCCACCCGCCCGCCGCGCCCGGGCATCGCGTCGCGGATGCTCAGACCCATGGCCGCGCCCTCGTAGGCGAAGCCGCGCCAGGTGGGCGCCAACCGCTCCAGCGGCGCCACGACGTCGGCCACGACGCGGGCCTCCGCGGCTTCGCCGAAGCCGGCGAGGAAGGACGCGCCGACGGTCTCCAAGCGCTCACGCGTCGCCTCGTCCTTGACGTGGAAGCCCCGGACGTCACACGTCGTCTGGGAGATGTCAGGGGTCAGGACACGCCGTCGCAGCCTTCGCCAAGCTCTCATCAGCACCCCCAGGGCAATAGATATATCGCCAATATTCGCAGCCCCGGCGATGACATTCTTCTTCATTGTTGCGGCGCTTTGCACCGATCCCGGGCAGGCAGGGGCTGCGCCCGGAAAAGGGGCGTAAAAATGGGTAGCGGGAATCGCTACGACACGCGCGTCGCGGGCACCGGGAAATGAGCGCGGATGCGGCGGCGCCACACTTCGTAGTCCGGTTCGGCGTCGTCGGCGAAGCTGTCGACCGCGACGTCGTCGGCCAGGGCGGCGGCGGCCTCGACCGACATGCCGGCCAGTGCCGTCAACGCGACCTCGGTGTGCGCCGGCTGGAAACCGGAGAAGTGCCGGGCCTTCGCCGCGAAGACCGCGCCCTGCGCCAGGTGCGCGTGGTCCTCTCCGGCGGCGTCCACCAGCGAGCGCAGGCTGCCGAGGTCGGCGCCGCCGGCGAACGTGGCCGCCAGCCCCACGCCGCTCCACAGGTCCGCCTGCCGCGCCGGCGCGAACCGCCGCACCGCCGCGGCGACGTCCGCCGCGCCGGCCCCGTGGATGAACCAGAGTGCCCGGCCGATGCCCTGGTCGACGGCGCGCGGGAAGTAGTCGGCCCGCCCCTGCCAGGGGTACGCCGGCAGCAACTCCTGTCGGGTCACCCACCGCTCGGTCTCGAAGTAGGCCCGGTCGAAGCCGTAGCCGTCGACGGCCAGCCAGCTCATCGTCGGGTAGTAGGGGGTGCCGGTCAGATCCGGCAGCACACCCTTCCACAGTGGTCGCGGCAGGCGGGCCATGGCGAACCCGATGCCGATGTAGGTCAGGAAGGTGTGTGGCCGGCCCGGACCGGCCAGTAGCTCCCGGGCCCGGTGACGGCGTGGCCCCGGCATCGCGTCGATGACGGTGAGCGCCATCGCCGCACCCTCGTACGCGAAGCCGCGCATCTCCGGTTCGACCAGTTCCAGACGACGTTCCAGCTCCCACTGGTCGCGCATGTCGATGCCCCACTCGAACCCGCAGATCACCGCCTGCGGAATCGCCTCCAGGCGGCGGGTCACCGGGCCGGGCGTCACGGGGAAGCCGCGACGGGCGAAGGTCGTCTCCGCCAGTGACGGCGTCAGGACCAGCCGCCGGATCGAACCCAGGGTCGTCGGCATCGTCGTCCTCCTCACGGCCCGGCGACGTGCCGCGGCCGGCGTACCCATCGTCGTACGCCGGCCGCGTCTCGCGCGCCTTCGTTCATGCGCTCCCGGTCACCGTCAGCGTCGCTCCGCCCGGACCCGGGGCCGGCGTAGCAGCACGACGGCCACCACCACGACCAGCAGCAGGTCCAGCACGAGCAGGCCCACGCTGAGCGGGTCGTCGGCACCGTGCTGGTGCCCACCGGGCCCGACCGAGGGGGCGTCGGCGGCCACCGACACGGGCGGCCCGCCAGCGGCCACGGTGAACCGGGTCGTGCCACTCAGTTGTCGTCCGTCGGTCAACAGCACGTGGTACGCGGCCAGATACGCCCCGGCGGTCTGCACGCGGACGGGCAGCACCAGCCGCTGCTCCTCCAGCTTCGCCGGACCGGCCGCTATGGACCGGCTCTGCCCGGCCGGCGCGACGGCCAGATGGAACTCCCTCGCCCGCACCGTGCCCTCGAAGGTGACCACCACCTCGGCCGGCGGACCGGCCACTGTCGCGCCGTCCGCCGGCGTCACCGCGGCGACCCGGGCGCTCGGCTGGTCGGTGAGGGCGGCCAGCGCCACCACCGCGCAGACCACAGCGGCGATGAGGTACCCGAACCAGCGGGACCCGGGCCTCGAACGCGCTGCTTCCGGCGCCGTCACGGCATGCTGGGCGCCACGGTCAGCCGTGGGGCGCAGCTGCAGGTCATCAGCGCGGACTCGGCCCGGTTCGGCCGTAGGTGCAGGATGATCGCGATCACCATCGGCAGGAACACCACGGTGTTGTAGAACAGGTGGAGCTCGACCCGGGGCAGGACCAGCTGCAACATGCTGGTGGGAACCGAGCGGCCGAAGAAGAACGTGCCGGTCTGAGCCTGCACGAAGAGCATCAGGTGCTCGATGTGGTGCCAGAACTGGATCCCGAAGGCGATCATCCACCACGTGCGCGACCGGCCCACGAAACCGCCGCGCAGCAGCCACAGGCCGACCAGCATCACCAGCGCGTACGCGTAGTGCAGCCATTCGGAGGTGACCAGCCAGGGGAAGTACAGGCCGAGCACGCCACGCGCCTCCGGCACGGGCCAGCCCAGCGCCCAGATCTGGAACGCCTGCGTGAGGTGCTCGGCCCAGTGTGCCAACACCACGACCATGAACAGGTTTAGCGCGGTACGGTGGTGGGCACCGTTCCACCAGTTGGTCGGGCCGACCTTCCCGGTTCGCGCCGCATCGACACTCATCCTGGCCTCCGTAAGCCGTAGCCGTTGCCACCCGAGCCCTGCGGACGGCATCCCCTCGCACTCTTCCGGGTCGCGGCGCATTGTCTTACTTCCACAATGCTCAGTTCGCGCTGGATCGGAGGCGAGGCGTCAGCCGTGGCGTTCCGGCGTCGACCCGGTCGCCGGGTCGGCAATCTGCCGGGCACCGACCAGGCAGGCCGCCGACCAGGCAGCCCAGGCCGCGGCGTCGACCAGCGACCCGTCCGCCGGGTGGTGACGGCGAAACTCCCGGACCACCTGTTCGTCGACCTGGTACGAGGCGACAGCGGTGAGCAGTGCCAACCGCGCGGCGGCCCGGTCCGCCAGTGCCAGGTCGGCGATCAGCCCTTCGCACCAGTCGGTGCTGATTCCGGTGTCCGTCCCTCGCCACCGGGAGAGATGCGCGGTGACCAGGTCGCGTACCGCCGGGGAGAGCGCGCGGTCGCCGGCGGCGCGGAAGACCTCATCGGCCCGGCCCACCGCGGCGGCCACCGCCGGCCGGGGCGCCGCCCAGGCGGTGGCCGCGCGCAGCGGCGCGGCGGGCAGTAGGCCCGCGGCCCGGCCCGGCTCGCGCGGCTCCCGCAGGGTGGGACGCAGGACCCGGCTGATCCCCTGCTTGAGTCGGCGACGGGACCACGGAGCCAGGCCCGGCGGCAGCAGGAAGTTCGCCAGGAACACGTTCACCATGCGGGTCAGGTAATGGAAGGCGACGACCACCCCGACCAGTTCCGCGCGGTCTGCCGGGGACAGCCCCGCGGGCGGCGGCGCGGCGTCGTCGGACTGGTGTGCGGTACGCGCCCACGCCGCCGCGACACGCAGCGCCGGCTCGGTGATGTCTTGCACTCGGTCGCCGGCGACCGCCTCGGCGGCGTGCTCGCCGGACAGGTCGTACATGCCGACGGTGTGCATGTCCGCGCAGTACGGGCAGGTGTTGGCCACCGACACCGCAGCGGCGACCGCCTCCTTGGTGGCCCGGTCCACCGGCCCCACCGTGACCAGGGGTTCCCGGGTCAGCGCCCAGTACGCGGCCAGCACGTCCGGTGCCGGGGAGTGCATCAACGCGGGCGGCACCACGAGTCGCATCTCGTCGGCCACCTGCTCGTACACCTCGGCGACCAGCCCGTCGGCCGATCCGGGGGAAACCGGTGACACGTACCTGACCTGCCGACGCACCATTGAGGACGCTACCCGCCCGGCGACCATGTCCGTCCTCCATCCGTCGTCGTGTTCCCGGTCAGTATCAGCGGGCGGAGGTCGGTTGGAGTGGGGGCGGCCGGTCCAGCGCACGACCGGAGAAGCCCCACCCCGAACCCGGGGTTTTTCTCCGGATTCGGGGTGTTCCGTGCGAGCGCAACGACGAAGATGCGGCCCCAGTCGTGCTGCCGTCACGATGTGGGAAAGCGATCCGTGAGCGGTGTCCGGTGGGTCACCGCCGCGGGTCCGGCACGACGGCCACGGCACCGACCGGCCCGGCGGGCACCTCCTCCGGTCGCGCGTCCGCCAGACGGACGACCCGTACCGGCGCGCCGACCACGGACAGGAGGCGATGCGGTGCAGCCCGACGAATCCGAGCGCAACCCGGATCGGACCCTCGTGCTTGAGGCGTTCGCGGACACCATCATTCCCGGCGAGAAACGGTTTCCCGGGGACCGCAGCGTGGCAGGGGTGTCAGCCGGCGGTGGTGCGGTGGCGGCCGGCGCGGTCGAGCTTCTCGAGAACCCGGCCGGCGGCCTGGCCGAAGGGCTGGACTCCCTGGTGTTCTCCCTCAACGACCACGCACGGGAGTACGCGTCCGGCCACGACCTGACGCTGGACGCGACGGTGCCGCCGTTCGTGGCGCTGCCGTTCGACCACCGCACCGCCCTGGTCACCGACCTCACCCACCCGGATCACCCGGAGAAGCAGATGTGGGTGGGCCTGGCCCTGTTCAGCAACATGGCCTTCGACAGCGCCGCCCACCTCAGCACGCCCGCCGCGCTGGCCGCCGGCCACCCGGGGCTGCTCACCATCGGCTACGAACAGCCGCAGGCCGACGGCCTCTGGCGGTTCGAGTCCTTCTCCTACGGCCGGCAACTGGCCGACCTCCACCCCGACACGACGGCGACGGGCAGCCCCGCATGACCAGCATCGAATCGACCGACGTTCTCATCATCGGCAGCGGCTTCGGCGGGGCCATCCCCGCGTACCACCTCGCCGCGGGCGGCGCCCGCGTGACCGTCCTGGAGCGCGGCCCGTGGCTGCGCGGCGAGGAGTTCGACCACGACTTCCTGCTCGGCTCGTCGTACACCCGGGTCTTCGACTTCGTGGTGGGCGACGGGATGAGCGTGCTCGGCGGCAACTGCGTCGGCGGCGGAAGCGTCGTCTACTTCGCCACCATGCCGCGCGCGCCGCGCTTCGTCTTCGAGCGACACGGAAGCATCGGCCGCCGGATGTGGCCCAGCTCGATCAGCCGGGACGCCCTCGAACCCTGGTACGACCGGGTCGCCGAGGCACTGCCGATCACCCGGCAGACCTGGGACAAGATCCCGTACGCCGGTGGCCTGTTCGGCGCGGCCTGTCGGCACGCCGGGCGCACCGCCAACCCGGCGCCGTCCGCCGTCGACGTGGACATGTGCACCAACTGCAACTGGATGATGTCCGGCTGCCGGTTCGACGCCAAGCGGTCACTGCTGCTGAACTACCTGCCGGCGGCGCTCGCCCACGGCGCGGAGATCCGGCCGCTGCACGAGGTGCAGCAGATCTCCCGTAACGACGACGGCGGCTACCGGGTGCACTACCGGATCGTGGACGGCGAGGACTACCGGATCCTGCACGACGAAGGCGCGATCGACGCGAAGCTCGTCATCGTCGCGGCGGGCGCCGGTGCCACGCCGGTGATCCTGCAACGGTCGGAGCCCGTGCTGGGCACCATGCCGCACGCGGTGGGGCGCTACTTCTCCGGCAACGGGGAGCGGCTGAACACCGCCGTCTTCGACGAGGACCGGGTCCGCGACGTGCTCGGGCTGTCCCGACCGGACGGGCGGGCCTATGAGGCGTACCAGATCGGGCGCGGCCCGACGGTGGCCAGCTGGGACCGGCTCGACGGCAACCTGCCCGAGTTCGAGCGCTACTCACTGGAGCAGCTCTACTTCCCGCCGGGGCTGGGCACCATCCTGGCGCAGGCGCCCGACGCCAGCGGCCCGACCTGGTTCGGGGTGGACAAGAAGGAGATGCTGCGCCGCTGGAAGTCCTGGCTGACGATCTTCATCATGTCCGAGGACGACAACGAGGGCGTCTTCGGGCCACCGCCGGAGACCGGCAACGCGCACCGCTTCTCCCAGCAGATGCTGGGGCACGGTCCGCTGAGCTACCGGCCCACCGCGAACACCCGGCGGGGATGGTCGCTGGCCGACGCCGACATCAAGGACATCCTGGAGCGCGACGGGCTGGCCCGGGTCGAGCCGTGGACGAACGACCTGGTCGGCGCGTACACGGTGCACCCGTTGGCGTCCTGCCGGATCGGCGACGACCCGGCCACCTCGGCGCTGGACGACCGGCACGAGCTGCGCGGGCACCCCGGAATCTTCGTCACCGACGGGTCGGCCGTCCCCGGTGCGCTCACGGTGAACCCGGCGTTCACGATCGCCGCCCTGGCCGAACGCGCCATGCCGGGCATCATTCGGGCCGCCCAGGAGCGGGGGGTGTCCGTCACCTACGGCGCGCCCTCGCCGGACGGCGAGACCGCCGGCCGCCGGGCGGTGTTCGCCCGCTGAACTGTCGGGCGTCGGCCAGCCGGGCTCCGGCCGACGCCCGTTCTTCCGAGGGGGAATCGGTGCGAAAGCTCATCGCGAGGGTCACCCGACCCGCCACGGCGTTGCAACTCCAGCACGTCGCGCCAGTCGCGCCGGGCCGGGCCGACGGCCCGGTGGCGGCCGTGTACCAGCAGGTCGAACGAGACTTCGGGATGCTCGCACCGCCGGTAGCGCTGCACGCGGCCTCTCCGGTCGTGCTCGCTGCGGCCTGGACCATGCTGCGCGAGGCCCTGCTGGCGTCCGGGCGGACGGGCCGGGAGGCCCGGGAGGTGGTGGCCGCCGGGGTGTCCCAGGCCAACCGCTGCCCGTACTGCGTGGACGTGCACGGTGGCACCCTCGCCGGTCTGCTGCGCGGCCCGGACGCCGCCGCCATGCTGACCGGGCAGCTGGCCGACCTGCAAGACCCGCGGCTGCGCGAGCTGGCCGGCTGGGCCGCCCACGGCGGGCCGCCGCCGTTCCCACCCGAGCACGGTCCCGAACTCGTCGGCGTCGCGGTGGTGTTCCACTACCTGAACCGGATGGTCAACGTCTTCCTGCCGGACTCGCCCCTGCCGCCGGTGCCCGGCCCGGTCGCGGCGGTGCTGCGCCGGGGCGCGACCCGGATCCTGGCCGGGCTGGCCCGCAGGAGCGTGGTCCCCGGCGAGTCCCCGGGCCTGCTGCCTCCGGCGACGGTGCCGCCGGACCTGTCCTGGACCGGTGACCGGCCGCACCTGGTGGCGGCGTTCGCCCGGTCCGCGGCGGTAGTCGACGCGGCAGGCGAACGCACCGTCCCGGCAGCGGTACGCCGGCTGTTGACGGCGCAGCTCCCTCGCCTTGGCGCGCCCCCGTCGGTCCTGGACACGCGCCCGGCCGCCCTGCGACTCGGTTGGCTCGACGAGTGCGTCGCGGGCCTGCCGGAGCCGGACCGCCCGGCGGGGCGCCTGGCGTTGCTGGTGGCGTTCGCCTCGTACCGGGTCGCCGCCGCCGACGTCGACCGGGTACGCGCCCGGGGGTACGACGACCGCGGCCTCGTCGAACTGGCCGCCTGGTCGAGCCTCACCGCCGCCCGTCACCTGGGCGCGCGCGCCCAACGCGTCGCGCCGGCCCCGACGGCGGGCTGGAGCCGGCGCACCATCGGTTGATCCGCGACGGCGTACGGCCCGCCTGGCGGCTCCTGGGTTCGCGTGAGGTGGCAACGACGCGGCCCCGTGTCGGACGCCTTCCTGAGCAGCGGGAGGCGCCGCTCGGCGGGTGTCACACACGGGTGTCCCATGGACGGGATACTCGAACGGGGCCGGTCCGGCAACCCTCGCCCCCATCCTGGTGGGGACCGTGCCGGGTGGCACGAGGCGGTGCGGCCGACGGGATTCCACTGCCACCTCTCCTATTGTCGACCGAGTCGGACGACAGTTTGTGGAATCAGCCCCGACTGAATTCGCGGGCCGGCAGAGATCCGGCGCGAAGAGCGGCTTGTTGAGGCATTCTGCGCCTGACCGGAAATTTGGCGAACATTGGTCACACAATCCCCGTTTGAGGAATTCCGGCAGCTATTTCTTTTAATTAAATAACAGGTATTGGCGATCCGGGAAACTCTGACTAACCATTTCATTAAATCCACCCCAAAGCGTGAACAAATAATCCTACCGTCCGTCCGTCGCTCGGGTCAATATTCTTTTTCAGTCGGCAAACCGCCAGATTCACTGAAGGTAGCCAGACAGCCGGGTACATGATCGACAATTACCGACGTTTCGCTTCAAACCGCAGCCCAGCGGCACCGTATCCGTGACCAGATACCGAATTGACCACCTTCGGCACCCCCCGTGGAAAGTGGGTCGCACCGCTATCCGCATGGATGACCGTCGAGCCGCATATACGTGTTGAAAGCACTGCTCAAGGCGTTCCTCTCTTCACGATTGCGCTCTATTGCCCCCAATGATCAGCACTATTGTCAATCGCTCGGGGCTGGGCTAGCCTCGACCGGAAGCGGAGCCCTTCCGGGCGGCGGGAGTGAGACAGCAGGGCATACCAGCACAATCATATGCATCACTACCGCGCCCGATGGGACCGAAACCGCGATGCTTTACACGACAATTATTACCACCTAGTACGAAAAATCGCCGGACTGGTCAGGGGGAGGCATCATGGAGGAATCGACCAAGCAGGCCGTGAATCGCGCGATCAGCACCATGCGAGAAAACCTCGGCGAGCAGCTCACCGTCGACGACATGGCCAGGGCGGCCATGTTCAGCAAGTTCCACTTCACCAGGATCTTCCAGCGGACCACCGGGGTCTCCCCGGGCCGCTTCCTGTCGGCACTGCGTCTGCAACGCGCCAAGCAGCTGCTGATCTCCACCACACTCAACGTCGCCGACATCAGCCTCCGGGTGGGCTACAACAGCGTCGGCACCTTCAGTTCGCGGTTCACCCGCAGCGTCGGCATGTCGCCGACCACCTACCGGCGCCGCGCCGGCTACGCCCCACAGATCGCGACCGACCCGGAACCCGCCCCGCCCTCCGAGGCCCGGGTACACGGCCGCATCCCCCCGCAGCCGGGCCGGCCGAACGGGCCGGTCTTCGTCGGCCTCTTCACCGACCGCATCCCCGAAGGTCGTCCGGTGCGCTGCGCGGTGCTACCCGACGGTGGCTACTTCAACTTCGGCACGGTGCCGCCAGGCACCTGGTACCTGCTCGCTCAAGCCGTCGACGCCAACGGAGGCGGGCGTCCCGATGAGGCGAACCGGCCGATCGCCGTGGCCTCGGAGGGGCCGTTGACGGTTGCCTGGAACTCCGACATCCGGGTGGACCTCGATCTGCAGCCGATCCAGAGCATCGATCCGCCCGTGCTACTGGCCCTGATGGACAGTCGAAAACTCGCGTTGGCCCGGGTCGCGGCGGAACAGCAGGCCGCCGAGACGCCCCTGAGCCCCGCGCCCGTAATGATCACGAAGCTCCGCGAGGCCGACCGTACCGCTGCCTGACGGCTCGACCCGCCGGTCCCACCCGGGCCGCAACCGCGACGCGGTGACGGTCCGAACGCTTCCGCCACGAGCGTGCCATGGGATCGCCATCAATCTCCACCCTTTCCACATGGGAGGATCGCACCGCGGGGCTGTGTCGACCAGCTGGGGGAACTCGATGCGCATCTCTGACCTGAGCCGCTATACGGGCGTGCCCGTCGCAACGATCAAGTTCTACCTCCGGGAGGGCCTCGTCCCACCGGGCCGACCGACTGGCCGCAACCAGGCGCAGTACGGCGAGGCGCACCGACGGCGCCTACTCTTCATCCGGGCGATGACCGGCATCGGCCAGCTTGAGCTGTCCACGGTGATGGAACTGCTCACGGCCATCGAGGACGACGACCTCCCACTGCCCGGGTTGTACCGGACCGCCAACCGGGTGGTGTACCCGGACCTCGACAAATCCAAGGCCGTCAACGACGTGACGGCCGAACGAGTCGAGGTCGACCGCCTCATCAACGAGCTGGGCTGGCAGGTGGGCGACGACGTCCCGGGCCGGAACCGGCTGGCCCATGTCCTCGCGGCGCTGCGCCAACTCGGCTGCAGCCACGGCGCCGACTTCTTCCAACCGTACGCACAACTCGCGGAGCAGTCTGCGGACCGCGAGCTCAGCCTGCTTCCGCGCGACGACATGGAGGTGGAGCGGGCCGCCGCGGTGGCCCGCGCGGTGCTGCTCGACGCGGCGCTCGCCGCGCTTCGAGGAATGGCGCAGGAGCACCTGGTCACCAAGCGTTTCGGCAGACCGGCCGACACGTCCGACACGGTCCCGTCGACGCACGGCCGCTCCCCCACCACCGACGCGACGCCGACCAACGGCACCCGGCAGGTCTGCGACCCAGCGCCCGCGGTGGCGCAACAGCTTCCCCGCCGGGCCGACCGTGCCAGCTGAGGGGCACGTGGGAGACGGGCACCGGCACGCCGCCCGGCCGGGAAGCGGCGACCAGCACACCGACCGCGGCGCGCGCACCTCAGCCGGCATACGGGACCCGGTGACGCCCGCGGGTCCTGCCCGGGTCGTACCGCCCGACGGCGCGCGTCGCGAGCCCGCCGTTCATCGGGAATCACCCGCCGGATCGATGTCGTAGGAGGGGCCGTCGAGCAGGGTTGCCGGAATGCCGCGCCAGCGGTCCTCGACGTTCTCGGCGCGCGAGTGTCCGAGCGTTTCGTCAGTGTCCCGCCCGTCTCCAGCCGGCCCGCCGATGTGGTAGCCGGAACCGTCGAGCAGTGTGGCCGGGATACCGCGCCACGGGTCGTCGTGGTCCTCGTGGCCAGAGTCGGCGGCCGAATTCACGGCATCGCGCCCACCTCCACCGTGCCCACCGGTGCCGGTCATGCTCTCGCTCCTCACGTGTCGAATCGCCAGATGGACACGGACGCCGCGGTCCGGGCCGCGCCGCTCAGGGCCGGGGGGCGGCGAAGAAGGTGGGGAACCGGGCGGTCAGACCGAGGTCACCGCGGGTCTTCAACCGGCCCTTCATCACCAGCATCACCGCGTGCGCGTTGCCCGTGACCAGGTGGACGAAGTCGGCCGCGGCCAGGTTCAAGGTCAGCTGTGGCTGCCCGTCGACGCCGGACGACAGAGTGCAGACGCCGTCGGCGATGACCATCTGGTAGGTGTCGACCCCGCCGTCCGGTCGACCGCCGATGCGCCAGTGCACCACCGCCCGGGTCCGTCCGGCGACCTCGGGCCGGAACGCGGACAGCATCCCGCCGATCAGGTGGTCGAGGATTTCGGTCCGCCGCTCACCGCGCATCACCTCGCGCAGTTCGTCGTCCGGAGTGTGCTTGACCAGACGAGCGAACTCGACCGGATCCATAGCTTCGACACGTGAATCGTGGATGGACATCAGACTCCTCCAACGCCGGATGAGAGACACGTCGCTGGACCGCCGGCACCCGCCCGCGGCGGTGACGACCCTCCGTCTGCCCCTACGAGGCTGACCTTGATGTGTGGTCCCGCCATCGTGCTCACCACAGCAGCGGTGCGACTTCCGCGCCCTCCGGTCATCGCCACCCCCTGCTCTCGTCACACATCCTGGCCCCGAGTTCGACCGGAGGCACCTCCCAGGCTGCGCAGGTGCAAGGCCCCGTCTGATCGGGCGTCGCCTGGGCCCTGCGCTGCGGAAACGGCACGGCGCGAGATGCCCGCCGCTGCGACCCGGCGACACGATGGTCGGATGCGACTGTCGCTGAATCTGGGACATCTTGTGGGCGCCGGCGATGCCGCTGGCCGGGTGCGGCTGGCCGTCGAGGCCGAGCGGCTCGGCTTCCACACCGTGTGGGCGGCGGAGGTGTACGGCTCGGACGCGGTGACGATGCTGACCTGGATCGCCGCGCACACCCGGTCGGTCAACATCGGCTCCGCCGTCATGCAGTTGCCGGGACGCAGCCCCGCCCTCGCCGCGATGACCGCCGCGACCCTCGATCGCCTGTCCGGCGGTCGGTTCCGGCTGGGCCTCGGCGTCTCGGGACCACAGGTCTCCGAGGGATGGCACGGCGTGCCCTTCGCCGACCCGCTCGGGCGGACCCGTGAGTACGTCGACGTGCTCCGCCTCGCCCTGTCCCGGCGCCCGCTCGCCCACCCGGGCCGGCACTACCCGGTGCCGTTGGCCGGCGGTGCCGGTCGAGCCCTACGGCTGACCGTCCATCCGCCCCGACCGGACCTGCCGATCTATCTGGCCGCGGTCGGCCCGCGCAACCTGGAGCTGGCCGGGGAGATCGGCGACGGCTGGCTCGCCGCATTCCTCAGCCCGGAGTTCGCCGCCGAGCAGTTGCGGCACGTCCGGTCCGGCCGGCACCGCGCCGGCCGGACCATGGACGGGTTCGAGGTGATCGCCTCGGTGCCGCTCGCCGTCGGCGACGACGTCGCACGGTGCGTCGACCGGGTCCGCGCGCACGTCGCCCTCTATCTCGGCGGCATGGGCAGCCGAGACCGCAACTTCTACAACCTTCTCGCCGCACGCATGGGGTACGCGGACGCGGCCCGTGACGTCCAGGAGCTGTACCTGGCGAAGCGGTACGCCGAGGCGGCCGCCGCCGTACCGGCGGACTTCGTCGACCGTACGTCGCTGCTGGGGCCGGTGGACCGGATCGCCGGACGGCTCCGCGAGTTCGCCGAGGCCGGCGTCACCGAGCTGGCGGTCACCGTCTTCGGCGGCGGCATCGGTGCCCTGCGGGAGGTTCACGAGGCGTACACCGCGGACCGGTCGACGCCGCTCAGGCGGGGGTGACCGTCCGGTTCCAGTCGATCCGGTGCCGGTGCACCGGGCCGAACATCCGCTCGGGCCTCAACACGGTGTGCCGCGCGACCGGGGCCAGCAGCCGCATGAACGCGGACGCGACCGGGCCGGGTGCCTTGGCCTGATTGGCGCGCGCGGCATCGGCGGCGATCTTCTCCACCCGGGGCCGGCGCATCATCTCGTAGGTGGCGAACGCCGCCTGCACCCCGGGCACGTCACGCAGGCACCGGGCGAGCTGCACGGCGCTCTCCGAGGCCAACGAGGCGCCCTGACCGGACACCGGGGAGGGCGCGTGCGCGGCGTCCCCGATGAGCACCATCCGCCCGCGGTACCAGGTCCGCAGCGGGGGCAGGATCTCGATGGCGCCGAAGGGGAACACGTCCTGCGGCCCGGCCCGGTCGAGCACGTCGCGCGCCGGTACGTCCTCGGCGTGCACCCGGCGCAACCGGTTCAGCCACCGGTCCGCGGGCACCCGGCGCGCCTCGGACATCGCCATCGGCTCGTCGCTGGTGATGTTGCTGAACCAGTTGAGGCGCCCGTCGGACCCGATCCAGTGGCCGAAGAACGCGTCGTGCCCGTTCGCCAGATGCATGACGCCCGGCTCACCGACCGACGGCGCCTCCACGGCGCCGCCCAGGCCGAGCATCCCGGTGTACTGCGCGGTGGGTGCGCCCGGGTCGATGAGACGCCGGACGGCCGAGCGGATGCCGTCCGCGCCGATCAGGACGTCGGCGGTCGCGCTGCTGCCGTCGGCGAAGCTGGCGGTGATGCTGTCCGGCGAGTCCGTGGCGCCGACGAGACGCCGGCCGTACACGATGCGGACACCCGCCGCCTCGGTCCGCTCGCGCAGCAGTCGTTGCAGGTCCGCACGCTTGACCGCGCGGCTCGGCGGCAGGTCGGGCAGGTGCTCGAACTCGCCGAACGGGCGGCCTCGGCCGTCCGTCATCACCGTGCGGCGGATGGGGCTGCCAAGCCGGTGCACGTCGTCCTCGACCCCGACGACGCCGAGCGCGTCGATGCCGTTGGGCGCCAGCATCAACTCGCCGCCGACATCGTCGGACGGTCGGTCGTACGCCTCGAACACCGTCGGCTCGATGCCCGCCCGGCGCAACGCGAGCGCCGCCACACTGCCGGCGATGCCGCTACCGATGATGATGGCTGTTCTGGCCTGTGTCATGCCGCTTCCTCCGGGTCGACGCCCCACACTTCGATGGAGCTGGTGTGTGGCCTTCGTACCCGTTTACCACCTGATGCCGTCTTCCAAAGTGCGGTGACGAGACCGGGCGGGTGACGAACAGCCACCCACCCGGTCGTCACGGTTCACTTGAAGGAGAGGCCCTTCGCCTTCATCGACGACTTGAGCGTGCTCAGAGCTTTCGGGCCCATCCCGTGCAGCTCCTTGACCTCGGACTCGCTGATCTTGGTGAACTGCTCCAGTTTGGTGTAGCCGGCGCCCTCGAGCGCCCGCAGCGCGGGCTTGCCCAGTGAGCTCGGCAAATCGGTGCTTTCCGCCATCGTGTGACTCCCTTCGGTTCTTCGGACGCGCCCGTCCGGCGTTCATGGTGCCCCAGCGACGGTGCGAAGACGGTCCGGAAACGTTCCGGTCCCGGTGAGTCGCGCGCCGCGCCGCGAAGAGGCGGACCACGGTCCGGGTCCAGCGGCGACGCCGGGACACGTCTGCCCAACGCCACCCGCGCCGCGCGTACGCGTTCGTGCGCAGTCGCCCCGGACACCCCGGCCACGAAGATCCACACCGCCGCGCAGCGCACTGACGAAGGTGCGTCACATCCGTGCGAGGTCGACCATGGAGACGTTTTCCGGGGATGGCGCACGGGCTCCGCCGGAACCATCCACGGTCCCGGGACCGCACTTCACACGTCGACGACCGGAGGGCCTCGATGCCGCAGAGAACCGACGCCGATCCAGTCCACACGCACCGCCGCCCGACGCCACCCGTACGCCCGATCGAGAGGACCTCACGGTGACCGGACCCGACCCGATCCCCGCCCTGACCGCTGACGGTGACGAGCTGGACCGGCTGCTCGCCGGCCTCGACGACGCACAGTGGAAGCTGGACACACCGGCTCCCGGTTGGACCATCGCCCACCAGGTGGCCCACCTGGCCGCGACATTCCGGCTGGCCGGCTTCGCCGCCGCGGACCCGGACGGTTTCCGCGCCCGCGTCGCGACGATGAGCGGTGACTTCGACCGCAACGTCGACGTGGCGCTGTCGGCCTACCTCTCCGACCCGCCGCAGGTGCTGCTCAACCGGTGGCGGGAGGAACGCGTCACGGCCGAGAAGGCGCTCGCGGCCGTGCCGGACGGTCAGGTGGTGCCCTGGCTGGTGCGGCCACTGCCCGCGCCGGTGCTCGCCTGCGCCGGCATGATGGAGCTGTTCGGCCACGGCCAGGACATCGCCGACACGCTCGGCGTACGTCAGGTGCGGACGGACCGGATCCGGTTCCTGTGCGGCTTCGCCGTGCGTACCTGGGACTTCGGCTATCAGGCGCGCGGCGAGTCGACCCCCGACGTCGAGTTCGGATACACGCTCACCGCCCCGTCCGGCGCCGTCTGGCAGTTCGGCCCGGAGGACGCCGAGCAGCGGATCTCCGGCCCGGCCGAGGACTTCTGCCTGCTCGTCACGCGTCGCCGGCACCGCGACGACCTGTCCCTGACCGCGACGGGGGCCGACGCCGAGCACTGGCTGGACATCGCCCAGGCGTACCGCGGACCGGCCGGCGCGGGTCGCAGGCCGGGACAGTTCGGCCGGTCCTGATCATGCCGGAGGCACCTCGTTCCAGCAGCGCAACCACGAAGGCGCTGCGCGACGCCCGCTGTTGCCAGGATGACGGCATGAGCGTCGCGCCGCACGCCGCGGACTTCCTGCTGGGTGACGCGGCACAGCGGCACGCCGGTTCCGCACGCCTGGCGGAGCTGGGACCGGTGCACCGGGTGGCGCTGCCGTCCGGCGGTCCGGCGTGGCTGGTGGTCGGGTACGACGAGGTGCGCCGGTGTCTGGCCGACACCCGCTTGGAGGGCCGCACCGGCGCGGTGGCCGACCGGCGCGGTCTCTCCGAGCGGCTCCGCCTCGGCATGAACAACCACATGCTGAACCGGGAACCGCCGGACCACACCCGCCTGCGCAGGCTGATCTCCGCCGCGTTCACTCGGCGGCGGATGGAGGACATGCGGCCACGCATCGAGCGGATCGCCGAGGATCTGCTGGACGCGATGGCCGGCACGGACGAGGTCGACCTCGTCGCGGCGTACGCGTTGCCGCTGCCCATCCGGGTGCTCGGCGGGCTGCTCGGCATCCCCGAGTCCGACGACGCCGCCTTCCACCGCTGGACCACCACCCTGACGGCGAGCGCGCTGAGCCTCGCCGAGCTGGAGGCGGCCGCCGGGGAGATGCTGGACTACGCCCAGGGCCTGCTGCGCGACAAACGCCGTGAGCCGGGTGACGACCTCCTCTCCGCCCTGGCACAGGTGCGGGACGGCGGTGACCGGCTCACCGAGGACGAGCTCACCTCCATGGTGTTCCTGCTGCTGATCGCCGGACACGAAACCACTGTCAACCTGATCGGCAACGCGATGCTGGCGTTGCTGACCGACCGTCGGCAGCTCGAGCGGCTGCGCGCCGATCCGGACCTCGTGCCCGACGCCGTGGAGGAGGTTCTCCGGTACGAGAGTCCCGTGCAGGTGGCCGCCCGGCGGGCGCGGCAGCCGGTGGCCGTCGGCGGGGCCACCATTCCGGCCGGCGCGGTGGTGCTGGTCTCGCTGCTGGCGGCCAATCGCGATCCGGAGCGGTTCGCCGAGCCGGCCACGCTGCGCGTCGACCGGCCGCAGAACGCGCACGTGGCGTTCGGGCACGGACTGCACCACTGCATCGGGGCGCCGCTGGCCCGGTTGGACGCGACGATCGCCATTCGCGCGCTGGTGCGCCGCTATCCGCACCTGCGGTTGGCCAAGCCGGCCGAAGCGCTGGCCTGGCGGGCGAGCGTCGTCATGCACGGCCTGAGCGCGCTTCCCGTGCGGCTGCGCTGATCTCCCCGTCGCCGTACCCGATCTGGAAAGGAGGAGGCGTGACCGCGAACAGCCAGGGTCCGGAGCCGACCGTGGCCGACCTGATCCGGGCGCGGGCCCGGCGGCATCCCGAAGCGATCGCCGTGTCGGCCGGCGACGTCGAGCTCACCTACGGCGAGCTGGCGCGCCGGGCGGCCGGTGTGCGGGCGGCGGTACGGGCCCACGGCGCCGGGTCCGGACGACCGGTGGCCGTGCTCGCGTCCCCCGGCGCGGACCTGGTCGTCGCGCTCGTCGGCGCGCTCGGTTCGGGGGCGCCGATGGTGTGCCTCGCCGGCACCGGGACGGCGCACGCCGCGCTCGCCGATCTGGGGCCGGCATGCGTCCTCACCGACTCGGACCCGGACGATCCGGTACGCCGGGCGGTCGACGCGACCGGCGTGCCCGTGCTGGAGCTCGCTGGCATCCCCGGCGCCACCGACACCACGGTGTCCGCCGTCGCCGCGGAG
Source organism: Micromonospora sp. NPDC047644 (assembly GCF_040704315.1). Lineage (NCBI taxonomy): Bacteria > Bacillati > Actinomycetota > Actinomycetes > Micromonosporales > Micromonosporaceae > Micromonospora > Micromonospora sp. NPDC047644. Next base: position 101,033 of record NZ_JBEYSY010000006.1, read on the forward strand.
GCCACCGCGTACGTGGCGTACACGTCGGGCACCACCGGCCGGCCGAAGGGCATTCGGCAGACCCACGCCGCGCTGGCGCAGTTCACCGGATGGTTCGCCGCCGAGTTCGGCATCGGTGCCGGGACCCGGCTGGCGCAGTGGGCGTCACCCGGCTACGACGCCTGCCTCGTCGAGGTGTTCGCGGCCCTGCGCGCGGGCGCCACGCTGTGCCCGGTGCCGTGGCGGATACGCGCGGACCCGGATCGCCTGGTGCCGTGGCTGTCGAGCGAGCGCGTGACAGTGCTGCAGACCGTGCCGAGCTTCGCCCGTGAGCTGGAACCACTGCTCGCCGGCGATCCGGCGTCGACCCGGCTGGCCGCCCTGCTGCTGGCCGGCGAGGCGCTGCCCGGCCCGCTCGCCCGCCGGCTGCGGGCGCGGCTGCCGCGGACCCGGCTGGTGAACCTGTACGGACCGACCGAGACCATTCTCGCCACCTGGCACGAGGTGTCCGTCGCGGACACCGGTCCCGGGACCGTCGCGATCGGCCGGCCCATCCCCGGACGCGACCTGCTCGTGCTGGACGACCGCGACGGCCCGTGCCCGCCGGGCGAGATCGGTCACCTGGTGATCCGCAGCCGCTACGTCACCACCGGGTACGTGGGGGCGGCGGCCGCGGACAACGGGGTGTTCCACCCGCCGGCCGGCGACGACGGCGTGACCCCGCACTACCGGACCGGTGACCTCGGCCGGTGGCGCCCGGACGGCGTGCTGGAGTTTCACGGCCGCCGGGATTTGCAGATCAAGATGTACGGCGTTCGGATCGAGCTCGCCGATGTCGAGGCCGCCCTGGCCGCGGACGACGCCGTGGCCGCCTGCGCCGTGGTCCCCGTGACCGGCTACGACGGCCTGGTCGTCCGCCTCGACGCCTACGTCGTGCCCGGCCCCGGCGGGACCCCGGCCCACTGGCGCTCGGCACTGCGCCGCCGGTTCGGCGATCCCGCCCTGCCGGTCACCTTCACCACCGTGGATTCCCTGCCGCGCAACACCGGCGGCAAGGTCGACCGGCGCGCCCTGGCCGGCCTCCGTACCGGAAGAACGAAACACCGCGATCCGATGGAGTGTGCACTGTGACCCTTGTCGAGACCCAGACGACCATCGACTTCGACGGCGAGACCGTCGGCGTGCCCGATGTGTGGAAGGTCGCGGTGGACCGCGTCCGCTGCGGCGTGAACCGGGACGCGCTGGGCCGTGCGGCCAGCAGCCGGGCCATGTTCGAGGACACCGTACGACGCGGTGAGCCGGTGTACGGCGTCACCACCGGCTACGGCGAGATGGTCTACATGCTCGTCGACACCTCGAAGGAGGTGGAGCTCCAGACCAACCTCGTGCGCAGTCACAGCGCCGGCGTGGGGCCGGACTTCGCCGAGGACGAGGCCCGGGCGATCGTCGCGGCCCGGCTCAACGCCCTGGCCAAGGGATATTCCGCGGTCCGCCCCGAGGTGCTGGAGCGGCTGGCGCTGTATCTGAACGAGGGCCTGACGCCGGCCATCCCGCAGATCGGCTCGCTGGGGGCGAGCGGTGACCTCGCTCCGCTGGCACACATCGCCTCCACCCTCATCGGCGAGGGTTATCTGCTGCAGGGTGGTAGCCGCGTGCCGACCGGCCCGGTGCTGCGCAAGCTCGGCATCGAGCCGCTGGAGCTCCGCTTCAAGGAGGGCCTCTCCCTGATCAACGGCACCTCGGGCATGACCGGCCTGGGCTGCCTGGTGGCCAAGCGCGCGCTCGACCAGGTACGCCAGGCGGAGGTCGTCACCGCGCTGGTGTTGGAGACCATGCGTGCGTCGACCAGTCCGTTCCTCGCCGAGGGCCACGACATCGCGCGCCCGCACCGCGGCCAGATCGACACCGCGGCGAACATGCGGACCCTGATGCGGGGCAGCGGGTTGGCGCTGGATCACGTGGACCTGCGCCGGCAGTTGCAGGCCACCGAGCGGGCCGCCACCGGCGTCTCCCGTACGGAGATCTACATGCAGAAGGCGTACACGCTGCGGGCCATCCCGCAGGTGGTGGGCGCCGTCCGGGACACCGTCTACCACGCCATGGAGAAGCTGGAGACCGAGGTCAACTCGGCCAACGACAACCCCCTGTTCTTCGTCGGCAAGGAGGTCTTCCACGGCGCCAACTTCCACGGCCAGCCGATCGCCTTCGTGATGGACTTCCTGACCATCGCGCTCACCCAGCTCGGGGTGTTCTCCGAGCGGCGCACCAACCGACTGCTGAACCGGCATCTCAGCGACGGGCTGCCGGAGTTCCTCGTGGCCGGCGACCCGGGCCTGAACAGCGGGTTCGCCGGCGCGCAGTACCCGGCCACCGCGCTGGTCGCGGAGAACCGCACCATCGGGCCGGCCAGCACCCAGAGCGTGCCGTCCAACGGCGACAACCAGGACGTGGTCAGCATGGGCCTGATCGCGGCCCGCAACGCCCGGCGGGTGCTGGACAACAACGACCGCATCCTCGCCGTGGAGTTCCTGGCCGCGGCGCAGGCGGTGGACCTGCGGGGCGGGCCCGACAAGCTCAGCCCGGCCGCTCGGGCCACCTATGACACCGTCCGCGGCCTGGTCTCCACGCTGAGCGAGGACCGCTACATGTCCGACGACATCGAGCGGACCGCCGAGGCGCTGTCGCGCGGGGTGTTCCTGGCAGAGCTGGAGCGGGCCGATGTCGTGCTGCGCTGACGGGGGTACGGGCAGGGCGACCGCCACCGCCACCGCCCCGGCACCGGCCGACCGGGCTCAGTGGCTGGCCGCCCGCAAGGCGCTGCTGGAGCGGGAGAAGGAACTGACCCGGGCCCGCGACGCGGTGACCCGTGAGCGGCAGGCCCTGCCCCTGCTGACCATCGACACGGACTACACCTTCATCGCCCCGGGCGATCGCCGGCTGAGCCTGCTCGACCTGTTCGACGGCCGACGCCAGCTCATCACGTACCACTTCATGGGCTCGTTGGAGGGGTACGGCTGGTGCCCGATCTGCTCGTTCTGGGTGGACAACATCGGCCACCTGGCACACCTGCACGCCCGGGACACCACGCTGGTGGTGGTGTCGCCGGAGCCGCCGGCGGAGACCGAGCAGTTCGTCAAGCGGATGGGCTGGACCGTGCCGTTCGTCTCCTGCCACGGCACGACGTTCTACGAGGACTTCCACGTACGCCTGGACGACGACGAGCCGGAGCCGGAGATGCCCGGGGTCAGCACGTTCCTGCGCGAGGGCGACGTGGTGCGCTACGCCTACTCCACCTACCGGCGCGGCAGCGACCTGCTCAACAACACCTACAACTACCTCGACCTCACCCCGCTGGGTCGCCAGGAAGATCACCTGGAGGACAAGATGGACTGGGTCCGCCACCACGACGACTACGAGAGGTCGTGACGGGCCATGATCAATGTCTTTCAGCCGTCCCTCGGTGAGGCGGAGCTGAGCGCCATCGCCGAGGTGTTCGGCAGCAACTGGGTCGGCAAGGGACCGCGCACCGCCGCGTTCGAGGCGGCCTTCGCCGGCCACCTCGGTGTGGACACCGGCAGGGTCACGGCGGTGAACTCGTGCACCGAGGCGACGTTCATCGCGATGCAGCTCGCCGGTGTGGGGCCCGGCACCGAGGTGGTGCTGCCGACCGTGAGCTTCGTCGGCGCGGGCAACGCCGTCGCGGCGCACGGTGCCCGTCCGGTCTTCTGCGACGTGGATCCGCACACCCTCAACCCCACCGTCGACGACGTGGCGACGGCACTCACCGCGCGCACCCGCGCCGTGCTGGCGTTGCACTACGGTGGCCGTCCCGGTGACATCGCGGGCATCGCCGAGCTGTGCCGGGAACGCGGGATCCTGCTCATCGAGGACGCCGCCTGTGCGGTGGACTCCCGCGTGGACGGGGTGCCCTGCGGCACGCTCGGCGACATCGGCGTGTGGAGCTTCGACGCGCAGAAGATCGTCGTGGCCGGGGACGGCGGTATCCTCACCGCCCGCGATCCCGACCTGGTGGCGCGGGCCGCCAAGCTCGCGTACTTCGGTCTGGAGCAGTTCAGCGGCTTCTCCCAGGCCCGGCAGTCGGCGCACCGCTGGTGGGACTTCGACATCTCGTCGTTCTCCAGGCGTTCGATCATGAACGACATGCAGGCCGCCGTCGGCCTGGTGCAACTGGGTCGACTGCCGGACTTCGCCGCCCGACGGCGGGAGGTCGAGGCGCGCTACGACAGCGGCCTCGCCGACGTGCCCGGTCTGACCCTGCCTCCGCCGCTGCCGCAGGGCCAGCGCAGCTCGCACTACCTGTACTGGGTGCAGATGGACGAGGGAATCCGCGACGACGTGGCCAGCGACCTGTACGCCCAGGGCATCTACACGACGTTCCGCTATCCCACCCTGCACCGGGTGGCCGCGTACGGGTCGACGGCGCGGCTGCCCCGGGCCGAGCGGGCCGCCGAACGCACCCTGTGCCTGCCGATGCACCAGGCGCTCACCGACGACGACGTGGACGTGGTCGTCGCGGCGCTGCGCGCATCCCTCACCCGTCGGCTCGGCCGGCACACCGTCGCGGCGGGCGGCACCCGGTGACCGGCCAACACACGGTGACCTCGGCCGCGTACGACGCCGACGTGGCCGAGATCTACGACCTGCTGTACGCGGGACGGGGCAAGGACTTCGCCGCCGAGGCGGACGCCGTGGCGCGCGTGGTCCGCGAGCGCCGGCCGCAGGCCCGGTCCGTGCTGGACGTGGCCTGCGGGACCGGCGAGCACCTGCGGCGGCTGGCGGCGACGTTCGTGGAGGTGGCCGGGCTCGAACTGTCCCCGGCGATGTGCACGGTGGCGCAGGCCAAACTGCCGTCCGGCGCCGTCCACGTCGGCGACATGAGGTCGTTCGCGCTGGGCCGCGAGTTCGATGCCGTGTGCATCCTGACCGGCACCATCGGCTACGCCCACGACGTCGACGAGCTCTGTGCGACGGTCCGGACGATGGCCGCACACCTCGTTCCCGGTGGCGTACTGGTGATCGACCCGTGGTGGTCCCCGGACACCTTCCTCGACGGGCACGTCGCCCACGACGTGGTCCGCGACGACACCCGTACCGTCGTGCGGGTCTCGCACTCGGCGCGGCAGGGGCCCGCGGCCCGGCACGAGGCGCACTACGTCGTCGCCGACGACGGCGGCATCCGGCACTTCTCCCACGTGCAGATGCTGACCCTGTTCACCCGGGAGGACTATCTCCACGCCCTGCGGTCGGCGGGCTGTACCGCCGAGCATCTCACCGACGCCGGCGGCCTGCCCGGCCGCGGCCTGTTCGCCGGGGTACGCCGATGACCTACACCGCCGAGTTCGCCGAGATCTACGAGTTCATCTACCGCAGCCGGGGCAAGGACTGGGCCGCCGAGGCGGAGGCCCTGACCCGGTTGATCCGCGACCGGCGTCCGCAGGCCGCCAGCCTGCTCGACGTGGCCTGCGGGACGGGCGCACACCTGGCCACCTTCGCCGGCACCTTCGACGAGGTGGCCGGCGTGGAGCTGTCCGAGCCGATGCGGGCCACGGCCCGGGCGCGTCTACCCGGGGTGCCCGTGCACGACGGCGACATGCGCGACTTCCGCCTGGGCCGCCGCTTCGACGCGGTCACCTGCATGTTCAACGCCATCGGTTACCTGGGCTCGGTGACCGAGTTGCGTCAGGCCGTGGCGTCCATGGCGCAACACCTGGAGCCGGGCGGCGTGCTGGTGGTGGAGCCGTGGTGGTTTCCCGAGCGGTTTCTCGACGGTCATCTGGCCGTCGACTCCGACACCGACGGGACGCGGGCGGTGGCCCGGATGTCGCACACCACCCGCACCGGTCGGGTGTCGCACCTGGAGGTGCGCTTCCTGGTGGGCGACGCGGGCGGTATCCGGGAGTTCACCCAGACGTCGCACCTCATGCTGTTCAGCCGCGACGAGTACCTGGGCGCGTTCGCGGACGCCGGCTGTCCGGCCGAGTTCCTGGATGACGGGCTGACCGGGCGCGGCCTGTTCGTCGGGCAGCGCGGCTGAGACGAAGGAGAGCGACGATGCGCTACACCCGACTCGGCCGTACCGCCCTGGAGGTCAGCCCGCTGTGCCTGGGCACGCTCAATCTCGGTGTGCGCACCACGCGCGAAGAGGCGTTCCGCCTCATGGACGAGGCGCTGGACCACGGCATCAACTTCTTCGACACCGCGAACCACTACGGCTGGCAGGTGCATCGAGGGCTGACCGAGGAACTCATCGGCGCGTGGTTCGACCAGGGCGACCGCCGGCGGGAGAAGGTGGTGCTGGGCACCAAGGTCTTCAACCCGATGACCGACTGGCCCAACGACCGCGGGTTGTCCGCCCGGCACATCGTCGCCTCCTGCGAGGACTCCCTGCGGCGGCTGCGCACCGACTGGATCGACCTGTACCAGATGCACCACTTCGATCCACACGCCGGCTGGGACGAGATCTGGCAGGCGATGGAGACGCTCACCGGACAGGGCAAGATCCGGTACGTCGGCTCCTCGAACTTCGCCGGATGGCACATCGCCGCGGCGCGGGAGACGGCGACCCGACGCGGTCACCTCGGGCTCGTCGCCGAGCAGTGTGCCTACAACCTGGTCACCCGGCAGGCCGAGACGGAGGTGATCCCGGCGGCCCAGGCGTACGGCGTCGGGGTGTTCGCCTGGTCCCCGCTGCACGGTGGGCTGCTCGGCGGCGCGCTCCGGAAGCTGGCCGACGGCACGGCGGTGAAGACGGCGCAGGGGCGCGCGATGCGGGCCCTGGAGGACCGGTACGAGGCCGTCGCCGACTACGAGAAGTACTGCGCCGGTCTCGGGCTGGACCCGGCCGAGGTGGCGCTCGCCTGGGTGCTGGGCCGCCCCGGACTGACCGGCGCGGTGATCGGCCCGCGCACCGTGGCGCACCTGCACGGCGCCCTCGCCGCGCTCGACAGCCCGCTCGACCCCGCGGTGACCCGACGCCTCGACGAGCTGTTCCCCCCGGCCGCCGGCGTCAACCCGCCGGCGGGCTGGTGAATCACCTCGAACCCGAAGGAGAGACCCGCCATGCGTGTCCTGTTCGTCGCTCCCCCGGACCTGAAGTCACACCTCTACATCATGACGCCGCTGGCCTGGGCGCTGCGCACCGCCGGTCATGACGTCCGCGTCGCCTGCCAGCCGGGCTCGACCGAGGCGCTGGCGCAGGCGGGGCTCACCGCCGTCCTGGCCGGTGAGCCCATGGCCGAGACGCTGGCCGAGGTCGACGAGGTGTCCGAGCCGCCGAAGCTCCCGGCCGCACCGCCCACGCTGCCGGTGCAGACCGACTACGCCCGGGACGATCCGTACGCCGAGCTCGAGTACCTCACCACGAACCTCCTCCCGTTTTTGCACACCGACGCGATGCTCACCGACCTGATCGGTTTCGCCCGCGCCTGGCAGCCGGACCTGGTGCTCTGGGACGCGATGACCTACGCCGGACCGGTGGTGGCCCGGGCCTGCGGCGCGGCGCACGCGCGCATCCTGTTCGGCACGGACGCCTTCGTGCAGCTCTGGGAGGCGGTCAAGGCGGCCGGCGGATCCCGGCCGGACCCGATGCGCGCCTGGCTGGAGCCGCTGCTGCGCACGCACGGCGGCGGCCCGTTCGCCGACGACGTCGTGCACGGCCAGTGGACGATCGACACCATGCCGCCGTGGACCTGGCGCCCCAGCGCACCGCACTACATCCGCATGCGTCACCTCGCCTTCAACGGCCCCTCGGTGGTGCCGCGGTGGCTCTACGAGCCGCCGGTCCGGCCGCGGGTCTGCGTCACGCTGGGCATGACCCACCGCGAGGCGGAGGTCGCCGAGGCATCCGCCGCGGACCTGCTGGAGGCGGTGGGCGACCTGGACATCGAGGTGGTCGCCACGATGAGCGCGGAGCAGCTCGCCTCCGCGCCACGGATACCGGACAACGTGCGGGTCGTCGACTTCGTGCCGATGAACGTCCTGCTGCCGACGTGCAGCGCCATCGTGCACCACGGCGGATCCTCGACGATGGCCTCGGCCTTCGAGCACGCCGTACCGCAGCTCATCGTGCCGAGCGCGTACTGGAGCGAGAAGTGGTTCGGCCCGGTGGCGCAGGCGAACGGGCTGCAGGAGCGTGGCGCCGGGGTGTGGCTGGCCTACGACTCCGACCACCTCACCCCCGCGGGGCTGCGCGAGGACCTGATGCGGGTGCTCAAGGACCCGTCGTTCAAGGAGAACGCGGTCCGTCTGCGTACCGAGATGATGGGCCTGCCCACGCCCAACGACGTGGTGCCCGCCGTGGAGAAGTTGACCGCGGCCTACCGGCGGGCGAGCTGAGGCAGGGCTGTGCGCCTCCGCGGACGGGGGGACCGACGGAGGCGCACAGCCTGTTCAGGGGTGGGGGCCTAACGCAGCGGTTCCAGCAGCACCACCGGAATCTCCCGGGAGGCCTTCTTCTGGTAGCGGCGGTAGGTGGAGAAGATCCCCGTCATCTGCTCCCACAGCGCGGGCCGCTCCGCCTCGGCGGCGACCGACGCCTTGGCCTGGAAGGTCTCGCCGTACACCTGCACGGACACCTCCGGTTCGGCGCAGAGGTTCAGGTACCAGGCGGGATTCGTCTCCTGCCCACCGGCCGAGGCCACCACCACGTACCGGTCGCCGTCCCGCCCGTAGATCAGTGCGGTGCGGCGCAGCTTGCCCGTCCGGCGGCCCCGCGTGGTCAGGAGCAGGGTGGGTAGCTTGCCCTGGAAGTCGTGTCCCTTGGCGCCATCGGTCTCCACGTAGGAGCGCACGTGGTCGGCCACCCACTTGGTGGGACTGTCGTGGATCTCTTCGTCAGCCATGTGTCATTCCTGTTCTCCGTCGAGCAGCCGACGATAGCGTTGGACCAGCGCCGGTGGTGCCGGATCGGGGCCGGGTGGCACGACCTCGCGGCCGGCCAGGTGGTCTCCGAGCAGGTCGAGGCCGGCGTGCCAGCCGGCCGCGCTGTAGGCGATGTGGCCCGGATCGGCCACCGTGGTCAGCAACGTGAGGTCGGTCCCGCCGTCCGCGGCGGACAGGTCCCAGCGCAGGGTGTCCGGACCCCAGGTGTACGCGAAGAGGTGGGGCGGGTCGACGGCGAGGACCTGGCCCGGATCGGTGTCGCCACCGGGCCAGGTGAACGTCATCTCGGCGCCCGCCTGCGGCACCAGCTCGACGGTCATCGGCGTCCACCAGGCGTTGACCTGATCCGGTTCGACGAGGCACCGCCACACCGCGGCGACCGGTGCCGGATAGCGGCGCCGCAGCCGCACGCTGGGCCGCGCGCTGTCGCGGCACAGCGTCACCTGGGTGCCATCCACGTCGAGTGACATGGTTACTCCTTCCGCGATGCCCGGCGGGCCAGGCCCGCCGGGCATCGGCGTCAGCGTTGAGGCGGAACGGTCTGCGGGGCGTCGTCGGTGCGGCCGGCCTCGACGCCGGCGGCGTCCGCGGCCGTAGCCTGCTCGGCAAGCGGCGGCATGTCGGTCGGCGGCGTCATCTCGCTCAGCTGGGTGTGCCGCAGCGCGAAGTACGCGAAGACGGCCAGGGCGATCATCAGCGCCGCGCTGACCCAGGCGACGTTGTTCAGACCGACGGTGAACGCGGCCCGCGCCGGCGCCAGCAGGTCGGGGAACTGAGCGGACAACACGCTGGCCGGCGCGATGCCCTCACGGGCGGCCTCCACCACCTCGGGCGGCACTGTGTCGGGCACCGTGTCCGCCAACTCGCTGCGGTAGGTCGCCATGCCGATGCTGCCGAGCGTGGCGATGCCGATCGAGATGCCGAACTCGTTGCTGGTCTGCTGCAACGACGACGCGGAGCCGACCCGGTCCGGCGGCGCGGCGCCCATCACCAGCATGGTGCCCAGCGACGAGGGCAGGCCCATCCCGAACAGCAGCACCGCGAAGCCCGCGACGAGCAGCCCGAGACCGTCCACGCTCTCCACCTGGGCCAGGATCAGGTAGCCCACCACCCCGATGCCGAGCCCGAGCGCGATCACCCGGCCCGCCTTGAGCTTGGCGGTGAGGCCCGGCGCCAGGAACAACGCGATGATCATGGCCAGGGACGGCGGCAGCAGCCACAGGCCCGCCCGCAGCGGTGACAGCCCCTCGATCACCTGGAGGAACTGGGTCACCAGCAGAGACGCGCCGCCGTTGAGCGCGCTGACCAGCAGGCCGAGGATGAGCGCGGCGCGCAGCGTGGCTATGCCGAACAGGCGCAGGTCGAGCAGTGGGTCGGTGAGGCTCCGCTGCCGCCGCACGAAGAGCACGCCGACCAGAACGCCGAACACCATGGCCAGCAGCGCCGGTGCCGTGAAGCCGTCCTGGGCGAGCTTCTTCAGCCCGTACACCAGCGAGATCATCGCGACCAGCGACATCGCGACACTGAGCAGGTCGAGCTTGCCCGCGCCCGGGTTGCGGCGCTCCGGCAACAGCACCGGGGCCACCGCCAGGACGAGGAGCATGATCGGGACCGCGAGCAGGAACGCGGAGCCCCACCAGAAGTACTCGAGCATGATGCCGCCGACCAGGGGCCCGAGCATCAGGCCGCCCATGAAACAGCTCATCCACGACGCGATCGCCACGCCGCGCTGCGCCGGGTCGCGGAACATGTGGGTGATCAGGGCCAGGGCGGCGGGCATTCCTGCCGCACCGGCCACGCCGAGCAGGGCGCGGGCGCCGATGAGCATCTCCGGCGTCGTGGCGTACGCCGCCAGCAGCGACGCCGCGGCGAACGCGGCGGAGCTGATCAACAGCATCCGGCGGTTGCCGAATCGGTCACCGAGCGTGCCCATGGTGACCAGCAGGCCGGAGGTGAGGAACCCGAAGATGTCCACGATCCACAACTGCTGGGTCGTGGTGGCGCCGAGGTCGGCGCTGAGATGCGGTAGTGCGAGATACAGGACCGTGAGGTCCACCGAGGCCAGCAGGGTGGGCAGGCAGAGCACCGCCAACCCGATCCATTCCCGGCGGCCCGCCCGCGGTACGGCCGCGGTGGTGCCTTCGGTTGTCATCGAATTCCTTCCTGAAGTGTCCCGAGTCGGGTGTCGGTCGGTGCGAGGCGTCCGCGCCGCAACGTGTCGGCCCACCAGACGAGCTGTTCGAGCATGCGACCAGCCGCGACCGTCAGACCGGGATCGACCGGCCGGCCGGCGAGATCGAAGGCGGACCGATGGTGCGGGATGGTCACCGGGTCGCGCACCGTCATCGCGTCCAGGTCGGTGAACACCTGGCGCAGCTGGTCCACCGCCCGCAGGCCCGCGGCCGGACCGCCGTAGCAGACGAAGCCCACGGGCTTGCGACGCCACTCGTCGCGGAACCAGTCGATGGCCGTCTTCAACGAGCCGGGGAAGCTGCCGTTGTACTCCGGTGTGACGACGACGAACGCGTCCGCGGCGGCCAGCCATGGTGCGAGGTCGCGAACGGCGGGCGGAGCCGGATCGCCGGCGACCTCGGGGAGGCGGGCCTCGGCGAGGTCGATCACGTCCGCCTCGATGCGCCCACCACGGTTGGTCTCGTCGCAGAGCCAGCGCGCCGGGACCGGACCGAACCGGCCTCGGCGGATGCTGGCGATGACGATCACCAGCCGCAGATGGTCCTCGCTCATCCTGGCGTCACCTCTCCCCGGCTCGCCGGCTTCCCGCCGCAGTGGTCAGCCTTCCGTGCCGGGGTTCCGGTTCGGTTCCGGCCGGACGTGCGCCGGCCGGAACCCCGGAGTCACCGCTGGGCGGCGATCTTCTCGAGAACCGGAACGATCTCGCTCGGTGCCGGCTCGGCGAGCATCTCGCCCCGGATCCGGTTCGCCGCCGCCCGGAACTCCGGCTCGCGCACCAGCCGCAGCACGTTGTCGCGGATCGCCTCGGGCGTCGCCCGGTCGAGCGTCAGATCCAGGCCGGCGCCCTGCTCGCGCATCATGTCGGCGCGCACGACGGCGTCCCACAGGTCGGGGACGAGAGTCAACTGCGGCACGCCGTACGCCATCGCGGTCGACACCACGCCGGCGCTGCCGATGTGCACGACGGCCGCGCAGCTGGGCAGCAGCGCGTGCATCGGCACGAAGTTCACCACCCGGACGTTGGACGGCACGTCGGCCAGCTCGCTCTCGTCGACGGCCAGCGTCGCGACCACCTCGACGTCGGCGTCGGCGAAGAGCTTGAGCGTCGAGACCGGGATCGGGTCGTAGCCCAGCATGTACCGCATCGAGATGCCGGCGGTCACGCAGACCCTCGGGCGCTCCGGGTGCTCGCGCAGCCAGCCGGGGACCCGGGCCGGACCGTTGTACGGCACATACCGGAACGGCACGATCCGCAGCCCGACGTCCAGCCGCATGCTCTGCGGTGCCTGGTCCAGGGTGTACTGCCCGGTCAGCACGTCGGCGTCGTAGGTGGCACCGAACCGCTCCAGGTGCGCGGCGGCCCAGTCCCGCATCGGGTCACGCCGTTGATCCTCGGGCTGCTCGGCGAGCAACGCCTGGAACCGGTTGTAGATGCGGGTCTGCGCGTCGGCCCCCCAGAGCAGGCGGGCGTGCGCGGCACCGGTGACCCGAGCCGCGATGGCGCCGGCGAGGGTGAAGTTCTCCCAGATGATCAGGTCCGGCTGCCACTCCCGCGCGTACGCGACGAGGGCGTCGACCATCGGGTCGTTGAACACCTTGGCCGAGGTCTCCACGGCCTCGTCGAAGAACGCCAGCAGGGCCGGATAGTCCATGTCGGCGCCGCCGGTCCGCAACGCGGTGGTGATCCGCTCGCCCCAGGTCGGGTCGTCGGCCTTGGCCGCGATGACCGACATGAAGTCGTGGTCCTCCCCGACCTGCACGGCGGTCAGGCCAGACTGCACGACCGCGTCCATGAGGGCCGGTTGGGTGGCGACCCGGACCTCGTGGCCGGCGGTGCGCAGGGCCCAGGCCAGCGGGACCATGTTGTAGTAATGGGTGGTTTCCGCATAGGTGGCGAACAGAACGCGCATCGGTGCCCTTTCGGTCGGGTCGTCGGGTGCCCGCCTACCGTCCACCAGCCGCCCTGGCCGGGGCATCTCGCAGATTGCGCACCTCGATCTCCCGGCAGCGGGCGTAGTCCGGCAGCAACCCCGCCTCCCGCGCCTGCTCCAGGGTCGGCGCGGCGCGGTCGCGCTCGGACAGCTCGCTCCCCGCGGGTTTTCCGACCGGCAGACCCAGCCGCGGGTCGAGGACGGAGACGGCGCGCTCGTCGGCGGGCTCGTACTCCCGCGAGAGCAGGTACTGCATGACGGCGTCGTCGGTCAGCGCGACGAAGGCGTGGCCGACGCCGACCGGCAGGTACAGCGCGTCCATCCGGTCGCCGGTGAGCCGCACCGCGTCCCACCGGCCGTACGTGGGCGACCCCACCCGGAGGTCCACCATGATGTCGAGCAGGGCGCCGTGCGCGCAGTAGACGTACTTCTCGGCGCCGGGGGGTGCGGCCGTGTAGTGCACCCCCCGAACCACTCCCCGCCGGGATCGGCTGTAGCTGGCCTGCGCGAGCGGGAACAGCGGGCGGCCGGTGGTCGCGGCGAACAGGCCAGCCTGCAACGGCGTACCGAAGAAGCCCCGGTCGTCGGGGAACACCGGCGCGGTGAAGTGCAGGGCACCGGTCACGGCGAGCGGGCTCACTGTCACGGTGACCTCGTCAGAACCAGTAGCTGATGTACGGGCTGCGCTCCGGCACCGCCATGGCGTCCCACAGTCGCACCTTGCGCGCGTCCGGGGCGCTGATCCGACCGGCCCGGGTGAGCGCCGCCGCCGGGGTGCCACCGAGCAGGATGACGGCCAGCGCGCCGACGCCCATCTCCAGGTCGGCCGCGGCGGTGACCGGCTCGCACGTGGCGTGCCCGTCGGTCACCTCCAGCCGGAACGTGCCGGCCGCCAGGCCCTCCGGGTCGTGCACGGTGAGCGTGAGGACACCGTCGCAGGCCCAGCCGCGGGTGCGCAGGAGCCGTGGCACATCCAGCGGCCGGATCCAGAGGGCGTCCTGGCGGCGGACACGCATCCGTCGCGCGTCGTCGACCCACCAGCGCAGCGGGCTGTCCACCGGCATCCGCCACACGTCGATCTCGCGGACCAGGTCGATCGAGAACAGGTGCCGCCAGAGCGCGCCCTCCGCCTCCTGGTCGGCCGCGAGGAAGTCGATGACGTGCAGCTTGCTCTGCGGCGCGGACTCCGCCGTCCAGTCCGGCATGATCCGGTATGTCACCAGCCCACGGTCGTCGATCGCGGCGCAGTGCCGGGGCCCGTACCCCGGGGCGCCCAGGGCGAGAGCCTCCTCCAACGCACCGGACGCGGGGTCGCCGGCGAGCCGGTCCCAGTAGCACGAGGGGGTGAGCACCTCCCCGGGCGTCTGCGCCGCCTGCTGGGAGTACAGCTTGTACCCGAGGTCCCGGGCCTGCGTACCGTCGATCCGACGCGGACGCAGGTCGCGGCCCGGCACGTCGTCGCGCAGGCCGACCGCCCGGACGTCGAACTCGACCGCGTCCGACCAGGTCGCCGGGCCGGAACCGAACCGGCCGTAGATCGGCCACTCGGACGCGCCCCCGACGACGATCGCCTTGCCCTCGTCGACGGCCCGCCGGTTGAGGTGCGCGACTGTGGCGCGTAGCAACCCACGCCGGGCCACCACCGGGTGCGCGGAACCACCGGTGCACGCGGCGGCCGGTACCGTGTTCCCGCCGGGGAGCACGAGGTCACGGTCGAGCGCGGTGTTGGTGGCGACGTACCGGTCGTCGTCGGCGACCGCCACGGCCCGATCCGGCGGGTGGGTGCGCCGGTAGAAGTCGAGGATCTCGGGATCGGCGCTGACCGGGTTGCCGAAGGCACCGAGCCAGCAGTCCAGCCATTCCCCGTACCGGTCGTCCGGAATGTCGGTGACCAGCTGATAGCCGGGAGGCAGCGTCCTCACGAGTGCGCCCCTTCGTGGGTACGGGCGCCGGCCAGCGGCGCGTCCGGGTCGGCCAGGACCCTGCCGAACAGGTCGCGGAACTCGGCCAGCATGCGGTCCACGGTGGCCTGCTCGAACCGGTCCGTGCTCGAGCTGACGGCGCAGAAGATCTCACCGTCCGGGTCGATGTCGATGGTCCAGAGGATCGCGTCGTCGGGGATGCCCGGGCCCTGCGCCTGGGACAACCGCCGGCGCACCGGCGCGTACTCGACCGCACCGGCGGACCGGGTCTTCGACGCCGCGGGGTTCTGGAACACCGCGAAGCCCGGCACGACCATGCCGCCCTGCTCCAGCCCGGCGATGACCTCCGGCGCCCGCTGCGCCAGCCCGACGAACGGCACCTCGTGCGGGAACGCCTCCAGGCAGGTGGCGCGCACCCGGGCGAGGACGTCGCGGTAGGTGACACAGCCCGAGATGTCGGTTCGCAGCGGTGACATGTTGACGAAGTAGCCGACGGTGGCCTCGGCCCACTCGTGCCGGCGGCCGGGCCCGGGGGTGAGTGTCCACACCACCCCGTCGGAGACACCGGTCATCCGCTGGAGATGGATGAGCTGCGCCGCGAAGATCACCATGAACGGCGAGCTTCCCGTCGCACGGCCCAGGCGCAGGGCGGCCGAGCCGAGTCGGGCGTCGATCTGGAAACGGTCGACGCGGGTGACGCCCGGATGGTCGGGGTTGGCCGGCCGGTCCGCGGCGATGACGACGGGGCGCGCCCCGGCCAGCCGCTCCCGCCAGTACTCGAAGGACGAGTCGGATCCACCGGCGGCGGCGCGTCGCACGTAGTCGCGATACCGCGGCGGGTCCGGCAGCTCGGGCTTGCCGCCGGCCAGGCGGGCGGCGTAACACGCGGCCAGGTCGTCCATGACGATGCCCAGTGACCACACATCGATCAGCGGCAGGTACGCGACCAGCACCAGCACCGCGTCCCGGTCGTCGAAACGGCCCAGGTACGCCCAGAGCAGGGGAAGCTGGTCCGCGTCGAAGTGGCCGGACTCCGCCTTGTCGAGGAACCGCTCGGCCCGTACGCCCCGGCCGTCCGGGTCGTCGCCCAGGTCGTGCACCTGGAGCCGGGCCGGGCACGGGTCCCGCACCTCCTGTTCCCAGCCGTCGGCGCCCCGGATCACCATGGTCCGCAGTGGTTCGTGCCGGGCGATGACGTCCTCCAGAGCCCCGCGGAGCAGGTCAGCGTCGACCGGCCCGGTGAGCCGCCAGCCACCGCTGGAGATGGGGCGCGGGCCGAACCCCGCCGTGGAGCCGTCCTCCTGATGCTGCCCGCGCAGGAACTCCTGCTCGATGGAGAACGGGAAGCGGTTCTCTGCGTACACCATTCCACCGTGCCTTTCCACGTGGTCGAGCCGCTCGGGTCAGCGTCGTTGGGCACACGCGAGGACCACCCGGGTGAAGGCGGCGCGTGTCGGATCCTTGAACAATTCCTCGACGGGTACGTCGATGCCGGTCCGGTCACTTATCCGCGCGACGATGCGAAAAGCCGCTATCGACTGTCCGTTCAATTCGAAGAATGTGGCGTCGGGCGGGCCGGCCGCAGTGTCGAGAACGTCCTCCCAGATCGCCGTGACGTGCTTCTCGAGATCGCTGCGCGATTGTTCTGACATTCGGATCCCCTCGGCCGGGAATTCACTGTCTCGCGAGCTGAAGCATCACACGGGTGCGACCCGGTGTTCATCTCCTGCGTTGCGCAGACTCGCGTCAGCGCCGGGCCATCGACCGGTCGTCACGCAGCAGGTCGTCGATCGGCGCGCCGGCCCCCGCCGCGCGCTCGGCGACCAGTTGGGTCGGCCCCAGATCGGCGGCCAGAAGCCCGGCGACGCGTCGCGCGTCGTGCCGGTCCGCCTCCGGTGACGGCAGTCCCGCCGCGTCGCGCGCGGCGTCGGCCGCCCCCAGCAGTCGGGCCGCCCGCACCGGGTCACCCGCCAGCCGGTACGCCCCGGCGAGCCCTTCCAGGGCGAGCGCCACCGCCCGCGGGTCACCGCTGTCGGAAGCCGCGGCGAAGCCCTCCCGGTGCCGGTGCAGCGCGTCGTCGGCCGCACCGCGCTGCTCGGCGACGAAGCCGAGCTCCGCGCCGACCGCGGCCACGCCGGCATGCCAGCCGGCCTGCCGGTTCCACTCCAGCCACCGGTGCAGCAGCCGCTCGGCGGCGTCCCAACTGCCCTGCCGGCGCGCCGTGATCGCCAGTCCCAGGTCGGCGAACTGCTCCAGGGCCAGATTGGACTGTTCCGCGGCCATGCGCCGGGCCTGGGCGTGCAGGTCGGCGGCGGCGGCGTGGTCGCCGGCGTCCAGCGCGATCCGTCCCAGTTCGTTCAGCTGGTACGACACCTCCGGCCACAGGCCCAGCTCGCGGGCGATGCGGAGGGCGTCGCGGTGCAGCCGCGCAGCGCGGTCACCGTCCCCGGTCATCCGGGCCAGCGCGGCCAGCGGGTTGGTGGCCTGCAGGACTCCCCAGTGGTCGCCGAGGTCGCGGAACTCCTCCAGACTCCGCTCCGCGTCGCGGCGCAGCGCGGCGACGTCTCCGCGCAGCAGCGCCGTCCAGGCCAGGCTACTCAGCGTGGCCGCCGCCCCCCAGCGGTCACCGAGGCTACGAAAGTCCGACAGCACCCCGTCCAACCGGCCGTCGCCGGGCCGGGCGGTGACATCCTCGGGCAGCGCCGAGGCGAGCAACCAGCGGGCCCGCGCCACGGCGTGCGGGTCGGCACCGGCCAGACCCTCGGCCTCCGCCCGGCACAGCAGGTCGTGTGGGTCGTCGCCGCCGAGCGCGGCCATGCCCGCCTCCCAGAGCAGCGCCAGAGCCCGCCGGCCGGCCGGCGCCTCGCCCGGCACCCCGGCCGCCGCCGCCAGCGCACGACGGCCCTCGCCCAACTGGCCGCGCAGTACCCAGTACCAGGCGCAGGCGCAGGCCAGCCGGAGGGCGAGCACCGCCTCACCACGCTCGATCGCCGCGGCCAGGGCCGCCCGCAGGTTGGCCTGTTCGGCATCCAACCGGCGCAGCCACCGCCGCTGGGCGGGGCCACGCAGATTCTGGTCCGCCTCCTCGGCGAGGGCGGCCTGGCAGGTGCCGTGCCGCAGCCGCACCGCCTCGTCCTCGCCGGACTCCCGCAGCCGCTCGGCGCAGTACGCCCCCACCGACTCGAGCATCCTGTACCGCACCCCGTCGGCGTTCTCCACGAGCGTGACCAGTGAGCAGTCCACCAGTCGCCCGAGCAGGTACGCCACGTCGGCACGGGACACTCCGCCGGCGGCGGGCGGATCCGCGCACACCTCCTCGGCCGATGACAACGCGCAGCCGTCGGTGAACACCGACAGCCGTCGCAGCACGGCCTGCTCGTCCGCGCCGATCAGGGCCCAGCTCCAGTCGATCATGGTGCGCAGCGTGGCGTGGTGGGCCGGGCCGCCGCGCCGGTGGGCGGCCAGCAGTCGGAACCGGTCGTCGAGGCGGGCGGCCAGTTCGGTGATCCCCATCGTGCGCACCCGGGTGGCGGCCAGTTCCAGGGCCAGCGGTATGCCGTCGAGCCGCCGGCAGACGGTGGCCACCGCGGCCGCGTTCTCGTCGTCGGGGGCGAAGCCGGGCTCGGAGGCGGCCGCCCGCGCCAGGAAGAGCTCCCCGGCGCTGGACCGGCGCAGTTGCGCGACCGTCGCCGTACCCGCCTCCGGCAGCGCCAGGGGCGGCACCGGCACCAGAGCCTCGCCGGGCACCCCCAGCGACTCCCGACTGGTGGCAAGAATGCGCAGGTCAGGGCAGGCATCCAGCAGTTCACGGCCGAGCTCCGCGACATCGTCGACGACGTGCTCGCAATTGTCCAGCACCAGCAGCAGACGCCGACCCCGTAGGGCCGCCACCAGTCGGTCGACACCGCCGGCGCTGCCCGAGCGACCGTCGTCCCGCAGCCCGAGCGTGCCGGCGACGGCGTCGATCACGGCGGACGGCCCCCGCCCGCCGGCCGGGCGCGGCACGGTGCTGAACTCGACCATCCACGCGCCGGCCGGCACCCCGGGTGCGATCCGCGCGGCGACGGCCACCGCGAGCCGGGTCTTGCCGACACCGCCCGGACCGGTCAGGGTGACCAGGCGGCCGGCCTCCAGCAGTCGGGCCGCGTCGGCGACCGCGGCGTCGCGGCCGATCAGCCCGGTCAGCGGGGCCGGCAGGTTGCCCCGTTCCGGTTCGATCGGCGCCGGCGTCGTGGCCAGGCCGGTGAGCGCCGGGTCCTGGCGGAGCAGGGCGCGGTGCAGGGCGACCAGCTCGGGCCCCGGGTCGAGCCCCAGCTCGTCGCGCATGCGCTCGCCGAAGACCCGGAACTCGTCGAGCGCCTCGGCCTGCCGGCCGCACTGGTACAGCGCCCGCATCCGCGCCGCGCGGAAACGCTCGCGCAGCGGATGGCGTTCCACCAGGTCGCCGAGGTCGGCCAGCACGTCGGCGTGTCGACCCAGGTCGAGTGCTGTCTCGGCCCACTCCTCCTGGGCGATCAGCCGGGCCTCCGACCAGCGCGTGACAGCCGGGCGGACGAACGCCTCGTCCGGGAAATCGGCGAGCGCGGGGCCGCGCCACAGCGCCAGGGCGTCGGTCAGCAGCGCCATCCTGTCCCGGGGGTGGGCGGCGCGGCGGGCTCGGCCCACCAGCTCGGTGAACAGGCCGACGTCCACCGCGTCGTCGCCGGCCGTGAGGGCGTACCCGGCCGGGGAATGCGTGACCAGATCGCGTGCCCCCGGCTCGGCGTCGTCCAGTGCGCGCCTGAGCTGCGACATCTTGCTGCGGAGCACGCTGGCCGGGTTGGCCGGCAGCCGGTCGCCCCAGAGGTCGTCGATGAGCCGGTGCGCCGCCACCGGCCGACCGCCGTGGACCAGCAGGTCGGCCAGCAGCGCGCGGACCTTGAGCTCCGGGATGCGCACCGGCTTGCCGTCGGCGGTCCAGACCTCGAGCGGACCGAGCATCCCGAAGCGCATGCGGCACAGGGTATCCCACCCGGTGGCGCGACACCTGCGACGGAATGGCAGGTCAGCCTGCCGCGCGCAGCTCCACGATGGAGAACGAGCCGGCCGGGTGGACGGCCACGCCGTGCAGCCCGACGGATGCCGCGAGGGCGGTCAGATCGGCGGCGGTCCGTTCCCGACCACCGCAGGCGGTCAGCATGCGTAGGTCCATCCCGGTGTGGGTGGCCTCCCCGCCGGGCCCGGTCTGCTCGACCACCAGCACCGCGCCGGTCGGCCCGGCCGCCTCCGCGCACCGGCGCAGGATCTCCCGCGCGGGGTCGTCCGCCCAGTTGTGCAGCACGAACGACAGCACGTACCCGCCGGCGCCGGCCGGCAGCGGGTCGAAGAAGCTGCCGGCCACCACGTCCAGGCGGTCCCCCAGGTCCGACTCCGCGACCGACTTGCGGGCGGCCTCGCAGTTGTCCGGCATCTCGAGCACCGTGCCACGCAGCGTCGGGTAGGCGTTGAGCAGCCCGATCAGCAGCGCGCCGTTGCCGCCGCCGACGTCGACGACCCAGCCCAGCGGACCCCAGTCCATGCCTTCGACGATCTCCGGAGACCGTGACTCCAGGTCGCTGGTGAGCCGGTTGAAGTTCGCGGCCCGTTCCGGGTCGGCGGCCCAGTCCTCCCAGAAGGAGCGACCGAACTGGACCGGGAAACCGGCCTCGCCCGTCCGCACGCTGTGCAGCAACTGCACGAACGACAGTTCGGCCCGGCCGACGGAGCCTTCGATGTCCAGCCGGGCGCGGGCCTTCGACGGGTGGTCCTCCCGCAGCACCGCGCCCAGCGGGGTCAGCGAGTACCGCCCGCCGCTCTCCCGGGTCAGCAGGCCCCGAACGGCCAGGTACCGCATGACCCGCTCCAGCGCGTCGGCGTCCACCCCCTCGACCCTCGCGATCGCCTCAGCGGTGTCGGCCCCGCCGTCGACGTGGTCGGCCAGGCGCAACGTCGCCGCCGTCCGGATCGCCATCGGCGTGCCGAGCCCCGCCATGGACCAGATCTTGGCGCTCATCTCGTCCCGTGCCACCGTGCCCCCTCGTGGGTCGTGTGAATCTCGTCATCGCCCGCTCACGCTCGCATTCCTTGCGTGGCGGCGGCATCTCCTGAATTGCCGTTCCGCTTCCGTTTCCTTGTCGCGCCACCGAGCCGGCTGGCACGCTCCATGAATATCCGCACCGCCACGCCGAGGAGCTGATTGCCGATGCCGAGCGCAGAATCCACGACGGAGACGCCGGAGGCGCAACCGTCCGGACTACGGCCATTTACCGGTGCCGAATATCTGGAAAGTCTGCGCGACGGTCGGGAGATCTGGCTGTACGGCGAGCGAATCAAGGACGTCACCGAGCATCCGGCCTTCCGCAACAATGCCCGGACCATCGCGAACATGTACGACGCGCTCTGGGAATCGCCGGACCGCGACGTGCTGACCGTCGGAACCGACACCGGCAACGGTGGCTTCACCCATCCGTTCTTCCGGGCCCCGGTCGACGCGGCCGACCTGCGCCACTCGCGCGACGCCATCGCGGCCTGGCAGCGACGGTGCTACGGCTGGCTCGGCCGCTCGCCCGACTACAAGGCGTCGTTCCTCGCCACCCTGGGCGCCAAGGCCGACTTCTACGCCCCGTTCGGTGACAACGCCCGGCGCTGGTACAGGGAGTGTCAGGAGCGCGTGCTGCACGTCAACCACGCGCTCGTGCACCCGCCGGTGGACCGCCACCTGCGCCCCGAGCAGGTGGCCGACGTGTACGTGCACGTGGACCGGGAGACCGACGCGGGGCTCGTGGTGAGCGGGGCGAAGGTGGTGGCAACCGGGTCCGCGCTGACCAACTACAACTTCATCGCCCACCACGGGCTCCGGATCAAGGAGAAGCAGTTCGGGGTCGTGTTCATGGCGCCGATGAACGTCCCCGGGGTGAAGCTGCTCTGCCGCACCTCGTACGAGATGACGGCGGCCCGCACCGCCAGCCCGTTCGACTATCCCCTGTCGAGCCGGATGGACGAGAACGACGCGGTCATCGTGTTCGACCAGGCCCTGATCCCGTGGGAGAACGTCTTCGTCTACGGCGACCTGGAGAAGGCGAACACGTTCTTCCACGACTCCGGCTTCATGCCGCGGTTCTCCCTGCACGGCGCCACCCGGCTGGCGGTCAAGTTCGACTTCATCTGCGGGCTGCTGATGAAGGCCGTGGAGATCAACGGCACCGACGAGTTCCGGCAGGTACAGGGCAACATCGGCGAGCTGATGGTCTGGCGGCATCTGATGTGGGCGCTGTCCGACGCCATGATCGAGCGGTGCCGGCCGTGGGCCGACGGCTACGTCCAGCCCAACGAGGAGTACGCGCTGACGTACCGGACCCTCGCCCCGATGGCGTACGGCAAGATGCGCGAGATCGTCCAGCACACCGCAGGCAGTGGGCTGATCTACCTGAACTCGGGTGTCGCCGACTTCCACAACCCGGAGGTCCGCCCGTACCTGGACCGGTACCTGCGCGGCTCGCACGGCACCGACGCCGAGCAGCGGGTGAAGGTGATGAAGCTGCTCTGGGACGCGGTGGGCACGGAGTTCGGCGGGCGTCAGGAGCTGTACGAGCGCAACCACGCCGGCAACCCGGACGACAACCGGGCCCAGGTGCTACGCCGTGGCAGCCAGGCCGGCGTCACCGACGACATGATCTCCCTGGTCGAGCAGTGCCTGTCCGAGTACGACCTGAACGGCTGGACGGCGCCGCACCTGGCGACGTAGTCGCCGGCGGCGATCGCCGCGGACCCTGAGCCGGCGTGGGCGCTCGTCGAGCGTCCACGCCTCAGTCTGCCCGCGACCGGCCCGCCGGCGCGACATGCCAGGGCCCGGCGCCTCGCACTGAGGCGCCGGGCCCGCGGCATGTCTCAGGAACAGCCGCCCTTGTCCGCCTTGAGCATCCCGAGCGTGGTCCGCCCGTCCGGAGTCGGCGAGCCGGCCTCCGCGGACCGCGACGCCGAGCTGGCCTCGAACTCCGCCTCGCTCAGGCCCTCGGCACTCCCCCGCGCGTTGTCGTGGACCTCCGCCGCGGTCATCCCCATGAAGTGCACGACGATCTCGTGGTTGGTCGAGGTGACCGCCGACTCCGATCCGGTGCGGTAGTACAGGTCGACGGTGACGTCCACCGGCGACAGGTCCGGCTCCTCGCCGCGCCGGATGGCCGCGACGATGGCCGGCACGTCGTAGCGGAGCCGTACGCCGCTGCGCAGGTAGTACTCCTCGTCGCGAACCAGCACCACCGGCAGGTCCTCACCGACCGGCTGGTCGGCGGGGCGGTAGACCGGCTGGGTGAGCAGGTCGTACCGGAACACCTCGTCCAGCACCGGCGCCGCCTCGGCGGGCACCAGCGGCCGGATCGCCTCGTCCCACCAGCGGTGCAGCATCCGCTCCGCGTCCGGGTCGGTGTAGAGGTAGGTGATCGCCGCCCCGAACGCGCCGGTTCCGCCGACGGCGGTCGCGGCGTACCCCCGCAGTGGCGCGGCCGCCGGGTCGTCCGTGGTGCTGATCCAGGTGTCCAGGTGGCGCAGCACCTGGGACTGGGTGATGCCGGCGAGGTGCCGCAGCGCCGGCCAGATCCAGCGCAGGACCGCGTTCTCCGCCACCACCCGCGCCATGAAGAGGAACCGCTGCATCTGTTGGTTCTCGGCGAAGGTCATGGTGTTGTGGGCGAGCACGTACTCGAAGTCGTCGGTGTCACCGCGGACGGCCTTGATGCCGTACTGCTCCTTCTTCTCCATGTAGTCGGTGTTGGGCAACAGCAGGATCGGGTAGACCGCGATCCGCGACACCCGGCGCGACAGCCGGTCGTACCCGTCCATGAAGGACTGCACCGTCTCGCCCGGTGCGCCCCAGATCAGCTCGGCGTAACAGTCGAGCCCCTCCTCGTCCAGCCAGGCGGCGAGATCCTCCCATTCGTTGACCTTCATGTTGCGCCGGTTCATGGTGTCCAGTGCGGTGTCGCTGAGCGTCTGCAGCGCGAGCGTGAAGGAGCTCCGCATGCCGGCTTCCTTCATCATCTTGACGATGCGGAAGAACGTCTTCGACTTGTTCTTCGCCCAGGACGTCTCCAGCGCGCGCGGGAAGCCGAGCCGGTCCCGGGTCTCGATGAGCATCTCGACGAACTCCACGTCACCGGGCAGGAGCCCGAAGTTGGCGTCGCAGGCGACCACGGTGTGCACCTTGAGCCGGCCGAACATCTCCAGCTCGGCGCGCATCCGCTCCGGCGAGAACGCCCGGACCTTCTGCCCGACGGCGCCGCCCCAGTAGCAGAACGCGCACTTGTACGGGCAGCCCCGGTTGGTCTCCATCAGCGCCACGTCGTACCGGAAGTTGCCGTCGGCGTCGGTCATCTCCAGCGCCCCGGTCAGGAACGGCGACGGGATGATCTCAAGGTCCTCGATCCGGTCCCGGCCGACGTTGTGGCAGGTGGCGCCGTCGGATTCGCGGAACGACACACCGGCCACCGCGTGCAGCGCGTGCTTGTCCACCCCGTCGAGGTAGCAGTTGAGCAGATCGCGGAACGTCAGCTCGCCCTCCCCGTTGACCACGATGTCGACCTCGGGGAACATCCGGAACACCCGGTCGGCCTGCTCGGCCACGTGGGTGCCGCCGAAGACGACCCAGCCGTCCGGGTTGAGCTGTTTGAACGTCGCGGCCAGTGATCCGAAGGACCGGTAGTTCCAACCCAGCACGCTGAACGCGAGAACGTCCGGCGGCCCGTCGCTGAACAGGGCGTTGGCCATGGTGGCGTTGGTGGTGCCGCCGCGGAAGTTGTGGATGCTGATGTCGCAGGCGTCGCGGATCCGGTCGTCGGCCAGGGCCGTCGACTTCAGGTAGCCCGATGCCAGCGGCATCGACTCCAGCGGCATCTCCCAGACACCCTGTTGCACCAGGAACACCTTGGTGGTGGCGTTCGCATTGTCGTCCGGGCTCGTCATGTCGGTCCTCCGTTTGCTGATCGGATCGGGTCGGCCGGGACTCGGGTCGTCCCGGCTGTCCGGCAAGGACCGCCACCTCTTCCGTCACACCGTCGTCAGGGCAGGACGCAACCGGCCCCACACCCGTGATGTCGACGGGCGTGGGGCCGCTTCGCGACCGGCTGTGTCAGCGGTCGGCGGGCAAGACCTGGACGAACCGCCCGGTCAGGCGGGCTCGATGGACATGGCGTGCTGGAAGGTGTTCAACGGGTCGTACTTCTTCTTGATCCGCTGAAGCTTCGGGTAGCTGTCCTTGTAGTAGAGGTCGTGCCAGGGCACCCCTGACGTGTTCCACGCCGGGTCCTTGGTGTCCTTGCTGGGGTAGTTGATGTAGCAGCCGTCGTACTGGTCGTTCGGGACCGGCACCCCGCCGGTGGCGGCGTGCACGTCCCGGTAGAGCCGGCGGGTCCACTCCACGGCCTCCGCGTCGGCATTCGGATCGGCCCACGTGGAGTCGATCCAGAAGCGCAGGATGGAGTCGCGCTGCGGCACCGCGGTGGCGTCCGACGCGACCGCGTTGACCTGCCCGCCGTAGGCACCGAGATAGACCAGGCAGGAGTTCTTGGCGTCCGGGTCCGTCAGTGCTCCGTAGACGATGTCGATCTGGTGGTCGGTGAGCGGCTTGCGCAGGTTGCTGCCCGCCGACTTGGTTCGGGCGCCGAGCGAACGGGGGTACTCGAACAACGCGTTGACGAGCCAGAGTTCCTCGTTCGTCTCGACGTAGCCCTGCACGGACACGCCCTCGGAGACAGCGGCGACGTAGTCCTCCACCATCTGGCGGGCATTGGGCGCGGTGGCGTCCATCCGGCACTCGAGGTAGAGCGCGTAGTCCCTCTTCATGTTGAGATGCAGGGCGCTGTGCATGGCGACGTACGGCGAGTCCGGCCCGCTGTTGGCGGCGTGCCAGGCGCCGTGGTTCTGCACCAGCCGCTTGAAGTCCGCCTGGCTCAGCGACTCCCATGGCCAGGTCACCCAGGTCATCAGGAGCCGTGCCGGCGGCCGTGGCAGTGCCTTGGTCGGGTTGTTTCCGGTGGCCCGCGGGTCGCGGAACCAGTACCGGGTGACGACGCCGAAGTTGCCGCCGCCACCACCGGTGTGCGCCCACCACAGGTCGCGGTTCGGGTCGTCGGGGCGGCGCGTGGCGACGACGATGCGGGCCTTGCCCTTGGCGTCGACGGTCACCACCTCGACCGCGTACAGGTGGTCGGAGATGAGACCGTACCGCCGCGACAGCGGCCCGTATCCCCCGCCGGCGGTGTGTCCGCCGATGCCCACCGGTGGGCACACCCCACCAGGGACGGTCACACCCCAGCCCAGGTAGAGCGCTTTGTACGCCTGCGCGAGCGTGCTGCCCGCGCCGACCGAGAAGGCGTTCATCTTGGCGTCCCAGGAGACGTGGTGCATCGGGGACACGTCGATGAGCATGTCGAAGCGCGGGTCGGCGACCAACGCCTCGAGGCAGTGCCCGCCGCTGCGGACGGTGAACGTGCGGCCCTCCTTGACCGCCTTCTGCACCGCCTCCTGAACCTGGCCGGCCGAGTAGGCCAGCACGATCGAATCCGGGGAGAAGACGAAACGCGCGTTGAACCCGCGCGTCAGCAGTTCGGGGTAACGCGGGTCGTCCGGACGCACCACCACATTCGGCAAGGCCGCCCCACCGCTGTGACCGACGGCCTGCGCAGCGCCGGGCTGCAGGACCAAGCCGGTGACAGCAGCGCCGGAGACAGCAGCGGCCGAGCCGAGGAACTGCCGGCGCGATGCAACCATGTGAGCACCTACCCATCGGAATAAGTCGACTGATCCGGCTCAGTCTGCTTGCTCTGGCCACTCGCGATCTTCTTCCAGATTGCGGTGCCGCCCGGCGCCCGGACCGGACATCGACAAGCGACGCTGCCTGCGATGACACCACTGTGCCGCAGCCGCGACATCCCGGGCATCTCGCAAGGTGCGCTCAGCGGGCCGACGGCCCGGCTGCGCAACGTGTGAGATGCCGTCCCGGGCGGTGCTCCGCGATGGTGATCGAGTGATTCCCATGCTGTACGTGCGGTTGCGGGTCGCTCTCGTTCTGGGGCGACGCCGATGAACCACGTGCCGGTCCCCGTCGGCCTGGGCGTGCTCGGCTGCGCGGACATCGCGTGGCGCAAGCTGCTGCCGGCGGCCGCGGCCGAACCGGGTCTGCGTACCGTCGCGATCGCCGGACGTGACCCGGCACGCACCGACCGTTTCGCGGCCCGGTTCGGCTGCGCCGCGGTGAACCGGTACGAGGAGCTACTCGAGCGTTCCGACGTGGAGGCGGTCTACCTGCCGCTGCCGATCGGCCTGAGGCACCGGTGGGCGGGCGCGGCGTTGGCCGCCGGCAAGCACGTGCTGGCTGAGAAGCCGATGGTGGGCACCGAGAAGCAGACCGCGGATCTGGTCGCCCAGGCGGCCGAGCGCGGCCTCACCCTGATGGAGAACTCCGCGTTCCTCCTGCACGGCCAGCACGCCGCGGTGCGCCGCGCGTACGACGCCGGCGAGATCGGGGAGCTACGCGCCTTCAGCAGCGTGTTCGGGATTCCGCCGCTGCACAACGGTGACATCCGGTACCGCCCGGACCTGGGCGGCGGGGCGCTGCTCGACGTCGGCTTCTACCCGCTGCGCGCGGCCCGGCACTTCGTCGGCCCGGACCTGCGGGTGGTCGGCGCGGACCTGCGCACCGGACCGTCCGGCGTGGACGTGGCGGGCACCGTGCTGCTGAGCGGGCCGAACCAGGTCGCCGTGCAGGTCGGGTTCGGCTTCGAGCACTTCTACCGCAGCGGGTACGAGCTGTGGGGCAGCACCGGTGAGCTGCGCCTGGAGCGCGCGTTCACCCCACCGCCGGAACACCGGCCGGTGCTCGGGCTGCGGCAGCAGGACCGCCGCGAGTCGCGGACGCTGGCCGCCGAGGACCAGTTCGCCGCGCTGGTCCGCACCTTCGTGGCGGCGGTGGCCGGCGAGCACGACCTGTCCGGACACCACGCCGAGATGCTGGGCCACGCGCGGCTGATCGACACCATCCGCCGGGCGGCCGGCCTGGGCGAGCCGTGACCGGGCGCGCCCTGGTGGTCGGGACGGGTCTGCTGGGCCGGCACGTCCGTGACCGGCTGACCTCGGCGGGCTGGGACGTGGTCGTGGCCGGGCGGCGGTCCGAGGTCACCAGCCGGTCGTTGACCGAGGCGCTCCGCGCGGCGCGACCCGGCGTGGTGGTCAACGCCGCCGGTGAGATCTGGCGGCCGGATCCCGACCGGCTCGCCGCCGCCAACGTCGAACTCGCCGGACTCGTGGTGCGGGCCGTGGCCGAGGCCGGTGTCGACGCCCGGCTGGTGCATCTGGGCTCGTCGCTGGAGTACGCGCCGCAGCCACCGCCGACAGCCCTGACCGAGGACTCCCCGGCAGCGCCGCGCAGCGCGTACGGACGGTCGAAGCTGGCCGGCACCGAGCTGGTACGCCGTCTCGCGGCCCGGCACGGCGTCGAGGCCGTGGTGCTGCGACTGTTCAACGTCATCGGCGCCGGCATGTCACCGGTCAGCGTGCTGGGCCGGACGGTGAACCGTCTGGTGGCGGCGCACCGGACCGGCACGACAGCACACCTGGAGCTGACGGACCTGGCGCAGTACCGCGACTACGTGGACGCGCGCGACGCCGCCGACGCCGTCCTGGCCGCCGGCACGGCACGGCAGATCGCTCCCGGGCTGTTCAACATCGGGTCGGGTGTCACCCGGACCGCGGAGGAACTGGTCCGGGCACTCGCCGAGGTCAGCGGTGTCCCCTACCGACTGGAGCTGCGGCCGGCGCCGACGACCGGCGCACGCTCCGCCGACGGCGACTGGCAGCGGGCCGACACCCGCCGGGCGTACACGGTGCTCGGCTGGTCGGCGCGCCGGGAGCTGCCCGAGACGCTGCTCGGGATCTGGCAGGCCGCCCGGTCCCACCCGTTCCCCGGCAATCCCGCGCAGGAGGCGAGCACACCATGACCCCGGACCTCAAGGCAATGATCCTGGACCTGGTCCGGGCCTATCACAACGAACGCACACCCTCGGACCAGGAGTTCGTTCCGGGCGTCACACCGGTGCTGTCGTCCGGCGCGGTGCTCGAAGCCGAAGACCGGCTGGCGCTGGTCGAGGCGGCGCTGGACATGCGGATCGCCGCGGGGTTCCACGCGCTGCGGTTCGAGCGTTCCTTCGCGCGGTACTTCGGCCTCCGCAAGGCGCACCTGGTCAACTCGGGATCGTCGGCGAACCTGCTCGCCCTGTCCGCGCTACGCGCGTCCGAGCTGAAAGATCGGCGGCTGCGGCCCGGCGACGAGGTCATCACGGTGGCCGCCGGCTTTCCCACCACCGTCAACCCGATCGTGCAGAACGGCCTGATTCCGGTGTTCGTCGACGTGGAACTCGGCACGTACAACACCACGGCGGAGCGGGTGGCCACGGCGATCGGGCCCCGCACCCGCGCCGTCATGATCGCCCACGCGCTCGGCAACCCGTTCGAGGCGGCCGAGATCGCCGACCTGGCCGAGCGGCACGGGCTGTGGCTGATCGAGGACAACTGCGACGCGGTCGGCTCGCTGTACCGCGGGCGGCTCACCGGCACGTTCGGCCACCTCAGCACTGTCAGTTTCTATCCGGCCCACCACATCACCACCGGCGAGGGCGGCTGCGTGCTCACCGACAGCGTGGAACTGGCCCACCTCGTGGAGTCCTTCCGGGACTGGGGGCGCGACTGCTGGTGCGAGCCCGGGGAGGACAACCGCTGCAAGAAGCGGTTCGACTGGCAGCTCGGCACGCTGCCGGCCGGATACGACCACAAGTACACGTTCTCGCAGGTCGGCTACAACCTGAAGGCGACCGACCTGCAGGCGGCGCTCGGGCTGAGCCAGCTGGAGCGGATCCAGGCGTTCGGTGAGGCCCGGCGCAAGAACTGGCAGCGGCTGCGCGAGGAACTCGACGGAGTGCCGGGACTGCTGCTGCCACGTCCCACACCGGGCTCGGATCCGAGCTGGTTCGGGTTCGCGATCACCGTCACGCCGGACGCGCCGTTCGGCCGCGGTGAGCTGCAGCAGCACCTGGAGGAGCGGCAGATCCGTACCCGGCTGCTGTTCAGCGGCAACCTGACCCGGCACCCGGCCTACCGGGACGTCGAGTTCCGGGTCGCCGGTGACCTGTCCAACAGCGACGCGGTGGTGCACGGCACCTTCTGGATCGGCGTCTATCCCGGCATCACCGACGACATGATCCTCCACGTCGGGCGGACCATCCGGGAATTCGTCGCCGGACGCCACTGAACGAGCGTCCACACTTCCTGCAAGGAAAGGAATTCCCACGGTGAAGGCTCTGGTCCTGTCGGGCGGTTCCGGCACGCGATTCCGCCCGCTCAGTCATTCCATGCCGAAACAACTGCTCCCCGTGGCCAATCGACCGGTACTGGAACTGGTGCTGGAAACCGTCAGCGGCCTCGGCGTCACCGAGATCGGGGTGGTGGTCGGTCGGTGGGGGCCCGACATCAGGGCGGCGCTGGGCGACGGCCAGCGTTTCGGCGTACCGATCACGTACCTGCACCAGGACCAGCCGCGCGGGCTGGCGGACTGCGTCAGGCTGGCGCGCTCGTTCCTCGGCGACGACGACTTCGTCATGTACCTCGGCGACAACGTGCTGCCTGACGGTGTCGCCGACATCGCCGCCGACTTCCGCGTGCACCGCCCGGCCGCACAGATCGTGGTGCACAAGGTCAGCGACCCGCAGGAGTTCGGCGTCGCCGAACTCGACCCGCACGGCACCGTGCTGCGCGTGGTGGAGAAGCCGGCCCGGCCGCGCAGCGATCTGGCGATGATCGGCGTCTACTTCTTCACGGCCGCGGTGCACGAGGCGGTGGCCGCGATCGACGCGAGCACCCGCGGGGAGTTGGAGATCACCGACGCGGTCCAGTGGCTCCTCGCGTCCGGCGCGGACGTACGTGCCAGCGTCTACGACGGCTACTGGAAGGACACCGGGCAGGTCGACGACCTGCTCGACTGCAATCGCCGGATGCTGGCCGATCTGACGCCGGGCGTCGCCGGCGACGTCGACCCGGCCAGCATCCTGACCGGGCAGGTCGTCGTCGAGCCCGGCGCCCGGGTGGTGCGCTCCCGCATCGACGGCCCGGCCGTCATCGGGGCGGGAACCCTGGTGGAGGACAGCACGGTGGGTCCGTTCACCGCGGTCGGCCCGGACTGCGCCCTGCGTCGGTGCTCGGTGGCCGACTCGGTGGTGCTCGCCGGCGCCACCATCTCGGCGGTGCCGCCGCTGGCCCGGTCGCTGATCGGGCGTGCCGCGACGGTCAGTGCGGGCGACGGCCTCGCGCACCGGCTGGTGATCGGTGACGACACCCGGATCGAGCTGGCCGCATGAGCGCGCCGGGGGCGGCGCTCCGGCTGCGTCCGCGTGAGGACGACGGGCTGGCGCAACGCCTGGCCCGTTCGGCGGCCGAGACCGAGGCCGGCGCGGCCATCCGTACGGCGGACGTGCCGGGCTGGCTGGCGGAGCGGGCGCGCGCCCAGCGGTTCCGGGTGACGCCGATCCCGTTCGACGAGCTGGACGGTTGGGCGTTCGCCCCGGGCACCGGCAACCTGGCGCACCACAGCGGCCGTTTCTTCACCGTGGAGGGCCTGCACGTGCGCACCGGTGGGTCGCCGCACCTGGAGTGGTGGCAGCCGATCATCAACCAGCCCGAGGTGGGCATCCTGGGCATCGTCGCCACCGAGTTCGACGGCGTCCTGCACTTCCTCCTGCAGGCCAAGGCCGAGCCCGGCAACCCGACACCGGTGCAGCTCTCACCGACGGTTCAGGCCACCCGCAGCAACTACACCGGGGCTCACCGCGGCGCGCCGGTGCGCCACCTGGAGCTCTTCACCGATCCGCATCGCGGCCGGCCGCTCACCGACGTGCTGCAGTCCGAGCACGGGTCCTGGTTCCACCACAAGACGAACCGGAACATGATCGTCGAGACTGGCGCCGCGATCGACGCAGGCCCCGACTTCTGCTGGCTCACCCTCGGTCAGATCGGCCGTCTGATGCAGGTCGACAACCTGGTCAACATGGACACCCGTACGGTTCTGGCCTGCGCGCCGGTGGACTACGGCGATGCGGTGGCCCGGCACGACGACACCGAGGTGCGGTCCTGGTTCACCGCGGAACGCACCCGCCACGACCTCCACGGCCGGCTCGTGCCGCTACGCGGGCTGCCCGGCTGGTCCATCGGCGACCGGACCATCGACCACGTTCCGCCGCGCTACTTCCGGGTGATGGCGGTCTCGGTCGAGGCCGACAACCGCGAGGTGCGCGGCTGGACCCAGCCCCTCTTCGAACCGCTGGAACGAGGGTTGATCGCGTTCCTGACCCGCCGCTTCGGCGGTGTGCCGCATCTGCTCACGCACGCCCGGGTGGAGGCCGGCTTCCACAACACCGTGGAGCTCGGACCGACCGTGCAGTGCACACCCGCGCACCACGGCTCGGGCACCGGGCCGGCATTCCTGGACCTGATCAGGTCGGCGGCACCCGGCCAGATCCGCTACGACGTGGTGCACGCCGAGGAGGGCGGGCGTTTCTACCACGCGGAGAACCGCTGCGTCGTCCTCGAATCCGACGCGGCGCCGGCCGATCCGCCGCCGGGATACCGCTGGCTGACACCGGGGCAGCTGACCGCGCTGCTGCGGCACGGGCACTATGTCAACGTTCAGGCCAGGACGTTGCTGTCCGCCATCACCACCGGCGCTGTCGTCCTCTGACACACACCACGGCCGGCCGGGTTGATCCCGGCCGGCCGTGGCGTTGGTCGGTCAGCGCACCAGACGCACGAACTCCCGGACGTCGTCGACCAGGGGGCCGGGCTGCTCCAGGGCGGCGAAGTGGCCGCCCTGGTCGAACTCGGTCCACCGGGCGATGGTGGGGATGTGCGCCTCGGCGAATCGGCGCACCGGCAGGAAGATGTCCTTCGGGAACACGGCCACACCGACCGGCACAGTGATCGGTGGGGGTGCCGCCCCGGCGGCCGCCGCCTTCACCGCGGCCGCTCCCTCGTAGTAGAACTGCGCCGAGGGCCCGGCGGTGGCGGTGAACCAGTACAGCGACACCAGCGTCAGGATGTCGTCGCGCGACACCGCGTCCTCCGGCACCTTCTCGCTGTCGGTCCACTCCCGGAACTTCTCCACGATCCAGGCGAGCTGCCCGACCGGTGAGTCGGTGAGCGCGTACGCCAGCGTCTGGGGGCGGGTCTGCTGGATCTTCATGTACCCGGACAGGTGCTCGTCGAACTCGCGCAGCCGGCCCAGCCGCGCCATGTCCCGCTCGCTCAGGTCGGCCAGGTCGGCCGGGTCGCCGGACGGGAAGGTCATCAGCATGTTGACGTGCACTCCCGCGCAGTGCGTCGGGTCGATGACGCCGAGCGCCTGGGAGATGACCGATCCGGCGTCACCGCCCTGCGCCACGTACCTGTCGTAGCCGAGCCGGCGCATCAGCTCCGACCAGGCGGAGGCGATCCGCACCACGTCCCAGCCGGTGTCCGGCAGGGACGAGAAGCCGTACCCCGGCAGCGACGGGATCACGACGTGGCACGCGTCGGCCGGGTCGCCACCGTGTGCGCGCGGGTCGGTGAGCGGGCCGATGATCCGGGTGAACTCCGCGAACGAGCCGGGCCAGCCGTGGGTGAGGATCAGCGGCACGGCGTCCGGTTCCGGGCTGCGCACGTGCACGAAGTGGATGCTCGCGCCGTCGATCTCGGTCCGGAACTGGGGCAACTGGTTGAGCCGAGCCTCCGCAGCCCGCCAGTCGAAGGTGGTGGCCCAGTAGTCGGTGAGCTCCTGCAGGTAGGCCAGCGGCACGCCGCGTTCCCAGCCGACGTCGGCGAGCTCGCCGGGCCACCGGGTGGCCGCCAGTCGGCGACGCAGGTCGTCGACGTCGGGTTGGGGGATGTCGATCCGGAACTCTTCCATCGCGCAATTCCCTTCCATAGGCTGAAGCACGCGCTTATCGGATCTGTGCGGGAAAAGACTTCAAGCCGTTCACGAAGTTCGACTCCAACCGGATCTCCGGTCCGGTACGCACCAGCGACGGCAGGTGCGGAAGGATCGCCCGGAGCAGGGCGGTCAGCTCGTGCCGGGCCAGGTGGGCGCCCAGGCAGAAGTGCGGCCCGATGCCGAACGCCAGGTGCGGATTGGGACTGCGGCCGAGGTCGAGCCGGTCCGGCTCGGTGAAGACGGCCGGGTCGCGGTTCGCCGAGGTGTAGTAGAGGACCACCTTGTCGTCGGCCGCGATGGCCTGCCCGGCCAGCTCGGTGTCGCAGGTGGCGGTCCGTCGGAACTGCATGATCGGCGTGACATGGCGAACCAGCTCGTCGACCGCCGCGGCGATGGGCACCGTGCCAGCCACCAGTCGGTCGCGCTGCTCGTGGTCGTCGACCAGGGCCGACAGCGAGCCGGCGATGAGGTGTCGGGTGGTCTCGTTACCGGCGACCACCAACAGCAGCCAGAACATGCAGAATTCGCGGTCGGACAGCCGCCGGCCGTCCACCTCGGCGACGGCGAGCCGGCTGATCAGGTCGGGCTGCGGGTGCGCGCGGCGCTCGGCCGCCAGCTCCAGCGCGTAGGTGAACGCCTCGGCGAACGTCCGCCGGTACGCGTCCACGTCCCCGCCGCCGAACTCGGGATCGTCGAAGCCGACCAGATGGTTGCTCCACCGGTACAGCAGGTGGCGATCGGCGCGGGGGACGCCGAGCAGGTCGCAGAGCACCAGCAACGGCAACTCGGCCGCCAGGTCGGTGACCACGTCCAGCTCGCCGGCGGCCACGACGCGCCGGACCAGTTCGGTGGCGTGTGCCGCGACCCCGTCGGCGAGACCGCCCACCGCCCGGGGCGTGAAGACCGACGTCACCAGGCGGCGGATCTGGACGTGCTGCGGTGCGTCCATGCTGATCAGCAGCTGCCGGGTCTGCCGCAGGTCCGCCGGTGTCCGCGGGTCGACGAGGAAGGCGCCGGCCCGCCCGGACGAGAAGTCGCCGGTGCGCCGCGACGCCTCCTGCACCGCCGCGTGCGTGGTGACCGCCCAGTACCCGCGACCCCGCTCGGTGATCCGGCCGCTCGCGCTGTGCCGGGTCAGGAGCGGCTCGTCGACCCAGGCCACCGGTTCGTCGCGCCGCCGCCGGGCGAACTCGTCGTGCGGCACCCCGTGCGCGTAGGTGGCCGGATGGGCGATGTCCGGCCGGGTGACGCCCGACACGGCGGTCACGGCACCGGCTCCGCGGACGACGTCCGCTCCAGCACCGCATCCGGGTCGTCCGGCGCGGGCGGCGCGATGGCGCGGCGCAGCGCGTCCTTGCGCAACTTGCCGGAGGTGTCCCGCGGCAAGGTGGCCACCACGTGGTACGCCCGAGGTGTCTTGAAACCCGCGAGTGAGCGGCGGCAGTGGGGATCGAGCAGCGCGAACAGGTCAGCCGGCTCGGGCAGAGCCGGTTCGATCACCGCGACCACGTGCTCCCCGAACTCGTGGTCCGGCACGCCGATGACGGCCGCGTCCCGTACCGCCGGATGGGCCAGCAGCACCGCTTCGACCTCCGTGGGATAGACGTTCACGCCCCCGGTGACGATCAGGTCCTGGGCACGGCCGTCGAGGTACAGGAAGCCGGCCTCGTCCAGGTGTCCCAGTTCGCCGTAGGTGAACTTGTCCGCGGACAGATGCACGGCCCGGGTCTTCTCGGGTGCCTTGTGGTACTGGAACGTGCGCCCGGTGAGGCGCCGGACGAACACCCGCCCGGACACACCGGCGGGCACCGGGGCACCCTCCTCGTCGACGACCACGAGTTCGTACGGCGGCACGGCGCGGCCCACGCTGCCCGGCCGGCGCAGCCAGTCGTTCGAGTTGATCAGGCTCACGACGCCGCCCTCGGTGGCGCCGTAGTACTCCAGGAACACCGGCCCCCACCACTCGATCATGGCCCGTTTGACGTCCGGCGGGCACGGCCCGCCGCCGTGCCAGACCCGCCGTAGCGATGCGCCGAAGAAGCCGCGGCGGACGTGCTCCGGCAGCCGGAGCAACCGCACCAGCTGGGTCGGCACCAGATGCGCCGCGGAGATCTGCTCCGCGTCGATGACCGCGAGCGTGGCCTCCGGGTCGAACCGCTCCTGGATGTGCAGCGTGCAGCCGCGCAGCAGGGCGAGCAGCGCGAGGAACAGCTGCGAGGAGTGGTACCAGGGCCCGTCGAGCAGGAACCGCTCGTTCGCCGGGACGTCGAGGACCACGCGGGCGTACTCCAGCAGTTTGGCCACCCGGGTGAACGGCGCTCCGACCACGAACATGCCGTTGAGCACGCCCTTGGGCGCGCCGGTGGTTCCGGACGTGTAGAGCATGGTGGAGCCGCAGACCTGCTCGGCCGGTTCGGCCGGATCCGCGGCGGCCAGCAGAGGCTCCACCGCCCGGAAGCCGGGCACGTCACGGTCGCCGAGCACCAGTCGCGTCGGCACCTCCCCCGTCGCACGGGCGGCGGCCCGACCACTCACCTGCGCGTAGGGCTCCTCGACGATCAGCCCCCGACACTCCGAGTCGGTGATCAGGTAGGCGATCTCCGGCTCGGTCAGGTGCCAGTTCACCGGCACCACGGTGATCCCGCGGTGCAGGCAGGCGAGCAGGATCTCGAACGTCTCCCGGCGGTTGCCGAGCACGCAGGCCACCTGGTCGCCGCGGCCCAGCCCCTCGGCGGCCAGGACGCCCATCCAGCGATGCACCCGCGAACCGAGCTCCGGCCAGCTGGAACGGCCGCTCTTGTCGACCAGGGCTGTGCGGAGTCCGTTCGCGGCGATGAGGTCGTTGATCAACGTCGGCATGGGCGCGTCTACTCCTCGATCAGGTCGGGTTGGGCGCGGATGATGTCGTCGTACAGCGGGGAGAAGTTGAGCCGGCCCATGCCCGGCGTGCCCATCACGGCCGCCGTGGCCCGCGCGGCGTCCGGGCGGATGGGCACCGGCCGTCCGGCCGCCTCGGCGA
Source organism: Micromonospora sp. NPDC047644 (assembly GCF_040704315.1). NCBI lineage: Bacteria > Bacillati > Actinomycetota > Actinomycetes > Micromonosporales > Micromonosporaceae > Micromonospora > Micromonospora sp. NPDC047644. The sequence goes on from NZ_JBEYSY010000006.1 coordinate 137,996, forward strand.
GCAGTTGCACCTGGCAGCTGCGATCCATGGTGATGAACCACCACGCCGCCTCCTGCACGCTCCCGCCGACGGTGAGCAGGCCGTGGTTGCGCAGGATCACCGCCTTGTTGTCGCCGAGCCGGTCGGCGATGTGCTTCGCCTCCTGCGACTCCAGGACCACGCCCTCGAAGCCGTCATAGACCGAGTGGTCCTCGTAGAAGGCGCAGGCGTCCTGGGTGAGCGGGTCGAGCGGCCGGCCGAGGGTGGACCAGGCCCGCCCGTACGTGGAGTGCGTGTGCGCGGCGGCCACCACGTCCGGCCGGGCGGCGTGTACGTGCGAGTGGATCGCGTACCCGGCCGGGTTCACGCTGCCCTCGCCCGCGACCACCGCGCCGGACTCGTCGACCAGCAGCAGGTCGGCGACCCGCACGTGTCCGAAGTGCATGCCGAACGGGTTGATCCAGAAGTGGTCCGGCTCGATCGGGTCGCGGGCGGTGACGTGTCCGCCGGCGCCGTGGTCGAAGCCGAAGCGGGCGAACAGCCGCAATGTCGCGGCGAGCCGCTGCTTGCGGTAGCGCCGTTCGGCGAGCGGTTCGCGTCGCGTGCTCATCCGCAGCCGCCCGGGGTGTCGAGGTCGTACGGCGGGGTCAGCCGGGCGGACTCGGTGACCACCGGCCGGTCGTCACCCGCCTGCCACACCTCCAGGAAGGCGTCGACCCGTTCCAGCCCCCAGAACCGGTGCCGCCCCAGCTTCAGGTAGGGGATGCCGAAGATGTCGTCGAGGTACGCGCGGTACAGGCAGTCCACGCCCTCCTCCCGGATGCTCGCCGACTCGGCGGCCAGCACGGCCGTCTCCGGAGCGAACCCGGCCTCCTTGGCGGCACGGCGCACCGTGTCGGGCTGGCAGATGTCCTCACCCCGCCCCCAGCGGGCCTGCGTCAGCGCGTCGTAGAACGCCTCGGCCAGACCCTCGCGTCGTGCGGCCAGCCAGGCCAGATGCGGCAGCTCCCACCACGGGTCCCGGTCGATCGGCCAGGCCATGGTCAGGTTCTGGCGTTGGGCCAGGCGTTTGGTGTCGAGCAGCATGTAAAGGTGTTTGGCCCGGCTCATCTGCACGTAGTGGAACTCGCCGCCGCGCGCCGCCAGCGCTGCCGTCGACCGCTCGTCCGGGTCCCAGTACGGCTGCAGGTCCAACCTGGTGAACAGATCCGGTACGGCCTCGCGCAACCGCCGCACGGCGAGCCAGCTGTACGGGCTGCGGAACGAGAAGTACAGCCGCGGCGGCCGGGCGCTCACCGTCGATCTCCTCGCAGCGCCGCGACCACCTCGTCGTCGAGCTCGGCCATGCCGCCCGCGCCGGGTCCGGCGGCGATGGCGTAGCCGTGCAGGATCCGCGCCTGCGCGACCTGCACCAGGCGGTCGCCGCGTTGGACGTGGCAGCGCATCCGTCCGTCGAACAGCGTGCCGCGCAGGATGTCGGTGACGGTGAAGACGGTGTGCACGGTCTCCTCCATCCGCGCGGCCTCGACGAGCTGCAGGTGGCTGCGCGACACCACCGGGATCCAGGACCGCTCGGTCAGCAGGCGGCCGACGGAGATGCCGCGGTCGGCGAGGAACCGGTCCACCACCTCCTCCAGGGCGCGCACGAACCCGGAGTGCTGGACCCGGTCGGAGTAGTGGCAGTAGAAGTACGGCGCCCGCCAGGACCACAGGTGTGCGCCCGGCTCCGCGCCCAGCACGTCCTCGGCGGTCTCACCGGGTGCCAACGACCGGTGGTCCGGGTGGCTCACCGTCGTCGCGGTGGCCAGCTCGGGGACCTCCAGGGCATCGAGCCCGCCGGGCGCGCGACGGTAGGTCTCGGCGGTGCGCTCGCGGACGAGCGCGACCCGCACCCGGCCCCGCAGCGCGGTCACCTCCTGTCCGTCCCGCGTCGACACGAGCCGGACGCTCAGCAGGTTGTCCTTGGCCGCGGTGACCTCGGCCCGCACCTCGTCGTCGAGTTCGAGCACGGCGGGCAGTTGCACGGAGCTCTCCACGATCTCCAGGCCGAGACCGTGCCGCAGGTACAGCTCACCGGCGCCGGCGCCCTGGTCGCGCAGCCAGCGCAGCACGCCCTGCTCGACCAGGTAGAGAAAGTGCTTGAAACCGATCCAGGTACGGATGTTGGCGCCCTCGTACCCCGGTTCGGTGTGCACCACTGTGGGTCTTGGTGTGATCGTCACGGTCATTGCTCATCCCGCCGTTCCCATCGTCGCCCGGGCCAGCCGGGCCAGGTCGGCGACCCGGTCGGCGATCTGTTGGGCGTGCCGTACATGGCAGAAGTGGTCGTAGTCGTCGCGTAGGTGCAGGAGGCCGCCCGGCATACCGGCGGCGAGCACCTGCGCCGCCTTCGGGGTCAGCGTGGGATCCGCGCCGCCGGCGAGCACCGCGACCGGCCTGCCCACCGCGTCGAGCGACAGATCGGCGGTCGCCAGGTACTGCTCGAAGACGGTGAGGAACCCGGCCGGTCCCACCCGCTCGATGGCCAGGTCGGTCATCGCCGCCAGCAGCCCGGCGTCGATGCGGGTCGCCCGGCTGCCCATCCGGGCGCGCAGGCCGTCGTGGATGTGCTGCACGAACGTCTCCCGGGAACGGTCGAACAGTGCCCAGGTGACCGGTCCTCCGGGAGGTCGGTACAGAGGGCAGATCAGCGCGACGGCCCGCCCGGCCAGGGGTTCGTCGGCGCAGAGCAGCTGGAGTGCGGCGTTACCGCCGAACGAGTGCGCCACCAGCACGTCCGGGGTCCGCGGCAACGCGGCCAGGCCCGAGCGCAGCCAGTCCGCGGGCGACCGGTGCCGCCACCGGTAGTCGTTGCCGGCACGCCACGGAAGGTCCAGGGCGACCAGACGCCGGCGCGGGCCGAGCCACCCGGCGATGGGTCGCCAGCTCTGCCAGGTGTCCTCCAGCCCGTGCGCGAACGCCACGAGCGGGGCACCCGGTTCACCCTCGTTGAGCACGTGCAGGGGGACGGTCATGACGCACCGCCGAGCACGGCGAACGGCAGGTCGCCGGGATCGCCCACGGCCAGGGCACCGTGTCCCTCGTCGGCCACCAGGTGCGCGGCCAGGGCGAGGGCGACGACGTCGCGGGCGCCGTAGGAGTCACCCCAGTCGTCGACCGGGCCCGACGGCAACGGCTGCGCCGCGGGCAGCGGCGGTCGTGAGTGGACGGCGAGGGGGCCCGGGCGGGCGGTGAGCACGACGCAGGCGGCACCCGCGCGCAGCGGCGGGGCACCGGCGTGCAGCGCCGACGCGATCTCGTCGGCCGGTTCCACGCCGACCAGGACCACCCGGTCGGCGCGGCCCGCCGCCAGCAGCAGCGCGGCGGTGCGCAGGCCGGCCCGCCCGGACCGGGCACCGGAGCAGATCATCAGATTCGGGCCGCCGAAGCCGAACCACAGCGCCACCGCGCTGGACACCACGTTGCTGGACACGCCCGGCGCGTCGAGCACGCTGACCGCGCGCCCACCCTCCTCGGTGACCGTCCGGGCCACCCGGGCCACGGTCTCGACGTTGCCCAGATTGCTGCACGCCACCACCGCGGTTGCGGGCAGCGGCGTCGGCAGCGGGTGACGGCCCGGCGGCAGTCCCAGCGCCCGGTGCACGGCGCAGAGCGCGAGCCGCGTCGCGGGGTCCTTGGAGAGCAGGCCCTTGCGACCCAGTAGCGTGGCCGCCCGGTCGGCGGTGGCGGCCTCCGCGCGCGCCCACTGCCCCGTCCCCGCGGCGCTCAGGTCGGCACCGGGCAGGTGGAGGCTCCAACCGGTCACGTACATGGCGGTGCTCACGACGCCTCCAGCAGGGAGACCGCGTTGACGCCGCCGAACCCGAAGGCGTTCACCTGCACCAGCTCGGGCCGCGACCCGACGAAGTCGCCCACGACGAACCGCAGTCCGGCGCCCTCGGGCAGGACCGTGCGCAGACCGGCCACCGGCGGCACCAGCCCGGTCGCCAGGCAACGGATCGCCACGTCGACGTTGACGAGCGCCGCGGCACCGGAGGTGTGCCCCACCGCGCCCTTGACCGCGGTGATCAGCGGCGTGCCGCCCGCTGCGTCGACCACGGCCCGCAGTGCCCGGCACTCGGCCGGATCGTTGAGCGCGGTGCCGGTGCCGTGCGCTATCACCAGATCGGTCTCCGACGGCTCCCGCCCCGCGCGGGCGTACGCGTCGCGCATGGCCCGGCAGATGCCGTCCACGTCGGGCGCGGTCTCGTGCCGGGCGTCGCAGGACAGGCCGGTGCCGGCGACCCGCGCGAGCGCCGCTCCGGTGGCGTCCGCCGGTTCCACGACCAGCGCCGCCGCGCCGTCGCCGAGCAGCACACCGGTGCGGTCCCGGTCGAACGGGCGGACCCGCGTGGTGGGCGGGTCGCTCACCCGCCCGATCATCGCCAGCATGGAGCGTGTCATGGTGTCGGCGGCGGCGACCACGACGGCGTCGGCGTCGCCCAGGGCCAGCAGGTCCTCGGCCAGGGCGAGGACGTGGCCGCCCGCGCTGCACGCGTTGGACACCGTGATGACGTCGGTGACGCCCGGCAGCACGCGGCGCACCGCATCGGCGAAGTGCAGCTTCGAGCGTGGCGGGCGGACCCCGCTGAGGGCGAACTCCTCGACCGCGCCGAGTTCCCGCAGCCCGGTACCGACCAGGGCGGTGACCCGGCGGCGGCCGGCGTTCAGCCCGGACGCGGCCACCGCCTCCGCCACGCACGCCGACAACATCCGGGCGGCGCCGAACGGCGCCGCGCCGGCGGCGTGGTAGCCGTGCGAGACGTTCAGCAGCGCCCCGCCGGGGTGCCGCAACGGTGCCGCGCCGCAGGCGCCGCTGAGCAGCGCCGCGAACGTCCGCTGGCCGTCGCCCAGGCAGGTACGGACGGCGCTACCGGTCACCAGTGCCGGCATCGGCGCACCTCCTCACGACGGCCACGGCCACCGCGCCGTCGGCGTTGCGGGCGGTGAGCAGGGCCGGTCCGGCCGGCTCCGGGTCGGCCAGCCAGACGGCGAGCGCGGCGGCGGACGAGGCCGCGTCGCACTCCCCCAGCAGCCTCTTCGCCGCTACCCGGCGAGGTCGGTGGCGCAGCAGCCCGGCGACCGCGAGGTACTCGTCCCGACCCGCCTCGTCCGCCTCGCCGGTGAGGACCGCGGTGACGTCGGAGGGTGCGACGCCGGCCCGGTCCAGGGCGCGTCGGGCGCAGGCCAGGAGTGCCCGCGCCCCGGTGCCACCCGGACCGAACCCGGTGGCGGTGACGAGGTCGGCGACCGGGGCGGCGCCGACCCAGGCCGGTGGCCGGGGCGCGGACAGGACGAACACGGCGGCCGCCTCGCCGAGCGGAACCTCGGCCGTCGTGCCGGTGAGGTGCGCGGCCCACGCCCGGTGTGCGGAGAACTCCTCGACGGCACCGGCGAGCATCACGTCGGCGTACCCGCCGGCGAGCACCATCTCGGCGTACCGGACGGCGTTGAGGAAGCCGAGCGCGCCGCCCGCGACGGTGGCGTTGACACCGCGCAGGCCGTGCCGGATGGCGACCTGGCCGGCCGCGCCGTTCATCACGGTGTTCGGGAACAGCATCGGGTTCACCAGGTACGGCTTCTCCTGCACCAGCGTCTCGCGACTGAAGTCGCTGGTGGACCGGAAACTGCCGATCGTGGTGCCGAGCACCACGCCGACGCGACCCCGGTCGGCGTCGGCGGCCAGTTCCGCCGCGCCGAGGGCGTCCTCACAACAGGCCACCGCCAGCCCGGTGGCCCGGTCGTACGTGCTGGTCCCCTTGCGGCCGAGCCGGGCCCGGATGTCGAAGCCCGGCACGACGTGTCCGCGCGGCGACGGAAGCGACTCGGTGGACAGGCCACCGGTGCCGGGGGCGACCGGGGCGTCGGAGCGCGGCAGCGACGCGGTGGCCGCGGACGTGGCCATGCCGGCCGAGGTGAGCGCGGACCAGCCGAACACGCTGACGCCGGTCATGCCACCGCTCCCAGCATCACGATGGCGTTGTTGCCGCCGAAGGCGAACCCGTCGTTCTGCACCACGCGCACGGTGGCGTCGCGGGCCACGTTCGGCACGGGGTCGAGACCCGGCAGCCCCTCGTCGGGATGCTCCCAGTTCACGGTGGGCGGCAGGAAACCCCGGTCGATCGCCAGCACCCCGGCGATGGCGCCGAACCCGCTCGCCGCGCCCATGGTGTGCCCGATCATCGACTTGATCGAGCTCACCGGCGGCGGCTCGGGCCCGAAGACCTCGAGGATGGCCGCGCCCTCCACCAGGTCGTTGGCGGGTGTGCCGGTGCCGTGCGCGCAGATGTAGTCGACGTCCTCGGGTTTCACCCCGGCGTTGCGGTGCGCCAGCCGGATGCAGTCCGCGATGCTGGGTGTGTGCGGTGCCACCGGATGGTGTGCGTCGCAGTTGCGCCCGTACCCCAGCAGCTCGGCATAGATCCGCGCGCCGCGGGCGCGGGCGTGCTCGAACGTCTCCAACATCAGCACGGCCCCGCCCTCGCCGGTGAGAATGCCGGAGCGGTCCCGGTCGAACGGCGCGCACGCGTGCTCGGTGAGCGCGCCCAACCGGAAGAAGCCGGCGTGCGCCCACCGGCACACCGCGTCGGCGCCGCCGGCGAACACCACGTCGGCCTCACCGGCGACGAGCAGGTCGTAGCCGTACCCGATCGCGTAGTTGCTGGCGGAGCAGGCGGTGGCCAGGGTGAGCGACTCACCGGCGAGGCCGAGTTCCTCACTCACCGCGTGCGCGAGCCGGTTCGCCGGTAGCTGCGCCAGCAGGGCCGGGTCCTGGCCGGCGAACCCCTCGGCGAGGATCTGGGCGGTCAGCGCCTCCAGCACCTGTGACTCGCCGCTGGTGGTGCCGATCACCGCGTGGGCGCGTCCGGCGTCGATCCCGTCCGGGTCGAGACCGCCGTCGGCAGCCGCGAGCCGCGCCGCGGTGGCCGCGAACAGGCTGGACCGGCCCCACCGGGACGGGTCCAGCCTGGACAGGTGGTCACCGGGCCGGAACCCGTGCACCTCACCTGCCTTGACGAACGGGAACCCGGAGGTGTCGAAGCTGGTGATCCGGGATATGCCGGATCGCCCGGAGCGCAGCGAGTCGGCGAACGCCGACACGCCGACCCCGATGCTCGAAACCGGACCGAGCCCGGTCACCGCGACGCGGACCACGGCTCAGTCCCGGCCGGTGGCGTGCCGGGTCAGGGCGGCGTGCACGGCCTTCAGGTTGCGCAGTTCGGGGAGCTCCGCCTGCGGAATCTCCACCTTGAACTGCTTGTCGATACGGGCCAGGATCTCGATGGCACGCAGCGAGTCCGCCTCGTACTCGTCCATGAAGTCGCCGGTGTCGCTGAGCTCCTCCGGCTCGACCTCCAGCACCTCCGCGACGATCTCGCGAAGCTCCTCCAGCTGCTGTTCCTTGATCGTCATCGCTGTCCTTCCGTGCTGACCGAAACCATTGGATGGGGGTGGGCGACGCCGGACGGCGGGACCGCCGGCCGGGCGACGGGGCGGCGGGTGGCGATGAGGGTGCCCACGGTGGCCACCCGGCGATCGCCGATCCAGGTCTCGCCGTGGGCGAACGCGGTGTCGGCGACCACGGAGTCGAGGTGGACCTCGTGTCGGAGGACGTCACCGGGGTACGCCGAGCCGGCGAAGTGCCAGTCGCGGGCGCCGGCGAACATCAGGACGCCGTCGTCGTCCGGCGGTGGGCTGTCGCCCAGCCAGAGCAGGGCGGCGCTCTGCCCGAACGACTCGATCAACAGCGACCGCGGGTACGCGAACCGCCACGGCTCAGCGTTCTCCGGCAGGTCGGCGTAGCAGGGTTCGGTCGCGCTGACCAGCTTGACCGTCCGGATGTGGCGTCCCGGCTCCACCGCGAGCACCCGGTCCACCAGCAGCATCGGATGACGTTGCGGGAGAACCGAGCGGATCTCGGCGTGCTCACCCATCGCCGGCTCCGGCGGCGGCGAAGAGGGCACGCAGCTTGGCGGTGGTGGTGCCGTCGGCGCGGTACGCCACCGCGCGCACGTCCCAACCACCGGGCGACTCCTCGGCCCGTACCTCGAGCGTGAGCGTGTCACCGTCGAGCAGCGGCGCGAGAAACCGCACCGAGCGCAGCTCGGCCAGCTCGGGCGGGCGGTCCCCGGCGGCGCCGGCCATCGCCCGGCACAGCGCCTCCACGACGAAGACCCCGGGGAACACCGCCAGGTCGGGAAAGTGGCCGCGCAGGTACGGATCGTCGCCGCGCACGGGGACCCGCACGGCGAAGGCCGCCCCGGCGGAGTCCAGGCGCACCAGGTCGGTGTCGCACAACGGGGATGCCACCGCCCGGATCACAGCGTGATCCCCCCGTCGACCTGGAACACCTGGCCGGTGATGTAGGAGGCGCGCTCGCTGAGCAGGAAGGCGACCAGTTCGGCGACCTCGTCGGCCCGGCCGAACCGCCGTACCGGAATCTGGCCCAGCGCCTGCTGGCGGAGCCGGTCCGGGAGCGCGTCGGTCATCTCGGTCTCGATGAAGCCGGGCGCCACCACGTTGACCCGTACGCCGTGCCGGGCCACCTCCTTGGCCAGCGACTTGCTGAACCCGATGATGCCGGCCTTGCTGGCGGCGTAGGCCGTCTGGCCGACGTTGCCGTAGACCCCGGCCACGGACGACATGTTGACGATGGCGCCGCTGCGCTGCTTCATGAAGCGGAACGCCATGGCCCGGCAGACGTTGCGGGTTCCGGTGAGGTTGGTGGCCAGCACGGCGTCCCAGTCGTCCGCGGGGGCCAGCACGAGGGGCGCGTCGCGGGTGATGCCGGCGTTGTTGACGACGAGGTCGAACGTGCCGAGGTGCTCTTCGGCGGCGTGCACGAAGTCCTCGACGGCGGCCGGGTCGGCCACGTCGCAGCGCGCGAAGTAGCACGGCACGCCGAGCACCCGGACGTCCTGTTCGGTACGCCGGGCGGCGTCGCCGCCGGTGTGGTGACAGCCGGCGACGGCGTACCCCTCGCGGGCCAGTCGCAGGGCCACCGCCCGGCCGATGCCGCGCGACGCCCCGGTGATCAGAACCCGGTGCTGTTCGGCCATTTCGCCTCCGTCGTCATTTGCGCGCGAACCATTAACGGCCGCATTGATGAATTGGCCTTAAATGGTGGAGATCGCTACTCGCCTACTTTATCGGCCGACCGGCCGGGGTCCTTCTCTCACGTTGCGACATCACTTTTCAGCTCGTTGCGAATCTCTTCCGAGTCGGCGCCGGGCGCGGGTGCGCCACGGCGGATCCGGGTCGGGGTACGCGAGAATTTCACCGCCGGACCGACGAGCGGCGCGGTGGTTCCGTCGCTCAGCACGGTGTCCTGGAGCATTCCGCGGGCCCGTACGTGCGGGTCGGCGACCGCCTCGCTCAGCGTCCGGACCGGAGCGGCCACCAGCCCGGCGCCGGTCAGCACGTCGACCGCCTCGGTGACCGGGCGTCCCGCGCACCAGCCGGCCACGACGAGGTTGACCGCGTCGCGGTTGGCGATCCGCTGGTCGCCGGTCCGGAACCCGTCGGCGTCGGCCAGTTCGGGGCGGCCGATCGTGTGGGCCAGCGCGCGCCAGTGCTTGTTCAGCGCCACGACGAGGTAGAGGTGCCCGTCGGCGCACGCGTAGACGTTCGACGGCACCGCGAACGGGGTCTCGTTGCCCTGCCGGGCGGGCGGGTCCCCGGCGGCGGCGAGGGTCGGCAGGCCGCTGCTACCGAACAGCAGAGCGTCCAGCATGGACACGTCGACGTGCTGGCCCTCGCCGGACCGGTCCCGATGGGCGAGCGCGGCGAGCGCCCCGATCGCGGCGTGCAGCCCGGCCAACTCGTCGGCGATGAAGGTGGGCGCGCGCACCGGATCGCCGTCGATTGGCCCGTTGAGCGCCATCCAGCCGCCGGCCGCCTGCACCACCGGGTCGTACGCGGGCCGGTCCCGGCCGGGACCGTACTGGCCCCACCCGGAGACGGACACGAACACCACGTCCGGGCGGACGGCACGGCAGTCGGCGTATCCGGCGCCCCACTTGGCGAGCGTGCCCGGTCGGTAGTTCTCGACCACCACGTCGGCCACCCGGACCAGCCGGAGGAACTCGGCGCGACCCTCGGTCGTGCGCAGGTCGAGGGCGAGGCTGCGTTTGTTGCGGTGCACCGTCTGGCGGAACCAGGACAGCGAGGTGCCCGGGATCACCGGGGGCACCTCGCCGTCGCGGCCGTGCGCCAGCTCCACCCGGATCACGTCCGCGCCCAGGTCGGCCAGGACGCAGGTGGCCAGCGGCCCGGACCACACCTTCGTCACGTCGAGCACGCGGACGCCGTGCAGCGGCCCGGACAGGTCGGTCCGCGCCTCGGCGTAGAAGTCCTCGGCCCGCATGTCAGAGCCGCTGCAGCAGGGAGGCGGTGCCGAGAGAGCCCCCGCAGCACATGGTGATCAGCGCCGACTCCCGGCCGGAGCGCTCCAGTTCGTGCAGTGCGGTCACCAGTAGCCGGGTGCCGGTGGAACCGAGCGGGTGGCCGAGGGCGATCGCGCCGCCGTTCGGGTTGACGCGTTCCAGGTCCGCGCCGTACGCCGCCTGCCAGGTGAGCACGACGCCGGCGAACGCCTCGTTGACCTCGTACAGGTCGATGTCGTTGATCTTGCGTCCGGCTCGGGCGAGCAGCCGACCGGTGGCGGCGACCGGGCCATCCAGCAGGTAGTACGGGTCGGCGCCGGTGACCACCTGGTGGCTGATCCGCGCCCGCGGGCGCAGGCCGGCGGCCCGGGCCCGCCCCTGGGACATCCACAACACGGCGGACGCGCCGTCGGAGATCTGCGACGTGGTCCCGGCGGTGTGCACCCCTCCCTCGATGGTCGGCGCCAGCGCGGCCAGCCCTGCGGCGGTCGTGTGGCGCAGCCCCTCGTCGCGCTCGACCAGACGGACCACACCGGTGGGGGTGCCGTCGCCGTTGAGCACCGGCGCGCGGACCGGCGTGACCTCCTCGGTGAAACGGCCTTCGGTCCACGCCGCGGCGGCCCGCTGCTGGGACGCCAACCCGTACGCGTCGGCGTCGGCGCGGGTGATGCCCTCACGCCGGGCGATCCGCTCCGCGCCACCGAACTGCGCCTGGGGCGGGTCGTCCCACGGATAGTCGGCGGTCTTGTAGTGCCCGGGGCCCTGGTAGAGGTTCGTGCCGACCGGCACCCGGCTCATCGACTCGACGCCGCAGGCGATGCCGACGTCGATCTCCCCGGCCGCGATCAGCGCGGCCACCAGGTGATTGGCCTGGTGGGCCGAGCCGCAGGACACGTCCACAGTGGTGCAGCCGACGGCCGGGTCGTGCCCGGTGCTCAGCCAGGCGTTGCGGGTGACGTTGAGGCTCTGCTCGCCGGACTGGGTGACGCACCCGCCAATGATCTGTTCCACGTCGGACGGGTCGGTGCCGCTCTGGTCCAGCACCGCCAACAGCACGTGCCGCAGCAGCTCCACCGCCTTGAGACCGGCCAGCGCGCCACCCCGCCGCCCGATCGGCGTACGGGTGGCGGCGACCATGACCGGCAGCCGATCACCGGACGTCGTCACGCGTCGGTCCGCAGGGTGATGGCGAGCTTGGGGCAGCCCCGGGCCGCGATCTCCGTCGCCGGCCAGAGTTCGGGCGCCGGGTGCTCCGCGCGGACCCGGAGCACGTCGTCCTCGCCCAACTCGAACACCTCCGGGGCGGCGTCGGCGCACAGGCCGTTGCCGTCACACTGGTCGAAATCGACGATGACGTGCACGAGTGCCTCCCCGGGTCCGTATCCGACGCCATCGTCGCCGCCCGGCCCGTCGGCGCGCATCTTCAAAATTGCCGCCTCGCATTTTCGGTGCCGCTTCTTCTCGCACGTTGCGGAATTCGCCGACAAATGGCGACGCCGGCCTGCGTGGGCATTAGCGTGCCTCTATGCGGCTGGACGACAGCGACGAAGAAGGCGAATTCCGGGCCGAGCTGCGCGCCTGGTTGCGCGCGCATGTGCCGGCCCCCTCCGCGGGTCCGCCACAGCCGTGGCCGGAGTCGGAGATGCGGCAGTGGAGCGCCACCCTCGGCAAGGCCGGGTACGCCGGTCTGACGTGGCCCCGGGAGCACGGCGGGCGGGGCCTGCCACCGCTGTACCAGGCGATCCACGCCGAGGAGAGCACCCTGGCCGGCGCCCCGGACCATCTCAACGTGATCGGCCTGCACATGGTCGGTCCCACGCTGATCCGGTACGGCACCGCGACCCAGAAGGCCGTCAACCTCCCGGGGATCCTGTCCGGCGACCTCATCTTCTGCCAGGGTTTCTCGGAGCCGGAGGCTGGCTCGGACCTGGCCGCGGTCCGCACCCGGGCGGAACGGGCCGCGCACGGGTGGACGGTCACCGGCGAGAAGGTGTGGTCCTCGTACGCCCACCTCGCCGACCGCTGTCTCCTGCTGGCCCGCACCGAACCCGACGCGCCCAAGCATCGCGGCCTGACCTGCTTCCTGCTCGACATGCGCGCGCCCGGTGTCGAGGTACGCCCGCTGCGCCAGATCTCCGGTGACACCGACTTCAGCGAGATCGTGCTGACCGGCGTGGAACTGCCCGAGGACAGCGTGGTGGGTGCGCGCGGCGAGGGCTGGAAGGTGGCGCTCACGACTCTCTCGCACGAACGCGGCACGTTCGGCATCACGCTCACCGCTCGCCTGGCGGTGCAACTGGACCGGCTGATCCGTACCGCGCACGCGGTCGGCGCCACCGCCGACCAGGCCGTGCGCCGGGAGATCGCCGATCTGCACGTGCGGCTTCAGGGGCTGCGTTTCACCGGTTACCGCGCGCTCGCGCAGCTCGAACGGGGCGGTGAGCCCGGCCCGGAGAGCTCGGTGCTCAAGCTGCGCTGGTCGCAGACCCACCAGCAGATGTGCCGGCTGGGACTGCGCCTGGTGCAGGGCGACACCGCCGGACACGCCGGGCAGTGGGCGGCGTACTGGCGGCGGGCGCAGCTGCGCAGCCGCGCGAACAGCGTCGAGGGCGGCACCTCGGAGATCCTGCGCGGGATCGTCGCCGAACGTGTTCTCGGCCTGCCTCGGCACCGTTAGGAGCGTGCACCATGGACTTCGCCACCACCACCGCACAGCGGGACCTGGCCGACGCGGCCCGACGCCACCTGAGCGACCGCTTCCCACCGGCCCGGCTCGCCGCGACGGCGGATCACGGCCTCCTCGATCCGGAGGACTGGACCGCGCTGGACCGGCAGGGCTGGCTGGACGCGGACCTCGGACCGGTGGATCTCGCCCTGCTGGCCGAGGAGAGCGGACGGGCGCTGCTCCCGCAACCCTGGGTCGGCACGGCCGGGTCGGCTCTGCCGGTGTACCAGTCGGCGGGGTTGGCGCTACCCGGACCGGCCGCGCTGGTCGATTCCTCGGACACGTGCGCCGCGCACGACACTCCGGACTGGCGGATCAGCGGGAGCGCGCCCGGCGTGGTCGACGCTCACCTGGCCACGGAACTGGTGGTGGCCGCCACGACCCGCCAGGGGGTGGCGCTGTTCGGCGTCGCTCCCTCCGAGGTCTCCGTCGCCGAGCGGGACGACATCGATCCGCTGCGCCGGTACGCCACCGTCCGGATGCTGCACGCGCCTGCCCGGTTGCTGGCCGACCCGGCCCGTACCGCCGAACTGCTGCCCGCGCTGCGGTTGCGAAGTGCCATGCTGCTGGCCTGCGAGGCGGTGGGTGTCGCGGACGGCGCCCTGGCCGAAGCCGTGCGGTACGCCGGAATCCGGACCCAGTTCGGCCGGCCGATCGGCTCGTTCCAGGCGGTGGGACACCAACTGGCCGAGGCGTACGCGGAGATCGAGACCGCCCGGTCGCTGGCCTACCGGGCGGCGGTGACGCTGAACGGCGACGGCGCCGTCGAGGCGGTGGCCTGTGCCGCCGTGGCCGGTCCGCGCGCGGCCGTGCTGGCCTGCGAGGTGGCCCTACAGGTCTGCGGTGGCATCGCCATGACCTGGGAGTTCGGTCTGCACTTGCGCTACCGGCGGGCGCTGTGGCTGGACGCCCACCGGGTCACCTCCGTGCCACCGCACGACGTGCTCGCGGCCCTGCTGCTGAGCTGACCGCCGGCGCGCACCGCCGAATCGAGAGGACGACAGATGTCGTTGCAGCTGCACTGGTTCCTGCCCACGCACGGGGACGGGCGCGAGGTGGCCCAGCCCTCCTCCGGCCCGCCACCGCCCGGCGCGCGCCGCGACGTCGACCCGGACTACCTGCGTCAGGTCGCCCTCGCGGCGGACCGGTTCGGGTTCACCGGAATGCTCGTGCCCTTCGGCATGTTCTGCGAGGACCCGTGGCTGGTGTCGGCCGCGCTCGCCGCGGACACCCGGCGGATCCGCTTCATGGTGGCGATGCGCCCCGGGCTCATCTCGCCGGTGCTGGCCGCGCAGTCGGCGGCGACTCTGCAACGTCTCTCCGGCGGTCGCCTCCAGCTCAACGTGGTCACCGGCGGCGACGCCGACGAGCAGCGGCGCTACGGGGACTGGTTGTCGCACGACGAACGGTACGCCCGCACCGGCGAGTTCCTCGACGTGTTCCGCCGAGCCTGGACCGGTGAGCGGTTCGACCACACCGGCACGCACTACCGCATCCGGGCGGGCCTGCTCACCCGGCCGTACCCGGTCGCTCCGGAGATCTTCGTCGGCGGCTCCTCCGACGCGGCCCGGGAGGTGGCCGCCGCGCACGCCGACGTGCTGCTGGCCTGGGGCGAGCCACCGGCGGCCATGGCGGAGGCGATGGGCCGGGCCCGCGAACTCGCCGACGCGCACGGACGGACGCTGAGCTTCGGCACCCGCTTCCACGTCATCGCCCGGGACACGTCCGAGCAGGCATGGAAGGTGGCGCGGCAACTGGTCGACGGCATGGACCCGGCGCGGATCCGGCAGGCGCAGCAGCGCTTCCGATCCACCGAGTCGCAGGGGCAGCAGCGGATGGCGGCGTTGCACGGTGGGCGTACCGACGACCTGGAGGTCTACCCGAACGTCTGGGCCGGGTACGGCCTGGTCCGTCCCGGCGTGGGCACCGCGCTGGTGGGCAGTCACGAGGACGTGGCGGACCGGATCGAGGAATACCACCGGCTCGGCCTGGACCACCTGATCCTGTCGGCGCAGCCGCACCTCGAAGAGGCCTACGTCGTCGGGGAGGGCGTCCTCCCGCTGTTGCGCAAGCGTGGCGTGCTCGCCGGCTGATGCCGGCCCAGAACCCGTCGGTGCCCCGGCCCTGAAAGGGCCGGGGCACCGGGTTTGCGGGATCAGACCTCCGAGGCGGTGCCGACGGCGTCGGGCTGCCACGCCGGCACCTCCGGTGCCGGACGGCGGCTGCGGGTCAGCACCCGGAGCATCATCGCGGGCCGCATCAGGGCCTGTGGCGGCTCGACGAGCCCCGCCACCCGCATGAAGGTCCGCGTCACCTGCGGGTCGCGGGTGGCGGCCGCCTGCATCTTGGCCATGTACGCGTTCGCCATCCGCACCTTGAGCGGTCGCGGGCCCTGCACCTGCGGGAAGCTCAGGTCACCACCCGCCGAGATCTCCCAGGGCACGTCGGTGACCGCGGACACGGCCTGTTGGAAGTCGGTCGGCCGGGGTGCCGTGCCGCCGGCCAGGTGGTCGCGCAGCGTCAGCGCCTCCAACGCCGCCACTGTCATGCCCTGGCCGTAGACCGGGTTGAAGCTGCACGCCGCGTCGCCGAGGACCAGGAAGCCGTCCGGCAGCCGGGACAACCGCTCGTAGTGGCGACGGACGCTGGCCGGGTACCGCAGGGACACCGGCTCGTCCAACGGCTCGGCGTCCTGGATGGCCTGGTAGATGTCCGGAACCGGCAGCGACTTGACGAACTCCAGGAAGCCGGCCGGGTCGGCCGGCGCGCTGTCGCCGAGCACCCCGGTCAGAGAGACGATGCACCGGCCGCCGTCGATGCGGGACAGGAACGCGCCACGGGGGTGCGACGGCGACGACACCGGGTTGATCGACAGGTCGCCCTTGAGAACGTCGTCCGAGGCCAGCCGATAGAGGCGGGTGGTGTAGGTCAGGTCGATCCGGATCCGGTCCTCGTCCGGCCGGTTGTACCCCAGTTCCTCCAGCCAGACCGGGGTACGCGACCCGCGGCCGGTGGCGTCGACCACCAGGTCCGCGGTGATCGTCTCCTCGGCCGTGCCGTCGCGCCCCTGCACCCGCACCCCGGTGACCCGCCGGCGGTCCCCGGTGGTGGTCAGCCCGACGATGTCGCGCTCCTCGGCGAAGCGTACGGCCGCAAGCTCGGCCACCCGTTCGCGCACCAGCCGCTCCAGCACGGGTCGGGCGGCCGACACGCAGGTCAGCCCGGTGCTGGCCGGTGCCAGCGGGCGTCCGTTGAAGAACCACCGCAGCTCGCCCAGGTCGCCGGTCGGCACCCCGGCGGCCACCGCCTCCGCCGTGAATCCGGGGAACAGCTCGTCCAGGATCTGCTGGCCCCGGGCGAGCAGGCCGTGCACGTGCCGGCCCTGTGACACGCCACGTCGGGCGGTGGAGACGCCGGTGAGCCGGTCGCGGTCGACGATGACCACCTCGGCGTACGCGTCGGCCAGTACCCGCGCCGCCAGCAGGCCCGCCATGCTGCCGCCGAGAACGACGGCACGCTCTCCCACCTGTGCGCTCACGGCTGCCCCTTCCTGGCCTGGTTGCTCACGACTCGCCGCGCGGGCTGTTCTGGTAAGCCGCCAGCAACCACTCGCCGTCGCGCTCGACGAGGATCCAGGACGCCCGGATGGCCCGGGCCGGCGACACGTCCTCGGAGCCGGGCTCCAGGACACCGCCCTCGGTCGTCAGCACCGCGACGCCGGGCGCGATCAGGCGGGCGTCGACCGGCGTGCCGGTGACCCGGGTGCCCTTGAGCTGGCCCTGGAACGCCTGCTCCATGTAGCCGCGGATCTTGTCCCGGCCACGGCAGAAGACCCCGGGCAGGATCATGGTCGCGTCATCGGTGAACGTGCGGGCGAAGGCGTCGGCGTCGTGCTCCGCCCACGCGGCGACGATGTGCCGCGGTACCGCGGCCACGGCGGCCTGAGCGTCGGCGTTGAAGGTGCTCGTGGTCATTCTGGTGTCCTTTCTCGGCGGCTCAGAGATAGAGGGTGTCGGGTTCGAGGCCGCACAGGATCCGGCCGTACAACTCGGTGTTGGTGTCCGGGTTCATCAGCGCGTGCAGGTTGACCGCCTGCACGTCGCGGGCGATGCGCTGGATGGGCACGTCGTCGTAGAGCGAGGAGCCACCGCTGGCGCCGGCGAGGATGCCGACCGCCTCCTTCGCCAGGCGGCACGCGGCCCCCAGGTCGGCCCGGGCCCGGGCGCGCTCCGCCAGGCTCCACGGCTGGCCGCCGGCCGACTTGTCGTCGACCTGCGCGGTGAGGCGGTGCACGTGGAACTCGGCCTCGTCGGTCTTCAGCTCCGCCTCGGCCACCTGGCGATGGGTCAGCGGCGCCTCGGCCTGCTTCTCGTACCCCGTGTAGGTGATCTTGCGCTCGGGCAGCCGCTCGAGGAACGTCTCACCGGCCGCGCGGGCCAGGCCCAGCACGGTGCCCACCGACGACGCGGAGGCGACCGGCAGCAGCGGCGCCCGGTACATGGCGGGCGCGCCGGCCGCGTCCGGTCCGGTCCGGCCCTGGAGCGCCACCGGCAGCGGCAGGAACCGCTCGGCCGGCACGAACAGGTCCTGGGCGACGGT
Source organism: Micromonospora sp. NPDC047644 (assembly GCF_040704315.1). Classification (NCBI taxonomy): domain Bacteria; kingdom Bacillati; phylum Actinomycetota; class Actinomycetes; order Micromonosporales; family Micromonosporaceae; genus Micromonospora; species Micromonospora sp. NPDC047644. Next base: position 155,723 of record NZ_JBEYSY010000006.1, read on the forward strand.
GCTGACGCTGCCCGTGCCGCGCAGGCCGGACGTGTGCCAGTCGTCGACGATCTGCAACTCGGAGGTCGGCACCAGCGCCATCACCGGCATCGGCGGACCGTCACCGCCGACCAGCACCGCGATGATCTCCTGCCAGTGGCTGTGCAACGCGCCGCTGATGAAGCCCCACTTGCCGTTGACGACGATGCCGCCGTCGGCCGGGACCGCCATGGCGGACGGGCTCAGGGTGCCGCAGATCCGCACGTCCGGCGTGGAGAAAACCTCCTCCTGCACCGCCTCGGGGAACAGGCCGGCCATCCACGTCGGAATCCAGTAGACGGAGGCGGTCCACGCGGTGGCACCGTCGGCCCGGCCGAGCGCGGTCGCGACGTCGGCGAGCGTGCGGGTGTCGGCCTCGTAGCCGCCGAACCGCTTCGGCACCCGCAGCTTGAAGACCCCGGCGTCGGCCAGTGCCTCGATCGTCTCGTCGGGCAGTCGGCGGTCCCGCTCGGCCTGCACGCCGTTCTTGCGCAGCAGCGGGGCGAGGTCCGTGACGCGCGCGACGATCTCCTCGCGCCTGGGTGTGTCGGTGGTGGTCAGCACGGCGGCTCCCTCAGGTCGTCGGTGGTTGTCAGGCAGCGGGTACGGGGGCGGTCAGCCGGACCGGCAGCGTCCGGTGGCCGTTCATGATGAAGGTGGGCAACGGCTGCAGGTCGGCGACCGGCACCGCCAGCGCGATGTCGGGGAAGCGCTCGAACAGCGAGGAGAGACCGGTGGTCGCGACCGCCCGGGCCACCCCGGCGCCGAGGCAGTAGTGCGGTCCGTGGCCGAAGGAGAGGTGCTCCTTGTCGGCGCGCCTCAGGTCGAAGCGGTCGGAGTCGTCGCCGTGCAGGGCGGGATCACGACCGACCGCGCTGTAGTTGATCAGAATGGGATCGCCCTGCGGGATCGTCACGCCGTCCAGCTCGATGTCCTCGACGGCGTACCGCAACGGCAGGTGCGCCAGCGGCGACTCGACCCGCAGCGTCTCGTCGATGACGTCGTTCCAGGTGGCCTCGCCGGACAGCACGAGGTCCCGCTGCTCCGGGTCGCTGAGCAGGGCCGTGATGGCGTTGTCGAAGAAGTTGATGGTGGTCTCGGAGCCGGCGCCCAGGATGGCGAAGATGGTGTCCGTCAACTCCTCCTCGCTGAGCCGGGAACCGTCCTCGTCGCGCGCGGCGATGAGGTCGCTGGTGATGTCCTCACCCGGGTTCTCCCGCTTGCTGGCGATGAGATCGGCCATCGCACCGCGCCATCCGGCCAGCACGGCCTGCGCCTGCTCCGGGGTGACGGTGGTGTCGACCATCATGTCGATCACCTTCGCCGTCTTGGCGCGGGCCTCCTCGGACATGCCGATGAGGTCGGCCACCAGGCGGGCCGGCAACGGGTACGCGAACCGCTCACGCAGGTCCACCACCTCACCGGGGGCGGCGGCGGCCAGCCCGTCGAGAAGCTCCTCGGTGATCTTGGCGATCCACGGTCGGATGGCCTCCGTACGCCGCGGGGTGAACGCCTTGCCGACCAGCTTGCGCAGCCGCACATGGTCCTTGCCGTACGCGGTGACCATGTTGTCCATCGCGATCCAGCTGATCATCTCCCAGTCCGGCGGGATCTCGCCGTTGATGAACGCCGGCCAGTGGTTGCGGGCGCTCTTGGTCACCCGCGGATCGGTGAGCAGTTGCTTGATCACCGCATAGCTGTTGATCGACCACGCCACCACGCCACCGGGCAGGACCACCTGAGTAGCGGCACCCTGCGAACGCAGCTTCGCGGCCTCACCGTGGATATCTTTTCCGGTGGTGTCCAGAGAGAACGGGCAACTGTCCATGGATGACTCCCAGTTTCGGCGGAGTGTTTCGGCCACGCGCCGGTCCGCCCGGCGACGCCGAAGTGCCCGTTCCGTCGGGCGCAGCGGATCGACCGGTGGCGTTGCACGAGCGTGTCACCAGCCGATCCGGCGGTGCATCTCTCGGTGTGCGCACTCGGTTTCCGTGGCCGTGAGGCCGGTCCGCTCAGCCGGCGTCGGCGCAGAGGTGGGAGGTCAGGGCGGCGCGGGTCCACTCCTCCCAGGTGTCCGGTGACCAGCCCCGGTCGCGGACGAAGATCAGATAGAGCTGCGGGCTGAGCAGGCCGAACAGCAGGTCCGCCGCCATCTCGACGGAGAGGCCAGGACGGGTGTCGGGCTTGCCGACCAGTGCTTCTGCGGCTGCGTGGTGCACCGTGTAACGCGGGTCGGGGCCGTCCGGCCACTGTGCGGCGATCTCGGGATCGGTGGCTGCCGCGGCCGCGATCAGCGGCATGATCGGAGCGACCCGGCCGAGGATCTCGCGGGTGCCGTGCACGTGCGCGCGCAACTGCCCGGCGGCCGTGGGCTCGGCGCACGCGGCACGGAACCACTCGCGGTCCATCGTGGCCACCGGCTCGGTGTCCCCGGCGATGGACGTGTCGACGACGTCCTTGAACAGCGTGCGCTTGTTGCGGAAGACAAAGTAGACCGTCTGGACGGCCACGCCCGCACGGTCCGCGACCTCCTGCAGGCTCGTCGCCCCGTAACCCTGCGCGAGGAACAGCTCGCGAGCCGCCTCGACGACCTTCTCACGGGTGCGGCGCGAGCGCTCGGTCCGCTTGTCCGGCCGCTTGACTTTGTCCATGTCGCGAGTCTATATCTAGAGACGGTCACTAGAGTTTGACTCTAAATTTGGAGGAGACGATGGACCATCCCCACGCCATCCAGAAGCCGGAGCCGGACCCGGCCCCAACGCGGCGGGACCCGGAGGAGGAGGCCGTCCACCGCGCACTGGAGAGCTACTACCGCACCGGCAAGCCACCCTGGGACACCGGCGTGACGCCACCCGAACTGGTCGCCCTGGTGGAGGGGAACGCTGCGCTGCCGCCCGGCCGCGCCCTCGAACTCGGCTGCGGCACCGGGACCAACGCCACCTACCTCGCCCGGCACGGCTGGGAGGTGGCAGCCATCGACCTGATCGACTCCGCCGTCGACCAGGCCAGGGAGAAGGCCGCGGAGGCGGGAGTGGCGTTACACCTACGGCACGGAGACGCGACCCGCCTCGACGAGCTGGACGTGCCGGGTCCCTTCGACCTGTTCTTCGACCTGAGCTGCTACTGCGGCATCCCGCTGCACCGCCGCGACGCCTACGCCGCCGGGCTCACCGAGCGCGCCGCCCCCGGAGCACGACTGCTGATGTTCGGGTACGGCCCCGAGCCGCTCGGCAATCCGATGCCCGACATCACGTCGTGGGCGGCGGGCGTCACCGCCGACGAGCTCCGCGCCAGGTTCCCCGGCTGGGAACTGACCGACGTCACGCCGGGCACCAACCCGGTGCCGACCTTCTGGTTCACGCTGCGCCGCGACGCCTGAGGCCTGTTTCATCAGGGGGGTGGAGCCGACAACGTGCGCCCTGGCGCGGGCCGCCGTCCGGGTGGACGGCGGCCCGCCACGGTCAGAGGTTGCCGCCGCGGTTGAGCCAGGCCCGGACCGCCCCCTGGCGGTAGACGACCAGGTAGTCGGCCTTACCGTCACCGGTGACGTCGTTGAACTGGACGTACTCGCGCGGGTAGTGCGAGGCGTTGGACCAGTTCAGGTGCTGCTCGAAGCCGCCGGCGTCCTTGCCGCCCCGGTTGAGGAAGGCGTGGACGCTGCCGTCGGTGCCGACCATGAGGTAGTCGGCCCGGCGGTCGCCGTCGACGTCGGAGAAGCGGAGGCTGTTGAGCGAGGCGCCGTTGACCCCGGGGGCCCAGCTCAGCTTCTCCACCCACTTCGGCTTCTTGATCAGCGTGCCCGAGTCCCCGTCGTCGGTGTTGTAGTAGGCGTGGACCCGGCCGTTGTCACCGATGCGCAGGGCGTCGTCGCGCCCGTCGCCGTTGACGTCGGCGAACCGGATGTGCGCGCGCTTGACGCCCTGCAACTGCGCCGGGCCCGCGTTCGCCATCTTGGTCCACCCCGGGGGTGAGGTGTTCGTGAGGGAGAGGTTGAGGTAGGCGTCCATGGCGCCGTCCTCGCTGACGAAGACGACGTCGTCGCGGCCGTTGCCGTCGATGTCGGCGAGGCGGATCTGGTTGCCGTACTCGGGTGGGTTCGAGCCGGTGCCGACCTGCGCACACGTGGAGCAGGGGTTGAACACCCCGGTGCCACCGAGCCAGAGCGGCCAGGTGATGTGCCCGGGCTCGTCCTCGGTGTTGATCGCGACCCGGATCGAGCCGTCCTGGCGGATCTGGACGTAGTCCTGCCGCCGGTCGCCGTTCATCTCCGCGATCTCGGTCCGGACGTAGTTCGCCGGCCGTTGCATGCCCGGAGCGATCACGCCGATCCGGCTCCAACCGGACCCCAGCGCCGTGCCGTCGTCGACCGGGTTGCCGGTCGCGTCGCACGGTTCGCCCGGCTCCGGCATCTCGGGCGTCCGGATCCAGCCCTGGTCCATGGCCTCCCGGATGCCGAAGTAGAAGGCGTGGGCGAGCTTCGCATAGCCGCCGTCGTTCGGGTGGGCGTCGTTCTGCATGCCCTCACTGGCCTGGACTGTGCTGGTGTCCGCCCACAGGACGTGCTTGCCCTCGGCCCGCAGGTCGCGCACCACGGTGTAGATTCCCGGGTTGTAGGCGTCGATGCGGGGCTGGAGGCCGGACTTGTCGGTGGGCAACAGCTTGCCGACAACGACAGTGGCCCGGGGAGAGTAGGCGAGCGCCTTGTTGATGAGGTTCTTGAGGCGTTGCGGTGCGGCCGACAGGTCGTAGCTCTGGTTGATGTCGTTCGTGCCGGCCATCAGTGTGATGACGTTCGGTTTGTACTGTGCCACCTTGCAGTCGGCCACCCGTGTGATCTGGTCGATCCGCCACCCGGGGTGCCCCTCGTGATCGGGGTCGTCCATGGTGCCGGCCTCCTGCGAGCCGACGAAGTCGACGTCGCCGGCGACGATGTCCAGCGCGTCGAACAGTTTTCGGCGATAGCCGTTGTTGTCCGAACTCTCCATACCTGCGGTGATCGAGTCACCGAGCGGCATGACCCGCAGCTCGGTGGAGGACTGCCCGATCGCCTGGCCGAGTCGCTCGGCCAGAGCCGGCATGAACCGCCGCATCCCGGCCTGCAGGGAGGAGAACGCCGACAGAATCGACTGACCGGCACGCAACCACTTGAGCATGCTGAGGAACGCGCTGCCCAGATAATCGTCCAGCTTCGCGGCGAGCCTTGCGCCGAAGTCCTTGGCCCACGCCTGAACGTACGGTGCCAGACCAGCAATAGCGCCCCCCAGGATTGCCATACAGATCGCCTCGACCCAGACGTTGTAGTCGCCGAGCGACTTGCCCTCGAACATCGAGTTGAACAGGTCGGCGAAGAGGCCACCGAAGAACCCGGTGAGAATGGCACAGGCGGGCAGGAGCGGGGGAAGAACTCCTGCCGCGGCAAAGCAGACGATATCGATCAGGTAGCCGATCGCCGCACCGCCGATGAGGGATATCGACTTCTGCCACCAGTTCGTGGTCGCCTGGACCTCCCCCACCGGGATCACCACCACGAGGGTGGCGCCGACGGTGACCAACTTCCCTTCGAAGTCGAGAGCAGGGGGCGCCCATTCACCGGTGGGCGGCACGACGCCGGGAAGGCGCAACGTGAACCGGTCCCCGAGGAACTCGCCGAGCGACGTGCCGCTGGCCTTCGCCCGCCGCGAGTCGTCGGTGAGCCTCTGCATGGAGTCGTGAAAATGGTCCTGGTACTCGGCGCCGTGACCGGTGATCTGGAACATCGCGTCGTCGTCGCTGTCGGCCAACGCCCGCAGGTCGCCCGCGTGCCTGGCGCACCCCAGCCGCAGTGTGACGTCACCGGCCGACGTTCCCGTCGGCAGGGTGAACGCGCTCTCCCCCCGGTCGCAGGGGTCGAGGCCCGCGGCCAGCGCCGGCCGGCCGGGAGGCAGTCCCAGCAACAGTACGAGGACACAGAGAATGCCCGCCAGGAGTCTTCGTTGTCGTGACACCACCGGGGACGACAAAGCCCGGCCGGATCGGATTGCCATGCGATCTCCTCATGTCAGCGCGACGTACGGTCCGCCAGGCACCGAACGTTTGTCCAATGTGGACGTTTAGGATGAACTCCCGGACCATGCCCCGACAACTCGCGACGTCGCCGCGCGGCCAGCCCGGAGACCTGGAGGTACGCCCGACCGGCCGCCGCCGGCGGGTCAGGTCGTCGACGTCGCGGAGTGCGACCAGGCCGACCACAGGGCGGTGTAGGCCCCGCCACGGGCGATGAGGTCGTCATGCGTACCGATCTCGACGATGGTTCCGGCCTCCAGCAGTGCGATGCGATCGCACCCACGGGCCTGGGTCAACCGGTGCGCGATCACCACGGCCGTGCGGCCCTCGATGAGCGCTGCCGCCGCCCGGTCCAGGTCACCGGCACCCGCGCTGCCCGCTTCGGCGGTCGCCTCGTCGAGCACGACGACGGGCGGGTCGCGCAGCAGCAGCCGGGCCAGCGCGAGCTGCTGCGCCTGCGCGGGCGACAGCGGGCCGGCTGCCCTGTCCAACAGGTCGCGCGACGCCCAGTCGCTCGCGCCGACCGCCGCCAGGGCGCTGAGAAGACGGGCGTCGCCGGCGTCCGGTGCGGCGTAGGTGAGGTTGTCGCGCAGGGTGCCCGTGAAGACGTGTGTCTCCTGCGACACCAGACCGATCCAGTCACGCAGCACGGCGCGGTCCAGCTCAGCGACGCCGACCGGGGCGTCTGGGCCGGTCAGCGTGATCCGGCCGGCGCTCGCGGGGAAGGTGCCGGCGATCAGGTTCGCCACTGTCGTCTTACCGGCGCCGCTGCCGCCGACCAGCGCCAGCGAGCTACCCGCCGGCACGTCGAGGTCGATGCCGGTCAGGACGTCGGATTCGCCGTCGTACGCGTGCCGCAGCCCGCGCACCGTGACCGCGACCGTTCCCGGCGTACCGGGTCGCACTCGCCTGCCGGGGGCGGGCGGCGGCACCAGCAGAACTCCGGCGGTACGCGCCATCGATGCCTGGGCGCGCTGCACGGCGTCGAAGGAGAGGAGCAGGGTCCCCAGCGGCGTGAACAGCCGGTGGAACAGCAGGGCCGCGGCGGTCACCGCGCCGACGGTGACCAGGTCGGCGCGGACCAGCCAGTATCCGGTCAGCAGGACGGCAGACAGCCCGATCGCCTCGGCCGCGTTCATGCTCTTGCTGAACCACAGGAAGCTGCGCGCCGCGCGCAGGGATGCGACCAGGTTGTTCCGCGACGCCGTTGCCAGCCGTTCGGTCTGCAGCGCGGCCATCCGGTACGCGGACACGGTCTCCCGGCCCTGAAGCGACTCCAGCAGCACCCGTCCGCGCTCGGCGGCGAGCGACCGTTCCTGTGCCCACAGCAGGGCTGCCCGCGGCAGATAGACACCCAGGCTGAGTGCGTAGATCGGGAAGACCACCAGGAAGGCGAGCGCCAGCCGCCAGTCCAGGGTCAGGAAGCCCACGGTGGACAGCATGACGGTGACCAGTGCGCGCATGACCTCGGCCACCAACGGGACCGAGGCGACGAGATTCTCCAGGTCCTCGGTCACCCGCGACGCCACCTCGCCGCGGCCGGCGTTCTCGAGTACGGCCGGTGGCAGCTCGAGGGTGCGGTGGACCGCCAGGGCGCGCAGGTCCGCCGCGACGTGCGCGCCGAGACGTTCGGTGGCGCGTACTGACAAGGCGGTAGCGGCGGTGCCAGCCAGGATTACCGCGCAGAGCCCGGCGGCCAGGCCTGTCGCGTGCGGTGCCCTGTCGGCGCGGACCGCGTCGACCAGCCAGCCCAGCAGCAGCGGGGCGGCGACGGCACCGGCGGCGCTCAGCGCGGTCCAGAGCAGGGCGGCGACGACTGCGCCTCGATGGGGCCTCAGGGCCCTGGCGAGCAGAGTCACGCTCTGCCGGCCGGTGGCGATCGGGAGCGTCATCATCGCAGGACCGCCGCGGCGTAGCCGGCGTCGGTGACGAGCCGATCGTGGGTGGACACGTGCGCGGCCCCGGCCCCGGACAGAAAGGCGACACGGTCGCAACGGACGAGCATCGTGGGGGACGTGGTCACGATGACGGTGCTGCTGCTGCCTCGCATGGCGGCCAGTCCCGCGCCAACCCGGTCTTCGGTGACCGCGTCGACTGCGGTGAGCGGGTCGCGCAGAATCAGCAGCGACGGCTGGGCTGCCAGGGCACGGGCGAGCGCCACCCGCTGGCGCTGTCCGCCAGAGAGGTTGGCGCCGCCGTCGAGCAGCGCCCCGGTCATGTCGGTGGCCTGTGCCGCGCCGAGGGCACGACGCAGGGTGGCCGGTTCGGTGTCGCGGCCGGTGTCGAGGGCCTCGGTGAGGGTGCGGCCGAACAGGTGCACCACATGCGGCTCCACCAGCGCGTCCGGGTGCGTCGCCGCGAGAGCGGTGATCAGGGCGTCGGCGGACCCGGTGCCGGTGGCGACGACGCCAAGCAGTTCACCCTCGCGCACGGCAAGACCGTGAGCGGCATCCGCGCGGGTCGGGTCGTCGCGGGTCGGCTGCGCGGCGTCGAGCAGGACGGCGACACGGATGGCGCTGGCCCTGGAGATCGCCAACTGCTTGATGCCGGCGGCGATACGGTCGACCGGCTCGCCGGCGAACGAGACCATGGCCACGACGGTGACGAAGCCGCCGACGTCGATGCGTCCGGAGAGCGTCATGGAGGCCGCGACGGCGGTGGTGCCGACCAGCACGAGGCCGCTGGCCACCGCGCCGATGCCTTCGGCGGCCGCTGCTGCCGTCGCGCTTCGGAGCGCCGCATCGCGGGAGGTCAGGTTCACCGTACGGTAGCGGCGGACCGCCTCCCCGACGCCGCCGAAGCCGCGCAGCGGTCGCAGGGCCTGGACCAGTTCGGCGGCGAGGGCGGCGGCTGACCCGGCGGTGCGCTGCCGTTGGGCGATCCTCCGCTCAAGCACGGGGCTGAGTCGGCTGACGGCAAGCCCGAGCGCGGGCACCCCGGCGGCGACGCCGAGGCCGAGCCAGGGGTCGATGGAGAGCAGCACGGCGACGGTGACGAGCAGTCCGGCTGTTCCCGAAACCAGCAGCACGGCCGCCCGCAGCACCTCGGCGGTGGCTTTGGCGTCGGAGACCAGGACCGTCGACAGGTCCCCGGGCAGCCGCTCCGCGCCGACGCCGCCGCTCAGGATGCGGCCGGCGGCGTGGATGCGCAGGTGGTGGGCTTCCCGGGTGGTGTCGGAGGTCAGCCTCCAGTAGTTGATGCCACCGCCGGTCGCGAGCACAGCGAACAGGGTCAGCACTCCCCCGACAGCCAGGACGATAGACATGGGCGGGCCACCGTCGACGGCGTGGGCGACGGTCAGCCCGATGGCCAGTGGGATCAGGGCCTCGCAGATCTGGTGACCGGCCGAGGCGGCACAGGCAAGGGCGAGCGGGCGTGCCCTGCGGTGCAGGATGCCCGCGAGAACGGGGTGCATGACTCCGGACGCTAGGAGTCGCCCTCGGCGGCTTCCAACTACTCGGCGGATGCCGAATCCTCGAACGTAGCCAGCAGCGTGTCGCCCTCGGGCCGGCGCGCGTAGAAGACCTGCCGCCCGAACCGCGTCCGGCTGACCGCGCCGGCCTCTCGCAGGGCACTGAGGTGCTCGGAAACCGTGCCGGACGACAGGCCGAGAGCCGCGGCCAGGCTCGTGGTGGTCGTGGGTTCGGTCAGGGCGCGCAGCACGGCGGCCCGACCAGACCCGATCAGCCGGGCGAGCCGATCGCGCTCGCGATCGGGTGGCGCCGGGCGCTCGGCCAGCGCTGCCGCACCCCGGGCCTGATATGTCACCATCAGGACCTCGGGGTGGTCGGTCGAGCAGGTCATCCTGTTCTGCAGGAGCAGCACGGGCACCAACACCAGCCGCCGCCCGCGCGCATCGAGCACCGACTCGTGCTGCCTCGACAGCGACAGCACGGGCCGCTCCCACCGCGCGGGTCCGCGCAGGCCGCTCAGCAGGGCCTCGGGGCCGGCCACGGCAAGCGTGCGGGCGCGCAGAAGCACCTCCTCGTCGAGCGCGGTCCGCATTGCCGGCCAGTGCGCGGCGGTCGTGAGCTGCCAGAACGCGGCGAGGGCATCGGCGAGACGGCCGAAGGCGCGATCCGGGTCGTCACGGTAGGGCGCGAGGAAGGCGGGCAGCTCCTGCGGATAGTGCTTCGCGAACTGTTCCCGCACGACGGCGTGCGGCGTGTGGCGCAGGTCGTCGAGCTGCTCACTCACGGTGGAGTGCGCCGCCGATGGCACCGGCGTGAACACGTCCGGGGTCGGCCGGTTGTGACTCTCGCCGTACAGCTGCGCGTAGATCTTCAGCGGAGCCGTCTCGGGGACCGTCCGCAGCACCTCACGGGCCCGCCCGACCCATGCCGTGTACGGCCACGGCGCAGCCCGGCGGCTCCGTTCGCGATGCACCATCTCCAAGCCGCCGACCAGCTCGGTGATCGGGCTGACGGCGATCCGGGTGCGGTCGATCGAGGAGTCGTCGAATCGGATCCGGATCACGCCGGGAGCCTAGCTCGGTGCGGGCTCCGTCAGGTGTTGCCCGGCCCGGGGGACAGCCTCTGCGTCGGACAGGAGAAAGTCGGTCACGAAGCAGGTGATCTCTCCGTGCCGCGTGCGGCCGACCCAGGTCCGGTACGTCCCGTCGCCCTCGCCGGACGCGAACGCGACCAGAACGTTCTCGTCGCCCTCGTCGCCGGAGCAGCCATCCACCTCGCAGCGCGGTATGACGGTGGGTCCGTCGCGCAGCCAGGCCAGATCCTCCAGGAGGGTCAGCTTCCAGCCGCTGTCGGACTCCTCGCGGAGCTGGCGGAAGGTCTGTTCGTCGGTGAAACAACCCGCACCGGCATTGACGTCGTACCCGGCGACCTCCGGGTCGCCGTCACGAAGACTCCCCGGCAACGCCTCCTCCCAGGTCGCCGCCCGCTCATCCCGCACACAGAGCCGTGCCGCGGCGACGAGTCCGTCCATCATCAGCAGGTCCACCCGGTAACGGCCGGCCGGCACTGCCTGGACGAAGGGGGCCGGTGGTTCGTCGTACGGTCCTCCGAGCGGATCCGTGGCGACAACTCGACCGGTCGGCAACAGAAGCCACGTACGGTCGATCGTGCACCCCGCATCGCTGGCACCCGCACCGAGCGCGAACCGCTTGTCGTACTCGATCGGATCGCTCCGCACGCGCCCACCCTCTTCCCGAAGACCTTCGACTCGGTGCGACATGTCGTGGGAATGACCATGTCGCGGCCGGCACGTCCGTCGCGTCGGCGACAACTACCTACCTTCGGATCACCCGCGCCACCACGACGGCGTGCGGTCTCACCGGGAGCCGCGCCGGCCACGCGGGCGACTAGGCAATTTCCACCGACGCGGTGCCGCGCCCCGCTGACGGATGATCTTCCCGTCCACGAGTACGACGTGATCGAGCAGACGGGGAAGCTACATGACCACCCAGACCGACGTCGCCACCACCGCCGCCACAGCACCGACCCGCTGGCAGGATCGAACCGGGCGCATCCTGATGGCCATCACGGCAGCCGCGACCCTGGTGCCGTTCGTCGAGGGCGTCACCCGCCTCGGCGGCCTCTCCGATGACCTGATCCTGACCGAGTACTGGCGAACCTGCGCCTACATCGTCTTCGCCGGGATGTGGGCTCTGCTGGCGGTCGCGCCACGGAAGCAGCGCGGCATGTGGGAGCTTCTGCTGTTCCACAAGATCGCCGTCACCATCCAGGCCGCGTTCATCCTGGATGTCCCCCACGCGGACCGCACCCTGATCGCCGATGGACTCGTGTCGCTGACCACCCTCGTCGCCTACCTGCTCTGCCGTGGCTGGTACACCTGGCGCCGCGACGCGCTGGGACCCGACGACAACCGCTGATCGAACCCGGTGCGTGTTCCCCGCTGACGGACCGCCCGCCGACGCCCGGCGCTGGCGTTCCCGTCAGCGAGGGGCGCGGCTCGGTGCCGCGCCCCTCGGCGGTGTCGGCCACTACAGTGGCCCTCATGTCCGTACGTCCGCCGCTCGCCGAACAGTTCGATCTGCGCCCGCATCCCGAAGGCGGCTGGTTCCGGGAAACCTATCGGTCCGCTGTCACGTTCGAGCCCGATGGTTACCCGGGCAGCCGTGCCGCCGCGACCGCGATCCTCTTTCTCCTCGAGCCGGGTGACTCGTCGGCCTGGCACACCGTTCGGTCGGACGAGATCTGGTTCTGGCACTCGGGTGGGCCGTTGGCGCTGACAGTCGGCAGGGACAGTCGGCCGACGATCCTGAGCGCCGAGTGCCCGCAGATCCTGGTTCCGGCGGGCGAGTGGCAGTCGGCGAAACCGGCGGGCGACGAGCACGTCCTGGTCAGTTGTGTGGTGAGTCCGGGCTTCGACTTCGCCGACTTCACCATGCCGTGAGCACGAACGTCGCCGTTGACGGTCCTCACCGGGCGGGACCACGATGCCACCGGAGGGGGTCGTCCTCCAGCACGGAGCGGTCCCAGTGCCCGAGGTCCGCGGCGGCTTCGTAGGTGGTGCGGAGGAACTCGGCGACCGCGCGATCGGGGTCCGGTGCGGCGCGGGCCACCTCGTACGGCAGCAGGAACTGCTGGAACTCGGAGCTGTAGTAGGCGCCTTCGGGACCGATCTGCCGCTCGGCGAACCCGTCGGGCGCGGGGTAGGCGTACGAGTAGAAGGCGCCTTCCTCGCCGCCGCCGGGCCAGAACCCGCAGCTGGACAGTTCCCGGGAGTAGCCCTCGACCATCACCCAGTCCCCGCAGTTGGGCACACCCCCGGGGTGCGGCGGGGCCGACCGGCCGGAGAAGCGGGTGCAGGCGAGGTCCATCCCGCCCCAAAAGAAGTGCACCGGACTGACCTTGCCCACGAAATGCGACCGGAACTCGCCGATGACCCGGTTCGCCTGCAACAGCTGACGCCAGAACAGGGCGGCCGCGTCGCCGTCGTAGGAGGCGTGCTCGTGGTCCTCGGCGAACGGGATCGCCGGGTCGACCTCGTTGGGGTACGGCCGGATCGGGGCCTCGATCCCGAGCTCGTCGAGCATGGCCATGACCCGCGAGTAGAACTCGGCGACCGGCATCGGCCGGAGCGCGAGGCTCCGCGTGCCGCCGTCGCTGGTCCGCACGTCGAGCCGATGGCCGATGAAGTCGAACTCGATCTCGAAGGCTCCCGTGCCGTACGGGATGGCGGAGGTCGTCAACCCGCGCGGGCTCACGTACAGGGGCACCTGCCACCAGTGGTTGAGAAACGGCGCGTGTGCCATCCGGATCTTGCCCACGATCTGGGTCCACATGTGCAGGGTGTCGCGGGTGGCGGTCCAGTCCGAGACCCGCAGGCTCGGCCAGGTCGTCGTTGCCGGGCTCGTCATCACTACTCACATCCTTGGCGCTGTCACGAGAGGGTGACAGAAGTCGTTGTCGTGGCCGGTCGTCGGCGTCAGCGGTACTCGGGGTTGGCGGCGTCCGGATGAACTCCCGCGTCCCAGGCCGTGCGCTGGTTGCCGTAGGCCGGGAAGCCTCCAGCGCCGCGCATCATCGACGCGAGGTGGAGCAGGTTGTAGGTCATGAACGCGGTATTGCGGTTGGTGAAGTCGTTCTCCGGCCCGCCGGAGCCCTCGTCGAGGTAGGAGGGGCCGGGGCCGACCTCGCCGAGCCAGCCCGCGTCGGCCTGCGGTGGGACGGTGAAGCCGATGTGCTGCAAGCTGTAGAGAATGCTCATCGCGCAGTGCTTCAGGCCGTCCTCGTTGCCGGTGAGCAGGCAGCCCCCGACCCGCCCGTAGTAAGCGTACTGGCCCTGCTCGTTGAGCACGCCGGAGTAGCCGTAGAGCCGCTCGATCACCCGACGGGTCACCGAACTGTTGTCGCCGAGCCAGATCGGCCCGGCGATGACCAGGATGTCGGCGGCGAGCACCCGGGTCAGCAACGCGGGCCATTCGTCGCTGTCCGCCCCGTGCTCGGTCATGTCGGGTCGGACGCCGGTGGCGATGTCGTGGTCGACGGCGCGGATCTGGTCCACGGCGACCCCGTTCGCCTCCATGATCGCCACACTGCGATCGATCAACCCCTGCGTGTGGCTACGGCCGGGAGAACGGTTGAGGGTGCAGTTGATGTACATCGCACGCAGCCCGGTGAAGTCGGGCTTGGAGATCATCGACGCGGTCATGGGCGGGTCCTTCCTGGTTATCGGTCGCGCCCCGGCCTGCCGGTCGGCTCAACGAGCGTCACACCCTGGGCAGGGTCCGACGAAGCACCGTCCAGCTCCCGAGCGCGGCGGCGCATCCGGTGGATCAACGTAACGAGCGTGGTATGTCGTGACCTGTGCCGAATCGGCCGGTCAACGGGTCGGCCACGGCGGGCCGGACGCAGCGCCTACGCGCTGAGCGCCGCCGCGGCCGCCGCGATCGACGCGGGCGTAAGCGGCAATGGTGCGGTGACCACCCCACTATTCGGTGCTCACCGGCGAGCGAACAGTGACACCACGTCACCAGCGGACGTGACACCACGCCACTGGCGCCTCGGCCGCCCAGGCCGACCCGCCCCGGACGACCGCGTATCGGATCACCGTCCAGCCCTCGACCGGTCGAGCGGTTGGGAGCCCATCAGGCGCGGGCCTGCGGGGGCTTGCCTGCAACGCATCGCGTTGACCCGGCAGCACCCCGTAGTTAGCGTTAACCGGCCCGTCCAGTTTGGAGAGAAACGCACCCCCGGCCAAGGAGGATCAATTGAGACTGCGACAGCCAAGACCGCGTCTCGGGCGGAGTCGGAAGGGCAGAGGTGTCGCGGTCCTGGCACTGGGTGCGCTTCTTTCGGTCTCGATAGCGGCGACGCCCTCGTACGCTGCCGAGGAGCAGCTCACCGAGGGCCTGGTGCATCACTTCGCCCTCGATGAGACCAGTGGGACGACGTTGGTCAACTCGGGTAGCGCGGGTGCGGCGGCGAACGCCACCCTCGTGAATCCCGAGAAGGCGGCCCTGACCGGCCAAGGAGTCAGGTTCAACCCCGACTCCTACGAGAGCGCCCTCGACGGCGCATACGTGGCGCTACCGAACGACATCACCGCCGGCATGTCCAACCTCACGGTGGACTACGAAGTGTGGGTCGACCCGGCGAACGTCGGCGAGCACCAGATGTGGGGTTTCGGCCGTAAGTCCGGCTCGTGTGACGTCGACACCGGCGCCGAGGGCTCCATCTTCGCGTCGAACACCCAGCGGTTCCGCGTGGCGGTGGGCCCGACGAACCTCCAACAGAGCAGGGTCCGCATGCTCGAGGGAGCGTGGACCCATGTCACCTACACCCAGTCACTGAACTCGGACGGAACGAGCTGGACCGGCAGGGTCTACCTCGACGGTGTGCTGCACGCGACGTCGACGAACCTGACGACGGCGCCGTCGGTGAACGCCGCGGGGACCAACTGCAACTTCCTCGGTCGCTCGCAGACAGCGGGTCACTACTCGTTCCGCGGAACGATCCGGGACTTCCGCGTGTACGACCGGGCCGTGAGTCTCGACGAGACACTGCTCCTGGCAGAGAAGACCGTCTCCGACGGCGTCCGCGCCGACGCCGCGGCCATCGACCTCGGCCGCACCAGCGCCGTCGTACGCGACCTCGTTCTGCCCAAGGTGGGCTCCGTGGCGGGCTCGGCCATCACCTGGACGAGTTCCGACCCCTCCGTCGTCGAGGTCAACACCCCGCCGGCCGTCGCCAGCGCCCGAAAGGTCGCGGTGACCGGCCGGATCACCCGGCCCGCACAGGGAAAGGCCGACGCGACAGCCACGCTCACGGCGACTGTCCGCAAGGGCGCGCAGGAGGTTGCCACGCGAGAGATCCCCGTGGTGGTGAAGGCCGAGTTCGACGACGCGCAGGCTGTCGACCGGGACGCCTTCGATCTGAGGGTGGACGGCGCCGACGGCGTACGCGGAAACCTCGACCTCACCGCCGAGGGCGAGTTCGGCTCCACGATCACCTGGAGGTCGTCCACCGGCCTCGTCACCCCGACCGGCGTGGTCAGCCGCCCGGCCTTCGGCCGGGCGGACGTTGCCGCCACCCTGACGGCGACCATCACCAAGGGCAGGGCCTCGCAGAAGAAGTCGTTCCCGGTGACCATCACCGCGATGCCGCGCTCGGAGGAGTACGAGCGGTACTTCATGGGGTACTTCAAGGGCGAGGGAATCGCCGACGGCGAGCAGATCATGTTCGCCACCTCGAACGGAAACACCGCTCTGGACTGGACCGGTCTGACCGGAGGTCGGCCGTCACTCATCTCCCAGCTGGGCGACCAGGGGCTTCGTGACCCGCACATCGTCCGCTCCCCCGACGGCGACACGTTCTACATGATCGCCACCGACCTGAACTGGTACGACCAGGGCGGGTACGCCATCAACGACACGCAGTACATCGAGGTGTTCGAGTCGCACGACCTGGTGAACTGGACCCCTCAACGGCACGTGAAGGTGGCGCCCGACAACGCCGGCAACGCCTTCGCACCAGAGTCGCTGTGGGTCGAAGAACTGGGCGCCTACGTCGTGTTCTGGGCCCAGTCGCTGTGGAACGACCCCGTGAACCGCACCGGTCAGGGCAACGCGCAGATGTGGTACGCCACGACACGAGACTTCAAGACGTTCTCCGCTCCCCGGGTCTGGCAGGATCCGGCCCCGCTGTCGCGGATCGACACGACCGCGATCCGGGTCGGCGACAACTACTACCGGGTGACCAAGAACGAGGCCGGCAACCAGGGCTCGGACATCTTCTCGGAGAAGCACACCGACTTCCTTGACAGCGACATCGACAACTGGACGTTGGTCGCGCCGGCTCTGGGGCGCACGACGTGGGTCGCCAACCAGGGGTACGAGGGACCGGTCATCTTCAAGGCCAACCCCGGTGACACCGCCTGCCCCAGCCAGTTCTACCTCTGGGGTGACCGGTACACGAACGGTGGGGGTTACCAGGCCGCGTGCCACGAGAACATCGAGGCTCCGACGTGGAACGCCAAGGCGATCACGATGACCAACGCGGGTGTCGTCCGTCCGCGTCACGGCACCGTGATCCCGCTGACCGTCCGCGAGTGGAACGACATCCGCGGAATCCCGAACAGCGACGTCGCTACGACGACCGAGGTGGCTGTCGAGCCGTACGCGAGTGGGGCCCAGACGACCACTGCCACCGTGACGGTCACGGCAGCCGACGGTTTCGAGACCGGCGGTCAGGTACGGGTCAGCGTCGGCGCGTGGTCGAAGCTCGCCCACCTGAGCGACGGTGCGGCGTCCGTCACGCTGCCGACGGGTCTGCCCGCGGGTGCCCGGACGGTCAAGGCCGAGTACCTCGGCTTCGACTACCTGAAGGCGTCGGACGGTACGGCGTCGTTCGAGGTGCCCTCCGGCCCGGCCGCCGTCAGGGTCAAGGCGAAGGCCACACCGGCGTCGGTTGTCCGTGGGGACACGTTCCGACTGAACGTGACCGTCGGGCCGGCGGGCGGACCGAAGCAGCACCCTCCGATCCCGACCGGCGAGGTCACCGTCACCTTCGGCGGCACCGTGCAGGTGGTACCACTGGCGCACGGTAAGGCCGTCGTCGAACTGCCGACCGCCGACCTGCCGCCCGGGGCCTACCGGGTCCACGTCGCCTACTCCGGCAACCCGACCTATCGACCCCACGCCGCCGACTACCAGACGTTGACGGTACGGAAGCGGTAGGCACCCCGACGGGACGCGCCACAGCAGTGGGCGGGCGAGTTCGATCTCGCCCGCCCACGGTCCCACCCTTTTCGACCACTCGGCGTCGGTGACGTTCGGCTCTTCGACGAACAGCTGCGCCCACCGGCTCGGGCCGTCGTCGCCGCCGGCCGGGGTCAGGAAGGAGCTGGGGCAAGTCCGAACTCCTCGGCGACGAGGCTGAAGGAACGTACCCGGTCGGCGGGGTCGTAGATCAACGAGGTGAGCATCAGTTCGTTGGCCTGGGTTCGCCTCTGCAGTTCTGTCAGACCTGCGCGCACCGTGTCGGGCGTTCCGTGGATGACGTTGCCCAGCCAGCTGTCGACGAAGTCCTTCTCCTCCGGCGCGTACGGGCGGCTCTCCGCCTCGTCCGGGCTGGGCAGGGCGGTCTGCCTCCCCTGCCGCGCAAGCATCATCATCAGCGCACCCGGCCGGGCCAGACGTTCCGCTTCGGGCGCGGTCGGGGCGCAGGTGACGTTCACGGAGACCATCACGTGTGGTGTGGCCAGGGCAGCGGACGGCCGGAACGTTCTCCGGTACTCGTCGACGGCCCGCAGGGACTGCACGGGATTGATGTGGAAGGCAGCGGCGAATGGCAGGCCGAGGCGTGCGGCCACCTCCGCACCCGTGGTTCCCGAGCCAAGTGTCCAGACGGGAAGGCTGGGCGCCGCCGGCACCACGTGCACGTTGTCGCGCCGGTAGGGATGGTTTTCCGGGAAGTTGTTCCGAAGGAAGCCTAGAAGCTCCTCCACGTCGTCGCCGAAAGCGCTGCCGTCCGAGCCCTCGCCGCTGCGACGCAGCGCCCGCATGACCGACGGCAGACCGCCGGGACTTCGGCCGACACCCAGGTCGATACGGCCGGGGTGGAGAGCGTTCAGGACGCCGAACTGCTCGGCCACGATCAGTGGCGCGTGGTTGGTGAGCATGACCCCTCCCGACCCCAACCTGATGAAGCGGGTCGCGGCACCCAGATGGGCAAGGAGGACGGCAGGGGCCGGGCTGCTGGAGGCGGGGAAGCTGTGGTGCTCGGCGACCCAGAAGCGCCGATAACCCCAACGCTCGGCGGCCTGCGCCAGGGTCGTGGTCAGTTGGAGCGCTTCGGCCGGCTGGCTCCCGGTGCCCCTGATGACCAGATCGAGAATCGACAGGGGTGCGGGACTCGTCCCGTGCCGTCCGTCGGCGGCCGCGCCTGTCGGCAGATCGGTGCCACGTCCTTGTTCCATCGCCACTCCCCTGACCTTGAACCGAAACGAACGTGGGGCTACTGGGGCACCGTCGTCAGACCAACGTCTCGCCACCGTCGACGGCCAGCGTGGTGCCGGTCGTGAAGGTGCTCGTGAGGGCATGGAGGACCGCGCGGGCGACATCGTCCGGCTCGCCCACGCGACCGACCGGGTTGCGGGCCGCCCGACTCGCGAAGAGCTCGGCCTTCTGCTCCTCGCCGAGCGCGTCGTAGGCACCGCTGTCGATGGTGCCCGGCGAGACCGCGTTCACCCGCAGCGGTGCGAGTTCCACGGCCAGGGCCCGGGTGACCGCGTCGACGCCGCCGTTGGTGGCTGCGACCGCCAGCATGCCCGGCACCGGCTTGCGGGCCGTCGCGCCGGAGAAGAAGACGAAGCTGCCGTCCTGCGGCATCCGCGGCCCGAGGTGTTTGGCCAGCAGGATCGGGCCGAGCACCTTGGTCGACAGGGACTGCAGCACGGCGGCCGGTTGCAGGTCGCCCAGACGTCCGCGAGCCCGGGCCGATGCTGTCGACACGACATGGTCGACACGACCCATCCGTTGAGCGAGCGCCGCCACGCTCGCCTCATCCGTGACGTCGACGGATTCGACGGTCAGCTCCTCGCCGTACGCGTCCGCCAGGGCACCACGGTTGCGGGAGGCGACCACCACTGTGGCGCCGCAGGCGCGTACGGCGGTGACGATCGCGCCGGCAATGCCGCCGGCCCGGCCAATGACCAGGACTGTTCGGTTGTGCAGGTCGGTGTTCATGACTCGGTTCCTTCTCGGGATTCAGGCGGACGCCGTCGAGGGCCGCCAGGCGGAGTTGATCAGCGGTGCACGACGGTGGCCTGGGCCCGCGCCTCCTCGATGACGCGATTGAGAGTGGTGAGGTCCTGAGGTCCGTCGTGACGTCGGCCGTTGACGAAGAACGTGGGAGTGCCGGCCACACCGCTGCGGTCGGCCGAATCGATGTCGCGCTGAACCCGGGCCTCGTGCCGGTGGCGGGCCAGGTCGTCGCGGAACTGGTCGAGGTCGAGGCCGAGCTGCTCGGCGTACCCGATCAGGTTCTCGGGGGCGAGCCGGTCCTGGCGGTCGAGCAGCAGGGTGTGCATTGGCCAGAAGGCGTCCTGGTCCCCGGCGGCCTCGGCTGCTTCGGCCGCTGTCTGCGCGTACGGATGGACGTCCGGCAGCGGCAGGTGCCGCCACACGTACCGCACGTCGGTGTTCGCGACGAGCAACTCCTGGGCGGTGGGCCCGACCATCGCGGTCCACGGGCATTCGAAGTCGCCGTACTCGACGACGGTGACGACGGCGGTGGAAGGGCCTTGGATGTGGTCACGGTTGTCGTCCACCGGCTCGGCCAGGTCGACGAGCCGCCCCGCCGTGCCGAGCAGCGCCCGCGCCCGTACTCCCGCCGGAAGGGTCTCGATGACGCGGTAGACGGCGAAGCTCAACAGAGCCGCACCGGCCGCCGCCGCAAGGATCCCGGTCTTCGCCTGGTCGAGCGCATCACCGGTGAAGGCCAGGTTGGCGATCAACAGCGATACCGTGAAGCCGATCCCGGCGATCGTGCCGCTCTCCAGGACCGCGCCCCAACCGACGGGTGGGCGCAGCGAGCCTCCGCTGAGGCGTTCCGCCAGCCAGGAGGTGACGACGACGGCAGCCGGCTTGCCCACGACGTAGGCGAGGACGACGCCGATCGTGATCGGCGATCGGAGGGCCTGGCGCAGCGAGTCACCGTCGATGACGATGCCCGCGTTGGCCAGCGCGAACAGCGGGACGATCCCGTAGCTGGTCGCGGCGTGCAGGGTATGGCGCATCCGGGAGTTGGCCGACAGCGCACCAGTCAGGCCCCGGGTGGCCACGGCCGCCAGCTTCGCCGACGGCTGCTCCCGGAACAGCCGGACCAGCCTGGTTGCCTCCTGAAGCTCGGTGCGGCTGGGCGTGTACGCCGTCGTGGCCAGCCCTGCCGCCAGCCCGGCGACCACCGGGTCGACGCCGGCCGAGAGCAGCCCAGCCCAGGTCAGGACGGTACCCAGCGCGAAGCTCCAGCCTCGGAGCCGGTGCGGCAGGCGCCGGCCTGCCAGCAGGCCGGCGTAGGCCACCACGGCCACCACCATGCCCGGCACCGCGATGTGCTCGCTGTAGGCGAGGGCGATCACGATCAGGGCAACCAGGTCGTCGACGACGAACACGGTCAGGACGAAGGTTCGGATTCGCTCCGGCGCGTGTGCCGCGATCAGCGAGAAAGCTCCCAGCGCGAGCGCCGTGTCGGTGGACATCGCGATTCCCCAGCCCGCGGCGCCGGCTCCCCCGTGGTTGACGATCAGATAGATGCTGACCGGAATCACCATCCCCGCGGCGCCGGCGAGCACCGGGAGGGCCAGGCGTCGCCGCTCGCGCAGATCGCCCAGGTCGAACTCCTGGCGCGCTTCGAGACCGACGACGAGGAAGAACACCGTCATCAACCCGCTGTTGACCCAGGTGCGTAGGTCGAGGTGCGCCGCCCAGGGGCCGAGCTGGACGGTCAAGATCCAGGACCAGAAGCCGTCGTAGTCGAGCGAGGGCAGGTTCGCCCAGACGAGAGCGACGGCGACGGCGGCGACGAGGAGCGTGGCATCGGCGGATCGGGTACGGGGAAACCTGCGGCGCGCCGTCGTCCCGAGGGGCGTCATCACCATCGACGTCATCGAGTCGGACTTGATCGCTTGTCGCACCTGCCGCTTCGCTTTCCTCGTGACCGGTCCGGTCGGGTGAGAGCCTTGCCGTCCGCTTCCGCAGGTCCACCGGCCAGCCCCGGGCTCGGCGTGCCGGCATCGTCAGGCGGAGAGAACCGCTGATCTCAGGGAGCTCATCGCGTGGAAGGCTCGCGACTTGACCGTCCCGATCGGCACGCTGAGGAGGTCGGCGGCGTCGCCTGCGCTGCGGCTCTGGAGGTAGACCTCCTCGAACGCTCTGCGGCGCTCGGGGCTCAGCTTGCGGAACGCGTCCAGCATGGACTCGCGGGCCACCACGAAGTCCATCGGGTCCGCTGGCGAGGAGTAGTTCTGTAGTTCGCGTTCGCCCGGGAACTCCTGGGGCCGCCGTACGCGCTTGCGCGCCTCGTCCGCCGACACGTTGCGAGCGATCGTGAAGAGCCATGGCTGGATGTGGTCCTCGTCGACGGGGACGTCGCCGATGTGCCGCCAGACCTTCAGCATCGTTTCCTGCAGGAGGTCTTCGACGATCTGCGGCCGGTAGATGTTGATTCGTTTGAGGTACCGGAGCAGGACGCCGGAGCGTTCCTCGAAGATCTGCCGCAACGTGTCCACGTCATCGGGGCGCGGAGCAGGACTGGTCATCAGGAACTCCTGGACCGCGTGGTCGCCTTCCCACTGTCGGGCATGGCCACGGACAGCCGGCGGCCGAGGAAGTCGCGGATGATCGTGGCAACCTCGTCGCCGGCGCTTTCGAGCAGGAAATGCCCGCCGTCGAGCAGGTGGATCTCGGCGTCGGTGGCGTCGGTGGCGAAGGCCCGCGCACCGTCCGGGCCGAAGATCTCGTCACCACGGCCCCACACCGCCAGCACCGGTACGCCACTGCTGCGCAGGTACTCGTGCAGGCGGGGGTAGAGCGGCGGGTTGGTGGCGTAGTCGCGGAACAGGGCGAGCTGGATGTCGTCGTTGCCGGGGCGGCTCAACAGGGCGTAGTCGTGGTGCCAGGTGTCCGGGCTGACCAGGGTCTCGTCGGGCGTGCCGGTGAGGTACTGCCAGCGGGTCACGTCCAGGGTGAGCGCCGCACGGATGGCGGACTCGGTCTCCGGGGTCTGCTCCTTCTGGTAGTTCCACACCGTCTGCCAGAAGCTGTCGACGAAGCCCTCCTCGTACCCGTTGCCGTTCTGCGTGATGATCGCCGTGATCGCCCCAGGGTCGCGCAGGGCCAGCCGGAATCCGACGGGCGCCCCGTAGTCCTGGACGTAGATGGCGTACCGCGCGATGCCGAGCTGCTTGAGCAGGTCGGCGGTGAGGTCGGTCAACGCGTCGAAGGTGTAGCCGAACTCGTCGGCTGTCGGAGCGTCCGACAACCCGAACCCGAGGTGGTCGGGCGCGATGACGTGATAGCGATCGGCCAGCGCCGGGATGAGGTTGCGGAACATGAACGACGACGTCGGGAACCCGTGCAGGAGGACCACGGTCGGCGCGTCGGTCGGGCCGGCCTCCCGGTAGAACAGTTGACGCCCTGCCACTGAGGCATACCGGTGGTGAACGTTCGGCACGACTCCTCCTCTTCACTGCGGTGGACCGTCAGGACGGTCTTCGACCTGTACGGCTGTGAGCTTGGCTCGGCGAGAAAGGGCTTCGCCTCCGAATCAGCCCCGGGTCGACCCCCGGTCTCGACCCGGGGGTGCCGGGCGACACGTCAGTCAGCAGCGAGGCCGGCCGCACCTTTCAGGCATATTGTCCTGTTCGCGGGCATCCCCCGGGGAAGGTTGCCACGTCCGGGGGTACGACCGGTGGCGGACCCGTGGCGCGATGCGGCCGACGGCGCGCAGGATTGCCCGATGGACGTTGACCCAGACGCCGAGGGTCTGCCGGCAAGCCCTCGACCGCCGCTCCACGGGCCTGACGAGTTCCGGCTCGAAGAGCTGAGGCGGCGTACGGCCGCCGGTTGCGGCGGTGGGGTGCGCATCGTCGGACACCGCAGCTCGGCAGCCTTGGACCAGCTGATCGACCAGGCTGCCGATCTCCGCGTACTCCGGATTCGGCCGGTCGCTGCCGAGCAGGAGATCCCCTTCGCAGCGCTGCATCTGCTCTGTGGTGAGCTGCTTGAGGGTTGCGCGTTCCTTCCGAGCGCTCATCTCGCGACACTGAAGGCCGCATTCGGCCTGATCGACGAGCCCAGGCCGTGCGTTGGGGTGGTCGCGCCCGCTGTGCTCGAGTTGCTCAGCGGCATCGCCCAGGCGCAGCCCGTCTGCGCCGCCGTCGACGATGCCCACTGGCTGGATGAGGCCACCGCCGAGGTTCTGGCCTTCGTCGCCGCCCACGCAACCCAGCGAGCCCTGATGATCGTGATCGCCGGCGTGCGTACGCCGCGGCTCGCCCCATTCGGGCAGTTCCCGGCGATCCACGTGCGGCCGATCGATCGCAGCGAGCTCCGCGGTGGATTCGCGATCCCCGGCCCACGTCGCGCCCGTTCGTGCTCGCACGCGGGCGACTGTCCGAGCCGTATCGGTCAGCTCACCCCGGTGTCGCGGCGGCTGCTGCTCGCCGCGGCGGCCGACCCGACCGGTGACGTCGCACTCTTCGAGCGGGTGACCGCCGCGCTGGGCGCCGACCCGGAAATCCTCGTCGCGGCCCATCTGGTCGAGGTCGGCGATCATGTCACCTTCACCTGTCCAGAGCTGAGATCGGTCAGCTACCACTCGGCCGGGCCCGGTGAACGGCGACTGATCCACCGCACGCTCGCCGAGAACACGACCGGCGATCCGACGCGGCGACTGTGGCACCTCGGCCTGGCGGCCGCCGCCCACGACGACGCTCTCGCCGATGATCTCGCGACCCACGCCGACCTGGCGCAGACGCGCGGTGGCACAGCGGCCCGTGCCGCATTCCTCGAGAGGGCCGCCCTG
Source organism: Micromonospora sp. NPDC047644 (assembly GCF_040704315.1). Lineage (NCBI taxonomy): Bacteria > Bacillati > Actinomycetota > Actinomycetes > Micromonosporales > Micromonosporaceae > Micromonospora > Micromonospora sp. NPDC047644. Next base: position 180,295 of record NZ_JBEYSY010000006.1, read on the forward strand.
CTCACCAGCGAGCCGGCCGTACGCGCCGACCGCGCGCTCGCGGCGTCGGCGGCGATGTACGACCACGGCGACGTCGCCGGTGCCCAGCGGCTCCTGGCCAGCGTGACGCCGGAGTCGCAGGACACCGTCAGCGCCGCTCGGCGCAACTGGCACCGAGCTCGGATCCAGACCGTCGTGTGCTCCGGCGAGGAGCCCGCACGCCACCTGCTGGAGGCCGCCCGACGACTGTGGCCACTCGACCCGGCCGACGCACGGGAGGCGTACCTCGATGCCCTCCTCGCAGCGATGCTCGCCAGCGGGCCCACGGATCGCGCGCTGCTGCTCGTCACGGCGACCGAGGCCCGAGCCGCCGTGCGCGAAAGCGGCTGCGGACCGGCCGATGAGCTTCTGTTCGGGCTGGCCACGCGGGCACTCGACGGCTACGCCCGCTCGGTTGCCCCGCTGCGGGCCGCAATCTCGGCTTTCCGGGAGCCCTCTCTCGACCGTCGGGAGGCACGGTGGCTCGGCCTCGCGGGTCTGCTCGCCGCGGACGTGTGGGACAGCCAGGCGTGGCGGGACCTGGCTCAGCGTCACCTCGCGACCGGACGAGGCCCAGGACCCGACAACCGGCTCTCGCTGATTCCCCTGCGGGCTCGCGGTCACGACAGCGGGACCGCCGAGGTGCTCGCGGCTGCGGCGCTGCACAACGCGGCAGGGCGGTACGACCTGGCCGTCGGGGCGGCTCGCACGGCGCTACGGTCGGAGCATCCCGGCTTCACCGGCGGGGCGCTGATCGAGCTGGTCGAAGCGGCGGTCCGCTCGGGTGACGAGAGTTCGGCCGCAGAAGCCGCGGCCCGGCTCTCGCGGCGCACCACAGCGGCGGGGAGCGACTGGGCGATGGGCGTCCAGGCAACCGCCGAGGCGCTACTCGCCGAGGAACGGGACGCGGAGGCGTCCTACCGGGAGGCCATCGAGCGGCTCGGTCGCACCGGCCTGCTCGAGCGGCTGGCACGGGCCGAACTGCTCTACGGCGAGTGGTTGCGTCGGCGTAACCGCCGCGTCGAAGCGCGGGCTCAGCTGCGCTCGGCGAGCGGGCATTTCGGCGAGGTCGGCGCCGACGTCTTCGTCGAGCGGGCCCGCCGGGAACTGCTCGCGACCGGGGAGAACACGCGTCAGCAGACCGGCGGGGCTCGACGGCAGCTGACCCCGCAGGAGACCCAGGTCGCATCGTTGGCTCGGGCCGGATCGAGCAATGCCGAGATCGCCGCCCAGTTGGCCATCAGCACCCGTACGGTGGAATATCACCTGTATAAGGCCTTCGCCAAACTCGGCATCAGGTCCCGCGCGAAGCTGTAGCAGCGTCGATATCGGGGCGGGCCGGCCAACGGCATCCGCAAGCCGGTTGTCACCTGCCCTGCGGGCGGATTCCCGCAGGGCAGTGATGCTGCTCAACCGTCTTTTCCGTCCCGGTACGCCTCCAGCAGCCGCAGCCACACCTCACTGACCGTCGGAAACGACGGCACGGCATGCCACAACCGGCTGATGGGCACCTGCCCGGCCACGGCCACCGTGGCCGAGTGAAGCAGTTCGGCGACTCCGAGCCCCACGAAGGTCACCCCGAGGATGTGCTCGGTTGCGCTGTCGACGACCATGCGGGCACGGCCCTCGTAGTCGTCCGCGAACAGACGAGCGCCAGCGACGGTTGCCGCCATGTCGACGTCGACGACCCGCACGTCATGACCATTGCGGCGCGCCTGCTCAGCGGCGAGCCCCACCGCCGCGACCTCGGGATCGGTGAAGATGACCTGCGGTAGGGCGTGCACGTCAGCCGTAGCCGCGTGCGGACCCCAGGCTGAGGCGTCCAGGGCCCGACCTGCGGCAACGGACGCGATGGCGTTGCCGACGACGCGGGCCTGGTACTTGCCCTGGTGGGTCAACAGTGCGCGGTGGTTGACGTCACCGATCGCGTACAGCCAGCCGCCCTCGACGCCGTGAACCCGGCAGGTGTCGTCCACGTCGAGCCAGGACCCCGGCCTGAGTCCCACCGTCTCAAGACCTATGTCGCCGGTGAGCGGGACGCGTCCGACGGCAACGAGCACCTCGTCCGCTTCCACCTCGGTGTCATCGTCGAGCACCAGCGTCACGGGACCGGTGGGTGACGGCCGGCGCATCGACATCACGGTCGCACCCTGTCGGACGTCGACCCCCGCCTTCCGCAGACCCGCGCCGACCATCTCGCCGGCGAAGGATTCGAGCCGCGGTAGGAGACGCGACTCTCGCGCCAGCAGCGTCACCGCGGACCCCAGCCCCTGCCAGGCGGTGGCCATCTCCACACCGACCGCGCCGCCACCGATGACGGCCAAGCGGGCGGGAACGGCCGATGTGTCGGTGGCGGTCCGGTTCGTCCAGACCAACGCCTCGGCGATACCCGGCATGTCCGGGATCGCCGCGCGGCTGCCGGTACAGACCACTACCGCGTGTCGGGCCGTCAGACCGACGATCTGCTCCTCCGGGGTCACGACGGCGACACGACGTGGACCGTCGACACGGCCGTGGCCGCGAAACAGGTCGGCGCCGATGTCCTTGACCCACCGCGCCTGCCCGGAGTCGTCCCACCCGGTGACGGCGAGGTCCCGGCGGCGGAACACGCCGGCAGCGTCGACGGGCCCCGTGACGGCCTGCCGTGCACCGTCGAGCCGGCGAGCCTCGTCCACCGCCACGACCGGGCGAAGCATCGCCTTGCTCGGAATGCACGCCCAGTAGGAACACTCACCGCCGACGAGTTCCCTCTCGACCAGCGCCACGGTCAGGCCAGCTGCCGTGGCGCGAGCGGCGACGCTCTGTCCGACGGGACCACCGCCGATGACGATCACGTCGTAGGTCCTGCCCGCGGAGCCCTCGAACTCGGAATTTTGCATCCTTCTCGCCTTTCGGGATCGCACAGTCGGGTCAGCTTCGGCCACTGTCGCAGTCGGCCGCCTCGAGCGAGTCCGTATTGACCCCGGACCAACCCCGGGGCTCCCGTCAGGTGTCGATCGGCCTGCGCCTACCGACACGTTGCGCGTCGCCTGCCGCCTCAGCCCGCTACACGACGGGACCTCGCGGTTTGTCGCCGCCCCGATCTGGAAAGGATCTTGTCATGACCATATGGAGCAGGCTCAAGGACCGGCGAAACAAGCAGATCCAGCAGCGGCGCCAGGAGGCGTACCTGCGGGCATCCGCACGAGGAGCTACCCCGCAAGAGGCTCGTAAGGCTGCGGACCGGGCGGAGAACGGCGGGACGAATGCCGCCATCATGGGCGCCATCACCAGTTGACATCGGCGAACACGACGCGCAGCCCGAAGCCGACGGGCTGCGCGTTGTCATCTGCCTGCTGCGCTGATCGAGCGGAGCACGCACCCGCCGCGGCGTGAAACGCCACCACGTCCGGCGCGCACGGCGACCTGAACCTCGTCAGACGAGCCCACCTCTGTGATCTCTCACACCGGGAGAACTTCGCCCGCGTCGGTTCGTACCTGTTGGTTGTGAGTGCTCAAATACAACAGATCGAGGCCGGGGGTCGGCGCGAACGGCGGCGCCCCACCCGGGCAGTCCTCGTCGTGATGTGGTTCGCCGTCGGCGTGGACGCGATCGCGAACCTGATCCCCTTGCCTCTGGCAGGCTCGGTGGTGACCGTGGTGAGCCTGCTGATGGAGCTGACGTTCGCCCTGTCGCACGGCGCCGTGGCCTACCGATGGCGGGGGATTCTGGTCTTCCTCCTGCTGGCGCTGGTGGTCAGCAACGTCATCGAGGACATCGGCGTGCTGACCGGCGTGCCGTTCGGCCACTATCACTACACCGACGAGCTGGGCGCCAAGCTGATCGAGGTGCCCGTGCTGATCGGGCCGGCCTACGTCGCCGTCGGTTACCTGGCCTGGTCCATCGCCAGCATCCTGTTCCGCCCGGTGCACCGGGGCAGCCCTGTCGTCGCAGTCATCGGCACACCTCTCGTCGCCTCCTTCGCGATGGTGGCCTGGGATCTGGCCCTGGATCCGTCGTCGTCGACCCTGCGGGGTCGCTGGGAGTGGGAGGACGGCGGTGGGTACTTCGGCGTGCCGCTCACGAACTTCCTGGGCTGGAGCCTGACCGTCTACGTCTTCTACCAGCTCTTCGCGCTGTACCTGCGCCGGTGGGGACCCGAGGCCGACAGTCTCGGACGGACCCGCGGTGGCTACCTCCCGTTACCGATCGTCGCGTACGTGGTGGTGGCCGGCGACTACGTCGTCACCTGGCTGACCGGCGGCCACGACGGTGTGCCAGCACACGTCATGGATGCCACCGGACACCTGTGGCGCACCACGGACGTCTACGAAAGCTCGGCCCTCTCCGCCATCTACGGAATGGGCTTCCTTGCCCTGCTGGCCGCTCTCCGGCTGGCCGATCAGCACCGCTCCTAGGCGGTCGCATGTCCCATAGAAGGAGTTCCACCTTGCTTGACTCCGCTCCTCCCCCGTCCTTCCTGCTGGTGCACGGCGGCTACCACACCGCGTCCGCCTGGCTGCCCGTACAGGGCATTCTCGACGCCCAGGGATGGACGTCCGAGGCGATCAGCATGCCCAGCGCGGGCAAACAGCCCACGGCAGGCCTGTACGAGGACGCCGACGCGCTGGCCGCGAGGCTGCGGGAGATCGAAGGCCCGGTCGTGGTGGTCGGTCACTCCCACGCAGGTCTGACCATCACCCAGCTCGGCGATGACCACCCGAACCTCGTCCGTCTGATCTACGTCGCCGCGTTCATGCCGGCCGAAGGGGTTTCCGCCGCGACGGCCTTCGGCATTCCGGTTCCCGACGACCCCAGCGGCCTCGCGCCGCGCGAGGCGTACGGAAATCCGCGGGAGACGTTCTACTCGGACCTCTCGGACGTCGACGCGAAGGTGGCCATCGACCAACTCGTCGACCAGAGCCTGCTGTCGTGTGTGCAGCCGACGACGCGGGCGGCCTGGCGCAGGGTCCCCTCGACCTACGTGATCTGCACTGAGGACAAGCAGTTCCCGGTCCCCCTGCAGGAGCAGTACGCGTCGCAGACGAGCGACGTCGTGCGGATTGGGACGGGCCACTCACCGATGCTGTCAGCGCCGGACCAGGTCGCGGACATCCTAACAGCTCGTGCGGGCACAGCAGTGCGGCGCTGAGGATGCGAGCCGACTGACCGGCCGGACGAACCGGTCCCGATCGAGGACGCCATTGCCGGTCCGGCCGTTCCGCGGCCGGACCGGTCAGTGTCCGGATGGTCTGTCAGAGAGCCGCAAGAAACTGGAGCAGCAAACGGTTGACCTCCTGCGGGCGTTCCTGCTGAATCCAGTGTCCGCACCCCGGCAGGAAAATCGGCTCCGCGAAGTGGTCATGCCGACGGGGAAGGGTCCGCACATAGTCTTCGAGACCACGGAACGCCAGTACCGGGTCCAGATCGCCCGAGACGAACAGCGCGGGCATCGGCAGACGGATCCCGTCGAAGGCAGCGGTGAGTTCCCAGTTGCGGTCGAGGTTGCGATACCAGTTGAATGCTCCGGTGAAGCCGTCCTCGAACTGGGCGGCATAAACCCGCAGGTCCTCCTCGGTCAGCCAGCCCGGCAGCGCCGCGCTGTGCTCCGGGTCGATCGCCTCCAGCAGCCCGCCACCGACGGGGACCAGCATGTCCCGGGGCGCGCGGTTCGCCGGGTTGTCCCCGCTCACGCCATAGAAGGTACGACGCAGGCTCGTCATCGGGTCTCGGCCGAACTCTTCGTCCGCGACGCCAGGCTCCTCGATGTAGTTGATGTAGAACCGCCCGCGGTGCATCGCGCGCATGGTGCTCAGCTGTCCAGCCTCTCCCCGCAGATACGGGGGAACACTGAGCCCCACGACCCCCCGGATGAGGTCAGGACGCATAAGGGCGATGTTCCACGCGACAGTGGCGCCCCAGTCGTGGCCGACCAGCACGGCATCCTGGGCCTCCAGCTCCCGCATGAGGCCGGTGATGTCGGCAACCAGATGCATGATCGAATAAGCGTCGACCGCTGTCGGATGCGAGCTGTCGCCATAGCCTCGTTGCTCGGGAGCGACCACTCGGTAGCCAGCCTCCACCAACGGGCGAATCTGGTGCCGCCACGAGTGAGCCGACTCCGGAAAGCCGTGCAGCAGGAGGACGAGAGGCCCGTCGCCCGCCTCCGAAATCCTGATATTGATACCGTTGGTCGCGACGAGACGACTCTGCGACATGCGACTCCAGTGTGCTTCGTGGTGAGCGACCCGAGACGGCAGGCTGTTGCCGATCGCGACCAGGTGCGCCGCAGCTTCCCCGCACCGCCAGTGTCCCGGGGTCAGCGACGCAATTGACGCCGTGAGGTAATGCCCAACTTGGCGAAGATCTTACTCAGATGCCACTCGACCGTTCGTGGACTGATGAACAGACGGGTTCCGATCTCCGCGTTCGAGAGCCCTTCCCGGGCCAGCTTGACGATGTGGGTCTCCTGTGGCGTCAGCGGGCCGGCGTCGTTGCTCGGCCGTTGACGGACGTTCATTCCAAGCCGATGAGCGGCTGAGGCGGCGAACGCCTCCATGCCCATCCCGGCGAACATGTCGTAGGCCGTCCGAAGCTGGTCCCGGCCATCATCGCGTCGACCGAGCTCGCACAACCATTCACCGTAGTAGAGGTGGGCGCGTGCCGTCAGCGGCCGAATCATCGTACGGTTGAGCCGCTCGATCGCCTCGACGTACAGCTCCTCCGCCCTCGCGCTGTTGGTCAGCATGGCGCGGCAGCACGCCTCCACACCGAGTGCCCAGTCGGTGCCGCACGCCTGCGTCGAGATCGACAGCCGCTCCAACGCGTCAGCCCCGAGTTCGGGCTGTCCGCTCCGAGCGGCGGCGATGATCAGCTCGACGAGCGGCGCACCGGTCAACACCCCGGGTTCCAGGCTCGACTGGATCGTCAGCTGAGCTGCGGTCAGCGCCTCACCGAACCGGCCCGCGCCGTTGTAGAGCAACGCCTGGGCCCAGCCGACGATGGCCGGGGCCAGCCCTTCACCGCGGCGGCTGGCGTCGGCGGTGCTGACAGCGGCCAAGTCGAGGGTCCGCGCCTCGTCGCCCTGCCACGCGGCGAGCAACAGCGCCATGTAGCTCGGCACCGGAATCCCGGTTCCATCCGCCACATCGTCGAGTTCCATGATCAGTACGGATGCCTCGGACAGGTCGCCTGCGAACAGGTGCATGAGGATGCGTGTCGTCAGCGCCAGGGGCAGGTCGGCCAACGCCCCGCTCTCGCGCGCCAGCCGCACGTAGCTGCCGGTGAGCGCGTCCGCCGCGTCGTCCTGGCAGAGGTCCGTAGCGATGGAGCTGGCGAACCACATCCACCGAAGGCCCTCCTCGCTCGCCAGATCCGGGTTCTGGAACGCCTTCAGCGCCTCCTTCATCTTCGGCACAGCAGCAGCGAAGCCCGCGGTGTACCGCACTGCCAGACCGTCCAGGAGAAGGTCCGAGGGCCGCACCGGCGCTGTGGCGACCGGCGCAGCAGCGGCCGCCCGGGCCACATCGCCCAGGGTGCCGCTGCTGCCGGAGTCTGACGCGTACCAGGCCGCGCGCAGTGCGTCGAGATACGTGCTCCGGGCGAGACCGACGTCCAGCGGCTCGAGCCGCGAAGCCGCCTTCAGGAAGAGGTCGGCCGTTTCGCGACCTCGGTCGACCGTGAAGGCGATGTCGGCCCGCAGGAGATCCGCGCGTGCCCGGTCAAGCTCGGACGAATGATCGGCCTCGGCCAAGGCGAGCAGGCGCAGCGCGACGTCCGGAGCACCGCCCAGGTGTCGGGCCTGCGCCGCCGCCAACAGCCGCGAAGCCCGCCGGGCCGGATCCGGAGTCAGCTCCGCGGCTCGTTCCAGGAACACTCCGGCCGCCGCGAACCCGCCACGGGTCTGGGCCCGAGCGGCGGACGCCTGCAACTCGGTCGCCACGCTTTCGTCGGGGCCTGCGGCTGCCTGCGCCCGGTGCCAGGCTCGCCGGTCCGGATCCGTGCCGGGCTCCATCGTGTCGGCGAGCGCGGCATGTGCCTTCCGCCTCTGCGTTTCGCTGGCTGCCCGGTAGACCGCCGAGCGCAACAGGGGATGCCGAAACCGCACCCCGAAGCCGAAATCCACGAATTCCGCGGCGAGCCACGAAGCGGCGAGATGATTCTCGACGGGAACGCCCATACGAGTGAGAGCGCCCCATACCAGCACGGGATCCCCGACGGGCTCGACCGCGGCGACCAGGAGCAACGTCCTGACGTCCGGAGGGAGCGCGGCAATCTGCCGCCGGAAGCTCTCCTCGATGCGGCGAGGCAGAGCGTCGTGGCTGACAATTCCGAAGCCGCCGCCGAGTTCAGCAGCGGTGAAGCCACGCGGCAGTTCGGTGAGCGCCAGGGGATTGCCGTGGCACTCGGCGATGATGCGGTCGAGCACCCTCTCGTCGACAGGCCCGAGAAACGTGGACGCGAGCAACGCCCGCGAATGCTCGTCGGTCAGGCCGGTGACGGTCATGACCGGCAGGCCCTTCAGCTCCGGCATGTCGTCGCTGTCGAGGTCTGCGCGTACCGCGAAGATCATGATCAGCGACTCGGTTCTCAGCCGCCTGGCCACGAACCCGAGGACCTGGGCCGAAGCCTGGTCCAGCCACTGGGCGTCGTCAACGATGCAGACGACCGGCTGTCCGTCGGCGAAGCCGGCAAGCAGGCCGAGCACGCCCAGACCAACCATGAAGAGGTCCGGCGCCTCGCCAACGCTTAGGCCGAACGCGGTGCTCAGCGCACGGCCCTGCTGAGCCGGCAGCTGCGCAAGGCGGTCCAGGACCGGCGCGCAGATCTGGTGCAGGCCGGCAAACGCGAGTTCACTTTCGGCCTCCACCCCGGCGGCCTGGACGACCCGGCAGTCCCCGGCCTGAGCCAGGGCGTAATCCAGTAGCGCGGTCTTGCCGATTCCCGCCTCACCACGAAGTACGAGGGCCCCGCTGACGCCGACCCGCCCATCCGCGAGGAGCTGATCGAGCGCCGCACGTTCGACGCTCCTGTCCAACAGCACGTCGCGTCGTCTTCGCCTGCTCGTGGCCGCATCACGGCCGTCCTGGGGAAACATCGCCATAAACCCTAGTCGGGGACGTAGCCGCTGAGCCGGCGCGGTGGCCAACCCCGAGCGACAAATCCCCCTCTCCCCCCAGCCAACGGCATTAGACGAGCGGCGACGGCCGATCGTTCAGCTCGCGGCGCCAGATCCGTTGCCAGCGTTCCTCGGCCGCGAATTCACGCCAGCGCGCGGCGGGACCGTCCGGATGGACGCCACAGGTCGGGCACGCGCGGCCCGGACGGGATCACGTCGCGTGTGGCTGCAGTTCGTCGGCGGCACGCACGAGCGCGTCGAGGTCGTCGGTGAGACGGCGTGGGATACGGGCGGCGACGACCAGGTGGTGCCAGGTGGCACGGAATCCGTACGGGGCACAGTGCAGAGCGCACTCCCGCAATGCGGAGAGCCTGCGCTGCGGCGAGAGCGTGCTGTCGCGGACGTGGCGCGCCTGCGCAGGGAAGCTGGTCACGGAGCCAATGATGGCGCTCCGCGTCGGATGAACTGTTGATCGCGGATGGTCACCGAGGACGTTGGGCTTGCCGCTCGAAGGACGACATCGAGGACCAGGTCGGGATTCGCTACGTAGGCGCCGCTGGCCCATGCGGCGTTTGCCTCGATCACGGCCCAGTGACCGTCGACCAGTCCCACGTCTACGACGATGGCGGAGGGCAACGTGTGCCCGTAGCCGGCGATGAGATCGGCGCCGAAGGCCAGCGCGTCGCTCGACGGAGGGCCGAGGTGCAATCGGCCGCGCGCGGCGTACTGGCTGCCGGCGTGGACAACAGCGTCGAGCACGTGTAGCCGGTATTCGGCGGTGAAGTCGACGATGTCGCTGACGAGCACCGGAGTCTGCCGGTCGACAGCATCCGGGCCGGGCAGACGGGAGCCATCCGTATAGATCATCGCCGGGATGTTCTTGTCATTGGGCGACTTGATGAACGCCGGTCGACGAAGTTCGTAGGCCTCGCCGATGGCGACCAGGGTGATGTCACGGCGGGTAAGTTCACGGGGAAGGCCAGTCAGCCAGCCAGGTTCCGCTTCCAGGGGCGCGATCCCGAGCAACGGTGCGACGACATCGGCGAAGCTCGGACCCGCATGAAGGTGATCAGCACATAGTCCGGCGGGCACTTCGAAGGAGCCGAGCTGGACGGTGCCTATTCCGCGTCGATGAGCGGCGTCACGCAAGCTCCGAGCCGAGGCCGTCAGGCGTGGCGGCAGGACCAGTGTCACGGCTGATGATCCTGCCCCATTACGCCGTCACCATGACAGCGGTTATCAGGCGTTCCGGTGTCGCCGGCAACGATCCTGCGGTGGCCCAGCGGAGGAGATCCCGTTTTCGGTGTCGTCGGAAAACCTCTCGATGCGACCGCCGGGGATCGAGCACAATGCCACCGTGGATCGCGAGCGCCTGGTGAAGGTGAGCAAACGGATGTCGAAGGCCCTCCGGCACGATCCCGACCGGGCCGGTCTGGTGCTCGACCCGGCCGGTTGGACTCCCGTCGACGCTCTGCTCGCCGCCCTACGGATCGAGCGGGCCGAACTGGACGCGGTCGTCGCCGGCAACGACAAGCAGCGGTTCGCTGTCGAGCGCGGCACCGACGGGGTGCTGCGGATCCGGGCCAACCAGGGCCACTCGGTGCCGGTGGACCTCGGGCTGCCCCCGGTGATCCCGCCGGACCGGCTCTATCACGGCACCGGCGCCGGCGCACTGGAGTCGATCCGGGCCACCGGCCTGCACCGCGGCAGCCGGCACCACGTCCATCTCTCCGCCGACACCGACACCGCCTATCGGGTGGGCGCCAGGCGGGCCGGTCGGGTCGTGATCCTCACCGTCGACGCGGCGGCGATGGCCGCCGACGGGCACGTCTTCCACCGCAGCGCGAACGGCGTCTGGCTGACCGACGCGGTCCCCGCCAGCTATCTGCTCGACTGACCCCTGGCCCGGCGGCACGGCACGCTGGATCCGCGGCGGCGCGGACACGAAGGTTCGTGTGCTGCACCCTCTCCTCATTCGAATTCCTCGACGAGCCGTACGTCGGGCGCGGCGTCGGGGTGCAGGAAGGCCAGCAGCGCGGCACCTTCGGCCGTCACCGCGTCGCGGTCGGCGGCAGTCAGCGGTACGAAGAGCCGAACGGTGAGCGCCGCAGCTGCGACCGTCCACGCTCCCGCGGTGAACCCGTCAACCAGTACCGCTCGGGGAACCGGACCGTGCCGGGTCACCGCCCGCTCGCGGAACTCGTCGGTGAGCACCCGCGTCCGGTCACGATAGGACAGCAGCAGGTTGTCGAAGTCGTACAGGTACCGCACCGGTGCCGGGGTGTCCGGGTCGGGCCGTGGCGCGTCGGGCAGGTCGACGTACCCGCCGGGGAACGCCCGCAGCCGCGGCCGGAGCCGGTCGACCACCTCGACGAGGTGGGTGAGGCCGCTCCAGGTCTGCGCGTCGGCCACGGTCGCCGGGCCGTACGCGCCCAGGTAACGCAGCACGAGGTCATCGATTGTCATCGGGTGCAGCGGCGGGTTCGCCCAGACGTCGAGCGGCGCGTGCACGGTACGGCCGCTACGGCCCCACACCCCGCGAGGTGGCGTCTGCACGAGAGGCAGCAGGTTACGCGCCGCGTACGCGAGCGCCGCCGCGTTGTTGTCCGGCCACCGCCGCAGCAGTGCGGCACCCGTCTCGGCGGGCGTCATCGCCCGCTCGGCGAGCAGGTCGTGCGCGTGCGCCGCCACCGCACTCGTGTCGAGCCCGCGCATCCACCGCCCGTGGGTGTGGTTGGCGAACAGGTCCCGGTCCAGCACCGGCTGCACGAGCGGCCGAATCCGCGCGGCTTCCGCGGCGCCGATCAGGTGAATGGTGGACCGCATCAGCGCGATCCTCACCACCGCCCGGCTCTCCAGCAGCGCCGCGACGTCGACCGCCCGGAAGTCGGCAAGCCGGCTCCACAGTCCTGCGTACCAGGTGTGCGGGGTCTGTGCCTGCAGCCCGACGAGGTGGGCGAGGGCCGCTGGGACGCTCATGTCGGATCGGCGCAGGAGCAGCTGGCGGTCGAGCGTGGCCCGGTTGAGCGCCCGGCGATCCATCAACGTTTCCCCCATGCCCGCCGGTCGTACCCGTGCTGCCCGCATGCGGCCAGCACGCGGACCCGAGCCCTCGGCGCACCGTGGTCGTCGCGTGCGCCGGGCAGGTCGTCGGACCACCGGGTACGGGCGAGCCGGTTGGTGAGGTCGTCCAGGTCGGCCCGCGCAGTGTCGGTGCGGGACTCGCGGATCTCGGTCATGCCGTGAACTCTGTCAGCTCATCCGGACGGACCGATACGGCGCGCGGAGGCGGAAGGTGTCGAGTGACGGGAGTTCCGCCAGGATCGGTGGGTGGCGAACGTCTGGTCCGGTGTGACGATTGATTGCCTTGATCCCGAGCGGGTAGCCCGGTTCTGGAGCGGCCTGCTCGGTCGCGAGCCCGGTCCCTCGCAGGAGGGTTGGGTCTACCTCGGTGAACGCGGTGACCCTCAGCCACGGCTGGTGTTCCAGCCGGTGTCGGAGGCCAGGACCGGCAAGGTGCGGATTCACCTCGACATCTCCGTCGACCAGATCGACGAGGCAATGGCCCTGGCCGTCAAACTCGGTGGCCGGTTCACCGGCGAGCGGCACGACTACGACGACGGCGTGGTTGTCGTTATGGCCGACCCTGAGGACCACGAGTTCTGCCTGGTCCAGTATCACCGCTGACGGTAGCGACCAGTGCCTCAGTTTCACCTTCACTGTCGGATTTGCCTACAGGTATTAGGCAGGAGCATAGTTGCCGTAGGCAGACAGGGGGGGTGTGGTGGACAGACCAGGGCTGACGCCGGAGCGTCTGACCCGAGCGGGGGCGGAACTGGCCGACGAGGTCGGCTTCGACCAGGTCACCGTCTCGGCGCTCGCTCGGCGGTTCGACGTCAGGGTCCCGAGCCTGTACTCGCACCTGAAAAACTCGCAGGACCTCAGGATCCGCATCGCGCTGTTCGCGCTGGAGGAACTCGCCGACCGCGTCGCCGATGCCGTCGCCGGTCGGGCCGGCAGGGACGCTCTGGCCGCGTTCGCTGACGCCTACCGCGACTACGCCAGGGAGCACCCCGGCCGCTACGCTGCCGCCCGGCTCCGGCTCGGTCCGGAAACGGCGGCCGCCAGCGCGGGTGTCCGGCACGCGCAGATGGCTCGGGCGATCCTGCGGGGTTACGGGTTGGACGAGCCGGACGCGACCCATGCGGTCCGGATGCTGGGCAGCGTCTTCCACGGCTACGTCAGCTTGGAGCTGGCCGGTGGTTTCGAACACAGCGCTCCCGCCGCGCTGGAATCCTGGGAATGGATCGTGGATTCGCTCGACGCGGTGTTACGCAACCGCAGCGCTCGCTGACCCGACCGCGGCCGCACCACCGCCGGCGGTTCGCAGCGCGGTGCGCCGACGAACATCGAGATCTCGATCGAGAGGCTTGAGGCAATGCCCACCGAACATCAGTGGATCACCACACCGGTCACCGCGGCCCTCGTGCGCGGGGCTGTCGATCTGGAGGAGACCGCGCGCGGTCTCCTGCCGCATCGGCTGACCGGCCGGGCGCGCCAGCAGATCCCCGATGACCAACTGGCCATGGCTGAGGCCCAGCCCTCCGGGGTGCGGCTGGCTTTCCGCACCCGGGCCACCACCATCGAACTGGACACGCTGCCCACCAAGCGGGTCTACCAAGGCTTCCCGGCCCCACCCGACGGCGTCTACGACCTGCTGATCAACGGCCGCCTGGCCGCACAGACCTCGGTGCCCGACGGCAACGTCCGGACGGTCACCAACATGTTCACCCAGACCTCTGTGCTGGCCGAAGGGCCGGCCGGCACCGCCCGCTTCGCGGATCTGCCGGAGGGTGAGAAAGACGTCGAAATCTGGCTTCCGCACACCGAGATCACCGAGTTGATCGCGCTGCGCACCGACGCGGCCGTCGAGCAGAACCCGCCCAACGGAAGCAGGACGTGGCTGCACCACGGCAGTTCCATCAGCCACGGCTCGAACGCCGATCATCCCACCGCGATCTGGCCAGCCCTGGCCGCGGCGGAGGGCGGCGTGCAGTTGGTCAACCTGGGGTTCGGCGGGAGCGCGCTGCTCGACCCGTTCACCGCCCGAGCGATGCGGGACATCCCCGCGGACCTGATCAGTGTCAAGATCGGCATCAACATCGTCAACAGCGACGTGATGCGTCTGCGCGCCTTCACCCCGGCGGTCCACGGCTTCCTCGACACTGTCCGCGAAGGGCACCCGACCACACCGCTGCTGGTCGTGTCCGCCATCCTGTGCCCGGTTCAGGAGGACACGCCGGGTCCTCTCGTGCCGGACTTCGAGGGCGGAACCCTGCGGTTCAAGGCCACCGGCGATCCGGCCGAACGCAGCGCTGGGCGGCTGACCCTCACCGTCATCCGTGACGAACTCGCCCGGATCGTCGAGCAGCGCTCGGCCGATGACCCGAACCTGCACTACCTCGACGGACGTGACCTGTACGGCGAGGCGGACTACGCGCAACTCCCACTGCCCGACGAGGTGCACCCCGACCCGGCCGGACATCGCCGTATCGCCGAGAACTTCGCGCGGCTCGCGTTCGGCGACGGCGGTCCCTTCGCCACCAAGGCCAGCTGACCGTCTGTCGCGCGCCGAGCAGCGACCGATACGCGCCGCAGGCGACCGCGGCGCGCAGTCGGCTGCTCCCCAACCCCGGGCCTGTGACCATGGCGCCTTCGGGGGTTGTTCTGACACCGTCCACCCTCCACGCTGGAGCCGACCCGGCGGTTGTCACCGGCTGCCGATTGCCCATTACCGACTCTGGCCGGCGCAGTGACGGCCGGAAGTCGCTGTCAAGTCGCCGTCAAGTCCACTGGGATAGCGTGCGTTCTTCGCAACCTCTCTGCACTAGGAGTGCCGCTGTGCCCGTGAGCGATAGGCCGTACACCCACGAGATGGTGATCATCCACCGGGTGTTCCGCCGGGAAGCCACCGTCCTCCAGAAGCTGGTCGCCTCGGCCGGGGCCGGTGACATCGCCCGGGCGACGCAGGTCACCGCCGCCATTCGGGAGTACGTCGGCGGTTTGCACCACCATCATCACCTTGAGGACGAGTTGATCTGGCCCTTGCTGCACGAACGCGCCAGTCTCCACAGTGAGCTGGTGACCCGGATGGAGAAGCAGCACGGCCAGCTCGACACCACACTGCAAGCCCTCGACGCGCTGCTCCCACGCTGGGAAGGCCACGCCACCGCCGAGGTTCGTGACGAGCTGGCCGCGAGCCTCGCCGACCACCGGGCGGTCCTCGTCGAACACCTCGACGAGGAAGAGAGGCAGGTACTCCCGTTGATCGCGGAACATCTCAGTGTGGACGAGTGGAACCTCGTCGGTCGCCGCGGCCTGGAGGCCGTGCCTCGAAACAAGGTGATGCACGCGCTGGGCGCGATCCTCGAAGACGCCACACCGGACGAACAGCGTTACTTCCTCGCCAAGGTGCCCGCGGTGGGCCGAGTGATGTGGCGCCTGGTGGGTCAGCGCCAGTACCGACAGCAGGTGGCCCGGCTGCGCGAGCCCCAACAGCGATGAATCGATGAGCACGGCGGTCGGTCCGGCCGGCCACCGATGACCCGGGCCGGCCCGCTAAGTAGCGCCTGGGCTGGGTAGGGGGACGACCGGCGTGGCGGCGAACCGCGACCGGGTTTCCGGGGGGCGACGTTGGCCGGCCCGCCGTGCCGCGCCCCGGCCTTGCGGCCCAGGACCATCGGCGACTCCACCTCGATCTCCGGCGTGGCCCCGGCTTTCCTCCAGCGGCGGGGGCCACGCCGGTCTCCTCTGGTCTGCCGACGGGGAGGCGCGTGAAGACGACGGCGGGCGTCAGCGGTACGCCTGGACGACCGCCCGACCGGCCCGGTAGAGGGCGGTGGCAACCCTGCTCGGGTCGCCGAGGTAGCCGCTGACCATGGCGCCGTCGCGCAGCATCATCAACTCCGTGGCGACCTCCGCCGGCTCCCGTACCCCGAGGTCGACGAGCAGGGACTCGCCGAGTGTGAGGAACCAGCGCCGGTGCCGGTCGACGGCCTGCCGGACCGGGCTGTCGGGGTCGGGGAACTCGGCGGCGGCATTGATGAACGGACAGCCGCGGAATCCCGGCGCGCAGCTCTCGACACCGATCGCCTCCGCGATCACGCGGAATGCCGCGGCGGGGTCGTTGCCGGTCATCTGGAGCGCGAGTTCGACGGACTCCCGCTCCCACGCCGCCCGACGGTCGAGATAGGCGACGACGAGGTCGTCCTTCGCGGAGAAGTGCCGATAGAAGGTGACCTTCGTGACGCCGGCCCGCTGCACGATCGCCTCGACGCCGGCCGCCCGGATGCCCTGCTCGTAGAAGAGGGTGGTGGCCGCGTCGAGGATCTGGTCGCGGACGGACCCCCGGGTGGTCCGCTTCGCCGTCCAGGCAGCGCGCTCGGCGATGGCGGCCCTGATGCTGTCGGACGAGAAGGTGTCCCGCATGTCCACGCCACTGCCTCCTGCCTGAGGTTCTCTCCGGCCAGGAACGGTACCCGTCACGTCGGCTTGTCGATGGGGATTGCCGCGTGGCATCCTGGTCAACGCCGGTAGAATGACCGGTAACTCTACCTATCTCGAATCCCTCCGAGGAGTGCTCCCCATGGGCGACCAGAAGCCAGTGATCTTCATCCACGGTCTGTGGATCCACGGCAGCTCGTGGCAGAGCTGGATCGACCACTACCGGGCGGCCGGCTACGAGTCGGTGGCCCCCGGTTGGCCCGGGGACGCCGACAGCGTCGCTGCCACCCGGGCCAACCCGGCCGCTGTCGCCGGCCATGGAATCGCCGAGATCTACGACACGTTCGCCCGCGCCGCCCGATCGACCGGCACGACACCGATCGTCGTGGGGCATTCGTTCGGCGGTCTGATCGCTCAGAAGCTGGTGACCGAGGGAGTCGCCGCCGCCGCGGTCGCCATCGACCCCGCCCCCATCAGGGGCGTCCGCAAGCTCCCGCTGAGCCAACTGCGCAGCGCGTTTCCCGTCCTGTCCCGCAGGAAGAACCGGACCGGCGCGGTCAGCCTGACCCAGCGACAGTTCCGGTACGGGTTCGGCAACGTCCTCTCGCGGGAAGAATCCGACGAACTGCACAGTCGGTGGACGATTCCGGGTCCGGGCCGGCCCCTGTTCGAGGTCGCCTCGGCCAAGAAGGACCCGTCCTCGCCGGCGGCGGTGGACACCGCACGGGGAGACCGCGGACCGCTGCTCATCATCGGAGCGGAGAAGGACCACACCGTCCCGGGCTCCGTCGCTCGTGAGGCGTACGACCTCTACTCCGGCTCGCCGGCGGTCACCGACTTCCACCTGTACGCCGACCGGGGGCACAGCCTGGTCTTCGACAAGGGCTGGCGGCAGGTCGCCGACCGTACCCTTGGCTGGTTGCGTGAGCGAGGCTTCTAGACTCGCCCGCTTGACGGCGGGCCAGGCAGGACGCGGCGGCACGCACGAAATACCGAAGAAGGACCACGCAGATGCCCAGATCGACCAGCACGTCCCGGACCGACCGGGGGGCGGGGCACACCACGACCGAGAATCTGCACCTTGAGATTCTCGGTCCGCTCCGATTCTGGCGGGACGGCGTCGAGGTGAACCCCGGCCCCCAGCAACAGCGCCTGCTGCTGGCACTCCTTCTCGCCCGGGCCGGGCGACCGATCAGCACCGAGAGCCTGATCGACCTCATCTGGGGTGGTGACGCCCCCGCCGCCGCACGGAATGTCATCCACAAGTACGTGGGAGCACTGCGGCGGCTGATGGAGCCCACCCTCTCGACCCGGGACGCCGGCTCGTACCTGCGGCGGCACGGCAACGGCTACCTGTTGACCGCCGGAACCGGCATGGTGGTGGATCTGCTGGCGTTCCGGGAGTCCACGCAGGCCGCCCGGGTCAGTCTCAGCGCTGAGCGCCGGGAGGAAGCCCTCGACCACTACGTCGAGGCGCTCCAGCTCTGGCGTGGTTCCCCGGGTGACGCGCTGGCGTACTGCCCGGCTGCGACTTCGGTCTTCGCCGCTCTCGACGGTGAGCTTGTCGACGTGTGCGTGGTCGCGGCCGAGCTCGCCGTGACACTCGGGCAGCCCAGCCGCGTGCTGCCGGCCCTGCGACTGGCCACGTCGATCGCGCCGCTGCACGAGCAGGTGCAGGCGAGCCTGATCTACACGCTGGCCGCCGCCGGGCAGCAGGCCGAGGCCCTGTCGGTGTTCCAGACGGTCCGTGCCCGTCTCGCCGAGGATCTGGGCCTCGACCCCGGGGAAGGACTACAGGAGGCACACCGGCAGGTACTGAGCCAGGCCGTGACGCCGGCCGCGACGGTCGGCCTCGCCGGTGTACCGTCCGCGCTCGCGCGGACCCCGCTACCACGGCCGGCGCAGCTGCCACCCGACCTGCCCATCTTTGTCGGGCGCACCGAGGAACTCGCGACGTTGAGCGAGTGGTTGGGGGCGTGTGACGGTGCGCGGACCGGGCCACTGATCGTGGCCCTGGACGGTATGGGTGGGGTCGGGAAGTCGACCCTGGCCACTCGTTTCGCCCATCAGGTCGCCCACCGCTTCGTCGACGGTCAGCTTTGCCTGGATCTACGCGGGCATGACGGCGAGAGCGAGACCGTGCCGGCTGCGGAGGCCCTGCGCTCGCTGTTGTCGTCTCAGGGTGTCCGGGTGTCGAGCATGCCGGAGACGCTGGAAGCGCTTGTCGGGACCTGGCGCAGTCTGACCGCCGGACAGCGGGTTCTGATCCTCCTGGACAACGTCCAGGATTTCGCGCAGGTGCGTCCTCTGCTGCCCAACTCGGCCGAGAGCCTGGTGCTGGTGACGAGCCGCAAGCCACTCGTCGGGCTCGCGGCTCTCGACGGCGCCTATCTCCTCCACCTCGATCCTCCGGACATGCCGACCGCCCGCGCGCTGCTCAGGCGTCGGATCGAGCGCATGCCCAACCGGTCCGCCGCCGATCTGACCGCACCCGGCGATGCCCTGGACGAGATCATCGAGCTGTGCGGGCGTCTGCCGCTGGCCCTGGCGATCCTGGGCGGCCGGTTGAGTGCCCGCCCCCGACTCTCTCTCCCGGCTCTGGCCGCCGAACTCCGCGACGGCACGCAGCGGCTCGCGTCCTTCCCCGGCGGCCGTGGAGTCCGCGACCCCCGGGCCGCCTTCGCCTGGTCGTACGACCAGCTCAGCCCGGAGGCGGCTCGACTGTTCCGCCTGTTCTCCGCAGCTCTCTCTCCCGGCATCTCCGCCGAGGCAGGTGCCAGTCTGGCCGGGGTCCCGCCGCTGGTCGCCCGTACGCTGCTCGCGGAACTCGCCGACGCCGCGCTGCTGGACGAGGACGACCGCGGCCACTTCACGTCGCACGTCCTGGTCAAGGCGTACGCGCAGGAGCTGTTCCTGGCCGAGGAGTCCGAGGGGGACCGGAACGCCGCCGTCACCCGGCTACTCCAGCATTACCTGCACAGCAGCCAATACGCCATGGCGATGCTGATGCCGAAGGGAACCCTGGCCGTGCCGCCCCCGGCCCACGGTGTCGTCCCGGAACGGCCCCGCACCTACGACGAGGCCGTCCGCTGGTTCGACAACGAGCACGAGACCCTCCACGAAGCGGTACGCGTCGCGGGAGAGCTCGGCTCGGGCATCGTCCCCTGGCAGCTCGCCCTCAGAATGCAGGCGTGGCTCCAGCGCAGGGGTCGCTTCCATGACTGGCAGGACGTCATGCGCCTGTCCCTGCGGTCCGCGCGCGACAGTGGCGATCGCGCCGGCGAGGCGCACGCCCTGCGGAGCCTGGCCGGCGCCCGGCACTACTTCGGGGCCCACCAGGAGTCCCTTGAGCTGCTGTCGGACGCGCTGAGGATCTTCGCGGAGAGCGGCATGCTGCTGGAGCAGGCCGTCGTGCACTTGAACCTGCACCGCACCTACACCGATCTCGGCCGGCACGAGTGCGCGATCGAGCACAGCGACCGGGCCCTGGCCCTGTACCGGACCGTCGGCGTGGAGGATGCGGAGATCTGGACGTCGGAGACCCGGGGCCGGTCACTGGTGATGCTCGGCGCCACCGACCAGGCTCGGCAGTGTCTGGAGAGGGCGCTCGCGCTCGCCGAGAAGGCCGGGCGCAAGCCGGACGAGTCTGAGATCCGGATGTCTCTCGCGCGGTACCTCGTCCAGATCGGCCGCCAGGACGACGCCGTGGAGCAGCTCGACCAGGCCCGTCGAGTGGCGTCCGAGACCCAGAACACGCTCGATGTCTTCCAGGCCGAGATTCTGCTCCACGACATCAGGCTGTCCCGCGACGACAAGGAAGGTGCCTGCCGCACGTGGCGGAACGCGTGCGACGCCATGCACGCCATGCAGAACGGCGGGACCCAGAGCATGCGGGACGCGATCGTCGAACGGGGCGAGAAGCTGAACCAGATAATCGAGTTCCACCCGGGAGTCCGCGGCACCCACCGGTCGGCGCGATCCTGAGCGGGACGACGGGGTGGTGGTGACGGTCCGGATCGCGATCCAGGGGGTCACACGTCGGCTTCGAGGGCGAAGGTGTTGCCGTCCGGGTCCTGGAACCACGCGATACGTCCACCTCCAGCCCGCGCGGTGATCCCCTTGGCGTCGTGCTCGAACTCGTCGTAGCGAACGAACTCGACGCCGGACGAGGAGAGTTCCTCGACAATCTGATCGATGTCGTCGACGTACCACGTCGCCAGCGTCGCCGGGGTCTTCCCGGCGGTGACCGACTGGTACACATTCAACGCCGGCCCGCCACCGGAGCCGTACACGCGGCTGCCGTCGGCGATGGTGGCGCTGGGCCCGGACCGCAACGCCCGCAGGCCCAGCGCGCCCTCGTAGAAGGCCACAGCCTGCTGGATGTCGGACACGGCGACAGAGGTTCTGAGGTGGTACGCGCTCAAGGGCATGAACCACTCTGGCAGGTATCCAGGACGGTAGGGCGGCCGAATGTAGAAAGACTTGACCGTGACCGGGTCCACGCGGAGCAGGCAGACCGCGGTACGGGGGGTCGTTCCGCGTTCAGTGCGCGTCCACTCGGTTTCCAGTAGGCCGACCTAGCCTCTCCAGGGATAGGTGAGCCCTGCACTCCTCAGGAGAGTGGCCGGTAGGAAGCGGACGTTCCCTCAAGAACTGTGGTTCGAGCCTCCCGGCCCGCACTGGCACCGAGCGGCGAACGACGAATACGAGGAAACACCCGTGAGCTTCAGTGAGAGCGTCCGCTCGGCCTTTCGGCGTGGCGAGACCGACACCGTCGTGCGCCTGAGTGAGGCCGAGATCGAGCGCGCCCAGGCGGCTGGCGACCCGGCCGGCGAGGTGGAGGCCCGGTACAGCCTGGCCAGAGTCGCCCTCCGCGGCGGTGACCTGCCTCGCGGGGAGGCCCGTGCCCGGGAGGCTCTCGCGGTCGCGCTGCGCTCCGGCGACCGGAGCCTTGAGGAACGGCCGAGGCACGTGTTGGCCGCGGTGGCCCGCATGTCCGGTGACCTGGGACGTGCCCGGGTGCTCTACCAGGACAGCATCGCCCTCAACGAGGCTCTGGACCAGCCCCGGATGGTTGCCTCGGAGATGCACAACCTCGCGCTCTGCGAGTTGGGGTTGGGCAACCTCGCCGTGGCGACGCAGCTGCTGGCCGAGAGCCGCCAGCGGATCTTCCGCAACGGCTGGACCGACTTCGTGCCGTACGTCTGCGTGGCGGGCGCCGCGCTCGCCTCCGCCGAGGGTGACCACGAGCGCGCGGCACGCCTGAGCGGCGTCGCGGACACGGCGTTCGCGGCACTCGGTCAGGTACCGGATCCCGACGACGCCGCCGACCTCGCCGCCGTGCGGACCGCCGGGGAGAGGGCGATCGGAGTAAACGCCTTCGCCCTGGCACGAGCGAGCGGCAGACACCTCGATCCGCGTACGGCGCTCGACGACGAGCAGCACTGACCGCAGCGTCCACCGGGCAGGGCAGTTTCACAATTGAGGAGATTTCGCGTGTCGCACCCGTTCCACCCGTCGTGCGCTGGCCGCCTCCGGATGCGGGGGTTGCTCGTCGCGATCACCGTGACGGTGCTCGCTGGCGGGGCGCTGACCGCCTGTTCGGCCGATGACGGTCCGGAGGGCAGCATCGACGCCTTCGTGGCCGGTTGGCGCAAGAACGACCTGCACGCTGTCGACTTCGTCGACAGCACGGGCGCAGAGCTGCCGGCGGCCGAGGTGACCCGACAGCTCCGGGAGCTGTCCGGCGAACTGGCCAGGACCCCACCCGCGGTCGCCCGGCAGGATGACCCGAAGGTCGACGACGACACGGCGACCGGCACCATCCGGGTGGACTGGACGCTGCCGGGCGACACCCACTGGACGTACGACCGGCAGGTGCGGCTGACCCGCGACGACGACGGGTGGCGGGTGATCTGGGAGCCGCAACTGGTGCAGGAGAAGCTGACCAACGGCGACCGGCTCGGGCTACGTCGGGACGCCGCCCGCCGCGGCGGGGTCCTGGACGGGGCCGGCAAGCCGATCGTGGAGCCCCGGCCCGTGGTGCGGGTCGGCGTACAGCCGAACCAGGTGACTGATGTGGGGAATCTGGTCGACGAGCTGGACGCTGCGATGCGGGCGATCCGTCCGGCGCTGGTGCCCACCGTCGACGTCGCCGACCTGCCGAAACAGCTCGTGGAGGCCGCCCCGGACGCGTTCGTCGAGGTGGCGACGCTGCGCGACGAGGCGTACCAGCAGATCAAGACCCGCCTCCAGGCCCTGCCGGGCACCAGGTTCCAGGCCGAGAAGCTGGACCTCGCCCCCACCCGGGAGTTCGCCCGCGCGCTGCTCGGCTCGGTGGACGCGGTGCAGGCCGACGACCTGGCCGCACACCCCGGCAGGTACGTCGTCGGTGACCTGATCGGTCAGGGCGGTCTCCAGGAGCGTTACGACGACCGGCTGCGCGGCAGGTCAGGGTTCACCGTGACCGTCGAGCGGCCGGGCCAGGACGGCGAGCTCGCGCCGACCGGCACCGAGCTGTTCCACCGGGATCCGGAGCCGGGGCAGGCGGTCACGACCACTCTCGACGTCGCTGTCCAGAACGCGGCGGACGCGTCGCTTCGGGCCGAGCAGCGGCGAGCTGCCGTGGTGGCGGTGCGGGTGAGCGACGGCGCGGTGCTCGCCGCCGCCAACGGACCCGGCGCGGCCGCGGTGAACCTGGCCTTCACCGCCCAGGTTCCGCCGGGTTCGACGTTCAAGATGGTCAGCGCGGTCGGGCTGCTCGACCGGGGAGCGGTGACCCCGGACGCCGTTGTCGACTGCCCGCAGACCCTGAAGGTTCAGGGCCGCTCGTTCAAGAACTCCGACGACTTCGCGCTTGGCCGGGTGCCGTTCCGCACCGACTTCGCCAAGTCCTGCAACACGGCCTTCGCGTCCCTGGCGCCGAAGCTGGGTGGCGACGGGCTCGTTCTCGCCGGTCGCGCGCTGGGGTTGGAGCGGCAGTGGGACGTCGGCGTCGACGCGTTCACCGGCAAGGTCTCGACGAACGGGTCCCCGGTCGAGCAGGCCGCTGCCATCTTCGGGCAGGGCAGGACCGTGGTCAGCCCGCTGGCCATGGCCGCCGCCACGGCCGCCGTCGCTCGCGGGCGCTTTGAGCAGCCGAAGCTGTTGCTGGACCCGGCTCCGGCCGCACCGGCCCCGGCCTCCGGCCTGAAGCCGAATTCGGTGAAGGCGGTCCGGGCCATGATGCGCGAGGCGGTCACCGCCGGCACCGCCACCGCGCTCAAGGACGTACCGGGCCGGCCGGTGCACGGCAAGACCGGCACCGCCGAGTACGACAACGACCCGGCCCACACCCACTCCTGGTTCATCGGCTGGCAGGGCGACGTGGCGTTCGCCGTCTTCGTGGAGGGTGGCGGATCCGGCACCGACGCCGCCGTCCCGATCGCGGAACGGTTCCTTCGCGCGCTCCCCCGCTGACAGCCCGGCGGACCGGCGCGGCTCGGCAACCGCGCCGGTGGGCGGCCGGGCCTCTCAGGGTCCGACCGCCCGCCGACCGGGTGTGACCGTCAGGCAACCGTGACGGTCGGCCTGATCCGACCCACTGTGGTGAGGTAGAGGAACAGGCCAGCGGCGGTGAGGACGAGTCCCGCCCAGACGGTGGAGAGGGTTCCCCATCCGAGGCCGAGGGTGACGGCGCCGCCGATCGCTCCGAGCGAGTTGGCGAGGTTGAGCGCGGCCAGGTTGAGGGCGCCCATGAGGGTGGGCGCGTCGGGTGCGAACCCGGTCAGCCGTACCTGGATCGTGGGGATGGCGAACATCATGCTCGCTCCGACGCCGAACAGCGCCGGCAGGAGGATCAGGATGTTGCTGCCGGCGAGACCGATCGCCACCAGCACCACCAGGACGTAGCCGTAGCCGTAGATCAACGGACGGCTGCCGTACCGGTCGGCGGCCCGGCCGCCGAAGTAGTTCCCGAAGGCCATGCCCAACCCGAAGACGGCGAGGGCGATGGGAATGAGCGACCGGCTCTCCCGCGCAGCGTCGGTGATGAACGGCCCGATGAACGTGTAGACGGCGAAGATGCTGGAGATGCCGAGGGCCGCGACCGCGACCATGAGCCAGACGTTGAGCCGGCGAAGAGCGCCGAGTTCGCGTGCCACTGAGGTGCCACGTAGATCGTCGGTGCGGGGCAGCCACGCCAGCAGCGCCACGCCGGCCAGCAGGCCCACGCCGACGACGGTCCAGTACATGACGCGCCATCCGGCGTGCTGGCCGACGAAGGTCCCGAGCGGTGACCCGATGACGGTGGCCACGGTCAGGCCCCCCATCACTGTGGCGAAGGCTTTTCCGCCCTTGCCGGGACCGTAGACGTATGCGGCCACGACCGCTCCGGCGCCGAAGAACGCTCCCTGCACGCTTCCCGTGATGAACCGGAAGATGATGAGGGTCGCGAGGGTCGGGGCCAGGGCCGAGAGCACGTTACCCACCAGGAACAGGGCGATCAGGCCGAGCAGAAGGGTGCGGCGGTTGGCTCGGGCCGCGAGGAGTGTGATCGCTGGTGAACCGATCATGACGCCGAACGCGTACGCGCTGATCGCGTACGTGGCGACCGGGATGGACGCCCCCATGTCGGCGGCGAAGAGTTGGATGATCCCGTTGCTGCCGAACTCACCTGTGCCGATGGCGAAGGTTCCCAGAGCCAGTGCGAACAGGGCCCGTCCGCGTCGACGACCCGACACCGAACCCGGGGTGTGTCGGTCCTCTTCGGCGGCACACTGGGATTCGTACGCCTTGTTGTGCATTCCGACTCGAGCCGGAGCGTTCAGCGTCCTGCTATCTGACGCAGTCATGGAGCCCGTCCTTGCTGGGAGTGACATTTCCGGGCAGATACTGACGATGGCCAGTTGACAGGCTCTGAGTTGTTGTCCAGAGGCCGCCCACGCGCGGGCGTCAGGCGGCCGGTCAGCGCGAGGTGAACATGGCCCACCTGGTCACGAGACGGAAGCCCATCGACCGGTAGAGCGGCTGGCCCATCACGCTGGGCAGCAGGTAGGCCCAGTCGGCGCCGTCGACGACACCGTCGTGCAGCACAGCCTCGGTGATCGCCCGCCCCAGACCCTGACCCCGCGCGGGCGGGACGACGGCGATGTTGAACACGCCGATCGCACCCGGGGTTCGAATCCCGAAGCCGGTACCGACGGGCCGGCCAGGCCCCTCGACCAGGTAGCCGGCCATGGAGGGGGCGTCGAGCACACGTCCACGCATGAGTGGGCCGAAGAGGCCCTCGGAGGTTTCGAAGCCCTGCGCGAGGATCTCCGTGTAGAGATCGCTCTGCGCCGCGTCGACCCTGTGCACCAGTTCCCGCTGCGCCGCGCTCGCCCGGAACACCAGGTTGTCCGCGGCGCAGGCCAGCAACGGCACGGCGCTACGCTCGACCAGCCCGTGCCGGGCCGCGAGATCGGCGACCCGGTCGCCCACCCCACCCCGAACCATGATCGACCACGGCAGACCCTGCCTGCCGACCTCGGTCGCCATCTCGTCGAGCGACCCGAGATCCGGCTCCGGCGTCGTGTCATAGGCCATGTTCAACGGTGGCACCCCGCTGTGAGTCACAGCGGCGCGGGCAGTGCCTCGCGCGGCGTGCCAGCCTTTCGGCGTCGCACGCACCAGCGACTCGAAGCCGTCAAAATAGGCAGCCGTCATCCGGTCGGCGGCGCTGCTCATGGTCGTTGCCCTTCGTGTTCGGTCGGCGTCTTCTGCGCCAGCCAGGCGAAGCGATCCCGCAGTCGCTCCGCCCCGCCCTCGGGAAGCCGGCCGGCAGCGCCCTGGCTCGCTGGAAACCACTGGTGTCCCGGCGACGTCTCCGGGCGCCTGCTCCAGCGTCGCGTTTCTGGTTGCGGGAACTCTGTCACCGCAATCCAGAGCCCTGACACGATTCAACGCCTGAGACGACGCTAGTCGCGTTCAGTGAAAGGCCTCTTGACAGCGACTGGACGGTCTGCGGCGACGGCTCATTCGGCCATGTGCATTTCTGCCGCGTCCCGGAGAGCACTGAGGGGTTTCACCCCGCCGCCGCGACGACGAGGTCACAAGCGCGACCTCCCCCTCCCGTACTCACTCTCACCACCCGGTCGGCGCTGATTCAGAGTTCGCCCAGTGGGTCGTGGGCAGAATGGCGCCCGTTGACTGATCGCGAACAGCTCCGACGAGGAGAGGCCGAAGGTGGGTCCCTGCGACAAGCGCTCGACTCACGGCCACCGGTGGCGCGTTCGCGGCCAGGCCCACCGGGAAGGAACACTGTGGACACGTCGATGCCGGCCGGCACCCCGAACGCGGAGACGGCCAACCGAGATCGCCGGGACAGCCCCGCCCGTGCCCGTCGCAGTCCCCTGGGCCGGATCGCCCTCGTGCTGGTGCTCGTCCTCACGCTGGTCGGGGTGGCCGTCCTGACGGTGTACGGGTGGCCGTTGCGGAGCGACGAGCTTCAGCGCGCGGAGCCGGAGACCCTGAGCTATGCCGCGGCGAGCGAGCGGGCCACCCGGACCGCCTCGGCGGAATCCACCGATCCTGAGGTACGCCCGGAGTGCCGGAGCCGGTTCCTCTCACACGGGCGCACGAGCGCGAAGGCTGTTCTTCTGCTGCACGGCTACACCGGCTGCCCCGCGCAGTACCGTGGCCTGGCGAAGCTGTTCTTCGACCGGGGCTACAACGTGTGGGTGCCACGAGCGCCGCGGCACGGGGTCACCGACCGGTCTGCGCACGCGACGCTCGACGCCGACGAGCTGGTCGACTATGCGAACGACGCGTTGAACGTCGCAGCGGGCCTGGGTGACTCGGTCGGTGTGGTGGGCATCTCCGGCGGCGCCGTACTGGCCACCTGGCTTGTCGGCCACCGTCCCGATGCGGTGCACCGTGCTCTCCTGCTGTCGCCCCTCTACAAACCCGGACCCGCTGACGTCCCTGACCTGGCCGTCAAGCCATTCGTCGTCCTCTTCGGGTCGCACCTCATCCCGGACCGAAGCAATTCCGACGGCTTCTCGAACGCGGCGCTGTCGCAGTACCTGCGCATCGTCGGCAACTTCACGACCGACCCGAGTAGCCCGCACCTGCGAGAACTGGCGGTCGTCACCTCACCGAACGACGAACTCATCGACCGGCGGGCGGCCGTCGACATCCCGAGGGTCATCGGCGATCGAAACGACACCGCGTTCTCGGTGCACGAGTTGCCGCGCGAACTCGGCATCGGGCACGACGTCGTCGATCCCGATGAATTGAGGAGCAGAGCCGACGAGATCAATCAGTATTATCTCGACCTCTACGAGGGGAACGAGCGGCCCTAGGCGATGGGCCCGAGTGGGCCTACGTGTTGATGGTCAGGCAGGTCAGCCGGGCGGCTCGGCCAACCGCTCCATCCGGTTCCACCCGGACCAGCCGCGCTCGCGCAGCAGCTCCCGCAGCCGCCGCACCCGCGGCTCGGACTCGACGGCAAGCGCGTCGATCAGGTCGTGCGGCAGGTCGTCGTCGACCACCTCACCGGGAACCACCTGGCCTGCGGCGTATGCCTGCTCTGCCAGACAGGCCATAATGTCGGCGGCCTCCGCCAGCCGCGGATCGTCCTCCTCGTCCCCTTCGAAGATCTCCGAGAGCACCCGATAGAGCCGGACGACCTGCGGATCGTCGAGAGCGGCGATCTTGCCGGGCATCCACTCGACGACCCGGCTGGGCCAGCGCGCCGCGACCAGGATCCACCCGTCCCGTTCGGCCTTCACCATCCGCTGTGACGCCCCGATGCCCCGCAGCCGGTCGAGATAGGCGGCGACCTCCGGTGGAAGCGCCAGGCTGTCCCCGGCGGTGAGCTGCGCGATATACCTACGGCTGGTCTCCAGCCGTTGGATCTCGTCGCACAGGTGCTTGTCAATGGTGCGGATCGCCTGGGCGAAGATTGGCGCGTCGGCTTCCAGCATCCGGCTGATCTGCGACAGTGGCACGCCGGCGTCGGCGAGGGTGCGGATCTTGATGAGCGACACGACTGCCGTCGCCCCGTATCGCCGGTAGCCCGACGCGTCCCGCTCCGGCTCGGGCAGGAGCCCGATCTGGTGGTCTGTGCTCCTCCCAGGTGGCGAAAGTCTTCCTCAGCTGACGGCAACCTTTCCGGTGTGGCGGGTCTTTTCCCAGGTATGGCTCTCCACACCGGACTACGCATCCTCGTGCCCGCCGCTCTCGTCGCGGTCGCCTCGGCCGGCTGCTCCGACGGTCAACCTGTCGCCGAGGCACTCCCCTCGACCGCGCCCGGGACGGCGTCCGCCCCGATCACCACCACCCCGCCGCCGTCGACCCCTTCGGCATCGCCGTCGACACCTCCGGCACTGCCGTCGCCGTCGAGCAGGCGGCCCGACGGCGGCTGTCCCGTGACCGCACCGACCCTGAACCGTGTGCCCGGGCTACAAGGCGACCGCATCACCCCGGACACTGTGGGGTGCTGGAGAGACTGGGCGTTCGGCTGGAACCGTGATCAGCAGGGCGACGGCATGTACCTCTTTCGGTACACCGCGAGCCAGGGCTGGCGCATCCACGGACGAGGCAGCGCCTTCGACTGCGGCGACCTGGGCATCGAGAAGGACCCGGACGACCCGCCACCGTTCTGCTCGTGGCAAACCGGATGACAGGTGGTAGTTCCCGATTGCGGGTGTTGTTCCGATGACGAGAGACGGAGCGATGGTGGCCGACCCATTGGCGCGTCGGGCTGTCCCGGCGACGAGGACCAGAGCGCGGCCGGAGGATCCGGCCGAGGCGGAATTCCATGCGTTCGTCCGGGCCCGGACGCCGGCGCTGCAACGCAGCGCCTTCCTCCTGACCGGCGATCGGCACCTGGCCGAGGATCTGGTGCAGGACGCGCTGGCGCGCACCCACCGGGCGCTGGATCGGCTCGCTGACGGCGGAGAGTTCGAGGCGTACACCCGCACCGTCATGTACCACCTGCATGTCCGCCGCTGGCGACGGACCCGGATTGCCGAGAACCTGTCTGGTGAACTGGCCGACCGGGCTCACCCGGACAGCGACCACGCGAGTCGCACCGACCTGAAACTGTCGCTGCTCCGGGCGCTGGATCAACTCACCCGCCGCCAGCGCGCGGTGCTGGTGCTGCGCTTCTTCGAGGACCGCAGCGAGGCCGAGTCGGCCGAGGTGCTCTCCTGCTCGATCGGCACGATCAAGAGCCAGACCAGCAAGGCGCTGGCACGGATGCGACAGATCGCACCCGAGCTGCTGTCGGCGACGGAGACGAAGGGAGTCCCCCGTTGACCGACGATCTCGACCGGCTGCGCGGCGTCATGACCGATGTGGCGGAGCACAGCGGAAGCACCGACCTGTATGAGCGCGCCCTGCACGAGTCCCGCCGGCTGCGCCGGCGCAGCGTTGTCACGAGGGGCGCCGCCGCGGCCACGGGCGTGCTGGCGATCGTCGCCTCCGCGACGCTGGTGGGCGGCCGAATCTCTGGTCCTCCAGCGCCGCCGGCCACCGATCCACCGACGGTTGTCCCCATCCCCCCGCCCTCGACGGAGCCGACCTCCGCCTCGCCGACACCGTCGGCATCATCGCCACCGCCATCGCCGTCGACATCCCCACCACAGCCTTCGAGGACGACGGCGGGTGGGCGACCCGACCATGGCTGCCCGGTGACGGCGGCGACCTTGAACCGTGTCCCCGGTCTGCCGGATGGATACCGGATCAACCCGGACAAGGTGGTTTGCTGGCGGGACTGGGCGACCGGTTGGGACCCGAAGCAGGAGGGCGACGGCGCATACCTCTTCCGGTACACGCCGAGCCGGGGTTGGCGCATCCATGGAGCGGGCAGCGCGTTCAGTTGCGCGGACCTGGGAATCACGAAGGACCCGGACGACCCGCCACCGTTCTGTTATTGAGCAGCCATCGTCGCTACGGGTAGGCCACGGGCACGGTCGTGATCAGCGCGGTCTGATGTGCCCGCACCGGGTGGCCGGTGCGGGCGAGGTGGCGCGTCAGCTCGCCTGCCCGCCGAAGCGGGCGCGGATGTCGCTCGGGTAGGAACCCTTCTGCCAGATCACCGAGAATCGGCCCGTCGGGCTGGACGCCGGCTGCGCGTAACGCCCGTCCGGGCCGAGGATCTCGGACGCCCCGAACACGCCGTCCGACCCGATCGTCCGGGCGTGCACCTGGCTGGTCGAGAAGTCCGGGCTGGGTGCCTGCCAGGTGACAAGGCCGTCGCCGTCGTCGTCGAGGGTGAGCTTCGGCCAGTCGCCGGCACCGAGTCGGGTGACCGGGCCGAGAGCACCGGTGCTGGAGATCGAGCGGGCGAAGACCTGCCTGCCGTCGGAGGTCCAGCGGCCCCAGGTCAGCACCGCGTCACCGTCGAGGTCGCCGGCGAGTTCGTCGAAGAGGGTCAGCTCGTGGGCCGCTGGCGAGACGCTGATGACGCTGCCCAACGTGTCGGTGTGGTGGTAGTGGCGCACCCGCAGGCGAGGCAGCTCACCCGCCTTCACCCAGCGGTAGCTGATCACCGCGTCTCCGTCCCGGTCCAGAGCGAGCGAGACGCTCGCGTACCTGACATCGGTGGCCGTCCCGGCGATGACGCGCAGCGGTGAGACGCCCTCCGGGCGGACCCGGCGCGCGACGACCCGCTCGTAGCTCTCCGTCCAGGCGACGACGGCGGTCCCGGTGCGGTCGACGGCCACGACCGGCTGGTCGACGCCGACGCCCAGGGTCAGCTCCGGGCCGAGCGAGCTGTCCGCGCCGAAGTAGCGGGCCTTCGTCGTGTACGCGCCGTCGCGGATCTCCGTCCAGGTGACCAGCGCCAGACCCGAGGGGTCGACCGCGACGGCCGGACTGACCCCGTGCCACGTCGTGATCATCTGCAGCGGCCCCAGGTCGCCGGTGGCGGACACCCGGCGGCCCGCCACGAGGCCGTCCTGTGTCCACACCACCGCGGAGTCACCGTCGTCGTCGGACGCGACCTTGGGCCAGGACGCGGACGCGCCGAGCGGCGACAGGGTCTGGACCGGCCCGAGCACGCCGTCGACCGACACGGTCTGCGCCTTCACCTGGTCGTAGCAGCCGCTCGCGGCGCTGTCGCAGCCAGCCCAGGCGAGCAGCGAGTCACCCTGCCGGTCGACCGCGACGAAGGGCTGGTCCTGCCCGCTCCAACCGGCTTCCGACACGACCTGGACCGGGGACCAGGTGGCCGCCCACGCCGGTGCCGGGATGACCGCCAGGACGCTCAACGCGCCGACCACGCCGGCGGTGAGCCGTCGCGCACGCCGTCCGGCCGCTGCTCTGTCTGCTCGGTGCATCGTCGCCCCCTCGATCGATGAACATGCTTGATCCAGAGCATCGTGCCATCGACCCGGCTGCACCGCTCGCCGGAAGCGGGTACGCGAAGCGCCCGGCCGGTTCCCCGCTGACCATCGAGCAGCCAGCAGGGCGGTGACGGCACCAGGTGGGGCACCGTCCGGCATTAACATTCACTCGCCTCGAATTGCGGTCCGATTCGGGTCATGGCCGGGAGTTCGGCCGACGACGCGCCCTCCCGGGCGCCTGTCCTCAACTCTGAAGGAGTCGTTACGTGCGGAAAGCATTCAGCATGCTCGTGGCGCTGCTGATCATCACCGGGTCCGCGCAGGCCGCGCAGGCGGATGCGGGGCCGGTGACGAGACTGACGCTGACGAGCGGGAACGACTTCCACTCAAGAGTCGAGGAGCGCCTGCTGAGCCGAACGGTCACGCTCTCGGCCGGAGAGTCGAGGCACGTACGGGGCCGTCTCGAGGCGACGAGCAGCGTCACGCAGGTCGTGGCCATGAACAACACGCTCAAGTGCGTGGACGCGGGCGGCACCGTGGTCGGCACCACCTCAACGTCGTCCCGCAACCACGAGGGCTCGGACACCACGTACTACGCCACGCCTGGGCATCTGCCCATCTACGCCGATCTGCTGTTCACCGCGCCGTCGGCCGGCACCTACACCTGCGGCCTCTACGGATACACGGCCTCCAGCTCGCTCACCGATTACCATCTGACCGCCGTCGCCACCAACACCTGGCTCGAGGTGAGCGACACCAACCAGGTGGGCGCACGCTGGTGGCAGAACCCCTCCTGCAACAGCACCGGGACGTCCAGCACCTGCACCTACGTCGGGGCGGGCACCTCCACGGCCTGGGTGTTCTACAACGACGGCACGCCCGTCTACAAGTGGAACGCCCACAGCCTCGCCACCAGCGTTCAGGCGCTGGCCAATCTTGAGCTCACCACCTGCTACACGGGTACCGCCTCGTGCAGCAGCAGCGTCGACGCCTACGAAAAACCGCGCGGCACGAACGCCGTGGTGGATGTGCGCTTCGAGATGATCCAGTTGGACACGACGGCGCACACCTGTCGCACGACGAGCACGGCGACGTCCCGCAAGACGATCCGCGACGACGCGCACCACTACGTCGCGAACTTCGCCCTGTCCGGCATCCCGGTCGACCCGACCTGCGGCACCCGCACCTTCATCATGCGGATCTTCGTGCAGCACGTCTCCGGCAACCCGATCAAGATCGACGGCGTACAGAGCACCACGTCGCTCACGAACGGCATCGCCATGAACATTTTCTGACGGGTCGCACGGTCGTACACCGGTCCAGGAGCCCTCGCGTGGGGGCCCTGGACCCTTTACGTGTCTGGACGAATGAAGCAAGTCAGACTATGTCGTTTATCAATGCGTGGGACATCGTCGCCGCGATCGGGACTATACGATCCCCACACCATCCGGGCACCATCCACTAAGGAGGCTCCATGCGTAAAAGCATGGTGTTGCTCTGCTGCCTAGTCACCACGATCGCGGTCACGCCGTCCACCGCTCAGGCGAAGGAGTCTTCGGCCGGGCAGCCGGCCTCGCAACCGGGCTTTGCCGCAGCAGTCGACGTGGAGGCGATGACCGCGCAATTCCACCGACTGGAAGCCGCCGCCGCGGCGCACCCCGACGGCGCGGGCGGCACCTACTTCGACGAGGCGACCGGTCAACTGGTCGTCCGCCAGGTACAGAACGCCGAAGGTGCCCGGCTTCGCTCCGCGGCCGGCTCCCGCTCGCAACAAGCGGGAGAGGTCCCGGTCCGGTTCGAGACCACTGCGGTACCGATCAAGCGGCTGGAAGCCGCAGCCGAGCGGCTGGGGAACAGCCACGCCTGGGCTGGCTCCCACGCCGCCAGTGTCGACCGTGTAAAGCTGGACCGGCTGGCCGGAGAGGTCGTCATCCACGCCTCCGGGGACGCGGAGGCACTGGTCGCCGCCGCCCTCAAGGCTACCGGCGTGACTCCCCGGGTGTCGGTCTCGCAGGCCGGGATCACGCCCGCCAGCCGCCGCGTCGACACCAGCCCGTACTACGGCGGGCTGGCGATGTTCAACTACAACGTCACCGCCGCGGGAGACAACCCGCGAACCGTGAACGCGTACTGCACGACCGGCTTCCGGATGACTCGCGGGGGAACGAACAGCAACTGGGTGACGACCGCGGGGCACTGCGGCGCCAATGGCACCACCTTCTGGCACAACGGCGGCTGGAACCTCCGCGTCAGCTCGAACTACCTGACCCTGGGCACGGACGTCTCCATGGTCGCCGGCGAGAACGGGGCCTACTTCAGCCGGTACTCCTGGTTCGGCGAGCGCGACACGTCGACAGCCAACCCGGTCACGGCGAAGCTGACCGGGTGGCCCGCCATCGGTTCCGCCGTCTACATCTCCGGCTCCAACGGCGGCCTGGTGTACGGCAAGGTCACCGACACCGGCAACACCGGATGCACCGGCTCCCCGGTGGTGGAGGTCGACACCGTCACCGGCCACGCGCAGGACGGTCCCGTGCTCGGCGGTGACTCCGGCGGGCCGGTGACGAGGTGGAACACCGCCACCTCAGCAGCGAACGACCTCGTCGCCGAGGGCACCGTCACCTGCTCCGACCGCAGCAGTTACGCCGAATTCGACCCGATCCACCGCATCGAGGCGGCGACGGGCGCCGTCGTCGTGGTCGCCGGCACCTGACAGAGGCCTGTGCGGGCGGTGTGCTCACTGACGCCGCCCGCACGTTCTCACCGCTCAACTTCGCGGCGCATCGTCCGCCGAGCTGACGCAGGTCGTGCCGTTCACCTCATCGCTGGCTCTACCGCGGCAGCCGAGCGGTGGCGGGGCTCCGGCGCTGCGGGTAGATTCGGAACATGTCTTCCACATCTGTCACAGATGTCGAAGGGCTGCGCGCGCTGGCTCATCCCGCGCGGCTCCGGATCCTGGATCTACTCCGCGTCCACGACCGGCTGACCGCCTCGCAATGCGCGGCGCAGCTCAAACTCTCTCCCAAGTCCTGCTCCTACCACTTGCACGTGCTCGCCAAACAGGGCCTGGTGGAACAGGGCGCCCCACTTGCCGAAGACACCCGGCAGCGACCCTGGCAACGCCGCTTCGACGAGGTACGGATGCCCCTTGCAGGAGAGACCGGTGGCGCGGACTCCGACAGTGCCCGCACGGACGCGCTCGGCGTGGCGGCCCGGCACGACCTCAGGCTCTTCCTGAGCTTCCTGGCGTCACCGCAGGCAGGGAGCGGCGACTGGGCATCGAGCACCACCGTGCACACCCGGACCGTCCTCATGACACCCGCCGAACTCGAAGCCTGGGGCGAGGCGGTCGAGGACATCACCCGCTGCCACGTGGAGAAGGCGAGCCGGACCCGCCGCGACGGACGCGGCCCGGTCCGGCTGGCCATACGTGGCTTCGCTCAGACGGTGCCAGGGACGGGGACTGCCGAATGACCGGTAATGAGACGACGGGCCTACGCCGCTACGCCGGAGTGGTCGCGAACCGGCAGATTCTGGCCGCCCTGATCGGCGCACTGGTCGCACGGCTCGCCCAGACGATGTCACCGCTGCTCATCCTGCTGCTGGCCAACCAGCGGTACGGCGGGTTCGCCATCGCAGGCGCGGCCGCCGCCACCTATGGGCTCTGCGCGAGCCTGAGCGGGCCGCTGATCGCCCGGCTGGCCGAGCGCTACGGCAACCTCGTCCTCCTGATCGCCGGGATCCTGAGCAGCACCGGCCTGTTGGTCATCGTCCTACCGTGGCAGTCGTGGAACTTCTGGGCCGGTGTCGTGCTGGCGGGTGCGGCGATCCCGCCGCTGAGCGCAACGCTGCGAGCCACGATCGCGACCAGCATCGAGGACCCACAGGAACGCATCGCCGCGTACGGCCTGGACACCGTGGGCACTGAAGTGCTGTTCGTACTGGGGCCAGCCCTCGTCGGTCTGGTCGTGGCCGTGAGCAGCCCAGCGGCTGCCCTGGCCGGAACCGCGCTGCTCCCGGTTGTCGGTGCCACCACCCTGCTGATCCAGCAGCGTCGCGTCCCGTCGCCGCAGTCGTCGCCGGACGCGCCGGAGCAGGCCGCGGACCGCCGGCTGCTGATCCGGCTCTCCCCGTGGCTGGGCGTGGCGGCGGTCCAGATGGCCGCGATCGGTCTCGTGGAGGTCGCGTTGATCGCGGTCGCGGTCACGTTCAGCTCCTCGGCCGCCAGCGGGGCAGTGCTCGCGACGTGGGCGGCGGGCAGTGTGGTGGGTGGATTGTGGTACGGGTCGCGGTCGTGGCACGCCCCGGTGCGCCGGCAGGTACGCCTGCTGCTGCTCGGCAGCGCGGTCGGGTTCGCCCTGCTGCTCGCCGCGCGGTCGGCTCCGGCCCTGTACCCGCTGGCGTTCCTCGCCGGCGTGTTCATCACCCCGGCGGCAGCGGCCCTGCTGACCGATCTGAGCGAGAACCTGACGGGCGGGCATCGGCTGACCGCGTTCGCTTGGCTGGCGTCCGCGAACGGGCTGGCCGGATCCTTGGCCTACGCCGCGGGCGGAGTGCTGGTCGCCGGCACTGGGCCGTGGGCGACGATCGCCGTCGCCGCCGCCCTCCCCGCGCTCGCAGCACTACTGTTCCGAAGCCGTGGTACACGTCCTGGACTTCCGCAGTCGACTCCTCACCGGTCCGATGATCAACGCTTCACGAGCAGCGCTCCGCCAGCCACGCCGGAACCCAGACCTGCAAGCGGAAGACCCCGGGTCCCCTGATCCTTGAATGTTCGTCAACGGGGCAGGCCCAGAGGAGGACCTCCGTTTCCCGCGTACGGTGTGACCACCGCGTGCCCGGCACGCTGACGGCTACCCCGGCGGGCCGGATGCCGGTCAGTCGGTCCTCGCCGTGGGCCCGTCCGCGCGAAACCCCGCCCTACCGCTGACGGGGCGGACTCGGCGGCTCGTGTTCCGCGGCGAGCACGCGGTACGCCGCGAGGTCTTCGAGGGTGCCTCTAGCCACTGCGCTGACCCTTGCCGGATCAGTCGACGCGGACGACGGATCTTGCCGTTCGCGTCCGAGTGCAGCCAGAACCTCATCCGCGGTGGTGTGCATGTCCCGAAGCGCAGCCTCAGCCATACCGTCGGCCTCCAGTGCGGCCATCCGGATGTGCTGGCGCTGTAGTTGCAAGTCCAGCCGATGCTTCTGCCACTCCATGACGGAGGTCAATCCCTGCTTGACGACCGCCATAGCGGCAAGGGAGTAGGCCACCGGCGTGAACTCCGCTGCCACCGAGACAAGGATTGTCTCGAGAGGGCTGGCGAGAGAGACGCGAGCTACCCGAAATTCGGCTCGTCGCGGATCCTCCTGCGAAGGGAGCGCCCGGCGCACGAGGAACTCTCGGAGCGGCATCGTGGGGTCAACGATGAAGATCGCAGCTTCGCCCAGCGTATGCAGCGACCGAAGATAGTCAGCGACGTTGGCCAGCGGCGGCGTTTCGCCGAGGTCAGCTACGACCCGGAGGGTCGGCGCCTCCGTTGACGTCAACGAGGTCGCTTGAGTCATAGAGGCATCTAAACATGATCCCGTCAGCACGGCCTGCGCCGCAGCGGTGACGCGCAGCCTGCCCGAATCCGCTTGAGCAACTGACGGCCCGCCGGCCGACTCGCTGCGTGTCCGCTGCACCCACACAGAAGGCGCCGCCCGATCTGCGAGACGAGCGACGCCTTCGGTGACCCGCCGCACCGGGTCTTGCCGCCGACACGCGAGGAGGCGATCCGCCGGGCCGAGCAGATCATTCGGGCCGCTGGAGTGAAGGCCGACCCCGCACCTGAGGCCCGCGGTCGACCTACGGTGATGTCACGGTCATCCGCGCGGTGCCGGGTCCGCAGGAGCGTCGGGACGCTGAGCTGCACGGCTCGCCGGCGCGGGGATGGTGCCGTCGGTACGAGTCGTGGCCGTCGCAGTCTCTGCCGCAGCCTTGGGTTTGCGGCGGTGGAGCGTGAGAGTCATGACCAGCACGACCAGCGCTCCGACGATGAGCCCGAGAATCGCGCTGGCCACCGTGTTGACGAGCCAGCCGACGAGCCCACCGAGAACACCCGTGGCGTCGTGGGCGGCTACCTCCACGTGGTGCACGGCCTCGTACAGGAAGTGCAGGTTCAGCTCGTTCGTGCCCAGCAGCAGGATGTGCCCGCCCACCCACAGCATCGCCGCGGTGCCGACCACCGTCAGCACGGTGAGGACCACTGGCATCGCCCTCACCAGACCGCGGCCGAACGTGGCGACGGCGCCGGAACGCTGCGACAGGCGCAGCCCGGCGTCGTCCATCTTCACGATCAGGGCCACCACGCCGTACACCAGGACGGTTATGACGACGGCGACGATAGCCAAGATCACCAGGCGGGACCAGAACGCCTGATCGACCACCTCGTTGAGGCTGATGACCATGATCTCCGCCGAGAGGATCAGGTCGGTTCGTACCGCCCCGGACACCAGTGTCGTCTCGTCCTGCACCTTCTCCTCGCCCGCGCCGTGGGCATCGTGATGGGCGATCTTGGCCCACACCTTCTCCGCGCCTTCGTAACAGAGGTAGGCGCCGCCGAGCATGAGGATCGGAGTGAGCAGCCAGGGCACGAACTGACTGAGCAGCAGCACCGCCGGCAGGATGATGAGGAACTTGTTGCGCAGCGACCCCACGGCAATGCGCTTGATGATCGGCAACTCGCGCTCGGCCGCCAGGCTCCGCACGTACTGCGGCGTGACGGCAGCATCGTCGACGACGACACCCGCAGCCTTGGCGCCGGCCTTCGCGGCGGCCGCCCCGATGTCATCGATCGACGCGGCAGCGGCCCGGGCCAGCACCGCCACGTCATCCAGCAGGGCTACGAGTCCACCGGCCAACGGAGGATCCTTCCAGGGGTTGTGGTTCGAACCTGCCCATTCTCGCTCAGGTTCCTGCGCGCGGCACGCCACCACCCGGTCGCATGTCGGGCGAGAGCTAGAGGTAAGCGATTGTCGCGCTCGGCGACGGCCCGCCACCACCGCGCCCGGGTCATCACCTGGTGCCAGCTCAGGCCGAACCCATCCGTCGCAGTCATCGTTGGCCAGGGTCGGCGTCGATGCGTTCTGGTCGCTGTCCGGGTCGCCCGCGGATGCCTGTGATCGGCGGGATCTTGTCGACCAGGGGCAGTAGCTGGGTGGCGTCGTGGCGGTTGCCGCCGGTCAGAGACGCCCGACGCTACGGGTAATGGGGCGAGATCCGGATAGACACAGAGGATTCGGGAACGACCAGGACGATTTCCAAGTGGTTCTGGTCGTGCTGGGCCGCTCGCCAGGCGGTCATCGCGTTCACAAGGTCGCCGACCGGTATCAGACCAGTCATAGTGAGAGACAGACAGCCCATCATCCCGTACGGGGCCGGGTGTTGCCGGGCACGACGGTTCGCGACGAAGGCCAGGCCACCTTCACGCCGAAGGGCCGGCTCGGCTAGCAGCCAGGACTCCAAGCTGTCGGCGACGGCCGACTCAGACGTGCTCAGCCAGAGCTGCCAGGACTCGTCGAACTCGTGGGACAACTGCTCCACGACGTCATTCACCCGCCCCCGCACGTAGGGCTCGAGCCGTTGGGCGCTTTGTAGGCACTCCTGCAGCACGCCCGCGAGCACCCTGCGCCGGTGCGGGTCGCCCTCGAAGCGGGCGACCAGCAGCAGAACCAGTTTTTCGGCCTCGCGGTGCCGGGCCTGCGCGACGGCCATAACGAACGTCGCACGCCAGAGTGGCTCATGGGCACGTGCCACCAGCATATCGGCCCGGCCATTGTGCAAAATGTTCTGTGCAGCGAGGTATTCCAGGAAGGTCAAGTGCAGAAACCGGATTCGGCCTTTCTCCGGCTCGACGAGGACGCCGCTCTCCACCAGGAGCGAGTCCAGGACTTCTGAGGGATCCGGTACCTGCTTGGTCAGGCTACGGCTGGTGAGCGCAAACTGATCCAGCACCCGGCTGCGGGGTAACTCGATCCATCCCTCCTGAAGCATCAGACCGGCCAGCTCCTCGAGGAAGATCGAGGCGATGGAACGAGGCAACCGCACTCGGCCAAGTCCTCGTTCAACGTCCCGACGTTCGATCAGCATCTCCACGAATGCCTCATAGACGTTGGATCCCCTGAGCCATTCGGGGCCTCGGTCGAGATAGACACCGCAGACCAGTGTGCACATCAAGGGGCTGGTGGCCAGCTCGCGTAGCTGCGGATTACTACGGATGAGTCGAACGACTTCCTTGCCGAGCTGGATCGGCAACCTGCGGCCCGTCCGCTCCGGTACAACCGGGCCAACCGTGGCGAACCAACGTGTGACCAGGTCGGTCACGCCCGAGTCATCCAGCGGTTTGAGTGAGGCGACGGTGAAGCCGAGGTCCGCGAGGTACGCCGGGTCGATCGCGGCCTGGCGGGACGAGACCACGAAGCGGCACTCTGGATAACGCTCGACAAGCTGGTTCAGCCACTTGCGGATCCTGGGAAGGTGCCCCTGCCCAAACTCGTCGAGGCCGTCGATCAACAGAATTGCGTTGCCCTGGTCGCATCGTCGATTCAGCTCTGCGGGCGACAAGCTCGGCCGCAGCGATGGGCGGGCATACTGGAAAATGAAGTCGACGACGGAGCTCGGCTCCTTCTCCGGGGTGTCACCCAGCCGGCTTCCGGGCACGTAAATCGGCAGCAGCTCGTTGTGCGTCGCAAGGAGGCCATCGAGGGACTTGCGCGCTCCGTCGACGGCGAGCCAGCGCATTAGTGCCGTCTTTCCGGAACCCGCTGGGCCGGTCAGGTAAAGCCTGCGGGAATCGGCCAGCGCCCACTCGACAGGCATCTCGTCGCCCTTGACCGTTATCCGGGGGCGGCTGTAAGTCTTACTGAGCGAGAACTTGCGCATCGCGGCAGGCAGCGTGAAGCCGACTATCTCGGCTTGGTCGAGGCTGGTGACGATCGCCAGGCGGTAGGCATCGTCGCCGGCCGTGGGCAACTCGCCGAGCCTGCTTCGCACTATGCCGCCGATCTCGCCTCCGTCGCGGAGAAGCTCGGCTACGACGTACGGGCTGGATTCGGGGAACGCGGACGCGGCGGTGATCAACACGGAGGCGGTCTTCGCGAGGAGCACGTCGTGAAAGCGTCGTTCCGGCTCAGTGAGGTCCAGGGCGTTCGCAACTGTCGATCGTTCCCAGATGACCGTGATCAGCCGGGCGGGTTCAAGCCCGGCGTCCTTCAGATCGGCGGGTGACAGGGCGGCTTGGTGCAGGCTGAGGCGCACGGTGTCGACGACTCTCGACCGCGAGGTGTCGTCGAGCTGTTCGTACTCCAGATCAGCGGAGATGCTCGCCATGACGATGCCGGTGAGCGACTCAAGCTGCCGGGTGAGGCGACGCCGATCGAGGGCGTTTGGGACCTGCGCGTCCAGGAACTCATCTAGCGGCTCGCCCGGGGCCTTCTGCTCGCCAAGCCAATACTCCATGACGATGCGGACGACGCTGGAGCTGAGCGACATCACGGGCAGCATCTCCATCATCCCCGCTCCTCCCGATGCCGGATCATCTCTGCCAACGCCGCCTTCTCCGGCCGATCATTCCATGACTCGATGATCATCTTCCGCGTCGCCGCGTCAGCCGTGGCAGCGACCGTCGCCACGGCTGCGAGGTCCTCGGGCCGGGCAAGCGCGATCACACACGCGGCTGTCTCAGGCCCAACGAATTCCTCCTGGGCCAGTAGGTCGAGCATGACCTCCCCGATCGCCACGACTTGGGCGGCCAGCTCCGGCGACCGCGGCGGGACCAGGTCGGCCGTAAGGCCGGCTATCCGCTCACGCTTGTCGGGATCGACCTGCTGCATGACCTGCAGCGCCGCGCGAGCCGTGCCGAGTTGCCTGGCATTGGCGAGGCGGCTCAGCAGCTCGCTCGCGACCGACTTCGGAAGACAGGCTGCGGCGGCCACCACGGCACGCCGCTTCTCCGGAGTCGCCGCCCAATCGACGAGCTGGCCGAGAAACTCGCGCTGCGCATGGAATCGGGCGGCCAGCGATTGACGCACCGTGTCCTGAACGAAGGCAAAACGCTGACGGTCGCAGTGTCGGAGGAGACGATGCCGGTGCGCCAACTCGCCGATACGCGCCGGCGTGGTCCTCAGCCACGCTGCGGCCTGCGCGGCGGTGAACTCCTCGTCGTTCTGCGTCGACCAGTGCGCCAGCTCGATGAGGTCGTCCCAGTCGTCAACCGAAACCGTCTCTCCGTCGGCCGGGCTCAGCGGGTCGGTCGCGCTCGTCGCCCGAAGGATCCGCTCGACGAGCGCGGCCCGGTCGTCTGGGAGTGTGAGTCCCCCGCCGAGCAGCTCCCGGCAGAGCCCAGCAAGGAAGATCGGGACGGCGCACAGGCCACGTATGTCCGAGCACCGACCGACGGCCATGAGGAGCCCGTCCCGCGCCGCTCGTACCGCCTTCCGTTCCTCTTCCGTGGCGCACTCCTCGGCCACTGCCGCGTGCCAGCCGACAATGAAGCGGTCGACCTCGATCGGCAGCATCTCCCGAAGCTTGATCTCGCGCAGGCCGAGCTCGGCCGTCCAGGCGGCGGGCACGGCCGAACGGGTGTTGACGAGGACGACGCAGCCGGAGCCCATCGCGTCGCGCACCAGCTGCTTGATCTTCCTCAATCTGGGAGGAACGGCGTGAACGTCAACATTGTCCATGAGCAGGATCGCCTTACCGTCCCTGATCAGGCGCTCCTCCCAGCCCCTCGGGGCGCGGCTCGCGAGCCGCCCGTCGAATCTGGCCATTGCGTCCGCCGGCACCGGGGCGCTGTCGCCACCCAGGTCGAGGTAGAGCGGAACCTTCGGACCCCACGCGGCGAGATGCCCCGGAAGGCCGCCGGCGAGGGCTTTGAGCGCGAGACACAGCAGTAGATAGGTCTTGCCGGAGCCAGCGGGGCCTCGCACGATCCAGCCGCAGTCGCTGCCGTCAATGTCGAGGACGGCTGCCGGTTCCTGGAACACCGTGTCCAGCGGAAGTTCGATTGTCGCCCTGCTCGGGCCGGACACATCGAGTGTCGGCATGAGGTCACGAGCCTCGAAGCGGTAATCCCAGGTGAACTCGTCGTCTTCCCACTCGATCTTGCGTTCGAAGAGGGCAGTGTCCTCGCCCCGACGGCGTTCCAGCAGTTCCCGCAGGATCCTGCCGTGAACGTACGCGTTCTCCAGGAACAGCTGGGCCATCCGATAGCAGATCTCGGCCAGGAGCATGCGGTAGGCGGCGGCTGCCTCACCGAGCTCCGCCTCCAGGTCGGGTGGCGCGGAAGCAAGGTAGTAAGCGGTCAGCCGCTCGCCCGAGAGGCCGAGGTCGACCAGGCCGCTGAGATCGAGTTCGACGGAATCCATGGTCGCGACGACTTTTATCGCGGCCGCTTCGATGTCATGCGACGGGAAGGTGCTGACCAGGTTGCGCAGAAGCTTCCTTG
The DNA here is from genome assembly GCF_040704315.1 of Micromonospora sp. NPDC047644. Lineage (NCBI taxonomy): Bacteria > Bacillati > Actinomycetota > Actinomycetes > Micromonosporales > Micromonosporaceae > Micromonospora > Micromonospora sp. NPDC047644. Next base: position 223,696 of record NZ_JBEYSY010000006.1, read on the forward strand.
TGACGTCGTCGATGGTCCGTTCGATCTCCTTTGCCAGTTGTATTCCCTGGTCGGCGGTCCCGAGCTTCTTCTCGACGAGCCAGGCACCCAGCTCGCCCGCCAGAGTCCCACCTACGCCGGGTAAGACCACCGCGGCCAGCGTCTTCACCAGCGCGTCGGCGAGTCGCAGCTCAGTCTTCTTGCTGACCCGACTCACCGGCGGCAGCCTCCCATCCTGAATCAGCCCGGAGAGACGAAGCGTAGATGCGCGGTGCCCGCCGGGCGGCTCAAGACACGGTCAGCAGTGAACGAGCCCGAACCGACATTCCCGGCGTCTCTGGCCAACGGCCTACAAGTTGGCATCGACGATCTCGACCGGCCGGTCCCGAGCGTGCGGGCAGCCGGGCTGCCACCCACCTATTCCACGCCGGACGAGCTGCACAGCCTCGGCCGGGGCGTACAGCTCGCGGTCTACCGCATCGTCCAGAGCCATGCCGATCGTCCAGAGCCATGCCGCGTCGGCAACGGCCTTGATCAAGTGGTGTCATCCAGCTGACGACCGAAACACGATGGCTGATATTTCCGCCCAGCGAAGAGGTCACCATCTGAGGCGTCTACTCAGGACGTCTTTCGTGCAGCGCCGCGACACAAGTCGGTACCGGGCAGACCAACTCCTCGTCCTTTGAGCCTTCCTATGCGGACGGCGCGACGCCCGTCAACCCGACGGCCAACGCCGACGGTGCGGACCGCCCGCAGGCGGCCCGCACCGTATCGAACGCCGGGCGCGTTACGCCCGCCCGTCTGCCGAATGCTGGTGGCTGGGAGTTCCCGGCCTACAGCTCGGCCGTCGTCACGCGGGAGGATTCGTACGTCGTGGAGGCCCGGGGAAGGCCCGGCACGGTCGATACGTCCTTCACCAGCATGCCGGTCAGAGCGTCGATGGTCAGCACCTCGCTGCCCTCACCGCCGAACACCTCGGGGCCGGCGGTGATCGTCAGGGTGGCCTTGCCGTGGGTGGTCGAGTTCTCGACGCTGACCGCGGAGATGGTGGACAGCAGACGCAGCACGCCGGCCCGGACCTGCGTGTTGCCGTCGCCGGCGGACAGCGCCTGGGTGCTGTACGTCCACAGGGCGTTGTCGAAGTGCCGCTGAACGGCCTGGGGGCTGTACAGCTTCGGCTCGACTTTGCCGCCCTTCTGCTTGATGATCACTTGAGCGTCCGCCTGCTGCTTGTCCCACACCGCCTTCTGCGCTGCGGGGTCGAGGCCCACCAGCGGATCCTCGGCTGCCTTGAGCATGAGGGTCCGGCCGTCGGCCGGGCTGCTCTCCGCCGCGGCGACGGCTGCCTCGAGGAGCGGGGCGTAACCACCGTCCGTCATCTGGTCCTGCTGACGGACGATCGCCCGCTTGATGTCCTTCACGCTGCTACCCGTGTAGATCGCGTGACCGTCGGTGTACAGCGTGTAGACAACCTGCATGGTCTTGGTGCCGTGGACTTGCGTCGCCTTCACCAGCCACGCGTCGCCCGCCGCCGGGGTGACCGTCTTGATGGACCCGGCCAGGGTCATCAGCGGCGCGTGCTCGGCCGAACCGTCGACGGTGGTCGAGCCCGAGGCGGCGGCTGACGAATCCTTGCCGGCCTCCATGCCCCCGGTCGCTGACGAGGTGAGCACCACAGCGACGACTGCCGCCGCGGCGGCAACCCCCACCCCGGCGCCGATGCCCCATCGGCCCGCGATACCGATCCCGCGGCGGCGCTGAGGCGCCGGGCTGGATTCGTGGGCCCGCGCGGTTGTCGTCCTGTCCATTGTTGAAGTCGCCTCCATAGTCGTGTCCGCCGCTGCTCCCGCGCCCAGCAGCGGCACGGTTGCGGGGTCGGCCATCGCCGCCCGCAGCACCGCCCGCGCCCGCTGGTACGCCTCCGGGCGTAGTGGTTCTGCGCTTCCCAACGCACCGACCAGATCGAGCTCGTCGGTCATCGGTGTCTCTCCTTCGCGCTGTTGCGGTCCTTCAGAAGCGCGGACACCCCCGGGGCGTCGCGCAATGCCGTCCTGGCCTGGCTCAGCAGCCGCCGCGCGGTGCCGGCCGGTATGCCGAGTGCCCGCGCGGCGTCAGCCGCGGTCAGGTCCTCCCAGGCGACGAGCCTCAGGACCTCCCGCTCTTCGGGTTTGAGCCGCGAGAGGGCCGACCGGAGCACCGCCCGGGCGTCCACGCCGAGGTCCACCGCCGACCACGGATCCCATCCAGGAGCCATGTCCGGCACGTCCGCGACCAGGTCCTCGGCCGGCCGGGACCGCCAGTAGCGCCGCAAACGATTCATTGCCACCCCGTACAGCCATGGCCGCGCATCGTTGTACGACCGGTCGTACGACCGCCGCGACTCGAACGCCGCGACCCAAACTTCGCCCAGGAGGTCCTCAGCGGCATCCCGCCCAACCCGGCGAACGAGGTACGAACCGACGGCAGCCTCATGACGCTCGACCACCTCGACGAAGGCGTCGGCATCGCCATCCAGCGACCGGCCTATCAAATCCGCATCCGAAGCCATGGCCCTCCTCGGCAAAGTCCGCGCTTCACCCTGACATTGCCGATCAGACGGGAAAGTGTTCAGCCCCCGGGGCCCGACGGCGAGCAGGTCGCCCGACAGCGACCTCTCGGCGGCATGAGCGGCTGCGGCGCGCTGAGCGTGGGCCGGAGCGTGGCACCGGGCCGCAACCGAGGGCCGAAGTGGGAGAAGCGGCAGCTCATCGACGGCATCGACGGCTGACGTATCACCCTGAAGCGCAGCCATCACACGGGGTGCAACGTCCCCATTGGCCCGGCTGTACGGCGCAGCAGGCCGCGCCGGCGGCGACCGGTCATCGGGGTCTGACGACGAACGCCGCACTGCTCACGGTCGCGTACGGCCTACGGCTGGTCCGAATGCCGGCGCGGCACATCGGGCGGTCCCTTGAGCTGTCCGCGCAGATTGGTGCGCCTCGACCAGCATCAACCGACATGCGCTACAGCCAACGTGGTCACGAGTGACCGGCGTTTGACCGATCAGCAGACTGCGGCCGAGTGTGCGGGCGTTGACCTGCGGCATTGGCGCGGTCGCGTCCCTCCTGATCGGCGCATGCTGCCATGCGGCGTCTCTGCGCTACTACTTCGAAGGACCCGCCGCTACCGCCGCCCCGCGCGCATCCGCCGAGGCGTTGACCGGGCGGGCTCACCGCCGCCTGAACCCGCTCCACAATGCGTGCGGTCGCCCAGCGACCGCACGCATTGTGGTCAAAATCCAGCAAGCCGCGCGTCCGGACCTGAACCGCACCGATGGGCGGCCAGCAGATCGCCAGGCCAGCTACCACCGGGCGCCCGCCGCTGGTCGATTTCCGCTTGTGCGACGACGACTCCGCTGAGCACGCGCTCGACATCCAGGCGGGGCAGATCATCCTCGGTCGCGCGCCGCAGCTCCGGGGTGATCAGGTCGTCGCTGAAGTCGGCCCGCACGGCAAGCCGCACTAGACGGGCAGGGGCGCTGATGCGCTCGGCGATATGAGGGCTTGTGTGGACGGCGATCGCCGTCCACACAGCTTCGAGTCGGTCCGTCCTCCAACCCTGCCCAATGAGCAGGTTGACAGCCAGGTCGGCGCCCTGCACCTCGAAGCGCTCTGGACCGCTCGCCAGCCTCGACGCCCCAATGTCGTGCAGGAGGCAGCTATGCACCAGCACTTCGTCCTCAACGTCGAGGTTGTCCTGCTCGCGCAGTGCCAGCGCATACCGCAGAACCCGGATGCTGTGATGAACGATCGCCGGTTCACAGGCATCGTTGAGAAGGGCCAAAGCTGCCGGCCCGCCAGGAACTGTGTGCACGAGACTGTCGAACATGCCCATCCAAACCTGCTAGCAGTGCCCGAGGCACCGAGATCAGTTCTGTCGACGCCCCTCAGCGGGATACGGAGCCGTCAGACGGCGGTCAGGCCGCCGTCGATCGCGAGCGCGGCTCCGGTGACGAACGGGGCTTCGTCGCTCAGGAGGAAGGCCGCGAACGCGGCGATCTCCTCGGGCCTTGCGATACGGCCCACCGGGTGCATGGCACCGGCAGAACGGAGGGCCTCCTCCGGGTTCGGGCCCATGTTTCCGCGCAGCAGAGGGGTGTCGACACCACCGGTGACAAGCGCGTTGATCCGCACGCCCGTCGCGGCCACGTCGAGTGCCGCCGACCGGGTGAGCCCGACGACGCCGTGCTTGGCCGCACTGTAGGCCGCCATGCCCGCCATACCGGTGACACCGAGGTTGGACGCGTTGTTCACGATCGAACCGCCGCCGGAGCCTTGCAGCGCAGGGATCTGGTGCTTCAGACCGTGGAAGACGCTGTTGAGGTTGAGTGCCAGTTCGGCACCCCAGGCGTCACCGTTGATGTCGGTTACCGGGCCGTACGCGGTGGCCGCGCCGACGTTGTTGAAAGCCCCGTCGAGGCGGCCGTAGTGGTCGACCGCCTGCTGGACCAGCCGCGCCATCTCGGCCTCGACCGTCACGTCGGTCGGCACGAAGAGGGCGTCGCGCCCGGCGGAACGCAGTTCGGCGGCGAACGCGTCGCCGGTGTCCTTGCTGCGGGCCGCCAGGACGACCTTTGCTCCCTCGGCGGCGACCCGCTCGGCGGTGGCCCTGCCCATGCCGGAGGTGGCACCGGTGATCAGAATGACCTTGTCTGCAAAACGGGTGGACACAGTTGATCCTTGTCTCTTGTCAGTGGGGTGTCTCAGTGGATGGTTCAGGCTGGGTGGTCGCTGCGTGGGTCAGAAGGTGAGCACGAGACGGCCGCGGACACCGCCGGCGGCGAATCGGCGGTGCGCGTCGGGTGCCTCGGCGGCGGGGAGCGCCTTCGCCACCCGCGGAATGAGTACACCCGCCTCGGCGAGCCGACGGATCTCGTCCAGCTTGTCCGTCCGGCCGGCGTAGTCGGGCACGAACGGCGTCAACACCGTGATGCCCCGGGTGCTCGCGGCCTGGTAACCGCCGGGCTCGTCGGCCTGACGGATCCGGAGCAGGGTGCCACCGTCGCGTACGGCATCGAACAGCATGGTTCCGAACAGCGCCACGTCGGCGACGGCATCCACACCATCCGGGAAGTGCGCCCGGATACCGTTGACGACCTCGGATCCCCTGGCCACCACAATGGCTGCACCGGACTCCCGGACCAGTGCCTCGTCGGCCGGGGCGGCGTCGGCGACCACGGTCAGCCCGGCGTTGCTGGCCATCTGAACCAGGTAGCCGCCGAGCGCTCCGGCGGCCCCGACCACGGCCAGGGTCGAGCCTGGCGCGAGCGCCATCTGGTCGAGTGCGAGCAGTGCGGTGAGTCCGTTCATCGGCAGCGTCGCCGCCGCTTCATGACTGGTGCCGGCCGGCGCGCGGACGACCCAGTTGGCCGGACGCACCACGTACTCGACGTAACCGCCACCGCTGTTCTCCAGGGTGCCTTCGGGGGTCGGCGTCACCGGCAGGAGCATCGCCATCACCCGGTCACCGACCGACAGATCGGTGACCGTACCCCTGCCGATCTCGTCGACCACGCCCGCGACGTCCATTCCGGGCACGTAGGGCCCTGGCACCCCGGCCAGGGCCGACGCGTGCACGCCCGAGCGCAGCAGGGTGTCGGACGGATTCACCGCCGCCGCGTGTACGCGTACTCGAACCTCGCCGGCGCCCGCATGCGGTTCCGGCAGTTCGATGACGCGCAGCACCTCCGGCGCCCCGAATTCGTGTAGACCAACAGCTCGCACAACATCTTCCTCTCGTGGTCCATCAAATAACTGGTGCACTCGGTTCGCCGGTGGTCCTGCCGCTCGGCAGTTCACACCCGTGCGCGTCGCACCCGGCTTGGTCTCCAGCACCGAGGACGGTCAGCTCCGGTTGGCGTTGGGCCCAGGCTTGCCTCAGTACCTCGGAGAAGGCCCAGACCGACTGGGCGCCGGAGACGCCGTACTTCCGGTCGATCACGAAGAACGGCACGCTGGTGATGCCTAGTCGCGCGGCCTCGTCCTCGTCTCTGCGCACCTCATCGGCGTACGCCCGCCTGTGGGCGAGCACGGCGCGTACCTCGGCCTCGTCGAGTCCCGCGCGGATGGCAATCTCCACCTGCTGCTCGGAGTCGTAGACGCTCGGAGCTACGTCGGCGGCGGCGTTTCCGATGATCCTGCTGGGCTCATCTGTGGCCCGGGTCCGTGAAGGGGTGTTCGCCCGGGCGCGCGCAGACCGTCGAGCAGGATGGTGACAACTCGACGCCACCCGTCGGGTCCCGCGTCGACACCGAGGCAGTGGTCGGTGTCCAGCGGCGCCCGTGAGCAGATCATGATGTCCTGCCAGGTCACGTCGGCACGCAGTTCACCGGCGGCGTGCGCCCGCTCGGTCAGCCGGATGACGGCTTCCTGCAGTGCGGCGGTCCGCTGCGCCAACTCGGGCGACGGCGGCCTTTCACACGCTGCGGTGACCTCGGCCAGACCCCGACTGTCCCGATGTGCTCCCGCCAACTCCATCACGAACTCGGCGAGCCCGTTCCATGGATCCGGGCGCTCGATGCAAGCTTGCGCGGCCTCGCCCAACTCGTCATAGAGGCCGAGGACCACGGCGTCGAGCAGTGCTTCCTTGGTGCCGAAGCGGCGGTACAACGTGCCCACTCCCACACCCGCGGCGGTGGCGATGTCCAGAGCCGACACGTCGAGCCCACGGGAGGCGATCGCCTCCCGTGTCGCGACGATCAGTTGGCGTCGGTTTCGGCGAGCGTCCGCCCGAACGTCAGACATGGGGCCGAGGCCAGACATGAGGGATCCGGCGCTCTTCACTGCCTCCGACCGCCTCCGACGCGTGCCGTGGCCGGACGGTTTCGTTGAAATGGAAATGACTCACGGAGCCTCCCTGCGCAGCCATCACTCGATCGAGCACCTCTAGGCGGACGGAAGTCGTCCGTATTTGACTCTAGCTCAATGGGACGGGAGCCGTCCGTTTTTCATGCCTTCCGCAAGGTGACCTCGGCCACCCATTCGCCTGGCGCGACGGGGCACGCTGCCGTCCGGGCCGATCTGCCAGCCCGACCCCGCCCGTCGAGCGCCCGCGCCGACCAATGCTGGTCCACTCGGCTCAGCCGGCACCTGCCCGAGGCGGCCCGCTCCGGTGCTTCAAGACGGTGGCCAGGGTCACCGCGTCGACCACCAGCAGAAGCGGACGACTTTCGTCCTCTTGAGCTAGGCTCGCTGTCAGCTAGAAGCGGACGGACTCCGTCCGCATAGACGGCTGAAGCGTAATGCGCGGATTGTCCGGTCTAGGGTCTTCGCCTCACGGAGGCACACGATCGAGCGTCCAAGACCGTCACCGAGACGAAAGGAACCAGCTCATGAGCAAGCAAGAAGTTCGTCGGGCAACCTCGCTGCGATCACGGGTCAGCGCAGCGGCCGCGGCGGCTGCGCTACTGGTCGGCGGCGGGGTGGGCATAGCGGCCCTCACCTCCCAGGCGGCGAGCGCGAACGACCACTCGACGAGCGCCTCCTCCAAGTCACTCGCCGACCGGGTGCAGCGCTTGGAAGACATCGAGGAAATCCACCAGCTCAAGGCCCGCTACTTCCGCTTCGTGGACGAGAAGAAGCACGATGACCTGGCCGCGCTGTTCACGCCCGATGCCCAGCTCGTGACTGACGGGATCACCTGGAAATCACCGAAGGAGTTCGCCCACACGATCCGCGACCTCACCGGCGCCGCCCCATCAGCCCACTCGGGAGCCATGCCAGAGATCACGATCACGGGACCGAACACCGCGTCCGGAACATGGTCGATGGAAGACATCCTTACCTTCCCGGCCGGCCCGAACGCTCCCGAGGGGCACAACGGCTACGGGCAATACCGCGAGACCTACAAGAAGGTCAACGGTAAGTGGCTCATCCATTCGGTACTGCTGACCCGTTTCTGGATGGACCCGCTGCCCGCCTGGACTCCTCCGGCGGCCACGACCCCGTCGAACCCCAGCACCCCGCGAACAACCACGAACGGCAGGTGAGGCAGCTGGCGTGTCGGGTTGCGTAACCCGACACGCCACCACCTTCCGAGCCACATGCCCAGGTTGGGGCGGAACCTCCGGTGAGATATCGGCTCATTGTGTTAGCCATGACCCAACGGATCATCGCCCCGGTGCGTCGGGGAAGGGTCTCGTAGTCGCGGACGAGCCAGCGGTGTGCATCAGCCAGCCAAAGGTTGTTCCACGTTGCCCACGAGGTGTCGCACACGGCGTCGCGTTCACCGGGATCCCCGAGATCCCGCGTCCCGGCCGGAGGTACCTGTCGGGGGCTGCACTGTCGTCAGCGAGCATATTTCTCGATGGCGGCCGGAGTCACCGGGGTGAAGAAGTTGACGAGGTTGCCGTCGGGGTCGCGGAACAGTAACGACCGGTTGCCCCAGGGCATCGTGGTGGGCTCGTTGACGAAGTTCTCGACGAGGCCGGCCAGGTTCTGATGCGCGCCGTCCACGTCGTCCACGAGGAATTCGATGATGACGGTACGGTTGTCGGCCGGCCGGGCTGCACCAGGCGCGAACAGCGGGACGGTGCGGGTGCTGCCGATCGCAAGCGTCGCGGAGGTGGTCCTGACCTCGGCGAAGTCCTCGTTGGCCCAGCTCGCCTGCACTCCCGTGGCTCGCTCGTAGAAGTCGACGAGGCGGACGACGTCGTCCGTGATGATGCGGGTAGAGACGAAGTTCATCGTGATCTCCTTGTTCCGGTGGAGCCGTTCTATCTCGCATGCTAGGACCAATACCGGACAGAATCGGTCCACATTTACGCTAAGTTCCACGCATGGCTCGACCTACCGCTCGCGTGCTCGCTCTGCTGGAGCTCCTACAGTCGGGCGGCAGCCGGACGGTGGCCGAACTCGCCGACCGGCTCGGCGTCGACGGGCGCACCGTGCGGCGGTACGTGGACCACCTGATCGAGCTCGACGTGCCCGTCGAGTCGGTGCGCGGCCGCTACGGCGGGTACCGGCTCGCCTCCGGATACCGCATGCCTCCGCTCATGCTGAGCGACGACGAAGGGCTCGCCGTGCTGCTCGGCCTGGTCGCCGGTCGCCGAGCGGGGTTGATGACGGCGACGGGCACGGCGAGTGAGACGGCGGCGGCGAAGATCCGGCGGGTACTGCCCAAGCGGCTCGCCCACCGGCTCGACACTGTGCTCGAATCCCTCACCTTCACGGCGCCGGCAGGCGAGTTCGCCGTCCCGGAGACCGTGCTTCTGCTCTCTCTCGCCGATGCCGTGCACCATCGACGGCCGGTCTCGATCAGGTACACCGCCGCCGACGGGCGGCACAGCGAGCGCACCCTGCACCCGTACGGGCTCGTCGCCCATTCGGGCCGGTGGTACGTCACGGGCGCGGATCCCGGGATCGGCGAAGACCGGACGTTCCGGTTGGATCGCATCACCGACGCGAGGACCCTGCCCGGCGCGTTCGAGCCGCCCGCCGGACTCGATCCGGCGCAGCGCGTCCTCTCAGGGCTCGCCAAGGCTCCGTACCGGCATCACGTGACACTGTGGATCCAGGGGACGGTCGAGCAGGTCCGCGCCCGACTTCCCCCCAGCGTGGCGAGCGTGGAGGAGTCACCGTCCGGGGCAGATGCAGATCCGGAGACCGAGCGCTGGCTGCGCGTCGAGCTGTGGGCGGAGCGGCTCGACTGGTTGCCTCCGGTGCTCGCGTCGCTCGACCGGCCGTTTGTCATCGAGCGACCGGATGAACTCCGCGATCTCGTCATCGCGCTCGCCGACCGGCTTGCGACCTCCGCCCGTGGAGTCCGCCTCACGGATAACGGCAGCCCGTGCTGGCCGTGCGCTGGCCAGTCCCGAGATCCGAACGACACGGACGGTGGGCCTGACCCGATTTGACGGACATCCGAGATCAGAGGGCTGTGAGCCCTCGAGGACGTTCACCATCCGAGGCACGAAGAAGATGGCACGCGCCCGCGCGGAACCCGAGCTACCGCACTCTCGCGGGCACCACCCCGCGCCGGACGAGCCAAGAAGAGATCACGACCCTGGTGACCGCGCTCGGCGCCATCACCACCGTGCTTCGTGACGCACCCCCAGCCGACAAGGCCGAGGTCTACCGGCAAACTCGGCCTCCGGCGGAACCACCAGCCTGAAACGCAGACGGTGCGGGTACCGAGAGATGACCCACAGACGCGGCGATGGCCTCGACCGATCGGAGCCGCTCCGCAGGCGGGCGGCGGCGAGGTCCATCCGCCACTGGGTCAGGGAGGCGACCGGGCTCTGGCCGATGGCGGCCGGGAAACGCCGGGCAAGCGTCGCCCGCCACCAACCCCGGCCCGGTCACGGCGGCGAGATCACGCTATCCCGGCTGAGTTGTCGACTGCTCGCCGCGGCGGGCCGAACGGACCGGGGCGGTGCGGGGTCGGCCGACGCGAAACACGGCGAGCGGAAGGCCTGCGACCCGCTCGGCGAGCCGACCGGCGGTCGCGGGGCAGTCGATGAGCTGGCTGAGCGGATGGACCGCCAGGCCGTGCCGGGCGAGAGCCAGCCACGTACGCAGCAGACGTCGGCCCGAGCTGATCTGGTCGTCGCCGTCGACGGCGAGGAGGACCAGGACGCTGCCGTCGTAGCGCAACAGGCCGCGGCCGCTGGCGGCCAGCAGCGCCGGCAGGCCCAGTCGGCGGGTGGCCGGGTACGCGCGCAGCGCGGCGGACAGGACACGCGCCTCGGTCCGGGACAGGCTGAGCGCCCGGTCCGTGAGTCCGTCGAGGTGATATCGCGGATGGCGTGGACTGAGACGCAGCCAGTCCCGCAACTCCACGGCGACGGCAGGTGTGCCGAACATCCACCGGTCGGCGACGGCCAGGTCCGATACGAGATCTCGGGTCGGGACGTGCGCGACACCCGGCTCGAGATCGGCGAGGACGGCGTCGTCGACGTACCCGGGTGCGTATGGACCACGGGCGACCCGGCGGGCCTCGATGTCGGCGATCGTGAACGGAGTCGCGTACCGGTGTGCCGCGGGGACCAGTCGTGGACCGGGTGCCACGGTGACGGTGAGGCCGAGTTCGGCGGAAACGATGAGGGATGTCTCGACGAACGCGCCGATACCGAGGGTCAGGTCACGCCCGGTCGGGTCGGAGTCGGGCAGGCGGCACGCGGGATCAACGTCGATGGTGATCTCGTCGGCGTGGTATTCCGGTCGCCACGGCTGCGTGTTGTGTGCGCTTGGTGCCCGGCGGCAGATCGCCTCGGTGGCCCGCAGCTGCTCGACCCAACTCACGCCGCTGTTCCTCGCTCGTAGAAGGTGTACCCGTGCAGTGGCCGCCCACCCGCGCGGCGGTACTGAGCGGCCGAAGCGACGTTCGTCCGCTCGACGAAGGTGCTGCGCAGCGTCCGGTAGCCGTTGCGGGCGAGGTTGCGATGCAACTCCCGGGACAGCAGCGTCAGGTACCCGTTGCCCTGCTCGTCGGGAACGGTGCCCTTGATGATGAGGACCGCGTCCCGCCGGTACCGGCCGCGGGTGGCGAGAAGCCGGAGCTGATTGATTACGCCGAGCCGACCGCCGACGCTCATCAGGTAGTCGGAGATGTCCGGCACGGTGACGACGAAGGCGACGGGTCGGCCGGCCTTCTCCAGCCAGAGCAGCAGCGCCTCGTCGAGGAGGAACGCCAGGCCGTCGGTCTGCTCCGCCAGTTGCTCGGCGGAGATGTCGGTGTAGTAGCCCAACTGCGCGAAGCTCGCGTTGAGCATCCGGCGCAGGATCGGCAGTTGGCTGCGCAGGTGCCACCGGGAGCCGTGCCGGACGACGAGCCGTTCGGCGGCCATCCGAGCATCGTCGAAGGTGAACCCGTGGTCGGTTCCGGCCGGAGCACCGGCGGCGGGCCGAGCAGCCGTGGCCGTGCCGGCGAGGTCGACTAGCCAGGTGTCGGCCTCGAAGCGACGGTGGAAGCCGTGCCGCTCGTACATTCTGGGGTAGTAGGCGGGGTTCCACGCCGAGTCCACGAAGCCACGGTCGGCGAAGCCGGAGGTGATCACCCCGCCGGTCTGGTTGGGCAGCAGGGCCACCGGCCCGAACAGGTGTCGACCGTCGGCCCGGGCCGCGACCGCGTCCATGATGGCGGCGAAGACATCGTCGTCGTCGACGAACTCGGTGTGCCCGAACAGCTGTCGTGGGCCGATCTTGTCGTCGAGGGGCGCGCTGCGGTGCATGCTGGTGCGTCCCACGACCTCGCCGCGTCGGTCGCGGACCACGAACAGCTCGGCGGCGTCCCGGTGGGCCGCGATGACCGAGGACACCAGGGGTACGTACCGGTCGGTCGGGTGGAGCCGGAGCGGGAAGTCGACGAATGCGCGCAGGTCGGCCCGCGACTGCACGGGGTCCACTCTCATGCGCGGTGCACCGGCGGGCCGGACGTCTCACGCGAGAGCGGCGTGAACGTGGGTATGTGTGCCATGACGTCGGCCTCGGCGCGCCAGATGCCGTTGCTGTAGCCCTCGGGCTCGGCGTTGTAGAGGCGGATGTAGCCGCCTGTCGCGTTCTTCGTGCCGTGATCGGTCACCCAGCACATGAGGTCCCGGTGATGACGGCTGCGGGCGAACGTCAGGAGCGCGTCACGGTCGCTGAAGAAGGCGATGGTGCCGAGCGTGAACGGGAACTGGTAGTAGACGGTGTGCCAGCGGTATCCGTCCATCTGTCTCATCTGCCGGACCATTCGGATCCAGGTCCGGGTGAGCGTGATGATCGAGCGCGGCCCCCGTTAACGGGTGGCGCCGACGAACATGGCTGTCGCCTGGCCCACCGGGGGCGCGGCGGAGAAGTCGGTGGTCCTCATGCCGGGGCGCCCTTCACCAGGTAGACATTCTTGACTCTGGACGCCGCGTCGGCGAACGGGCCGGTGCCGTACTCGTGGACCTCGACCCGCAGGTCGGCGGCGGTCGGGTCCTCGGCGAGGGACTCGGCGAAGTCCCGGCTGACCTCGGCGAGGTGGCGCAACACCCCCGCGCGGCAGGTGTCGGTGAGGGTCCGCCGCTGCACCGGGTCGAGCGCCAGGCCCTCGCGGAGTTGCAGGTTGACCACCGGCCGGCTCTCCAGGTCGGCCTGCTCGGTCACCGCCAGGCAGAAGCTCTGCAGCAGGTGCGCCTGGGGATTGCCGGCATAGAGGCCGTACTCGACGTCCTGCGGGTAGATGTTGGCGCCCATGTAGGAGATCGTGCTGTCCTTGCGGCCGTACAGGAACAGCAGTGGTAGACGCATCCGGTCCACCTGCCAGGCACGGTCCGCGGCGGCCCGCGCCGCGGGGTCGGCGATCGCGGCCAGGACATCCGGGTACGAGATCAGCCGGCCCTCGTCGCCGATGTTGTAGCGGACCCGGGGATTGAGCACCGCCGTGGAGTTGATCGTGCAGAGCACCTCGTGGTCCGCTGTGGTCTCCAGGTAGGTCTCCAGCGGGTTGTACTGGAAGACCATCGGCAGCCGGTGCTCGTCCGCGCCGAGCAGCGCGGTCCGCAGCGCGGCGTCGGTACGCAGCTGTCGGCGGACCCAGACGCTGAAGTCGCTCTCCCCCGCCATGCCGATGGTGAGGTCGCTGGCCCCGTAGCCGGAGCGCACCTTGACGAAGCGCTCCTCCAGGTAGTCGCGCAGCGCTTCGGTCATCCCCTCACCGCCGACCAGTCCACTGATGCGGTATTCGGCCCAGGGGAAGTCAACGGCGTCGAGCTGGTCGCGCAGGTGCTTGAGGAACGGCGGGTAGGCGGTGACGATGTAGTCGAAGCCGGGGCCGAAGTACGACAGGGTGTCGACGATCTTCCGCAGGTCGGGTCCCGTGTTCTTGACCATCGCGATCGCCGACATGGCGATGCCGGTGTTGGTCCCGGTGGCCCAGGCGCCCATCGAGTACGCGTTGATGACGAAGCGCCGCTCGGACGGGAACACCATCGTCGCGTAGCCGGCCAGGTTCTTGTGCACCGAGCGCAGCTCACGGCGGCTGCGGATCCAGTTGAACGGCTGGCCGGACGAGCCCGACGACTCGTCGACCACGCTGCCGGCGATCTCGATCCGCCCGTGCCGGCAACGCTGCGCCTCCGGGTACGCCTGCACGTACGACCGCTTGTCGGTGGGCGGGTAGGACGACAGATCGAACCAGCGGAACCGCCAGTGGTGGCGGCGGAGAAAGACCCCGTACGCGGGCACGTCGATCGCGGCGAACTGGCAGGTCATCCAGGCGTGTAGCCGGGCGAAGCGGCCCATGTAGGGGCGGTACTGACGTGCCGTGAGCCGCCACACCGCCGGATGGATCCGGTAGAGGGTGTAGAGCCAGGTCAGAGCGAAGCTCGCGGCCCGCAGGGTCCACCGACGCAGGAATGTCACCACGCGGCAACACTAGGGGTCGGTCGAGCCGGCCACCTGATGACGAATACTCAGCCCTCCTGAGTATTCGAACCCCCGCGGGTTGCCACGAGTTCGGGACGAGGCCGGGTCGGCTCGGGGACCGAACAGTGAGCCTTTTCCAAGCTCATTGACTGCTAGCTGTCGTTGCCCGGGTGGCACGTCAGTGCCGAATCAGGCCGCCGACATCTGATATCGACGTTCAGACCGACTCTGATGCTCGATCGCCAGATGCGCCTCAGCGGCCGGAATCACCCGCGAGTCCACGCCTAGCAGGCGTTCGACCACCGAAACGCAGCCCGTCTCCTCGGCGACCTCCCGCACCACAGCATCGAACGGATCCTCCGCCTGCTCAACCTTGCCACCCGGAAGGGTCCAGTGGGTGTCCCCCGTCGGCGACACATGACGGGCGAGCAGCACACGCCCCTCGTCGATGCACACGGCATATGCCGCCAGCCGGAAACTCATCCGTGTACCTCCCCACCGGACCTTAGCGAGCCGGCGACGACCTTCGCGTGACCGGCGTTCGGCGAGGCCCTTTCATGGTGCGTAGCGATCGGCTTCGACGTGGTGCAGGACGAGGATGGCGTGCACGATCGGCGTGGGCAGCAGCGCAGCTGGGCCAGCATCTTCCAGGTTCGAGGGTGAAGATGGCACCTAGGCCCAGCGAATCCGCTGCACCCTTCGGAGCGGTCCTTTAGGCTGCGTGGGCGGGCCGCCGCCCAGTTCTACGCAGGCGTCGCATTGCCGCTGTCTGGATCAGTCCGGGCATCCCCCTCTGCGGCCTGCCGGCTACCGGTGAGGAGCAGCGGTGACCCAGAGCGAACGACATCGCCCGGAAGTAGTCGTGGGACTGGTGGCAACCCCACCGGACCAGCCCGCCCGGGTGGCTGCGAGGCTCACTGCGGAGCTCATCGACGGGCTCACCGCACGGGTGAGCCCGGACGTGCGGTGGACCGTCCGAGAAGGCTGGGGGAAGGTGGCGCCCCGTCGCGATGGCGGCGCGGAGGCGCTGCTCGACGAGCTTGCCCGGCGGCGCACCGACGATCAGTGGGACGTCGCCATCTGCCTGACCGATCTGCCACTGCATTTTGAGCGGGCGCCTCTGGTCGCTCAGACCTCTGGCCGACGCCACGTCGGGATAATTTCCCTGCCCGCGCTGGGACTGCGCCAGATGCACGCGGTCCGCGCAGCAGTCCCGGATCTGGTGGGCCAACTGCTGGCCGACGCCGCCGATCACCGGGTGCCGCCGGCACGCCGGGGACCGGCCGAGACGACACGACATCTTCCCGCTGTCCGTCGGGTGATCGACGGGGCCGACGCCGGTGAGCGGCGCTACGTCGCCTCGGGGCTGATCGGCCGGGTGCGACTGTTGACCGGCATGGTTCGCGCCAACCGTCCTGGACGGGCCCTGCTTGGCCTGTCCAAGCTGTTGGTCGGCGCGTTCGGCACGGCGGCATTCGCGCTCACCACGGACACCATCTGGCAGATGGGTGATGCCCTCGGCGGACTCCGGCTGGCCGTGATCATGGTGCTCGGGTTGGGCGCGTTGGTGGCCTGGTTGATCGTTGGGCACGACCTATGGGAGAAGCCGAGCCGCGAGACACCGGCCGAGCTGGCACGGCTGTTCAACCTGGGTACGATTCTCACCCTCAGTCTGGCCACAGCGGTGTCCTACGTGGTGCTGTTCGTGGGAACGGTGCTCGTCGGGGCGCTGCTGATCGACACATCCGTGTTCGAGCAGGTTCTGCAGCGGCCGGTGCACACCGGTGACTATCTGACGCTCGCCTGGATCACCAGCTCACTGGCCACCGTCGGCGGCGCGATCGGCTCAGGGCTGGAAAACGAGGAAACCGTCCGGGCCGCCGCATACGGCTACCATCCCGAACCCGGGGGCTGGCAGGACGAGAAGAGCATGGAGCGGTCCAGCGGCGCCAGCTGAGCGGGGCCCCCGCTGCCGGGTCCGGGGTAGGAGCGACGGGTACTGGCGACGGCATCATCAGTTGGTGGGCTGGAAGACGGCTCGCACGCATCCGTCGAGTTTCTGTTTGAACATCTCGTAGCCGCGCGGCGCTTCGTCCAACGGCATGGTGTGTGTCGCGAGATGTTCGGTGACCAGTTCGCCGCGGGCCATCCGCTCCAGCAGCATGGGAATGTAGCGCTGTCCGTGCTGCTGTGCGCCGCGCAGCGTGAGCCCCTTGTTCATCACCGCTCCGAGGGGAAACTTGTCGACCAGGCCGGCGAACACGCCCAGGATGAACACGCTGCCGCCCTTGCGGCAGTTGTAGATCGCCTCCCGGGCGGCGATCGGGCGGTCGGATTCGATGCGCAGTTGTTGCTTGACCTGGTCGTACAGGAATTGCGGACCGCTGCTGTGCGACTCCATCCCCACTGCCTCGATGCACACGTCGGGGCCTCGACCGCCACTGCGCTCCAACAATTCGCCGCTGACGTCCTGCTGCTCGTAGTTCAGCGTCTCGACACCGAGATGTGTCTGCGCCATCTGGAGCCGGTTGTCGAGTCGGTCGATCACGATCACCCGATCGGCACCGAGGAGCACCGACGCCCGAGCCGCCATCTGTCCGACCGCACCGGCGCCCCAGACCGCAACGACATCGCCCGGTTTGACCCCGGCGAGGTCAGCGCCCATCCATCCCGTCGGCGCGGAGTCGGAGGCGAAGAGCGCGCGCTCGTCGCTCACCTCGTCCGGGACGGTGAAGGCACCCTGGTCGGCGTAGGGGACGCGGATGAACTCGGCGTGGCTGCCGGCGAAGCCCCCGAGGGCGTGCGAGTAGCCGTAGCAGCCTCCGGGCGCGGCACCCCAGACGTTCTCGGTGATCATCGGGTTCGTGTTCCCGTTGTCGCAGAGCGAGAACTGTTGTTGCTGGCAGTACCAGCACTTGCCGCAGGAGACGAACGAGCAGACGACGACGCGGTCGCCCACTTTGTGCTTACGTACCTGCGAGCCGACCTCGACGACGTCGCCGAGGAACTCGTGCCCGAGGACATCGCCGCGTTCCATGAACGGGATGTACCCGCCGAGCAGGTGCAGATCCGACCCACAGGTCACCGTCCGACGGACCCGCACGATGATGTCCTGCTCGTTGCGGATCTGCGGCTCCGGCACCTGCCGCACCGCGAGCTCGTTGGCCCCCTCCCAGACCAGCGCCTTCACAGCCGTCCCTCCCGTCGACCCTGTGCGGTGGCCACTCGCAGTGGCTTGTTCGTCGGAGTCGGCTCGGTCGTGGGCGGATAGTCCGGATGCAGGACCTCACTAGTCTCGATCAGTTGCTTCGACTCTCGCAGCGCAGCCCGGATCGCCTGTTCCGGATCCCGGCCGGTGACCCGTCGGGCCGCGGCGGCAGCAGGGAGTCGGGCGCCGTCGCGCAGCCGTACGGCGATCTCGGTCCCCCGGTCGCCGGGGGCCGGCCGGACCTGGACTTCGACGGCGTCGCCAAGCCCGGCCAGCGGCTCGGGGAACCGGCCGCCCGGGGCGACGTCACCGGCCGGTCGGTTCACCGTTGCCACATGCCACCGCGCCCCGCGCCGCCGGCCCTGAACCCGTTGCCACTGGTCACCGCCCCGGCCACCCCCAGCGAGCAGGCGCCGGACCATCATCCCGCCGGCGATCGCGACCGCACCACCGATCAGCCACCTCATGTCCGCCCCTGTCACCTGGTCTGCTCGTTCGGCACCGTCGAAAATCGGCAACCTTCAGAGCAAACCCTTTCATAAAGGGCGGGCCTCGCAGGGGGTGTTTGTGACACTCGCGGAGTTTCCGCTGGTCACGGCACCGGCACTGCTCCCGCCGGAACGGCCGCCGGCCCTACAACATCTCCAAGGGTTGCGGGCCAGCAGGTGGCGGGAACGCCCTGTCGAGTGCCGCGATGTCTTCCTCGGTCAGGTGCAGATCGCGCGCCTCCGCGTTCTGGCGGGTGTGTTCCGAGTTGGACGATCGGGGAATTGCCGCGACCATCTCCTGCCTCAGCACCCAGGCCAACGCGACCTGAGCGGGCGTCGCCCCGTGCCGGGCGGCGACCTCCGCGACCTGGTCGTGGCCGAGTAGCCTGCCCTGCTCGATCGGGGAGTACGCCATCACCGGGATCCGGTGTTCACGGAGCCACGGCAGCAGGTCGTACTCAGGTCCGCGCCGCGTGAGGTTGTACAGGATCTGGTTGGTCGCGCAGTCGTCCCCGCCGGCCTCGAGCAGCTCGGTCATGTCGGAGAGGTCGAAGTTGCTCACGCCCCACTGTCCGATGTCGCCGGCGTCGACGAGTTCGGCGAAGGCCTCGATCGTCTCCGCGAGTGGATGTGAGCCGCGCCAGTGCAGCAGATAGAGGTCGATGTGATCGACGCCGAGTCGTTGCAGGCTGCGGCGGCAGGCCTGCACGGCCCCCTGGCGGCTGGCGTTGGACGGCAGCACCTTGTCGACCAGGAACACGTCTCCGCGCCGGCCGACAATGGCCTCGCCGACAAGCTCCTCGGAGGCGCCGTCGCCGTACATCTCCGCAGTGTCGATCAAGGTCATGCCCAGGTCCAGGCCAGCCTGCAGGGCCGCCAGCTCATCCCGTCGCCTGGCGGGGCGCTCACCCAGGTACCACGTGCCCTGGCCGAGTATGGGCATGGTCTGACCGGACGGCAGTTCGACCGAAGCGGTGGGGAGAGTCATGTCGGCCTTTCCGGGGCCTCGGCGCCAGTGGATCAGTGCGTTACCCGCTTCGAGCGAAGGCAGTCTCGTACGGCGACCCGCCCTCCGGGCCCCGCCGCATCGGCGGGCGCACCTATCCGTCTATCCCTGAGCGACCTTCGGTGACCTGTTTCTCGGTTCCAACACCGGGAAGGCGGCCGTGAGCGAAACGATGCGCCGTCGACGGGGCGGCGCCGCGAGGGAGAGGCCACCCGAAATGGCGCAGAGCCAGCAGCCCCTGACCGGCAAACGAATCGCTTGTCTCGCCGCCGACGGGGTGGAGGACGTGGAGTACACCCAGTCCCGGGCCGCCGCGGAGCAGGCGGGCGCCGAGGTGCACCTGATCTCGTTGAACTCCGGCGAGATCCAGTCCATGAACCAGGACATCGACCCGGCCAACCGCTATCGGGTGGACCGGACCGTGAACGAGGCCAGCGCGGCCGACTACGACGCCCTGCTGTTGCCGGGCGGGACGGTCAACCCCGACCGGCTCCGGATGAACCCACAGGCGATGGACTTCGTCCGGGCGTTCTTTCAGCAACAGAAGCCGGTGGCGGCGATCTGCCACGGCCCGTGGTCGTTGGTCGAGACCGGCATGGTCAACGGCCGGACCGTCACCTCGTTCCCCAGCCTGCGGACCGACATCCGCAACGCGGGCGGGAACTGGGTGGACCAACAGGTACAGGTCGACAATGGCCTGGTCACCAGTCGCAACCCCAGTGACCTTCCGGCGTTCTGCGCCAAGATGGTCGAGGTGTTCGCCCAGGGCGAGAACGTCCGCCAGATGGCGACCGCCTGACGTGGTGAGGGCTCAGGAACCAGAGGAGCAGAACCGGGCCTGAGTCCGCACCGCGGCGGCGCTTCGCCGGTCGGTGCGCCGCCGCGGTGAGGCTCTTGGATCGACGTCCGGATACAGGCGCTTGGCAGGGGTCGACGACGACCTGGGCGTACCGCTGCTGGCGGTAGCGGCCCGCACTCCTTGCTGAGCCGCAGGACAGGGATCACCTCCGTGCCGCGACTGATGTGCGGTTGAGGTGATTTTCGAGGGGTATGCGGGTCTCTATGAGTCTCGTCCCGGACTTCTTGAGCCGGATCGGCTCGGCCGGGCTGTGACCGGATGGAGGCTACCCGTGACTCAACTAGCAACCCGAGAGGCCGCCCAGGTCAGACGGGAAGACGTGCGACGGCGAGGGCGCCGGCTCGGCTGGATGAGTCTCGGCCTGGGGGTGGCGCAGCTGGCAGCACCGGACACGGTGCGCCGGATCAGCGGGGTGGACGACTCCTCGACCTCCCGCGCCGTGGTGCCACTGGTCGGGGCGCGGGAGTTGGTCCATGCAGCCGGGCTCCTGACGAGCCGGCGCAAGGGCATCTGGGCGTGGACCCGGGTCGTGGGCGACGCGATGGACCTGGCCTCCCTCGGGGTCGCCATCGCTCACCGTAGCGGGCACCGCCGGCGCCGTCTCGTCGGTGTCACCGGTGCCATCGTCGGGATCACGGTGGTCGACCTGCTGACCGCCATGCAGGCCACCCGCGTGCAAAGGATGAGCTCAGGGCCGGCGGTACGAGGCACACGCGAAGGAGGATCCATGGAGCTGACAGCCACGACAACCATCCGCAAACCCCCGCCCACGGTCTACGCGTTCTGGCGTGACCTGGACAACCTGCCCACGTTCATGGCCCACCTGGAGCAGATTCGCGCCACCGGCGACCGTACGAGCCACTGGTCCGCCAGCGCGCCCTTCGGCAAGAATGTCGAGTGGGACGCGGAGATCATCGACGAGAGACCCGGGGAGACGATCGCGTGGCGGTCCACCGGGAACGCCGACGTGCCGAACGCCGGCACGGTCCGGTTCGTTCCCGCCCCGGATGGGGTCAGCACCGAGGTGCATGTCGTCATGTCGTACGACATCCCGGGCGGCCCGGTCGGCAAGGTGGTCGCCAGGTACTTCGGTGAGGAACCGCACCAGCAACTGGACGACGACCTGCGCCGGCTCAAGCAGGTGCTGGAGACCGGTCAGGTGGTTCGATCCGAGGGCGCCCCGTGGGGCAAGCGGGCCCGCAAGGAGTTCCCGCAGCGTCCGGCGCAACCGCTGTCGGACTCCGAGCTCGCGAAGGGGGCAGACGCGTGAGGGCGAACACCTGGGCGGGCCGCAACAAGGTCAAGGTCCGTGACGTGCCGGACCCGAAGATCCTCAACGACCGCGACGCCATCGTACGGATCACCTCCACCGCGATCTGCGGCTCGGACCTGCACCTGCTCGACGGGTATGTGCCCACGATGCAGGACGGCGACGTCATGGGTCACGAGTTCATGGGCGAGGTGGTGGAGGTCGGCCGGGGCGTCGACCCAGGTCGGCTGCGCGTCGGGGATCGGGTTGTCGTGCCGTTCCCGATCGCGTGCGGCGCGTGCGGTGCATGCGCCGCCGAGCTGTACTCCTGCTGTGAGAACTCCAACCCCAACGCCGGGATCGCGGAGAAGATGTTCGGTCACCCGGTTGCCGGGATCTTCGGCTATTCGCATCTGACCGGCGGCTTCGCCGGCGGTCAGGCGCAGTACGCGAGGGTTCCGTTCGCCGACGTCGGTCCGCTGAAGATCGAGGCCGACCTCACCGACGAGCAGGTGCTGTTCCTTTCCGACATCCTGCCCACCGGCTACATGGGCGCCGAGATGTGCGACATCCAGCCCACCGACGTGGTTGCGGTGTGGGGCGCCGGTCCGGTCGGGCAGTTCGCGATGGACAGCGCCCGGGCGCTCGGCGCGGCGAAGGTCATCGCCATCGACAAAGAGCCGTACCGGCTGCAGATGGCCGAACGGGCGGGCCATACGCCGGTGAACTTCGAGGATGTGGACGTGCGGTCCCGGCTGCTGGAACTGACCGGTGGGCGGGGGCCGGACAAGTGCATCGACGCGGTCGGCATGGAAGCCAGCCACGGTGCCGCGCACGTGCACGCCTACGACCGGATCAAGCAGGCAGTCCGCTCGGAGACTGAGCGCCCGCACGCGCTACGGCAGGCGATCCTGTCCTGCCGCAGCGGCGGTATCGTGTCGGTGATCGGCGTGTACGGCGGCTTCCTCGACAAGTTCCCGGCCGGGGCGTGGATGAATCGGGCGCTGACCCTGCGTACCGGTCAGTGCCACGTGCAGCGCTACATGAAACCGCTGTTGCAGCGCATCGAACGTGGGGAGATCGACCCGACCCGGGTCATCACCCACACCCTGCCACTCGACCAGGCGGAACGCGGCTTCGAGATCTTCAAGAACAAGCAGGACAACTGCGAGAAGGTCGTCCTCAAACCCTGACCACCACCCGCATCCGGCCACCGCGGCACTCACGGTGGCCGGATGCGACGTCTGTGCGCGGGCGCCGACCTTTTGCGGACGGCCTGCACTCGCAACCCCGGCTCTCATCTGTTTGCCATGGACGACCCTGGGTAGGCGCGGTCGGTGAGCGGGCCAGACGCAGACCTAGGCACCCGGTCCGACACCAGCCGCGCGGTGGCGTTCAGCGACGCCATCTTCGCCATCATCATCACGTTGCTGGTCCTGGACCTGCGGGTGCCGGACGTTCCTCCTGGCCGCCTCCTGCCCGGCCTGCTCGAGCAGTGGCCCTCGTATGCCGCTTATCTCGCTTCCTACTTGTATGTGGCCGTTGTCTGGCTCAACCACAAGGCGGCGTTCAACCGCATCCAGCAGGTCGATCGCGGCCTGCACTGGATGAACCTGCTCGTGCTGTTCAGCACGGCGTTGCTGCCGTTTCCGACCGCCGTCGTGTCGGACGCGCTGCAGGAGCACAACAACGCGGACCAGCGGGTGGCCGTCGCCTTCTACGCGCTGATCGGCGCGTTGCTGTGCGCTACCTGGCTGGCGTTCTACCACTACCTGGCGAAGAACCCGGACCTGCTCAAGGACCAGGCCAGGGGCGGCTTCTTTCCCGTCGAGCGGGTCAGAGCCCTCGTCGGGGTCGTCCTGTACGTCCTCGCGGGGTTGATCGGCTACCTTGTCGCGCCGTTGATCGGCCTGGTCATCTTCGTCCTCCTGCCCATCTTCTACGCCATCACCAGCGCTGGCCTGTACCAGTCGCCCGTGACCCGACGTATCACCCACAGTCCTCCGCCACGACCCTGAAGACGGACGAGCCGCCGTTTCACCCCTACGACGGCGGGTACCCGCCGCAATCCGGTTCGAGAGGGGATCCGGGGTGAACGACAACGAGTTCATTCGGTCTGTGGCAGCACGACCCAAGGTTCCGCCCGCCCGAGAAGGCTGAATCCATCACCCGAGCCACGCTTGAGACCGTGGCGGGCCAGGGTCGGGACAGCTCCAGCCCCGCCGAATCGGCACCTGCTCCCGTTCGGACGTTAGGCGAAACCCGAGGAGTGCGTGATGACCGAACCGGAGAGCCGGGACACGGGCGCACGGGAGTCGCCGGCGCAACCACCTCAGCGCGTGGATGGGCAGCGCGACGCCGAGGAAGGCGCAAAATCCGCCGGACCGGGCGAGAGCCGCCGTGTCGCCGACGGGCCGACGGCTGCCAAGCCCGGCGAACAACACCCCCTCGTTCCGGAGAGTGGCGGGCACGGCCTTCCTCAGCCGGCCGGCGGGCGCAGCAGCAAGACGATGTCAGACCCGGACGTCGTCCTCCAGATCCCGCAGGTCAAGGTTGAGCAGATCTACGTCGAGGTAGACGATCTGGATACCTCTGTCTCTCTGCGAGCACGGCTGGGCAGCCTGCTCCAACTCGACGTGGGCGTTCAGGCGCATCTCGGCACGGTGAAGGTCGACATCAAGGGCGTCGAGGCCGAGGCCATGCTCGAGGTTCGGCTCGATGAGGTCCGGGGCATCCTCGACAGCGCCCTCCACACGATCGAGCGCAACCCTCAGATCATCGAGTCCTTGGCGAAGACGGTGGACAACGCGGTGAACCAGGTCGGGCAGACGGCGCAGGAGACCCTGGGACCCAATGGACCGCTGTCGCAGACGCTGCAGCAGGCGACCCAGCAGGTCGGCCAACAACTCAGGCAGGCCACGCAGCAGCTCGGACAGAGCACCCAGCAACTTGCTCAGAGCAGCGGGACGGAGGCTGGCGGCGGCATGGAGGGCCTCGGCGGCATGCTGGGCGGGTCTCCGGCCCAGGCCGCGTGGCAACGGATGAAGAAGATTGTCAACAGCAGCCAGCCACTGAGGCAGGTCACGACGTGGCTGGCTGGACCGCAGGGGCAACAGCCGCCGAGCTGACTCGACGTCCGCCGTGGTGGTGGCAGAGCAACTGGCCAGGTCACGCCACTGTCCGCTGCCCGGGGGTCACGACTGGCCCAGATTGGTGACCAGGTTGACCGCGACGGCCAGGATGCCGGTTCCGAAGGTGTAGGAGAGCAGCGCGTGCCCGAGCGCGATCCGACGCACGCGGTTGCTTGTCGGTTCGTTCTCGCCCGGGGCGTAGGACATACCGACTGTGAAGGCGACGTACGCGAAGTCGGCGTACGCCGGTGGATCCTCTTGCTTGAAGTCGATGCCACCATCGTGGCGGTAGTACAGCCGGGCGTACTTCAATGCGAAGACCGTATTCACCAGGGCCCACGCCAGGACCACCGCGACGACGCTGAGGATCACCAGCGTCACAGCCACCACGTCCTGCTGGTCCGAGGCGCGGATGAGCGCCTCGGCCACGGCCACGAGGCTGATGGCGGACGCGATCAGGATCGCCGCATCGGTGGACCGGGACTGCTGCTCCGCCTCGGCAAGCTGCTCGGTACGTCGTGGGTTCGCCGACCAGCACGCCCGCCACACCCAGACGAGGATCGTGCCGGCCGCGATCGTCCACATCACCAGCGGCGTCAACTCCGGCGCCCCGACCAGCGCGGTGGCGGCCCCCGCGACGACACCGACCGCCAACGACCACAGGGCACGCCGGACCGACAGCAGCCGTCCCCGCGCCGGTCGTCCCAATTGCTGCTCCACCCGCTCAGCGTTGCAGCTCGAAACGGATCATATGGGATGTACCCGACGGGATTACCGGTTCAGGTGTCACTATGTCTGAGCCGTGGAGGCACTCCGGACGAATTGACCAACACCTGTCAGAAGCTGCTCAACCGCGCGACGCGGGTACGAGGGCTGCGGCGCTCAGCGGTCTACTCCGTTGGAGGTGTGCGCTGCGCCAACCGGCTTGGACTGCGAGGACCCCCGTTGTCGCAAGGTAGATTGCCGAGCTGATGCTCGTTGTAGGCGGCGACCCCGGTGATGGACTGGGCCAACCACGACAGCATGAAGATCGCGCCGAGAACCAGACCCAGCGAGCGGGAGAACAGCGCCCGTCGCAGGCCACCGACCCGCGCCCACGTCGGCGCGGGGGCGCCTCAACCACCCTGCAGTACGCAGTGATATGGCTTGTCGCCCCGAGCGGTGCATCCGGCGGCGACAACGCGCCAGCCACCGGGGAAGACGGCGAGGAAGACGGTGTCGCCGTCGAGTCGCACCTGCGCCTGCTGGCCGTACACTTCGCTGGCCAAGACCTGCCCGGGCCCTTGCAGGCCCTCGTCCAGGATGGTCTCGGCGCACGGCTTGCCGACGGAGCGCTCAAGCCCGGCTGCGGTATCGGGTGCCAGAAAAGAGCAGGCCCCAACCCCGTCCTTCTCGGCGATCGCGGTCAGCATCCGCAGCGCGACGTCAGCCGCCGCGTCACCCCGTGCGGTCACCGGGCCGCATCCTCCGGTCGTCACCGCCAGCGCCGCGCCCACCATTGCCACCCGCACGGCGCGCCAGTGGGATGCGTCGAGTGACGTTCGACGTGATCGAACAGCGACCCGCAGCGGGTGCTCCGCTGCTCTGGCATCCGCACCGTCGAAGGCTCCAGGCGGGGTCAGCCGACCGGCTCGCTTACATCAGATCCGGCACGGGCGTCGGCGAGGAACCGTCGATAGACCGCCTCGTAGCTGTACGCCATCCGGGTGGTCGAGAAGTTCTCCGCCACGTGCGCCACGCAGTCCGCCGGATCGAGCCGCTCCACGGCGCGCAGGGCGTCGGGTAGCTCATCGGGGTGTTCGCAGACCAGGCCGGTCACTCCGGAGCGGACCAACTCCGGTACCGCGCCTCGGGCGAGCGCGACCACGGGCGTTCCGGTTGCCATCGCCTCCACCATCACCATGCCGAAGGGCTCATCCCAGCGAATGGGCATGATCAGGCAGCGGGCCTCCACCAGCATCCGCAGGGTGGCCTCCCGGTCGGCGTTGAAAACCACGCTGACGTCGTCGCCGAGCATCGGCTCGATCACCTCGTCGTAGTACTGGCGTTCAGCCGGCTCGTTGCACTTGCCCGCGAGCACCAACGGCAACCCGGCCGCCCGACACGCGCGAATCGCCACGTCCGGGCCCTTGTCAGGACTGAACCGGGCCAGCCACAGCACCGGTCCGGCGCCGGGTTCGGCCTTGTACGGGATAAGCCGGGGGTCCAAGGCATTGTGCACCGTGCCGGCCCACGGCAGCCCCGGATTCAACCGGCGCTGCCCATGCGAGATGGCGACCAGGCCGACTCGCCGGTCGGTGTCGCTGAGCACGTCGCCGTGCTCGCCCACCGGGTTGCCGTGCACGGTGGCCACCGTCGGCACGGCGCGACGCCCTGCGACCAGCGGACCGACCACTGTGTGATCGTGGATCAGATCGAAGTCCGCCGCCCTGATCAGGTGGTTCACCCGGGCCAGGTGAGCCAGCTCCGGCAGCGACTCGCCGAGCCGTGCGAATTGCAGCTCGGGGGCGGTGGAGACGAAGCTAGGGGCGGCGGTGCCGTGCCGGTCGCCGGTGCCGAACAGGGTCACCGCGTGACCGTGCAGCACGAGTGCGTCCACCAGCCCGGCAACGACCTGTTCCACCCCGCCGTAGCCCGGCGGCGGCACCGGCAGCCAGGGTGGAACGACCATCGCGATGCGCAGGGGCCGATCACGGGTGAGTGCAGCTGCTTGGCCAACGGCCATGAGTCCTCCGATCGGTCACCGGTACGCGTGCTCGGCTGCTGGCTTCCCGCCAAACAGCACCACTAACCCGTCACTCAGTGTCACAGTTGCTGGCTGATCAGTCACTCAGCGCCACTGAGCTTGTGCGATTTAGTCCTTCACCCCTCCCGCAGTGCCTTGCGCCGCCGAAAGCGCCTCCATGCTCGTGACCACAAAGGAGAGCCATCCGCTCCTCGGGACGCGGCCGACGCCCTCGGTCGTCGCGTCGCGTCGCGTCCTGACGCCGCCGTCGCCGACTGAGCGGAGACTCCGGATGAGGCACCGCCCGGCCTTCGGATCCGCCGCCACCACTCCCGCCCGCCGAGCATGGACGTCCAGGCCGGTGAATTACCGGATAAGCAACTTTCGTAGGGGTTCGCCATGTTTACGATCGTTGAGCTTCTTACGGATCCAGGTCTCGGAGTAAGTCATGCCAAAGCCGGCGAGCACCAAGCCTGGCCAAGACCGTCAAGCGCCGATCCTGGCTCCGGCGGAGTTCGGCGGCTATCCCGGGCCGCTGCGTCGCGCAGTGCCCGGCAACGCCCTGCTCAGGCTGCTTGCCACGACCGACGCCAAGCAGATCGGCCTGCTCTACCTGATCTCGTCGTTCTTCTTCTTCATCGCCGCGGGCATCGAGGCGCTGCTCATGCGCGGTGAGTTGGCCCGCCCGGGGATGCAGTTCCTCTCCCAGGAGCAGTACAACCAGCTGTTCACCTCCCACGGCACGATCATGATGTTCCTGTTCGCCACCCCACTCGCCTTCGCATTCGGCAACTACCTCGTGCCCCTGCAGATCGGCGCACCCGACGTCGCCTTCCCCAGGCTGAACGCATTGGCCTACTGGCTGTACCTGTTCGGCGGCCTGATGGTGCTCGGCTCCTTCATCAGCCCGGCAGGTGCCGCAGACTTCGGATGGACGGCCTATCCGCCGCTGAGCCAGGTGGAACACACGCCAGGGGTGGGCGGCAACCTCTGGGTCATCGGGCTGGTGCTCTCGGGCGTCGGCACCATCCTCGGCTCGGTCAACCTGATCACTACCACGCTGACCCTGCGCGCCCCGGGGATGACGATGTGGCGAATGCCGCTGTTCACCTGGGCCATGTTCATCACCGCGTTGATGGCCATCGTGGTGTTCCCGCTGCTGTCGGCGACGCTCCTCGCCCTGCTGTCGGACCGTGTGCTCGACAGCCACATCTACGACGCCGCCAACGGAGGTCCGCTGCTCTACCAGCACCTGTTCTGGTACTTCGGCCATCCCGAGGTCTACATCGTGGCGCTGCCCTTCTTCGGCATCATCAGTGAGGTGCTGCCGGTCTTCTCGCGGAAACCTCTGTTCGGCTACAAGGGCATGGTTCTGGCGCTGTGGGTGATCTTCTTCTACTCCCTGAACGTGTGGGCACACCACATGTTCGCCACCGGCCAGGTCCTCCTTCCCTTCTTCTCGGCGACCACCTTCATCATCGCCGTGCCCACCGGAGTGAAGTTCTTCAACTGGATCGGCACCATGTGGAAGGGGCAACTGACCTTCGAGACCCCGATGCTGTTCGCCATCGGATTCCTCGTCACCTTCCTCTTCGGCGGCCTCACCGGCGTGCTGCTGGCCAGCCCGCCGGTCGACTTTCACGTCCACGACAGTTACTTCGTCGTCGGACACTTCCACTACGTCCTCTTCGGCACCATCGTCTTCGCCGCGTTCTCCGGCGTGTACTTCTGGTTTCCGAAGATGACCGGCCGACTGCTCGACGAACGAATCGGCAAGGTCCACTTCTGGACCATGTTCGTCGGTTTCCACACCACCTTCCTGGTCCACCACTGGCTGGGCAACCGCGGAATGCCCCGCCGCTACGCCGACTACCTACCGCAGGACGGCTTCACCACCCTGCACACCATCTCCACCATCGGGTCGTTCGTGCTCGGCGCGTCCACGCTGTTCTTCATCTACAACATCTGGAAATCCTGGCGGTTCGGGGCCGCCGTCACCGTCGACGACCCCTGGGGGTACGGGAACTCCCTGGAATGGGCGACAACCTGCCCACCACCGCTTCGCAACTTCGACCGCATACCCCGGATCCGCTCCGAACGCCCCGCCTTCGACGCCAAGTACGGCACCCGCGTCGCCGACCTCGGCCGTGACCTGCCGCAACGTGCCGCCAAACCCCCACAGAGCGTTAGCGAGGAGCTGCACCGCGAGACACACGCGCCGGAGCCGCCCCGTGTCGAAGGCGCCCGCGGCGGTGGGGGCGCGGCCGGCGACCAGCAGATCCCGCAGTCCGGTGCCCGCCCCATCGAGGTACCGGACCCGGAGCAGGCCCGACGACCGAGCTTCGAGCCGACCAGGGAGGCCGACGAGAACCCGCTGGACTCCCAGCGGGGAGAGGAAGCCCCGCCGCGGTGGCGCCACCCCGGCGATGGGGACGGCGAGAGAAGGTGAGGAGTCGGGTCGCCATTGCCCCCGACTCCCCACCGACCAGCACCCCGTCCGCCGCGTCGCGTGGGTGTCGTTTCCTCGATGAGCGGCCTCCGGGTCAGGCATTGGCAGACGGCCACGCTGCTGCGCAGCTGCAGTCCGCGAAAAAGTCCTGTGCCGCCAGGGGCATCCCCTCTGCCAACTCAGGCGCTCTCGCCGTAACGTTCCCGAGTCAGCCGGTTGGCCGTCTCCGGATCGAGACCGCTGGCGCGAAGCAGGTCACTCGCCGCGACCCGCGTCTGGGTGACCAGGGTCTGACTGAACCGGCCGGTGGCAACGTCGCCGGCTCTGCGAGCGCTGTGCATCGCCGCCAGGGCTGTCGCCCGCGCCCGCTGCGGATCACGGCCCGACACGCGTTCGGCCCGAAGGTGCTCGTTGGCGTCGGCGAGTTGCCTGAGTGTCGTGGTCAGCTCAGACGGAACCACCTCGTCGTACTGCACCACGGTCGCGGAGGTACGCGCCAGATCCTGTGCGTCGCCAATCAGGCGTTGAGCATGCTCAGCGAAGTGGGCGAACTGTTCCACATCATCTCGCCTGAGCCATCTCACCGGCGCCAGACTCACCACCTCCTTCGCCCCGTCAAGCGCCTGCGACAATCGTGCGAGATCGGGTCCCGAGTCCCGCAGGCGCTGCAGGGACGCCGTCGCCTGCTCCGCGTCACGCTCGTTCAGAGCGGTCGCGATGGTCCGTAGTTCTGCACTGACCAACTGGACGATCGGCGTGGCCGCCCGGTCAAGAACACGCATCGGGTTGACCGGAAACAGGAGCGTGACCACCACCAACCCCACCGCCCCACCGATGACGGCATCCAGGATCCTCGGCCACTCGAGGTTGGGATCCACCGGCGACAGGGTCGCGATCACGACAGCCGAAGCACCCGCGTGGGCCACGGTCGCGCCGCTGCCACCGGAAAGGATCAACGCGAACGCGATCGCGATCCCCACCGCCAGACCGATCTGCACCGGTCCCGGGCCCACGGTGTAGAGCAGAGCATCCCCGATGAGGATTCCGATCACCACGCCAACCAGCGTCTGGACGGTTCGACGGACCCGCTGGCCGATTGCCGCGACGATCGTCCCGACCGCCGCGGACGGAGCGAAAACCGGCGCAGGGATGCCCAACACGTCGTGCCCGATAAACCAGGACAGCGCCGCGGCCAGTGCCGCCTGCACCGTGATCACCAGGATGACGTTCGTCAGGCGCAGCCGCACCCGCCAACCCTGACGCCCACGCTGGCGAGCCCGCTGTGCCGCCTGCCGCACCTCGGCCGAAACAGCGTCGACACCGGAGGGCGGATCGGGCGAAGGTTCCTGGGCACCACGCATGGGGGTAGCTACCCGAAGCAGCGACAAACAAGTCAGCAACCAGTGCCATCGGGGTCGCTGGTGGTGTGGCACAACAGCTGTAGCCGGCCGGACCGGTTACGGGCCTGGTGATATACCCCTTAACCCGACAACGGAGATCCGTCGAACTCGAACAGCTCGACGTCCTTCCCGAAGCCGTCCCGCTCGAAGCATGGGCGCCGAGGCATGGGGTATCCGCCCCGGCATGGGTAGTCAACAGCGTAACAAGCATGACAGCGGCGGCGAGTCGGCGCGGGGCCGCCGGCACCCGGGCAGCGGCGCACGGGGTCGGCAGGGGGCCACGGTGGAGCACTCGCCGAACCAGCGGCACGAGCGCACTGCGACCGGATCAGCCGGCACCGAGCGCGACCACAGCCGGTCGAAGACGGCCCGGGACGGGCGGGTAAACCGCCAGGGTACGGCCTGATCCTCGGTTAGCCTCCTCCCCGCGCCGCGACCCACGTGTCGGCCGATGCGTTTCCACGTCAGGTCCTAGCGCCGGTAGGGGGCGGGTGGCCATTGCGGTAGAGCAGCGGCGCATCGGTCGGTGCGACGGCGCCACGGGCGCGGGCTTGATCGTGGGTCGGGAAAGGTGCACGGGCGGTACCCACCGGCTCGGCGACGGACTTGTCGCAGTAGGCGAGTCCCGCCTTGCCGGAACCGATGTGCCGCGCTGACCGTGGCAGGGCTTCCTGTCGAGTGCGGGCGGGGAGTACGGTGACCCACAGGTGTGCCGGGAAGTCTGGTCGGCGGTCATTGAATCACGCCGACCGAAAGGCCCCCTGCGATGACCGATCTCGCGCTGCGCGCTGTCGACCTCACCAAACGGTACGACCACCTGACCGCTCTCGATGCGTTGAACCTGGACGTCATTCCCGGTGAGGTGTTCGGGTTCCTCGGTCCTAACGGTGCCGGCAAGTCGACCACCATCCGCCTTCTGCTCGGCCTTGCCCGGCCCACCGCCGGGCGGGCCGAGGTGTTCGGCGTCGACGCCGCCGACGTCGCCCGCGCGCACCGGCACCTTGCGTACGTGCCGGCCGATGTGGCGTTGTGGCCGCAACTGACCGGTGCCGAGATCTTGCACCTGCAAGCCCGCACCGGTCCGGGAACGGACCTGGCCTACCGCGACGACCTCGTCGAGCGCTTCGCCCTCGACCCGTCGAAACCGGCTCGCACCTACTCGACGGGTAACCGGCAGAAGGTGGCCCTGATCGCCGCGTTCGCCACCCGGGCCCGGCTGCTGGTGCTCGACGAGCCGACCAGCGGCCTGGACCCCCTGGTGGAACGGGAGTTCCGCACGGCGGTGCGGCAGGCCCGCGACCGGGGGCAGAGCGTCTTCCTGAGTTCCCACCAACTCGCCGAGGTCGAAGCGGTCTGCGATCGGGTCGCCATCCTGCGCGCCGGCCGGCTCGCCGACGTCTCCACGATCAGCGACGTGCGGGACCTGCACCGCGCTGAAGTGACGATCACCTACACCGGCATCGCACCTGACCTGAGCGTGATCCCCGGCGTCGAGGCGGTGGAACCCGCCGGTGAGCGACGACTGCGGTTCACCCTGACCGGCGAACCCGGCCCCGCTTTACGGGCGCTCGCCGCCGCGCAGGTCACCGCCCTGAGCATGCGGGAGCCGAGTCTGGAGGAGATCTTCCTCGACTACTACGGGGCGGAGGCGGCTCGATGAGCCTCGACACCCTCCCCGCCCCGGCCACGCCTCACCTGACAGCGGATCCCGCGCCGGGCCGGGCTATCACCTGGTTGGCCATCCGCCAGGTGCGACGCGGTGCACTCATCATTATCAGCCTGGCTGCCGGGATGACCGCGCTGGTCGCCGCCACCTACGCGCAGGTGATGGCCGACCCGGAGGCGGCCGGCAGCCTGCGGGCTCTGGCCGGCAACCCGGCGATCCGAACGCTGTTCGGCGCCCCGGTCGGCCTCGACACCGCGGGCGGATTCACCGTCTGGCGAGTCGGCACCGTCATCGCGGTCCTGCTCGGCGCCTGGTCGATCCTGACCACCACCCGAATCACCCGCGGCGAGGAGGACGTCGGGCGCTGGGACCTGCTGCTGTCCAGCCGTCTTG
Source organism: Micromonospora sp. NPDC047644 (assembly GCF_040704315.1). Taxonomy (NCBI): domain Bacteria; kingdom Bacillati; phylum Actinomycetota; class Actinomycetes; order Micromonosporales; family Micromonosporaceae; genus Micromonospora; species Micromonospora sp. NPDC047644. The sequence goes on from NZ_JBEYSY010000006.1 coordinate 256,618, forward strand.
CGGCACCGGCCGTCCTGCTGCGCCACCTGGCCCCCGTGATGGCGGTCAACGTGGCCACCGCCATCGCCATCACGGCCGTCCTGCTGCTGTCCGGCACCGAACCGGCAGGCGCGCTCCTCCACGGTGCCGGCACCGGCCTGCTCGGGATGTTCCTCACCGCGGTCGCCGCACTGGCGGCCCAAATCTTCCCCGCCCGGTCGCCGGCCACCGGCGCAGCCGTGGCGGTGCTGGGCTGCGGCCTGCTGACCCGGATGATCGGCGACGGGATCACCGCACTCGGCTGGCTGCACTGGCTCTCACCGTTCGGGCTGCTGTCCATCAGTGGCCCCTACGTCCACAACCGTGTCCTGCCGCTGCTCCTGCTCGCCGCCGCCACCGCCCTCATCACCGTGCTGGCCCTGACCGCGGCCCGCCGCCGCGACGTTCACGATGGTCTGATCCCCGCGGCGTCCGGACGGCAGCCGCGAACCCTGCTGCTGGCCAGCACGGAAACGTTCGCGGTACGCCGGGTGTCGCGGCCGCTGACCGGCTGGCTGATCGGTATCGGCGCTTATTACCTGCTGATCGGGTTGACTGCGGTGTCGGTCACCGAATTCCTGCGCGACAATCCGGCCCTGGCCGAGGGGGCCTCCCAGGCCGGCTTCGACGGGTTGGGCAGCATCAGCGGATTCACCGCGACCCTGTTCGCGATCCTCGCCATGCCCGTCGGTGGCTTCGCCACCGTCCGGATGGCCGCCTTCGTGACCGCCGAGACCGACCGGCGACTGACTTTGCTCGCGAGTCAACCGATCACCCGGACCCGGCTGATCGGCACCGAGCTAGCGGTCACCGCCGTTGCCGCGGCGGTGCTGGTCACCGGCGCCGGTCTGGCGACCTGGCTCGGGGTAACCGCCATCGGCGGCGAGCTGGCCGCGGGCGCCGCACTGCGCGGCACCTGGAACATCCTTCCACTCGTACTGCTCAGCCTCGGCGCAGCGGTGTTCGCGGTTGGTTGGATACCACGCTGGACGATGCTCCTCGGCGGCCTTCCCACCACCGGCGGGTTCCTGGTGCTCGTCGTCGCCGACAGCGTCGCGGCGCCGGACTGGGTACGCGACATCTCCCCGTTCGCTCACCTCGCGCCCGTACCCTTCACCGAGGCCAGCCTGATGGCCCCAGCGGTCATGCTGGCCATAGCAACACTCCTGACCGTGCTCGGCGTGGCCGGCTACCACCGCCGAGACCTGCGTTCCTAGCGCAGATCGCCTCCGTTGGGGTAGGGCTGCCAGGCAGGGCCCGGTCTCGGTCACCGGGCCGCTCGTGTGGCCCCGCACGGTGGTGCAGACGTGCATCATCCATCTGATCCGCAAGACGTTCCGGCTCGCCTCCCGCAAGTACTGAGACGCGCTCAAACACGACATCAAGCCGATCTGCACGCCCGTCGACGCGCGAGCTGCCAGGGCCGCGTTTGACGACCTCGCCGACAAGTGGGGCGACCGGTATCCGGCGGTGGGACAACGCCTGGGCAGGGATCGACGTAGGGCGAGGCTCCCGGTAAGGCAGCAGTCGACCAAGACCCGATGCCCCAACCGGAAGCCTCGCTGTTGTCCTACCCTGCCGCGATTCCCCTGTCCGACCGCACCCTCATTTGCCTCGCTGACCTGATCCGCAACCACCGAACGCAGGTGGAGAATCGCGCAGCGCTTGGGTTGCGGTTCAACAAGTTTGACCCGAGTACCAGGCGTTGGATACGGCGTTGGCGCCGCCGATGTCCCACGTTCCCGGGCCGATGCACCAGCTCCAGTCGTTGCGGGGCCACGTCGCGTCGACGTAGATGATCACATGGGTGCTCCCGCAGTGGTTGTACCAGGCCGTCACCGCGTCTTCGTAGTAACCGCAAACCTGCGCGGCGACGTCCTCGCTCCCTGGCTTGGCCTGCTCCGAGACCGCGGTGGTTTCGGGTTGGGACAGGCGGGAGCCGGCGCCCGGACTTGCCTGTGCCACGGTCCCGGACAGGGTGAGTGCACCGACGATCGCGGTCACTGCCGAGATCCGAAGCGCCGTTCTGTACCACATTTTCACAATGGTCTCCTGTCAGCCGCCGCTGCGGCCTAGATGATGCTGCTGACTGCATGAAGTGATCGATGTACTTCCTCGCGCTCCTTCCATCGCGAAAACACGGATCGATGTAACACGCTCAAGTGAATCTCCTTCCGTAAGCCGGAATCAGATTCAACCCTGACTGAGCGGACTTCCTCAGATAAGAGTGCAGGCCACAGCCGGGCCTGTCGTTACTGGTAAGCGCACAGGTCTTTAGTCTGCGCGTACTCTCGCGCACTGCTCGCGGAACTGGCGTGGCGAAAGACCGTAGGCGCTGCGGAACGCCTGACTGAAGTGCGCCGGGCTGGTGAACCCCCACTGGGCGGCGATCGCGTGGATCGGGCGCGCGCCTAGTTGGGGGTTGGCGAGGTCGCGTCGGCACTGCTCCAGGCGACGCTCGCGGACCCAGCCGGCGACCGTGCGCCCTTCCTCGTGGAACAGCTTGTGCAGGTATCGCAACGAGATGTGATGCGCTGCGGCGATCGCGTCCGGCGTCAGGCGCGGATCGCCCAGATTCTCTCGGACGAAGGCGTGGATCTGAGCCATCAACGCTCGCCGTTGGGTGTGGGAGGGCACCGCGCTTTGGACGTCCAGCGCGTTGGCCAGTGCCGCTGTCAACACGTCAATGGTGAGGGTGGACAGCCGGGCGGCGTCCGACGGACTGAGTTCGTCCATGTGCCGGGCAAGGCGCAGCAGGAATTGTGAAGATAGCGCGCCGATGCCCTGGGCGCCAGGGATGCGAACTGCGCTCAGGCGCCGCAACTCCCGAGGGGGCAACGGCAGTAACGAGCGCGGGAAGCGCAGGAGCAGCAGCTGACTAACTGGCGCATCCGGGGTGAATTCAGCCACGTAGGGCCGGGAGGTGTCATACAGTATCAGGTCCCCCACGCCGAAATCTGTGCGCTGGCCGTCTTGCGTGATCATGCCGCCACCGCGCACAAGGCAACCCAGCTTGAACACCTCGGGATCGGCCTGCCGAATGAGCTTGGGAGTGCGGTGGACCGAGTGCGGCATCGTGGTCATTAGAGTCGCCTGCACGGGACCGAACTCGCTAATTCCGACCTGAGCCCGAAATCCCGGCTCCCACTGCGATTCACAGCGTAAATCGTAGGGCACCCAGAGCTTCGAGTTCACCTCGCGCCAGAAGGCGAACCCGTCTTCAACCGGGACCTCGGTGGTGCTGACCACGTCCATGACTCACCTTCGCGCTGTCGCCGCAGGGGTCACACCACGATAGCTTGGCGTCGATATAACGGCGTTGCGATTTTATGGCGCGGGTCAGGCATTGAGGGCTCTTCATCGTGATGGGCCTGGTCGCGATGGTGGCAGGCAGCGTGTGTCGACACAGGACGAAGCTCCCGGTCAGACAGCCGTCGACCAAGACCCGATGCCCCAACCGGGAGCCTGCGCTGTCGTACCCGTCCGCGGTTGCGCTGTCCAGCCGCACTCTGAACCACCTGGCCGACATCATCCGCGCCGAACGCACCCGCCGTCGCGGCCGGTGGCGACGTCTTGATGCCGGCAGGCTTTGCTCACCCTGACCGAACTGACGTCTTACAACGCGGGCGTCGCACGGCGGCCGGGACGCCACCAGTTCGCCGCGCCAAGGAGGGACATGACAGAGGGCAGCAGCAGTCCACGGACCACGGTGACGTCCAGCAGCACGGCCACAGTCATGCCGACACCGATCTCCTTGACCGCGATCAGTTCGCCGAGAGCGAAGCCGAGGAAGACGATGCCCAGCGCCACGGCCGCGGTGGTGACGACCGGACCGGTCGCGGTGATGCCGGCGAGGACCGCCCGGTCGTTGTCGATCCGGCCGTTGGCGGTACGGCGGTCCCACTCCTCCTTGATCCGGGCGAGCAGGAACACCTCGTAGTCCATCGACAGCCCGAAGATGAACACGAAGAGCAGCAGCGGTGTGGTGATGTCCAGAGCCCCCCAGGGTTCGAACCCGAGCAGGGCCGAACCCCATCCCCACTGGAACACGGCGACCAGGACGCCGAGCGTCGCCAGCAGCGTCAGGATGTTCATGCAGATAGCCTTGACCGGTACGACGACCGAGCCGGTCAAGGCGACCAGCAGCAGCCCGGTCGCGACGACGATGACGGCCACCGCGATCGGCAGCCGCGCGGCCGTCGACTCCCGCGCGTCGATCAGCTCGGCAGCAGGCCCCCCGACGAGAAGCGGCACCGGCATGTCGAGGGCCCGCAGGTCACGGACCAGGCGTTAGGCCGGTTCGCCGCTCGCCGGGCCGGCCGGGCGCAAGTCCACCACGGTGACGTCGCCCGGCAGGTCCGAGCGCAGGTCGAGCTCCTTCTCGCCGGTGAGGTCGCGCAACTGTTGCAGCAACGCCCGCACCGGCGGCTCGGTGGCACCGGCCTCGATGAGCACGGTGACCGGCTGCGCGGCCCAGGTGGCGAAGTCCCGTTCGACGGCCTCGTACGCCAACCGCTCCTCGCTGGCGGCCGGCAGCGACCGTGCGTCGGAGTTGGCGAGCGTGATCTGGAACAACGGAGACGCCAGCAGAAGCAGGCCGGCGGTCACGGTCAACGCCACCGCGGCGGGACGGCGCTGCGAGAACGCCGCCAGCCGCGCCAGCAGGCCCGGCCGGCCCGGCGCCGGGCGACGGGAGCTGCCCGCCGAGGACCGTGTCCGGGCGCCTCGCGGCGGCGGGATACGCCGGTGTGCCAGGGCGATCAGCGCCGGGACCAGGGTCAGCCCGATCACCGTGGCCATGCCGACGACCAGCGCTCCACCCACCGCCATCGCCGCCAGCAGCGGCTCGGCGAAGACGAAAAGACCGGCCAGTGCCGCACCGACGGTGAGACCGGACACGAGAACGGCACGTCCGGCCGTCGCGGTGGTCGCGGCGAGCAACTCCGCCACCGGTGCCCTAGGGGCCGCCTCGCGTTCCTCCCGGAACCGGGCAAGGATCAGCAGGCTGTAGTCGACGGCGAGACCGAGACCGAGCAGGGTGACGACGTTGACCGCGTACTCGCTGACCGGCATCGCCTCGGCGAGCCCGCTCAGCGCCAGCAGCGTTGCGGCAACCGCGGCGAGGGCGGCCGCCAGCGGCAGACTGCCTACGATCAGCCCGCCGAGCACGACGGTGAGAACGCCGCAGAGCACCACCAGCGCAATCGACTCGCCGATGGCGGCGTCCTTGACGGCCTGCTCGCCGAAGGTCCGCTCGGCAAGCAGCTCCCCACCGACCAGCACCCTGGGGGCGTCGATGCGGCGCAGTGCGGCGGCCACCTGGTCAGCCACCGCGAGCGCCTCGTCGTCGCTGAGTTGCGGGCGCAGCTCGACGACGACGAGCGAGCTTTGATCATCGGCGGCCACCTGCGAAGATCCTGCGGTGTAGGCATCGGTGACGGACGCAACTCCCGGGATCGCGCGGATGTCGAACATCACCCGCGTGGCGCTGTCCACCAGTGCCACGGCGTTGAAGTCGCGGCCCTCGATGACCGCCACGATCCGCTCCCCCTGCGGGTCGAGCCGGTCGATGCGCGATTGCGCGACCCTGGACTCCGCGTCGGGTCGCAGACTGTCCACCGACTGGGTCCGGTCGTAAACCGCACCTCCGAGCATGGCACCGGCCAGCGTGATCACGCTCCAGCCAGCGAGCACCCACATTCGGTGTTTGGCGGTCCATCGGCCGAGCAGTGCAAGCACCGCAGCCTCCTCGGGCCGCAACCGACCTAGCCGCTGCCAATACAACATCAACTGCCCTCGTCCCACAATGGTTCGCAGGTCCTGCTGTGAGCTGCTGCGACGATCGCCGCCGCGACGCGATCGACGACTTGCTCCAGCAGGCGACCGAGTGCGACGTCTACCTCATCACCGCCGCCGACCCGTACTCCGACAACGTGGCCCGGTCCGGCGGACACGCAGGACTCTGGTGCCGCCGCAGGGAACCGGCGGCGACACCAGAGTGTGCGTCAACTCAGCGGTTCGATCCAGATGTTGCGGAAGCGGGGATTCTCGCCGGGGTCGCCGTGGTCTTGCAAGGCTATGGAGCCAGGCGTCGGCCCTTCGGGCTGGCCGTTTCCGGTGGGTCCGTTGATGGCGACGTTGTTGTGGACAACAACGCCGTTCCACACCACCGTGACCCTGGCGTCTTCGAGTTTCGCGCCTGTCGCGCTGAACCGCGCCGCGCGGAACGTAATGTCGAACGTCTGCCATGTGTTGGGCGCGGTGGCCATGTTCCGGTCGGGAGCACGCTTGAGGTAGATGGCTCCGGCCTCGTTGTTGGCCAGTGTCGTGTCACCGTAGGAGTCCAGCACCTGAATCTCGTAGCGTTCCTGGAGGTAGAATCCGCTGTTGCCGCGGGCCTGTCCGGTGACCTCAGGCGGGTAGGCGGGTTGCAGCCACTCGCCGTGCAGCTTGAAGTCGCCGAATTTCGCTCTGGTACGGATGTTTCCGCCAAGCGATTCCATAGATCCGCCGGCCACCGGCCAGGTCGCAGGGCCGCCGTTCGTGTTCTCCCATGCCGCCAGGTCGGTGCCGTCGAACAGGGGGATGCGAGATACCGGAGAGACGACGACGTGGTCGAGGTTGGCGCCGTTGGCGCCCGTCGTGGTCGCACGGATCTTGCTCTGCCCGGCCGGTAGCGTTGTGCTCAGCGTTACGGTTCGCCAGGTGTTCCACGCACCCGTCGGCGGGAACGACAGCGCTGGGCTGACAGTCGTGCCGTTGGCCGCGATGGCCAGAGGCCGGTCGACGGTTCCGCCGTTGGCGTAACGGAATTCCAGCGAATAGGTTCCCGCGCTCGGCGCGTTGACTGTCCATTCGGTGTGTGCGCCGGTGTTGGCGGTCGCCGCGAAGTCGGCGTAACCGGTTCCGGTGTATCCGGAGTGTTCGGACCCTGCGGTTGCGCCGCTGAGCGCCGCGTACTCGGCTTCGTAGGGGCCACCGGGCAGAGAGTTGAGCGTGTACCAGGCCTCCGTGCTCCACAGGGACTGCCCCGAAGCCGAACTGAACGGCCGTGGCGAGTGCACGTACACCACCCGCCCGGACTTCAAGCCGTTGATCCGCAACGTGACTTTCTTGCCGTCGGCCGAAGGGATGGCCGAGGTGACGCTCAGCGTTTCCAAGTCGACCTTTGGGCCGCCATAGCTGGAGGTCGGGGTGTAACGCCATTGCCGGACGGCGTACCGCGACGCCAGCGAGCTCAGCGTTGCGGCCGACAACGGCTGGGTGTATTCGAGTTCGAAGCCACCGGCGACCGCCCGCATCGCCAGGATGTCGAAGGCGTTGCTGCTGCTGGGGGTGAGTTTTTGCAGACCGAAGGTGAGCTTGCCCTGCTGACGCCAGTTGCTGCTGGCCTGTCCACCGCCGATGCCGCCCGCGTAGATCGCACCGTCGGGGCCGAGGGTGATCCGGCTGATGCCGGCCTCGAGTCCCTGGGTGAAGCGGAAGACCGCGCCCTGGTACTCGCCGTTGACCTTCTCCAGATACCCGCGTTGGATCCCGCCATAGGTGACATCACCGAACAGCATCTGGCCGGCGAACAGGCCTTGGGTGAGCATGAGCGGTGTGCTCGGCGAGTTCGCGATCTCGTTGTGCGGCAGCCACAGGACCGGCTGTGTGACCGCGTTCGAGTCGAACGGACCGGCCGGATCGTTGTAGTGGTTGAAGAAGCGGCCCGGCTTGAGTTGCACCAGCTTGTTGGCCGGTAGCCAGTCGCCCTGGTTGTCGGTGACGAAGATGCCGCCTTCGGGGCCCCAGCCTATGCCATTCGGGGTACGCAATCCGCTTGCCGTGTACTCGACCTGTCCGGTCGCCCTGTTGACTTTGATCGCGGTCCCGCGATTGTTGGCGAGCTGCGGTTTGGTGGAGCGTCCGCCAGGAGTGATCTGGACCGACAGGTTGAGGTAGAAGTAGCCGTCCTTGTACAGGAGGCCGATCGCGAACTCGTGGTAGGTCCCGCCGAACGGCCAGGTCGCCACCGTTCGCCTGCTGTCGATGATGTCATCGCCGTTGGCATCGGTCAGCTCGATCAGCCCGTACCGCTCCGCGACGTACAGTTTGCCGTCCAGATATTTGATTCCCATGGGGTCCTGCAACCCTGTGGCGATCCTCTTCACCGTCACCTGCGCGGCAGAGGTGGTGCCGGTGACGTTGCCCAGCACATAGACCTCGCCAAGCGGCGTAGTGGTGCCGTAGTCGCCGCCCCACGTGGTGATGGCCAGCCTGTTGTCGGGCAGCCAGTCCATCCCGGTGACTTTTGGCTCGAACCCGCTGGGACGCAGATTGGTCAGCGTGTAATTGGGATGCACCGCGTTCAGTGGCAGCCCGTCCCCCGGGCTGTCCACCCCCTCGACGCATTCCTTGGTGCCAGGTGCGGTCACCCGGGTCACTCCGGCTTCGGTGCTCAGCGCCGTGGTCGGCACGAGCGAGAACTGTGTGGATCCCGGCGGCCGCCACTCGAGTCTGAGCGCCTGCCCGTTGGTGTTGTCGAAATGTTCGATGCGCAGCTTGTGATAGCCGACGGACAGGTCGATGGTGCCGTCTTTCGGCGACGCGCCATGAAGGCCGTCGTGGTCGATGACGGTCGTGAACGTGCTGTCGGCGTCGTCATTGTCGACGACGGTGCTTCTGTCGATGCGCAAGCGGGAGCCATCGTCGCTGGTGAGCCGGAACACGTACGAGCCGGCCGTGGTGATGTTGATGTTCGTGATGACCTGGGTGTGGAACCTGTCGGCAACGCCGAAGTCGGCCTGGGTCGACCAGTCGATCACCGGCATCAGCTTGTCGACGTTGGGAGTCTGTCCGGGCTTGAGCGTGCAGAGTACGGACCGATCGATTCCGAGGTTGTAGGTGCGCAGTGTGACCCCGGGATCCTGCGGTGGGATCGCGGCGTGTGCCTGACCAGGCACCAACAGAAATGGCAGCAATACACTCAGCCCCAGAACGAGGACTGGTGCCCGGCGCCGCCGGCGGGCGACCTCTGGGACGGTTTGAAAGGTCATGACAATCCTTCTCGCGCTCGCATCCGCGCAGCAGCGCAAACGCCGGCCCGGATGACAGGGGTGGGATCGGGTGGTTGCCTGACGCAGGTAGGACGCGCGCCGCCGCGTCATCTTCTCAACGGAGCAGGTTGCCAACGCTTCGGAGACATTCCCAAAGTCGGTCCAGGAAAGCGCTTTCCTGACTGGATTACTATATCTGAGTTATCAAGATGTTTCAATGCCCCGCACGGTCGGCCCGGGGCTCCGGTGGTTGCACGTTTCGCCGGCCGGGCAGGGCGTTCCATGTCGCCCGGGCTGAGCGGGTCCACGAGATCCAACGGCAGACCGCCTCCACCGACTGGATCATCTCCCGCGAGATCGCGCACCCTCCGCTGGTCAGCGAAGAACACTTCGTCGCCATTCAGGCAATCCACGGCGCACCGACCCCAGCCGACGGCGTCCCCCGCTGCTACGTGTTGGCCGGAGTTATCTGCTGCGGCGTGTGCGGCCGCGTCATGGACTCCCACTGGGTCCACGGCCCGACCCGGCTACCGATGCCGACACGGACACCCGAGCACCCGCACCAGGCCCTCCGCCCAACCGACGATCCTCTACATCCGGGAAGACCACCTGCTCGACCGCATCCGACACGACCGACGGGCTACACCGTCGCCATCCCGCACTGCGCAGCCAAGACCCGGAAAAGCTTGCCGCCTACTTACGCCCCAACAACATGATCATTGTGTGTGACCACCACGCGTGGACCATCGAAGCCAAAACCGCGGTCTACCCGCTCACCCCGGCGGGGAGCTTCCTCGCCACGACAGCAAAAATCCCCGCCCAACGGGACGGGGATCACGCAAAACACGAACAACCATCACAGTTCGTGTGGAAAATAATGTGTCCGAGGGGGGACTTGAACCCCCACACCCTATACGGGTACTAGCACCTCAAGCTAGCGCGTCTGCCATTCCGCCACCCGGACCTACACGTTCAGCCTACCTCGCCGACCAGATGATCTTTCATCCGGTTGTCAGCACAGCGGGCCGCACGGGGAGTTACTGTACACGCCGCCCGTGGATCATGCACATCGCCTTCCACCGCCTCTCCCCTGGCGCTTCCGGCGCTGCTCAAGGCGCCTCAAACGGCCGCCCCGACACACCGTTGGGGCGCGTCCGGGTAGCGTCCGGCGGCCTTCTGACGGCAGCATTGCCTCGTGTCCCATCCCTCCCCCCTGGCAGCCGCCCAGCACCGAGCCCTCGCCCTGCGCGCCGCGGGCGACCTCAGCGCCGCCCGGCAACTGCTCGCGGAGGTCGTCGAATCCGCTCCCCCGCCGTACGGTGACGACCATCCCGAGGTGCTGCACACCGCGCACCTGCTGGCACGGCTGCACCGGGAGGGGGACGACCCGCTCGCCGCCCGCCGGGTCCTGGAGGAGGCGTTCGCCGCGGGCGAGCGGCGCTGGGAGCACTCCTACCCGCTGATGCTCGCCCTCGCCTTCGAACTCGCCGAGGTGGCCGAGGAACTCGGCAACCGGCACGAGGCCCGGCGCAACTACACCCGCGTCGCCACCGCCGGGCCCGCCGCGCTGGGGGAGAACCACCCGGCGGTACGCGCAGCCCGCGACTACCTCGGCCCACCCCCGCCGTCCCCGGGCGAGCAGCACCCCGCGCCGACGCCCGGTGCTGTCCCGGCCGCCCCGGTGACCGAGCCGGGCACCCGGTCGGCGCTGTCCGGCCCGACCCTGTCGCTGGCGACCCTCGCCGCGATGCGGCCCTCCGCCGATGGTCCGCCGCCCGCCGTCTCACCCTGGGCGCCGCAACCGCCGGCCGCACCCCCACAAACCCCTCCGGCGGTACGCGCACCCGCCACACCCGCGTCGCCCAGCAACGTCACGCCCGCACCGGTCCCAGCCCCTCGGGCGATGCCCGTTCAGTCGGCAGTGCCCTCGATGCCGCTTCAGCCGGCAGCTCCCTCGGTGACCGGTCAGCCGGCAGTTCCCTCGATCACGCCAGCGCCGCCCGACCCGTCGACGGCCGCGCCCCGACCTGCGACGCTTCCCCGCCCGCGCGCCGACGTGCCACCGCCGGCAAGCGCGACGCCGCCCCGTCAGCGTCCCAACGGGCAACCGCCCGGACCGTCCCGCCCAGCGGCCGGTCCGATGCCCCGGCCGGGGGCTGAGGACCAGCCGACGACGCCGGCCGAGCAGCAGTCACCGGAGCGGCCGCCGTCCGGGCCGGCCGTGGCACCACGTCAACGGGTTGGTGGTCACGCGACCCCGCCAGTGGCGGACGCGCCACCCCCGACGTCGACCCCAACTACGCCAACCTCAACCGCCCCGGCCGCGACCGCCCCGGCGTCGACACCGGGGGTGCCGGCACCTCGCTGGGACAACCCCACCATCCAGGTACGGCAGATCGAACCGCTGCTCGCCGAGGAAGCCGCCCGAGCTGCCGCCCAGCCAACCATGGCGAGCGAGTCGCACAACGTGTCCGGCGCTGAGGCGACATCACCGGGCAGCTTCTCCCCGACCGTCGGCCCGCCGGGGCCGGCCTATCCGGTGAGCGGGCCACCGGCCCAGCCCATCAGCGCACCGCCGGTGACTCCGTCTCTGATCTCCGCGCCTCCCAGCCAGCCGTCCCCGGTCTCGGGACCCCCGGCCCATCCGTACCCGGTCTCCGCGCCGCCCGGCTACGGCCCACCCACGTCCGCGGCACCCGGTCACACCTACCCGGTCTCCGCACCGCCTGGCTACGCCCAACCCGTGTCCGCACCGCCCGGGAACGCCCAACCCGTCTCCGCACCACCCGGGCACGCCCAACCCGTGTCCGCACCGCCCGTGCACACCTACCCGGTCTCCGCACCACCCGGCCACGCCCAACCCGTATCCGCACCACCCGGCTACGGCCCACCCGTATCCGCTCCACCCGGGCACACCTACCCCGTGTCCGCGCCGCCCGGCTACGGCCCACCCGTGTCCGCGGCACCCGGGCACGCCTACCCCGTCTCCGCGCCGCCCGGTTTCGGGCCGCCCGTCTCGGGGCCACCCGTCTCCGCGCCTCCGGTGAGCGCACCACCCGTGCCGCCCTGGGGGTTGACCGCACCGCCCTGGAGCAGCAGCGCCCCACCGCTGCCCCTGCCAACTTCAGGTGCCGACTCCCCCACCCCGACCACTACGGCGGCGCAGACGGTCACCGCCGGTCAGGCCTCGCCGGCTGGGCAGACCATGATGGACGTGGGCGGTACCGGCGCGGACGTCGACTCTGGCCTGGGCATCCTCGACGCCCCGGTGACGCCGGCTCAGCAGAGCCCTGGCGCACTGTCCGACCAGACGGTGGTGTTGCCGTCCGTACCGGCGCAGGGCGGCCCGGCCGGGGTCGACACCAGCCCGGTCTGGCCCGCCGCCGCACAGGCGAACCCCACCGCCGCGCACACGCACCCCACCGCCGCGCGCACACATCCCAGCGCCGCGCACACGCACCTCACGGCCGCACACCCCGCCGCCGCGCAAGCTCACCGAACAGGCACCCAGGCGAACCCGGGCCTCGCTGAGGCAGGCCCCATTGCCGCCCAGCCGGACCCCGCCGCTCAGCCGGCCTGGCTCCCGCCCGTCGGCGCCAACCCGGCGCTGGCGCCGCCAGCCGCACCGCCGCCGGTCCAGCAGTACCACCACCAGCCACCCCAGGGGTCGTACGCGGCCCAGGACCAGCACCAGGCGCCGTACCCGAGTCAGCAGTACCACCCGGTGCCGGACGCGTACCGGGCGGCGTACGCCGATGGTGGTGAGTCGACGGGCCGCAACCGGGCGGCGCTGGTCGGCGCGGTCGTGGCGGCCGGGGTGGCCGTCGTGGCGGTGGCGGGCCTGGGTGCGGTGCTGCTGACCCGCGACGATCCGCCGCCGACCGGGACCGCGCCGACGGCAGCGGCACCGACGGTGGCGGGGCTTCCGCCGGGCGATCTCAAGCTGCGCGACGATTCGACCACGATCACGTTGACCTGGTCGGACCCGACCGGCGGGGCGGTGCCGTTCATGGTCGCCGCCGGCCGGGCCGGGCAGGCTCTGGGCGTGATGGCCACCGTGGACCCGGGGCGGACCAGCTACACGGTCAACGGGTTGAACTCCCGAGTGGATCACTGTTTCACCGTGTTGGCGGTCTACTCCACTGACAGTTTTGCGACTTCCGGACAGGTGTGCACCGCGCGGGAGCGCGACGCCACGTCGAGCGGGGAGCCCTCCGGCCGGGCGTCGCCGCGCTGAGTCGCACCGGAACCGCGCCGCGTCGACCGGAACCGGGCTGAGCTGGACGTCCACAACGCACACTCTCGGTATCCATAGGGGTGACGGTGCGGGTTCCCCCGCCACCACCAGCGCCATATGATGGCACCCGGCTCAGGGGAGGGGTTGCCGCAAGGCGCGCCACCTGCCACGACTCAGGGGAGGCAGCCGGCTGTGGCCAGCATCGACGACGCCGTACAGTCCGAGGCCCCCCGCTCCCGGTCCCGGCTGCGCGGTGGGCTGGTGACCGTCGGCACCGTGGCCGCGCTGCTGGCCGCCATGGGGCTGACCGTGCTCGGGTTGGGCGCGGCGGACAACGCGGTGGCCAACTACGACGCGAGTTCCTGGCTGTGGAGCGCGGCGCGCAGCGAGCTGGCCCGGGTCAACGGGGTCACCGCCCGGGTGGACACCCGCACCGAGATCCCGGGTGCCCGGCAGCATCCGATGCAGATCACCCAGACCGACCGGCTGCTGGTCCTGCGGGACCTGCAGACGGGGCAGGTCAGCTCCCTGGACCTGGCCACCCTCCAGCTCAGCGCGACCACCCGGACCACCCCCGGCCTGGGGGTGAGTGTGGCCCTGCACGAGGACGCGGCGTTCGTCGTCGACGCCGTGCAGGGCATCGTCCGGCAGCTCGATCCGCGGTCGTTGACCCCGGTCGGTGAGCCGGTGCGCTACCCGCCGGGCATCACCGGCGGCACGTTCGACGGTAAGGGTCGACTCTGGATCGCGGTGCCCAGCCAGGGCACGGTCTCGGCGATCACCGCGGCCAAGCTGCCGTCCGCGCCGGCGACGGCAAGTGCCGGGCTCAGCCCGAAGCAGGTCGAGTCGTACGACGTCGCCGACGCCAGCCACGAGCTGGTGGTCTCCGCCCTGGACGACGGGGTGGCGGTGCTCGACCGCACGGCGGGCAAGCTGGTGCGGGTGCAGCGCGGTGAGGTGCACCCGACGGCGCTGACGCTGTCCGGCCCGGCGGCGCTGCCCGCGCGCACCAGCGGCGCCCGGGTTCCGGTCACGGTGACCGCGGAGCGGCGGGTCGTGCTGGTGGGTGACGGTGGGCAGGAGAGCGCATTCACCGTGCCGGGTGAGGGGGACCGGCTCAGCCCGGCGGTGGCCTGGGCGAACCGGGTCTACTGCGCCGACGAGGCCACCGGCACCATCTACTCCTTCGACGCGGCGGGGCAGCTGGTCGAGACCATCCGCGGGCGGGCCAACGGGCCGCTGGAGCTGGAGGTCCGGGAGAACCACCTGTTCATCAACTCCCCCGACGCGGCGACCGCCCGGGTGGTGGACGACAAGCACCAGGTGCGCGAGGTCAACAAGTACGCCAACGACGTGCTCGGCGGTGACCCGCCGCCGGTTCCCCCGCCGCCGCCTCCGCCGAAGAAGCCGCGGGTGGGCAAGCCGAGCGCGCCGCGCAGCGTCACCGCCGCCGCCGGCAACGCCGAGGCGCGGGTGAGTTGGCGCCCGGCCGCCGCCAACGGCGCAGAGATCATCAAGTACGTGGTGCAGGGCGCCGGGCAGCGCCTGGAGGTGGGCGCGAACCAGCGAGCGGTGGAGGTCAAGGGTCTGACCAACGGCGAGACGTACCGGTTCGCGGTGCACGCCGTCAACGCCAAGGGCGACGGCCCGCCGCGCAACAGCAACCCGGTGACGCCGACGGCGGCGGTCCCCGACCCACCGGCAAGCGTCACCGCGCAGGAACGGCCGGACGGCACGGTGCGGGTCAAGTGGCCGGCGGCGAACGGGCAGGGCAACACCATCGCGAGGTACGCGGTGACGGCCAGTTCGGCGGGGACGAACGCGCCGGCCGGCGAGTCGACCAAGACCGAGCTGGTGGTGCCCGCCGGTGAGCTGGAGTTCGGCACCCAGTACGCGTTCACGGTGGTGGCGGTCAACAGCAAGGGCGCCGGGTCGGCGGCGTCACCGGTCAGCAACACCGTGGTGCCATTCGCGGCGCCCGGCCGGCCGCTGCAACTGCGCGCCGGCACGGTCGCCAACCAGCCGGGTGCGGTGACGGTGCAGTGGGCCCCGGCCGAGGCCAACGGTCGGCCGGTGACGAAGTACCTGGTCGACGTCGGCGGGCGGGTCAGCGAGGTGACCGACACCCGCACGACCGTCACCGGGCTCGGCAACGGCCAGAACGTCACGGTGAAGGTGAAGGCGGTCAACGAGGCCGGGCCGGGCCCGGAGGCCACCGCCACCGCCCGCACGGTCGCCGAGCCACGGGTCACCGTGACCGGCTCGTCGTCGACGGCCACCGGGGCGACTGTCACGTTCACGGTGGACGCCGGGGGCGGTCAGGCCACCTGCACGCTGACCACGACGGGCGAACCGGCGAAGGCCGGGGCGTGCTCCAGCATCACGATGACGGGCCTGACGCCGGGCACCACCTACACGTTCACGGTGACGGCGAGCAACGCCGCCGGCAAGGGCACCGCCACGAAGGCGCAGGCCACCCAGCCGCTGTACGGGGTCGCGACCTGCCGCAACGGCGCGTCCGGGCCCGAGTCGACCTACTGCGACCGGGACCGGGAAGGCCGCAACGGCAACGAGATCTTCTCGGTCACCCGGCAGGACAACGACAAGCAGGTGGGCTGGGCCAAGCCCGGCACCCGGCTCCAGGCGTACTGCAAGAAGTCGGGCGAAGAGGTCTACGCCTACATCTACAACAACGAGAAGCGCAGCACCTGGTGGGTGCAGGTCAACTACAAGGGTGGCAAGAACTACATCCCCTGGGCCTGGCTCAACCTGGAGGGCGGCGATGACATCAAGGTCCTGCCCACCTGCTGAACCACCAGGCGAGGAGCACCACCGACCGTGAACACCCACGAGCCGCTCACCCAGCCGGAGGTCCAGGGCTTCGCCGCCCTGGCCGCCCGGCTGGCCGAGAACGTCAACGCGGTGGTACTCGGCAAACCGCAGGTGGTGCGGCTGGCGCTGACCGCGCTCTTCGCCCAGGGTCACGTGCTGCTGGAGGACGTGCCCGGGGTCGGTAAGACGACCCTGGCGCGGGCCATCGCCGCCACGGTCAAGGGCGAGTGGCGGCGCATCCAGTTCACGCCCGACCTGCTCCCCTCGGACGTGTCCGGCGTGACGATCTTCAACCAGGCGACCCGGGACTTCGAGTTCCATCCGGGGCCGGTCTTCGCCAACATCGTCATCGCCGACGAGATCAACCGGGCGTCGCCGAAGACCCAGTCGGCGCTGCTGGAGGTGATGGAGGAACGCACGGTCACCGTGGACGGGGTCCGGCACCCGGTGCCGTCGCCGTTCCTGGTGGTCGCCACCCAGAACCCGGTGGAGATGGACGGCACCTACCGGCTGCCCGAGGCGCAGTTGGACCGTTTCCTGGTGAAGCTCTCCGTCGGCTACCCGGACGAGGCCGTCGAGGTCGAGGTGCTGCGCGGCGCGACGGTGCGGTCCCCCGAGGCGCTCGCCCCGGTCACCGACACCGCCACCGTCGGCGAGATGGTCCGGATGGCCCGCCGGGTGCACATCGCCGAGCCGCTGTACGCGTACGCGGTCCGGTTGGCCGCTGCCACCCGCACCCACCCGCAGGTGCGCGTCGGCGTCAGCCCCCGGGGCGTGATCGCGTTGACCCGGGCGGCGTGCGCGTACGCGCTGATCGACGGGCGGGGCTGGATCATGCCGGAGGACCTGAAGGCGCTCGCCGAGGCGGTCTTCGCCCACCGGCTGCTGCTCACCCCGGACGCCCAGGTGCGCGGGATGACCCCGGCCGAGGTGCTGCGCCAGGCCGTCGCCTCGGTGCCGGTGCCGCTGCCGTCGGGGCAACCCGCTCCGGTGCAGGGCTGACCGGCAGCAGCGCGATGGGAATCACCGCCCGTGGGGTCGGGCTGCTCGTCGCCGCCGTGGTGCTGCTGGGGGCGGGTTTCCGGTTCGCGTACCCCGAGTTGACGTTGCTCGGCGCGGCGGCCGGCGGGGCCGTCGGCTACGCCGCGCTGGTCGCGGCCTGGCGGCCCCGGCTGACGGTGACCCGCCGCGCGGACCCGGACCGGGTGGCGCGCGGCGAGCCGGCGAGCATGGCGTTGACAGTGCGCAACACCGGCCGGCTGCGCTCGGCGAACCTGCTGGCCGAGGACCGGTGCGGCCAGCGGACCGTGCCGGTGCCGGTGCTGCGCCTGCGACCCGGCCGGGACACCGAGGTCCGCTACGACGTGCCGACCGACCGTCGTGGGGTGGTGCCGGTCGGGCCGCTGCGGGTGACCCGCCGCGACCCGCTGGGGTTGGTGGCGCTGGCCCGTTCCTACGGCGCGGCGGTGCCGGTCTGGGTGCACCCCCGGATCCACCCGCTGACGGCGGTGCCCAGGGGCGCGGGGCGCAGCCTCGACGGCCGGGTGGA
The DNA here is from genome assembly GCF_040704315.1 of Micromonospora sp. NPDC047644. Lineage (NCBI taxonomy): Bacteria > Bacillati > Actinomycetota > Actinomycetes > Micromonosporales > Micromonosporaceae > Micromonospora > Micromonospora sp. NPDC047644. The sequence goes on from NZ_JBEYSY010000006.1 coordinate 274,292, forward strand.
CGGCGTCCCGCACGGGTCGATCACGTTCGACTCGCTGCGGGAGTACGTGGTCGGCGACGAGCTGCGCCGCGTGCACTGGCGCACCAGCGCCCGGGTGGGTGAGCTGATGGTGCGCGAGAACGTGGACACCAGCCTGCCGCGCCTGGTCGTCCTGCTGGACAACCGTGCCGTCGCGCACCCGCAGCGGGTCGGCGGGGTGGCGGAGTCGTTCGAGTCGGCGTGCGAGGCGGCGGCGTCGGTCGTCACCGCCGCGCACCGCGCGGACCTGCCGGTGCTGCTGCTCACGGTCGCCGCCGAAACCCTGACCTCCGACGGCGAGGCAGACGGTCCGCTCGGGCCGCTGGACCGGCTCGCCGCCGCCGACCTCTCCGACGACGGCGACGCGGTGCGGGCGGCCACCACCCGACTGCGACAGGACCGGCTCGGCGACACGCTGATCTTCCTGACCGGGCCCGGCGGCCGCGACGAGCTGGGCCACGTCGGGGCGCTGCGCGGGGCGTACCCGTCGGTGGTGGTCGCGGTGTTCGGCGCGGCCGAGCCGACGCCGCCGGGCACCGCCGGTCTGGTGGTCGTCGACGCGGCCGACGGCGCGCAGTTCGCCGCCGAGTGGGACGGGGTACGCCGGTGGTGACGCTCGCCGTGCGGGTGCTGCGGGCGGCGGTCCTGCCGCTGGCCCTGATCGGGCTGACGGCGCTCGCCGGGGTGGTGCTCGGCCGGGTGTACGCGGGCAACCTGCTGGCCTGGCTGGTGATCGGCGCGGCGGCGGGTTCGGTGCTGGTCAGCGTGGCCGCCCGGCGGCTGCCGTCCTGGTTGGTGGCGCCGGTGTCGGTGGCCGCGATGGCCGGCTGGACACTGTGGTCGCTGCGACTGGCCGCCACCCGCGCTGAGATACCGGGCGGCCTGCTGGAGGTCACCGCCGACGCCGCCCGCAACGGCATCCCCCGGCTGCTCACCGCGATGATCCCGGTGGAGCCCACCCCGGACAACGTGCTGGTGCCGGTCGTCGCCGCCTGGCTGGCCGGGCTGACCGGCGCGGAGGTGGCGCTACGCACCGGCCGAGTGCTGCTGGGTTACCTGCCGGCGGCCGGGCTCTACGCCGCCGCCCTCTACGTGGTCGGCCCGAACGCCGAACCGGCCCTGGGGTCGACAGTGGTGTTCGTCGCGGTCGCGGCCCTCGGCCTGGCCACCCCCACCCGCACCGCGGCGGGCGGCGGCGATCCGAGCGCGGAGCTGACCCCCCGGGTACGCGCGGCGGTGCGACTGCGGCTGGCCACCAGCGCGGCGCTCGGGGTGGCACTGGTGGTCGGGCTGGTGGCGTTGCTCGGCCCCGTCGTCGCCGAACAGGTCAACGGGCGGCCGGTGGACCCCCGCCGCTACGTGGAGCCACCGCAGGTCCAGACACTCGACGAGAACCCGCTGATCCGCATCTCCGGCTGGGCGCTGCACCCGGAGCAGAAACTGCTCGACGTGAGCACGGAACGCCCCGACGCACCGCCCGCCGGCCCCCCGCCGGACGCCGATCCCGCCCCGGACACCGCGCGCAGTGTGCGGATCCGGTTGGCGGTGCTCAGCGACTACGACGGGGTGACCTGGCGGGTCGGCGCGACGTACCGCAACGCCGGGCGGATCCTGCCGGCCGCCACCGTGGCCCGCGACAGTACCGTGCGGACGGTCCGGCAGCAGATCAGCGTGGCCGAGTTGAGCGGCCGGCTGCTGCCCGCCGTGGCGACACCCCGGGAGGTCAGTGGCGCGCGGGTGGCGTACGACCCGGCGAGCGGGACGCTGATCCGACCGGAGGGGCTGACGCCGGGGCTGCGGTACGCGGTGACCTCCGTCGAGGAACGCCCCGACCAGAATCTGTTGGCCAGCGCGAACGTGCCCGCCGGCGAGGAGGTGGCCCGGGTGCTGCGGGTCGCCGACGGGGTGCCCGACCCGATGCGCCGGCTGGCCACCCAACTCGCCGAGGAGAACGGCGCCCCGTTCGCGCGCGCCTCGGCGATCGAGCAGTTCCTGGCCGAGCACTACCGGGTGGTGGCGGACGCGCCGAGCGGGCACGCGTACCCCAATCTGGGTTTCTTTCTGTTCGGGCCCCGCAACGGCGGCGGGCAGGAGGGCACCTCGGAGCAGTTCGCGGCGGCCTTCGCGGTCCTCGGCCGGCTTTCCGGGCTGCCCACCCGGGTGGTGGTGGGCTTCCGGACCAGCGGGCAGGGGCCGGTGCTGGCCGGTGACGCGTACGCCTGGCCGGAGGTGCTCTTCGACGGGCTGGGCTGGGTGTCGTTCGACCCGCTGCCCCGCCCCGACAACGAGCCGCGACCGGTCGAGGAGGACTTCCGCCCGACGCCGGAGGACCCGCCCCCGTCGGAGGCGCCGGCACCGACCGCCGAGCCCAGCGCCTCACCGGACCCGGCGACCGCCGTCGACGCCCCGCCCGGCAACGGTGGGGTCTCCACGCCGGTGCTGGTCGCCGGCGGCAGCGGCGGCCTGCTGCTGGTGGTGGGGGCGCTCCTGCTCACCCTGCTGGCGATGCGCCGCTCGCTGACCCGCGGCCGGCTCGTGCGGGGCGACCCCGGCCAGCGCATCGCCGGCGCCTGGCGGGAGGTCACCGACGCGCTCCGGCTGGCCGGCAGACCGGTCGGCGACGACCTGGCCGCCACCGAGGTCGCCGGCCACGCCCGCCAGACCCTCGCCGACGCCCGCCTCGCTCGCAGCGGAAGTGACACGGTCGCTGTCACGCCCAGCGGCGACACGGCGGCGGCGGACCCGCCCGGCCCGGCCGTGGACGAGTTGGCGGCCCTGCTCAACCAGGTGGGCTTCGCCCCCGGCGCGGCGACACCCGACCAGGCGGCTCGCGCCGCCGACGTGGCCACCGCCTACGTGACCACCCTGCGCTCCGCCCGCCCGTGGTGGCGTCGCCTGCTCTGGTCGGTCCACCCGTCTCCCCTGCGCCGCGCCCGCCGCTCCTCGCGGTGATCACGAGCAGCGACGGCCCTCCGGGCGGGGCGGGGGGAAACAGGCTGGCGCGGAGGGTGCCCGCCTACGAGCATCAGAGCGTGGATCAGCATTCGAGCGACATCGTCGACTACTACACGCAGCGCTACCGCGAGGACCAGCGGCTCACCGCCCGCCCGCAGGCGCGACTGGAATGGATCCGCACGACGCAGCTCCTGCGGGATCTCCTGCCCGGTCCAGGTGCCCGGGTGCTGGACATCGGTGGGGGCACCGGCGAGTACGCCCGGGCCCTCGTCCTAGCCGGCTACGACGTCCGCCTCGTCGACCTGGTGCCCAGCCACGTCGCGCAGGCCCGCGACGGGCACCCTCCGGTCGAGGCACAGGTGGGCGACGCGCGCGCGCTTCCCGACGCCGACGATGGATATGACGCCGCGCTGCTCCTGGGCCCGCTCTACCACCTGGTACGCCGCGCCGACCGGCTACAGGCCCTGCGCGAGGCGGTCCGGGTCACCCGCCCCGGCGGTCTCGTCGTGGCCGCCGTCATCTCCCGCTTCGCCGGCCCGTTGGACTTCGCGGCCACCGGACGACTCGACGAGAGGCTGCTCGACGAGGCCAGGGCGCTGCTAAGCGACGGCGTCAACGATCCGCGCATCGGGTTCACCCACGCCTACTTCCACCGGGTCGAGGAGATCACCGACGAGTGCGCGGTCGCGGGGCTGACCGATGTTGTCGTACACGGTGTGGAGGGCCCGGCCTGGACGGCGGCGGAGGCGGCGAACGGGCCGGCGCAGGACGTCGTCTTCGCCGCGGCGTTGGACCTGGCCCGGCTCTACAGCAACGAGCCCGCGCTGATCAGCTCCAGTGCCCACCTCCTGGCCGTCGGACGCGTTCCCAGCCGGTAGCGGGTCAGGTGGTCAGCCGGCGGATGAGTTTGCGCATGCCGGCCTGCCAGCCGTCCGGGTCCTCGGCGCGACGGCGGGCGTAGTCGGCGACCTCGGGGTGCGGCAGGATCAGGAAACGTTCCTCGGCCAGCCCGGCGACGGCCGCGTCGGCGACCTGGTCCGGGGTGAGCACCGCACCGGACGCGGCGACCACCCGCGCGCCCAGGTGAGCGTCGGCGAGCCCGTCGGCGAGCATCGGCGTGTCCACCCCCTGCGGGCACAGCGCGCTGACCCGGATGCCCCGGTTCCGGTAGGTGATGGCCAGCCACTCGGCGAACCCCACCGAGGCGTGCTTCGTCGCGGTGTACGGGGCGTCGCCGACCGCGGTCAGCACACCCGCCGCCGAGCAGGTGTGCAGCAGGTGCCCACCGCCCCGGGCGAGCATTCCGGGCAGCACCGCGCGGGCCGAGTAGACGTGGGCGAGCACGTTGACCCGCCAGGCGCGGTCCCAGCCGGCGTCGTCGACCTCCACTCCCCCGCCGGTGGTCACCCCCGCGTTGGCGCAGAACAGGTCGATCCGGCCGTACCGTTGCTCGGTGTCGGCGACCAGCGCGCGGACCTGCTCCTCGTCGGTGACGTCGAGGGCGCGGGCGTGCGCGACCGGGCCGATGCCCTCGGCTACCGCGCGGGCCGCGTCGGCGTCCAGGTCGGCGACCACCACGGCGGCGGCCCCCTCGCCGGCGAAGCGGCGCGACAGCGCCGCGCCGATGCCGCCGGCCCCGCCGGTGACCACCACGATCCGGTCGGTGAGGTTCACGCGGACGCCTCCACGACGGTCGTGCCCAACTGGGCGATGAGGCCGAGCAGCGCGCTCGCGCCGCCGGCGGTGACCTCGGGCGTGGGCAACAGCGCCATGATCGGCACGTCCACCCCGGCGTCGGCGTAACGGCGCACCTCGGCGCGGCACCGCTGCGGCGAGCCGTGCAGCACCAGCGCGTCGACCACCTCGTCGGGCACCGCCGCGTTGGCCCCGCGCCGGTCACCGGCGGCCCACGCCTCCCACATCAGCGCGAGCGCCTCGTCGCGGCCGAGCCAGCGGTGGAACTCGGCGTACGCCGCGACGGTCAGGTAGCTGGTGATGAGCCGGCGGCCGAGCGCCCGGGCGTAGGCGGTGTCCTCGGTGGGGCAGACGAAGATCCGGGCGGCGACCTCGAAACCGGCCCGGCGCTCGCCCACCTCGGCGAGGGCACGCGGCACGTCGTCGGCGCCGAGCCAGTTGAGGATGACCCCGTCGGCTTCCGCGCCGGCCAGCCGGAGCATCCCCGGGCGCAGCGCGGCGAGCAGGATCGGTGGTGGCGTCGCCGGTGGTGATTCCAGCGTGAAGCGGCGGATGGTGAACGTGTCGTAGGCCTCGTTGACGGTCTCGCCGGCCAGCGCGGCGCGCAGGAAGCGCAGCACGTCGCGGGTGCGGCGGAACGGCTCGTCGAACGGCACGGCGTTCCAGTCTTGGACGAGCACCGGTGAGGACGCGCCGATGCCGAGCGAGAACCGGCCCGGCGCGGCCTCGGCCAGCGCCGCCGCGCTCATCGCCAGCAGACCCGGGCCTCGGGTGAAGACCGGTGTGATCGCGGTGCCGAGCCGCAGCCCCGGCTGCCAGGCCGCGGCGAGCGCCAGCGGGGTGAACGCGTCGGTCCCGGCGACCTCGGACGACCAGACGTCGGTGAACCCGGCCCGGTCGAGGGCCGCGTAGGCCGCGTCGTGCTGCGCCAGCGCGATCCCGCCCAGCGGCACCGTCATGCCCCATCGATTCGTCACCGGTCGATCGTGCCCGTTGACGCGGGCCCGAGCAAGATCCCCGGGTTGGGCAGAATCGCCGGTTTCCGACCGTGCGTGGCGGTGGAAAGTGTTACCACTTCGAGGTGGACCGGACCGACGGCGCAGGCCGCTGACCATGGGTTCCAGGGCGGCGGGACACCTGGAGCCGGTTCCGGCGGCGGCAACGCCCGGCCGAGCCACGTTCCTGGAACTCTTCTTCGATCTGGTGTTCGTCTTCGCGCTCACCCGGATCTCGGCGCGCGCGTTCGAGGACCTGACCGAGGAGTCCGGCCGGAGGTACATCTGGGAGGCGGTCACCGGCAGCGGCAAGACACTGCTGTTGCTGCTCGCGCTCTGGGCGGTCTGGCAGGGCACGGCGTGGACGACCAGCCGCTACGACCCCTACCGGGTGCCGTTGCAGACCGTGGTGATCACCGCGTTGGTGTGCAGCATGCTGATGGGGGTCGCGATCCCCCGGGCGTTCAGCGAGACCGCGCTGATGTTCGCGGTGGCGTACGTGATCGCGCAGGTGACCCGGCCGGTGATCCTGTCGTTCGCGCTGGGCGCGCACCCGTACCGCCGGCTGAAGGTGCGGATGGCGGTGATCTTCGCGCTGAGCGGGGTGCTCTGGATCGGCGGCGCGATGCAGGGCACCAACGGGCAGGTGGCGCTCTGGTCGGCGGCGTTGGCGTTCGAGTATCTGGCGGCCCGCTGTGGTTGGCCGGTGCCCGGCCTGGGCCGCTCGACGATCTCCAAGTGGGAGATCGCCGGGGAACACCTGGCCGAGCGGTACCAGCAGTTCTTCCTCGTGGCGCTGGGCGAGACGATCCTGGTGGCCGGTTTCGCGTACAGCAAGGGCCCGTACGAGGCGGGGCACGCGTGGGCGTTCGCGCTGGCACTGGCCACCTCGATCATGCTGTGGCGGATCTACGTGCAGCGGGCCGGGCGGATCCTGGGCGAGGCGGTGACGAAGGCCCGGCACCCCGCCACCATCGGCCGCTCCGCCGCCGACACCCACCTGCTGATGGTGATCGGCCTCGCTTCCACGGCGATCGGATACGAGCTGATCATCGAAAGCCCGCTGGAGCGGATCCCCGGGCCGTGGCTGGTCATGGTGCTCGCCGGGCCGATCCTGTTCCTGGCCGGGCGGTCCCGCCTGGAGTACGAGGTGTTCGCACGGGTCTCCCCGTCCCGGTGGATCGCCCTGCTGGTCCTGCTGGCCTCGGCCGTGCCGCTGCGACACCTGCCCGGGGTGGCCGCGACAGCGGTCGGAGCGGTGGTGCTGGCCGCTGTCGCGGTGGCCGACGCCCGTCGCGCCCACGGCGCCCCACCGGAGGCCGCCACGCCACCGTTCTGAGCCTCACCTGCCCTTGTCGCGGCGGCGCGGAGGGCTAACCTCGGCCGGTGACCTTCTCCCTCGTCGCCCGCTCCGCCGACGGTCGCCTACACGGCGTCGCCGTCGCCAGCAAGTTCCTCGCCGCCGGGGCGTTGGTCCCGGCCGCCGCCGCCGAGGTCGGCGCGCTGGCCACCCAGGCCCACGTCAACCTCGCCTACCGCCCGCAGGGCCTCACCCTGCTGCGCACCGGGGTGGCCCCCGCCGACGTGGTGGCCGGGCTGATCGCCGCCGACCCCGAGCGGGAGCACCGCCAAGTCGGCGTCGTGGGGGCCACCGGTGCGGGTGCCACCTGGACCGGGCCGGCCTGCCATCCGTGGGCCGGCGGGCGGACCGGCGACGGTTGGGCCGCACAGGGCAACATCCTCACCGGGCCGGAGGTCGTCGACGCCCTCGGCGCGGCCTGGCAGGCGGGAGCGGCACTGCCGTTCGCGGAGCGGTTGGTCGCCGCGCTGCGGGCCGGCGACGAGGCCGGCGGCGACCGGCGGGGCCGGCAGAGCGCCGGCCTGCTGGTGGTCGAGCGCGGCGGCGGGTACGGCGGCACCAGCGACGTGGTGGTCGACCTGCGCGTGGACGACCACCCGGACCCGGTCGCCGAGCTGGGCCGGCTGCTCACCGTGCACACCATGCTGTTCGGCCGGCCGGACCCGGCCACCCTGCTCGACCTCAGCGGCGCGGTCGCCGCCGAGGTGGCGGCGTTGCTCGGCGCGCTGGGCCACCCGGTGCACGCCGACGACACGGAAGCGGCGTTGATCTCCTGGGCCGGGTTGGAGAACCTGGAGGAGCGGCTGGTGCCGGGTCGCATCGACCCCGTGGTCCTCACCCACCTGCGCGGTGTCGCCCCGCACGTCCCCGCCCCGCGCGCCGCGAGCTGACCGCGCTCGGCCGCCCAGGTGGCTACGCCGGCTGACTCAGCCCTTCACCCGGGGCACCAGCCGGTGCACGACGGTGAGCGCCAACGCCATCACCACCGCCATCGTGCCGGCGATCCCGGCGGCGCTGCCCGCGTACCCGACGAACAGGGGTCGGCGGGCCAGCTCCTCCGGCCCGGTGTCGCGCAGGTCGAGCAGCCAGGACAGCGAGAGCCCGCAGGCCACCAGGGCGAGCACACCACCGACCCCGAGCACCAGCGCCGCGACCCGGTGCGCGTCGCCGGGGGCGATCTCGGCCTGCTCCCGCTGGGTGACCAGCAGCAGCAACCCGGCCAACGCCGCCCACACCCCCACCACCAGGTACGCGGCGGCGGCGTCGCTGGGTCGGTGCCAGCCGGCGGAGAGGGTGGCGACTCCGGCGACGGCGGCGTACCCGGCACCGATGAAGGCCCCGACGGCTCGCACCTTGCGCGGCAGCACGAGCATCAACGCGACCGCCACCGAGGCGGCCACCGTGGCGTGCCCGCTCGGGAGGCTGTTGCCCACCGCGGCGCGCTCCGGGTCGACACCGTAGTCGGGCCGGTTCAGCCCGTACTTGAGCAACTGGGTGGTGACGTTCGCTCCGGCGATCAGCAGGGTCGCGGTGATCGCCAGGGCGATCCGTCCCCGGATCAGCGCGATGAACCCGATCGTCGCGGTGACGGCCAGCAGGGAGACCACCGACATCGCGTTGAGGATCTTGTCGACGGGGCCGTCGATTGTGTCCTGCCCGATCCGGTTGCCGGTGAGGGCGACCGTGTCCACCCACTGACCTATCTCGGAGTGCACGGCCACCCGCCACACGGCGAGGAAGGCGGCCGCCTGGACGAGGGCCAGTACGACCAACCAGACAGCGGTCCAACCCCGTGCCGTCGCGCGCATCCGCACACCGTAGCGGCAGGTGTCGGCGGTCCGACCGGTGGCCCGCCACCATCTGGCGGTTAGGTTGTGCCGGAGGCGAGGAGGCGGTGGTGAGCGGAGTACCGGAGCGCGACAGCGCACCGACCGAACCCGGCCCGGAGCAGGGTGAAGGCGACAAACCGGGGTCGGCCGGGCCGATGCCGACGGGCGGCGACGCCGGGGCCGGTGGGTCGGCGCGGGTCGAGTCGTTGACGGATCTGCTGGGCGGGCGACGCGGCGCCATCGACGCGACCCTGCCGCCGCTGGCCTTCGCGGTGGGCTGGCTGCTGGGCGGCGAGTCGCTGTGGGGCGGGGTCGGCGCGGCGCTGGCCGTGGGCGCGGTGGTGGCCGGCGTACGGCTGCGTCGAGGTGACCGGCCGCGCTCGGTGCTGATCGGGCTGCTGGCCGTTTGCGTCGCGGCGTTGATCGCGGTACGCACCGGCCGGGCCGAGAACTTCTTTCTGATCCAGGTGCTGTCGAACGCCGCGAGCGCTCTGGCGTGGACGGTCAGCATCGTGGTGCGGTGGCCACTGCTCGGCGTGCTGGTCGGCGCGGTGCTGGGCCAGCGGGCCGGGTGGCGGCGCGACCCGGCGCTGCTGCGCGGGTACGGCCGGGCCAGTTGGGTGTGGACGGTGACCTACCTGCTGCGGGTGGCCGTGTTCGTGCCGCTCTACCTGGGTGGGCAGGTGCTCGCGCTGGTGGTCGCCCGGGTGGCGCTGACCTGGCCGCTGGTCGCCGCGGCGCTGGCGCTGAGCTGGGTGGTGCTGCGGCGCTCGCTGCCGGCCGGGCACCCGGGGTTGCGTCACCCGGTCGTGCCGCCGGACTGAGAAGCCCGGTCCCGCTCGCCGGACTCTGGGCAAAAAAGTGGAGAGGCCGCCACGGGGGGAGCGGCCTCTCCGGTGACGTACGTTACTCCGTCACAGACCTCGGTGTGATCCCGCGACGGCCCGAATTTCTGGGCTTTTTCGCGGCTGGCTCCAGTCCGGGCGGTGGGGTGGGCCAGCCGATCCGCTGCGTCGGCCAGATGGCCGGCCCACCCCGGCCTGACCGTGGGTGTCAGGCCGTCCCGCCGGCCCCGGTCCGTCGTTCCCCGGACCGGGGCCGAATCCCGGGGTGGGCGGTCCACGCCACCCACCCCGGGTCGTCTCAGCCGTTCGGGAACATGCTGCCGTAGTCGGCGTACGCCATGGCGACGTCAGCCTGTGCCCAGAACCGGTGGTAGTTGAACTCGGGCTCCGGACCACCGTCCAGGTACGCCTGCACCTTGGGCCAGTCCGGGTCGTTCTTGTAGAAGGACCGGATGTCCAGGAAGCTCTTGCCGGCGGCGATGGTGTCGCCGTTCGGCATCTTCCCGGTCCAACCCGATGGGACGTAGAGGCCCTGCCCGGTGGACGCGTTGTAGACGTCGTCGAAGCGCCGGTAGTCGCCACGCTTCTCGGTGGTGGAGACACCCTTGGCGTCGCTGGCGGCCGACAGCGCGTCGAGCAGCCCCTTGGCGGTGTCCTTCGCCGCCACGTTGCCCGACTTGGCCGCGTACGCGATCAGGATCCGGGCGTAGGCGGCGGTGACACCGACGTCCTGGCCCTTGCTGATGACCTCGACGTGCAGGCCGGTGTTGGGCTGCGGGTTGGACGGGTTCCAGGTGGTCGGCTGACCGGTCCACGCCATGTCCGACGGGATCGACCAGTTGGTGCCGAGGGTGGTGTTGGCGATCGCCCAGGGCACCCACTTGTCCAGCAGCGCCTTGGCCTTCGCGTTGCCGGTCTGCTGGTACAGCTCGGCGATGCGCTGCATCGACCAGGCCTGCATACCGAACCACTGGTTCGACGGCGGGTCGTTGTAGACCGGGTCGACGTCGTAGAACATGCCGTAGAAGGTGCTGGTACCGGCCGGCGGCTGGGCGTAGCTACCGTCCCAGCTGTTGGTGGCGCCACCGGCGATGCCGCCCTCGGCGGACTGCAACCAGGTGTAGAACTCCAGCTGCCGCTCGAAGCTCTTGGTCCAGTCGGCGGCCGCCGTCGCCGACTTCGGCGCCAGCTCCGGGGTGTTCGTCAGCGCCCAGGCCGCGAACGGGTTCTGGTAGCCGAAGTGGTTGTGGCTGGAGCCGATCCGCCAGGACCAGTTCTGGCTGGCGTCGTACGCGCCGCCCCAGGCGTAGTACCAGGACAGCAGGTAGTGCGCCGAGTCCCTGCCGCTGCCGGCGGGGCAGGTGCTGGCCCCGACGCAGTTGCCGATCTTCTTGAAGTACTTGTCGAACATCGCGTACCGCAGGTAGTCGCCCATCTTGGCGGCCTTGGTGATGGTGGCCGCGACGTCGGCCTGCTTGTTCTGCGCCTTGGACCAGGTCAGCGCCCAGTACGCGGCCTGCACGGCGCGGGCGTCGGCGTCCGGGGCGTTGGTGTACTTCCACTGCTTGGCGGGGGCGCCGGTGTCCTTGACGAACAGGTCGAGGTAGCCGTACTGACCGCCGTGCTTGAAGGTGTCGCAGGAGGGCTGCGGGATGGTCTCCCACACCGACTCCTGGGTGCCGCGCTGGAAGGTGTTGATGTAGGCCGGCTTGGTGGTGCCGTCACCGCAGCGGCCGAAGCCGTAGGTGTTGTCGACGTCCATCAGCCAGTGCATGCCGTAGATGTCGCCGGTGCCGTAGGTGGACTGCAGCTCCGAGCGGAGCGGGTCTTGGCCGACCGGGACGTTCGGGTTCAGCGCCGACGGGTACTGGCTGGGCAGGTTGAACTCCGCGGCGTACTGCGGCGTTCCGGCGGACCCAGCAGTTGGCTGGTCGGCGTGCGTGGGGATGATGTACTTCTCCATCACCGTCCAGGCGTTGTTGAACGGGGCCCAGTTCTGGGTGACCTTGCCGTAGTAGGCCTCCAGCCAGAGCCAGAAGCTGAACGCCTCGGAGGTGGTCTCGTGGCCGTGGTCGGGCGCCTCGACGATCAGCGTCTCCACCGAGTGGTACGGCACGCCCTCGGGGCTGAAGTAGCCCGAGTTCTTGATCTTGCCGTACTGCTCGAGGAACTTCGCGGTGTAGGCGTTGTCGCCGCCGGGGGTGTCGTTGTCGATCTCGGTGGCGCTGACCGCCAGCGAGGCCAGACCGGTGGCGGACGCGGTGATGGTGGCGGCGCCACCGACGGTGTCGGCGTCCTCCGCCGCGGCGACCGTGACGGTGACCCCGGTGTTCCAGTTGCTCGGGGTCAGCGTGACGGTGGCCGGCGAGACCGTGACGTCGGTGTCACCGGTGCGGGTGAGGGTGACCGGCACGTTGGCCGTCGGGGCGGCGCTGAGCTTGAGGTTGAAGGTGGCGCTGCCACCCTCGGCGACGCTCACCGCGGACGGGGTGGCGACCAGTGTCGGGCCGGTGGCGTTGCCGACGGTGAACGCCTTCTCGTCGACCCCGATGCCGTTGGCGTTGTCGTAGGCCTTGGCCTGGACGGTGTAGCTGCCGGCCGGCAGGTCCTCCTGCGTGTACACGTACGGAGCGGAGGTGTCGGTGTTGATCAGCAGGCCGTTGCGGTAGAACTCGACCTTGCTGATCGTCCCGTCCGGGTCGCTGGCGGTGGCCGTCAGCGGCACGTCGGCCGGCGCGGTGAACGGCCCGGTCGGCAGGCCGAGGGAGACCGTCGGCGGCTGGTTGGCCGGGGTGCCGTTGCAGGGGGTGCCGTTGAGCGTGAACGAGGTGGGCTTCGGGTTGCTGCCCGAGTGGGCGCCGTTGAAGCCGATGGTGGTGGAGGCCCCGGTGGCGAGGTTGCCGTTGTACGACTCGTTCGTCGCGGTGACCTCGCTGCCGGTCTGACTGAATCTGGCCGACCAACCCTGGGTGACCCGCTGACCGCTGGTCGGGAAGGTCCACTTGAGCGTCCAGTTGCTCACCGGGTCACCCAGGTTCTTGATGGTGACGTTCGCGGTGAAGCCGGTGTTCCAGTCGTTGGTCGCGTAGACCACGTCACAGGCGGGTGCGGCCTGTGCGGCGCCGGCGGGCAGGGTCACCCCGCCGATGGCCAGCAGCGCGGCGGCGGCGAGCGCCACGCGGCGGCGTATTGCCAGTTGTCTCATGTGCGCGGTGTCTCCTCGGACCAGGCCGGGATGGTCCCGGCGAGGCGCCTGCCCGCGAGGGTGGTGGTGGTCCGCGGGGATGTTGAGGCGCCGGGAAGGTGGTCTTCCCCGGGCCCGGCCGGGGTAGGGCGGTCGCGGCCCGCACGGGAGGGGTCCCGCCGGCTGCGCTCGGGTGACCGTGACCGGAGCTGACGCTGCCGGTTGCCCTCGGTGGACCCGCACTCACGCGATGTGGCTCCTGTCGCGTCGAATCGACAGTGTGCCATGGAAGCGCTCCCACAACAAGCGCACGGAGCGCTGGATCAGCTCCTTGTTTCGATCTCGTTTTGGGTCTTTCACAAAGGCGTGACGGGCGTTACAGTCGCAGCATCGGTCGATGGGAGCGCTTCCATCGACAAGGTTCCAACAAGAAGATCGCTGGGGTCGTCCTGACGAGCCCAGTGACCAGACCGAAGGCCGACGACGGGCCAGCCCGGACGCCGTCGTCAGCCATCGTCCCGCCACAGGGAGGGAGGTGGAACCAGAGCCACTCGCGTGGCCCGGCTCCCGCGCGACACGCACGGCAGGACCCAAATTCCGCCCGTGTGTGTGCAGTTACGGTGGGGACGGGGGTTGCCCTCCCCCGTCCCCACACTAAACCCCCGTACACGATAGGAAAAGAGGCCGACGGGACAGGCGCGCCGCGCCGCCCGGACGGCCTCGTTCGCTGCTCGGGGCCCACACCCGCCTCCCAACCGCCAGCGCCGGCCGTTCTGACGGCCGGCTGACCGGCTGGCAGCGCCTGCCCTATCATGGGAGCGCTCCCGAATCTTTCGGCGGTGGCCCCGTATCCATGAGGAGAATCCATGTCGATACCTACCGGGCCCGCCGGCCCGCTGCGCTTCCCGGACAACTTCGGCTGGGGCGCGGCCACCTCCGCCTACCAGATCGAGGGCGCCGCCAAGGAGGACGGGCGCGGCGAGTCGGTCTGGGACACCTTCAGCCGCGTCCCAGGTCGCACCCGCAACGGCGACACCGGCGACGTGGCCATCGACCACTACCACCGCTACGCCGAGGACCTCGACCTCATGCGCGACCTCGGGTTGCGCAGCTACCGCTTCTCCATCTCCTGGCCCCGGATCCAGCCCGACGGCACCGGCACGCCCAACCAACGCGGCCTCGACTTCTACCGCCGTCTCCTCGACGGCCTGCACGAGCGCGGCATCACCCCGATGGCCACCCTCTTCCACTGGGACCTCCCGCAGGCGCTCCAGGACGCCGGCGGCTGGGAGTCACGCGACACCGCCCACCGCTTCGCCGACTACGCCGACGTGCTCTTCCGCGCCCTCGGCGACCGGGTGCCGGCCTGGCTCACCATCAACGAACCCAAGACCGTGGTGCAGAACGGCTACCTCACCGGCCACCACGCCCCCGGGCGGCAGGACCCCGACGCCGCCTACCTGGTCGCCCACCACCTGCAACTCGCCCACGGGTACGCCGTCGCCGCGCTACGCGCCACCGGCAGCGACAGCCGCATCGGCCCCGCGCTCAACCTGCACCCCTGCTACCCCGCCGACGACTCCCCGCAGGCTGCCGCCGCCGCCCGCCTCTACGACGCCTACGAGAACCGCCTCTACCTCGACTCCCTGCTCAAGGGCAGCTACCCGGAGGACCTGCTGGCCGACCTGGGCCCGCAGAGCCGGATGGCCCAGGGCATCCGCGACGGCGACCTGGAAACCATCTCCGCGCCGGTCGACCTGCTGGCCGTGCAGTACTACACCCCGATCTACGTCACCGGCGACGGCGGCACCACGCACCGCTGGGAAACCTCCGAGGCCGAATGGCAGCAGATCTACCCCGAGGGGATGTACGACCTGCTGACCCGGATCACCCGCGAATACGGGCCGATCCCGATCACCATCACCGAGAACGGGCTGCCCACACCGGACACCCTGGGCGCGGACGACACCGTCCAGGACACCGGACGGATCAGGTTCCTGCGCGACCACCTCACCGCCGCACACCGGGCCATCGCCGAGGGAGTGCCGCTGGAGAGCTTCCACGTCTGGTCACTGCTCGACAACTTCGAGTGGGACCAGGGCTACGAGCAGCGCTGGGGCCTGGTCTACGTGGACTACGCCACCCAGCGCCGGGTGCTCAAGAACTCCGCCACCTGGTACCGCTCGGTCATCGCCGACGGCGGCTTCTGAGCGCGCCGCCACCCGGACGCCCGGGCCCGGACGGCTCGGCTCGGGTGAGCCGCGACCGTCCGGGCCTCGGCCGGCCCACTCAGCGGGGCAGCGCCTGCTGCAACTCCGCCCGCAACGCCGGGGTGAGCATCTCCCCCGCCTGCTTGGCCAACCGGGCCATCTCGTAGCCCACCACGCCGATGTCCGCGTCACCGGCGGCCAGCGTGGCCAGAATCGAACCGTCGCGGATCTGCATCACCAGGAAGTAGCCCCGGCCCATCTCGACCACCGTCTGCTTGACGACATCGCCGTCGAACATCGAGGCCGCGCCCGCGGTGATGCTCATCAGCCCGGAGGTCACCGCGGCGAGCTTGTCCGCGTTGTCACGCGGCAGGTGATCGGAGATCGCCACCAGCAGCCCGTCGGAGGAGACCACCACCGCGTGCGCCACACCCGGCACCCGCTCCGCGAACGCGCTCACCAGCCAGCTCAGGTCACGCGCCTCCTGGCTCAACGTCGTCACTGTCGTCGTCCCCCTTCGTCGTGCCCCCCGGACGGTGGCACAGGTATCTCGGTGGTGTCCTCAGCCTCGGCGCGCCGTACTCCGCTGTAGAGCCGCGAGAGCATGCCGCCGACCGCCTCCGGGTCCGGGTCGGTGCGGGTCGGTGCCGTCATCGGTTGCGCCGAACGGGTGACCGCGCTCAACTGCGCCATGGGCACCCGTACCGGCAATCCCCGCTCATTGGTGCCGGCGGTCACCGGGATCGCCGGTGGCGCCGCCGCGGCAGGCACCGCCGGTGCCGGGCCCTGCCGCGAATACCAGCCCCCGCCGGAACCGCGAGCGCCGGCGGGGGTCAACACGTCCTCGGCGCGCACCGGCACCGGGCGGCCCGGACGCGGCACGCCGACGCCCGGCGGACGGCCGGCCACCGGCAGGTCCCGCACCGCGCCGTTCACCATCGGGGCAGCGGCCGGTCGGGCGGCCCCGGGCTGCGGAACCACCCCTCGCGCCGCGCTCGCCGCCAGCATCCGCGCCGACGGGGGCGCGTCCAGCTCGACGCTGCCCGCCGGCGCCAGCAACTCCGCGGGCAGGGCGAGCCGAGCGACCAGGCCGTCCTCGCCGCCCGCCAACCGCACGCGGACGCTCAACCGGGCCGCGAGGTGACTGACCACGAAGAGCCCCATCCGCTCCACCGCCGCGACGTCCGCGGCCGGAGGGCTGGCCAGCACCTCGTTCGCCTGCACCAACGCGGTCGGGCTCATACCCAGACCCCGGTCGACGATCTCGATCAGCGCACCGCCCCCCTCGACCCGGGCGGTCACCACCACGACGGTGTCCGGCCGGGAGAAGGCCGTGGCGTTCTCCAGCAGCTCGGCCAGCAGGTGCACCAACTCGCCGACGGCGTGCCCGACAACGTGCACATCGGCGACCGACTCGATCCGGACCCGCTGGTACTGCTCGATCTCCGCGGCGGCGGCCAGCAGCACGGCACCGAGCCCGACCGGCCGGTTCCACCGGCGGGTGGAGTCGGTGCCGGCGAGCACCAGCAGACTCTCGTCGTTACGGCGCATCCGGGCGGCCAGGTGATCGAGCTTGAACAGGTTCTCCAGCTGGTCCGGGTCGCTCTCCTCGCGCTCCAGGTCGTCCAACAGCTCAAGCTGACGTTCCACCAGCACCTGGCTGCGGCGGGCCAGGTTGACGAACATCGCGTTGACGTTGCGCCGCATCAGCGCCTGCTCGACGGCGACCGTGACCGCGCTGCGGTGCACCGCCACGAACGCCTCGGCCAGCTCGCCGATCTCGTCGAGTGACCGGACCACCGCCGGCGCGACGTCGATGCGCGGCACCCCACCGGTGACGGTCTTCAGTCGGTCCAGAGCGTCCGGCAACTCGACCTGGGCGATCCGCAACGCCTGGCTGCGCAGCAGCCGCATCGACCGGGCGACCGAGCGACCGATGAGCAACGAGATCAGCAGTGCCGCCAGCAGGACCGTGACCACCCCGCCGACGACCAGCAGGGTCGTGCGCAGCTGATCGTCGCTGGCCTCCTCGGCCTGCCGGACAGCGTCGTCGAGCACCCCCGCCTCAAGCTGACGCAGCAGCTCCTGACGCTGCTGGCTGGCCGACCACCACTGCTCCGACGGCAGCACCTGCGGCGACGAGCCGCCGGAGGACAGGCTGCGCTCCTCCAACCCGGTGGCGACCAGGAACATCGGCGACACCGAGGTCTCGTCGTAGCGGCGGATCTGCTCACTGGTCGCGGCCACCCGGAACGCGCCGAGCGCGGTGAGTTGCTGACCGCGCAGGTCGGCGAGGACCACCCGGTCCTCGGTGCCGTACGCGCCGGCACGGGCAGCGGCGTAGAGCTGGGCCCCCACCCGGGAGGAGAGCTCCTTGACCCGGGCCAACTGGACGTAGCGCAGCACCGCGTCGTTCAACGCCGGCTGGTTCTGCCCCGGCGTCGGCTCGGCCAGCAGGTCGAGCAACGCCGCGACGGCCCGGTTGTAGTTGCCCAGGACGGTCTCGTTGCTGAGCACCGCCGGTGGGATCGCCGAGCGGATGTCGACCACCTGGTCGTACGTCTCCAACGCCTCGGAGAAGGCGACCCGCCAGGACGCGTCCGCGTCGGCCAACGGCTCGGCGGCCCGGCTGAGGTCCACGATGGCCTTGTCGGTGGCCTCCTGCAACGGCTTCAGGTCGTTCGCGGTGGCCTGCCGGTCACCACCTTTGCGCAGCTCGGCCAGCTCCCCCGCCGAGCGGTCCCGCTCCTGCTGGAGCTGGTGCACCGCCGCGGTGATCTGCCGGCCGATGCCGACCTGACTGGAGAAGTCGTTCAACGCCGTCGTCCGCCCCACCAGGGTGCTGGTCTGCACCCCGGCGAGCAGGAGGAACGCCATCGACGGCACCACGAGCACGGTGGCGAGCTTCGTGCTCATCCGCCAGTCGCGCAGCCGGAACGGCGACCGCCGTCGATGCGGAACAACTCGGACATCGAAGCGACGCCGGCGATGGTTCGACACCGCGCCGTTCGCCGGGTCGGGACCTGCCGCCACCCTGCCTCCTCCGTCCTACCGCGTCCACCGCGGTCGGGGGAGCGCAGTCCATCCAACCAGGCTCGGTACCGCTGTCAACGGCCCGGGCGAGGCCGAGGTTCAGGAAGGATACTGCGGGTGGGAACGTCCTGCCGTGGTCGGTAAAACCAGCTCGTCCGTCCGGCCGATGTCGGCGAGCTGGATCGCGTCACCGAAGCGCCCCAGCGCCACCAACGCGGCACCGGTGGCGCCGATCTCCGGGTTGCGCTGATGCGACACCGGGCGCGGGGCGAGCGCGGTCGCGAAGGCCTGCCGCCACCACACCGAGGCCGCCACCGCACCACCGCCCAACACCACGCCCACCGGCTTGTCGATTGTGGACTCCAGCACCCCGAGATCCTCGGCGACCAGCTCACACAACCCCTGCATCAGCCCAGCCAGGATGTCGACCGAGGTGGTGCTGAAACTCAGACCGCGCAGCTCACCACTGCCCGCCGGGGCCAGCCCCGGCGCCCGGTCGCCACCGAAGCGCGGGTTCGCCGGCCGGCCACCACCGGTCGGCACCAGCGCCAACGCCGCGTCCAGCTCGGCGCCCTGCGGCAACCGCAGCTCCCGGCTCGCCCAGGCGAAGAGGTTGCCCCCGTTGGCGTACGCGGCCCCGGTCACCACGTGCTCGTGGTCGACCCGGTAACGCCACAGCCGTTCGGGCAGGCGCGGCATCGGCTCGCCCGCCGGGATCCGCTGCATCAGCCGTACGGCAGCGGAGGTGCCCACCGTGACAGCGACCCGGCTCGGGTCGACGCAGCCCGAGCCGACGTTCGACGCCCCGCCGTCGCCCACCGGCGGCGACCAGCGGGCCTTCGCCAACTGCGGCCACCGACGAGCCAGGTCGACCCGGAGCCGGCCGTGCCAGGCCAGCTCACCCAGCGGCGGCAGCTCCGCCGGCCGCGCCTCGGCCAGCGTCAGCGCCTCCTCGTCCCAGCTGAGGGTGCGCAGATCCAGCAGACCGGTGCCGGATGCCTGGGAGATCGACATCGGCGCCGAGTCGAGCAACTCGCCCAGCACGTACTCGGGCAGACCCACGAACCGGGCGATCGGGGTGCCGGACTGCTCACGCAACCAGGGCAACCGCATCGACCAGTACGAACGGTGCCACCAGCAGCCGGTGCGCTGGTGGAAGCCATCCGGGTCGGCCGGCCCGGGGGTGCGCCCGACCGGGGCGGGCCGGGTGTCCAGCCAGGTGACCACCGGGCCCATCGGGGTGCCGTCGCGGTCCAACGGGAGCACCGAGTGCCACTGGGCGGAGACCGCCACCAGGCCGACGTCGTGCAGGTGCCCCGAGTCGGCCAACTCGTCCAGGCACTCGACCAGGCTGGCCAGATAGTCCCGACCGGACAGCGTGCCGGTGCCGTCGTCGCCGATGGCGAGGTCGATCTTGCGGCGGGCCAGAGCGCCGGGCAGCGGCTGGGTGTCCGCGTCCAGCACCAGCCCGCGTACCGAGGAGGTGCCCAGATCGAGCGCGAGAATGTTCATCGACGGTCAAGTTACCCCGTGCCAGCCGGCCGACGGGCGCGTAGGGTGGATCACATGCTCGCGCAGTTGACCATTTGGTGGCCCGCCGACCCGGCGGCCACCTCCCGCGCGTAGCTCCATCCACGCGGCCGCCATCGAGGCGGTCGCCGGATCTCCCGGCCGAAGGGCCGCCCGACGGCGGCACCCGGCCCGACGGAGACTCCGATGACCCACCTGACCGACCTGCTCGCCGCCGTCGCCCACGGCGTCGACCCCGGCCCCTTCGCGCTGCTACGCCGCGAGGGCGCGGACGAGCTGGACCTGTTTACCGGCCCGGTCCACACCGTCGAGCAGCTCAGCGACCTCCCGCTGCCGGCGGGCCCGCCCGGGGCGCGGACGCTGGCCCTGGTGCCGTACCGGCAGATCAGCGAGCGTGGCTTCGCCTGCGTCGACGACGCCGCCCCGCTGGAGTTCCTCCGGGTCCGTGAGCACCGACGGATCACCCTGACCGACGCCCTCGCCGCGCTGCCCGGCGAGCCGGTGCGCACCACCGACGCAGGCTTCGACGTCAGCGACGACGAGTACGCGCGGACCGTGCAGCGAGTGCTGTCCGAGGAGATCGGCCGCGGCGAGGGCGCGAACTTCGTCATCCACCGCGCCCTGCACGCCACCGTGCAGGGCTCACCGTTGGGGGCCGCGCTGGCCGCGCTCCGCCGGCTGCTGATCGCCGAGCGCGGCGCGTACTGGACGTTCGTGGTGCACACCGGCACCCGGACGCTGGTCGGCGCCAGCCCGGAGCGCCACGTCAGCGTCGACGACGGGCTGGTGATGATGAACCCGATCAGCGGCACCTTCCGCTGCCCCGGTGGCGTCGCGGACACCGCCGCGCTGCTGCGTTTCCTCGCCGACCCGAAGGAGATCGAAGAGCTCTACATGGTGCTCGACGAGGAGCTGAAGATGATGGCCGCCGTCGCCGAGCAGGGTGGCCAGGTCATCGGACCGCAGCTCAAGGAGATGTCGCACCTGGCGCACACCGAGTACCTGCTGGCCGGGCGAGGCACCCGCGACGTGCGGGAGGTGCTGCGCGAGACGATGTTCGCCCCCACCGTCACCGGCAGCCCGATCGAGAACGCCTGCCGGGTGATAGCCCGGCACGAGCGCCGGGGCCGGGGCTACTACGGGGGCGTGCTGGCGCTGCTCGGCCACGACGAGGCCGGCCGGCAGACGCTCGACGCCCCGATCCTGATCCGGACCGCCGAGATCTCCCCGACCGGCCGGCTGCGGGTGCCGGTCGGCGCGACCCTGGTCCGGCACTCGACGGCGGCCGGCGAGGTGGCCGAGACGCACGCCAAGGCCGCCGGGGTGCTGGCCGCGCTCGGCCTCGGGCCGGCGGCGTCCGTCGGCGACCGCAGGCCGGTCGCGCGGCTGGCCGACGACCCGGCGGTACGCGACGCGCTGGCCGCGCGCAACGCCCCGCTGGCACGGTTCTGGCTGGACCAGCGGTCACCGGACGCGCCCGGACTGCCGGGGCTGGTCGGCCGCCGAGCGTTGATCGTGGACGCCGAGGACACCTTCACCGCAATGCTGGCCCACCAACTGAGCGCGTTGGGCCTCGCGGTGACCACCCGCGCCTGGCACGCCAGCGGCCCGGTCGACGACTACGACCTGGTGGTCGCCGGTCCCGGGCCGGGCGACCCGGGCAGCGCGGACGAGCCGAAGATGCTGGCGCTGCGCAACCTGCTGACCGGGCTGCTGACCACCGGCCGTCCCACCCTCGCGGTCTGCCTCGGCCACCAGGTGCTGGCCGGGTTGCTGGGGCTGACACTGCACCGCCGGGACGCGCCCTACCAGGGGTTGCAGCGGGAGGTGACGGTGTTCGGCCGCACCCGCCGGGTGGGGTTCTACTCGACGTTCACCGCCCGCTCCGACGCCGACCGGCTGGCCACCGCGTACGGGCCGGTGGAGCTGGCCCGCGACCCGGACGACGGCGCCGTGCACGCCCTGCGGGGCCGCGGCTTCGCCGGGGTGCAGTTCCACGCCGAGTCGGTGCTCAGCCCCGACGGGCTCGCCGTGTTGAGCGAGTTGCTGACCGAGCTGCTGCCCGCGCCACACCCGGACGAGCTGTCCGCGACCCGCGAGGGCGCATGATCGTCCCGGCCCGGGGGTAGGGCTGGATGGACCGGTGGCGCGGACGGGCCGAGAGCCCCCGCCCGCGCCACCGGTCACCCTCGTTCGGTCAGCCGGACAGGCCCGCCTTGAGCGCGGTTCCCAGCAGCACGGCACGCCGGGCGGTCAGCGCGCAGGCCCCGAGCGCCACGGCGTCCGGGGCGATCTCCCCGTTGTTGCTGGTGTGCGAGGGACCGTACGGGTTGCCGGCGATGAACTGACTGGTGTCGGTGTAACCGGGGGTCACCACCACACCGCCCCAGTGGTAGAAGACGTTGAAGAGCGAGGTCAGCGTGGTCTCCTGCCCTCCGTGCGAGGTCGCCGTCGAGGTGAAGGCGGAGTAGACCTTGTTGGCCAGCGCGCCCTGGGCCCAGAGCGGGCCGGTGGTGTCGATGAACTGCTTCAACTGGGCGGCGATCATGCCGTACCGGGTCGGCGCGCCGAGGATCACCACGTCGGCCCAGGCCAGGTCGTCGATCATCGCCTCGGGCACGTCCTGCGTCTCCAGGTGGTGCGCCTGCCACCCGGAGTTGGAGCGGATCGCCTCGTCCGGCGCCAACTCGCGCACCTTGCGCAGGCGTACCTCGGCACCGGCGTCCCCGGCGGCCTCACACACGGCCTGCGCCATCTGGTATGTGATGCCGGTGGCGCTGTAGTAGATCACCGCTACCTTGGTCTGGGCAGCCATCAGAGTGTCCCCTTCTCGTCTCGGATCAGCTCCCGCGACTACCCGCTGCAGACGCGCTCTAACGACAGCCAGCGGGGCCGCCGGCTACCGGTTCGCCGGCTCAAGTTTTCCGCAACTTCCCGGTCGTTCCGGCCCGCCGCCACGCCCGGACGACGATCCTGGTGCCATCGGTGCCGGCGGGATCGAGCCGCCGCCCCGCACCGGGCACCTGAACGGGGGATCGCGCTCCGCCAGCAACGGCGCTGGCGTAGCGCGATCAGGGGACGATCAGCACTCCCCCGCTCCGGCTCAACGGACCAGGGTCGCCATCAACCGGTCCAGCTCGGCCGCCGGGTCGGCGGTGAGACCGGTGTGCACCGGCCCGGTCTGGATCATCGTGCTGCGCGGCGCGGCCAGCCAGTGGAACCGCTCACCGAGGCGCATCCGGGTCGCCGGCCCGTCACCGGAGCAGGTCCGGTCCCAGGAGTCGAGCACCGCGGCCACCGCCGGCAGGTCGACGTCGGGCGCCAGCGCGCGCACCCGATCGGCATCCAGGTGCGTGCGCGCGGCCAGGAAGTCGCGCTGCTGGCAGTAGAGCAACACCCCGACGTTGATCTGCTCACCGCGCTCGATGCGGGGCACGAGCCGGATCAGCGCGTACTCGAAGGGTTGCCTCATGCCCCGCTCCCCGATGGCAGCCAGTCGGCCGTGCGGGCGACCCGGCGGGACAGGTGATCCAGGTACGCGCCGCGCGCCGCGGCCGCCGTCTCGAAATCGGTGGCGGTCAACCACTCCCCCGGCACCTGGGCCAGCACCTCGGTGAGCAGCTCCGGGGTGACCTGGGGGGCCAGCTCGGCGTCCGCCTCGGCCAGCCTCGACGCGTACGGCGCCAGCACGTGGTCCTCCGCGCGGTAGGCCCGGTGCACGGCGGCCTCGGCACGCGGCCAGTTGTGGTGGAAGTACAGCGAGGCCCCGTGGTCGATGAGCCACAGCTCCCGGTGCCAGACGAGCAGGTTCGGGTTGCGCCAGCTCCGGTCGACGTTCTCCACGTACGCGTCGAACCAGAGCACCCGGGAGGCCAGCGCCGGGTCGACCGGGTGCGCCACCGGGTCGAAGCCCAGCGCACCGGGGAGGAAGTCCATCCCGAGGTTGGCGCCGCCGCTGCTGCGCAGCAGCTCCTGCACCTCCTGGTCGGGCTCGGCCCGCCCGATCACCGGGTCGACGTCGAGGACCACCAGCGGCGGCACCCGTAACCCCAGCCGTCGCGCCAGCTCACCGCAGATCACCTCGGCGATCAGCGCCTTGGGCCCCTGCCCGGCGCCTCGGAACTTCGCCACGTAGGTGCCCAGGTCGTCGGCCTCCACCACGCCCGGCAGCGACCCACCCTCGCGCAGCGGGGTGACGTAACGGATCGCGGTGACCTGGCGGAGCACGCCGCCCACCCTACTGTGGCCGGCCGGGACGGGTGGCGGGCCGGCCCAGACCGGCACGCGCGGGTCAGTCGAGCTTGTCGCGCAACTTGTCGACCTGGGTCTGCAGGCGGTCCACCGCGTTCTCGTTGTTGACGAACGTGGTGATACCCGCGGCCAGACCGAGCCCGATCAGCACGGCCAGGATGCTGAGCACCAGGCCGCCGATCGACACGCCACGACCGGTGACCCCGGGTCGACGCGCCATCTTGAGGCCGACGATGCCCAGGATGATCCCGATGATGCCGAGCACCAACCCCAGCCAGGCGAGGATCGCCGTCAACACGCTGAACAGAGCGGCCACCCCGAACACCAGTGCGAAGGTCGCGGCGGCGCTCGTCTTCGCGCGGGCGTCCCCCCGATGGCCACGGGACCCGGCCGTCACGCCGGCGCCCCGCGCCGGCTCGCTTGCGGCAGTCATGAGATTCCCTTCCGTACGCGCGGCGCGCGTACTTCCGGCGAGCCGCATTCCCCCGCCGACCGCCGTTACGCCTCCCACCAGCAGGAGTGTCGGTGCGCGGGCCTAGGCTGGCCGCCCGGCCACGAAAAGGAGCGCAGGATGCCTGTCGACCTCGGCGCGGCCGACGCGCTGGCGCTGCGGATGACCAGCCTGCTGCTGCGCCCGCACCCGAGCATCCGCCCCGGCACGGTCGCCGAGGTGGTCGAGTGGTTCGGCGCGATGCAGGCACAGGATCTGGCCAGCGGGCTGTGGTCGCTGGGCGCCCGGCTGCCCGGTCGCGGCGTGGCCGACGTGCAGGCGGCGTTGGAGCGGCGTGAGGCGCTGCGCACCTGGCCGATGCGGGGCACGGTGCATCTCGTTCCGTCCGCCGATGCCCGCTGGATGCTGGAGCTGACGGGCGTACGCTCCCTGGCCGGCGCGGCGACCCGGCGGGCGCAGCTCGGGCTGAGCGAGGCCGACGCGGACCGGGCGGTCGACGTCCTCGGCACCGCGTTGGCCGGCGGCGGTCGACTCACCCGCGCGCAGTGCCTCGCCGCTCTGCGGGCGGCCGGCCTGGGCACGGACGGGCAACGTGGCTACCACCTGCTGTGGTATGCGAGCGTGCGCGGCGTGACCTGCGTGGCGCCGAACGTCGGCACCGAGCAGACCTTCGCCCTGCTCGACGAGTGGGCGCCCACGTCCCAGCGGCTGGAGCGGGACGAGGCGCTGGCCCTGCTCGCCCACCGCTACGTCCGCGGGCACGGCCCGGTCACCGACCGCGAGTTCGCCGGGTGGAGTGGCCTCACAGTGACCGACGCCCGGCGCGGCCTGGCCGCCGCCGACGACGCGCTGAGCACGGTACGCGTCGACGGCACCGTGATGTACGCCGACGCGGCCCTGGCCGACGCGCCCCGCACCGCGCCGGACGACGTGTTGGCGCTGCCCGGCTTCGACGAGTACCTGCTCGGCTACCGCGACCGCACGTTGATGCTCGACCCCGCTCACCAGGCGGCCGTCGTGCCGGGCAACAACGGCATCTTCCAGGCCACAGTCGTCCGCGCCGGTCGGGTGGTGGGCGTGTGGAAACGCAAGATCGGCCGCACGGCGGTCACCGTGACGGTCCAGCCGCTCACCACACTCGACCCCGCCGCGCGGGCCCGGGTGGAGCAGGCACTCGGGCGCTACGCCGAATTTCTCGGGCTGCCGGCCCGCTTCGACTGGCTGACCTGACCCGGCGGCGTCACCGCTGCGGCGGCGACGGGTCGGCCGGTCGCGGGCGGGCGGCGCTGAGCAGGTCGACGATCCGGGCCACCCGGGGGTCCGCGCGGATCTGCGCCACGCTGGCCGGCAGCGGCAGCCGCCAGTTCGGATACTCGTCGACGGTGCCCGGCATGTTGGGTTGGCGCACCTCGCCCAGCACGTCGTAGAGGGAGACGCCGAGCAGCCGGGTCGGGCTGGCCGCGAGCGCCGCGTGCATCGCCACCACCACCTCGCCGTCGTCGGGTGCCGCGCCCGCGTCGGGCAGCGCCGAACCGGAATCCGTCCTTTGCTCTGCACCCGCGGAGGCGACAGGGACGGCCGGTGGCCGCGGGGTCGGCTCGGGCAGCAGATTCTCGGCACGCAACATGCCCAGCAGCCGGTCCCGGTCGGCGGCGGCGCGGGCCCGCTCCACCGCCACGTCGGTGCCGAGCAGCTTCAGCTCGTCGCGCACCCGCACGTGCTCACCGGTCAGGAAGCCCGGCGCGGTGGGCAGGTCGTGGGTGGAGATGGTGGCGAGGGCGTTGCGCGGCCACCGGGCCGGCGGAACGAAGTCCCCGGCCTCGTCGCGCGCGAACCACAGCACCGTCGAGCCGAGCATGTTGCGCCCCCGCAACCCTCGGGTCACCGCCGGTTGGACCGTACCGAGATCCTCACCGACCACCACCGCGCCGGCCCGGTGCGCCTCCAACGCGAGGATGCCCAGCATCGCCTCGGCGTCGTAGCGCACGTAGGTGCCCTCGGCCGCACCGCCGCCCGGAGGCACCCACCACAGTCGCCACAGACCGGCGACGTGGTCGACCCGCAGGCCCCCCGCGTGCCGCAGGACGCGGCGCAACATGTCCCGGTACGCGGCGTACCCGGTGGCGGCGAGGCGGTCCGGGCGCCACGCGGCGAGCCCCCAGTCCTGGCCGAGCTGGTTGAAGTCGTCCGGTGGCGCGCCGACCCGCACGCCCTGGGCCAGCACGTCGGCGAGCTGCCACCCGTCCGCGCCGCCCGGGTCGATGCCGACAGCCAGATCGTGCACGACACCGACCGGCATCCCCGCCTCGCGGGCCGCCGCCGTGACGGCGTCGAGCTGCTCGTCGCAGAGGTGTTGCAGCCAGGCGTGAAAGGCGACCCGGTCGGCGAGACGCCGACGCTGCTCGGCGACCGCCGGCGCGTCCGGGTGGTGCAGTTCCGCCGGCCAGGCCCGCCAGTCGTTGCCGTGCCGCTCGGCGAGCGCGCACCAGGTGGCAAAGCTGGTCAGCGCCGGGTCCGCGGCAAGGTCCACCGGCTGGGCGTACGGGTGCAGCAACTCCAGCGCGCTCCGCTTGGCGGCCCACACCTCGTCATAGTCGATCAGGGGCCCGCGGTCGGGGCGCAGCGCGTCGACCACCGCCCGGGTGGCCGCGTCCGCCGCCCGGTACGCGGCGGTGTCGCTGACCCGCAGGTAGAGCGGATTGACGAAGCGTCGACTGGCCGGCGAATACGGTGAGGTGGCCACGGGGTGCGCCGGCCCGACCGCGTGCAGCGGGTTGAGCAGCACCAGCCCCGCCCCGTTGGCACCGGCCCACCCGGTGAACTCGGCGAGATCACCGAGGTCTCCCATGCCCCAGGAACGCTCCGACGTGAGCGCGTAGAGCTGGAGCATCCACCCCCAGCTGGACGGCGGCACCGGCAGCCGACGCGGCACCACCACCAGTGTGACCTCGCGGTCGGCGCAGGCCAGCCGGTGCCAACCCAGCGGCAGGTCCGCCGGCAGCTCGCCGTCGACCGCACGGCGGCTACCGTCCTCCAGGGTCACCATCCCCGGGCCGGGCAGCGCCCGGCCGTGACCACGGGTGAGCACGACCGTGTCCGGAAGGGCGTTCCGGTCGACCGCACGGGCGGCGGCGAGCGCGTCGGCGATCGCCGACGGGCTGGTGGCGTCCACGCCGAGCAGCCCCAGCACACCCACCACTGTCCGCGGTGCGACCTCGACACGGCGGTGCCGCCAGTCCTCGTACCAGGTGGAAACACCGTGCGCGTTGGCCAGCGCGGCCAATCGTCGGTCCATGTGCCCCCCGCTCCACAACGCGACCCGAGACCACCTTCCCACGCCCACCCCCACCCCGCAGAACACGCACCCCACGCCCCCGCGCGCCCCCCGCCCCCGCCCGCGCCCGCCCCCGCGCCCCGCCCCCGCCCCGCCGATCTTGCACTTTCTGTCCCGACACAAGGGGCATTCCACCTGTATCGACAACCGAAAGTGCAAGATCGGCGCGTGAAGGAGCGCGCGGAGAACGGCGCGCGGGGGGAGCGCGGGGGGCGCGGGGAAGGGCGAGGGGCGCGGGGAGGGTTGTTAGGCGGCTAGGGCGCCGGCGGCTCGGCCCTCCTGCAGGGTCAGGTTGCGGCCGTTGGCCGGGTCGAACAGGTGGATCTTCTCCAGGTTGAACCAGACCCGCCTCGTCTGCCCCTCGGCCACCGGGGACTCGGCGGACAACCGGGTCACCAGGTTGCCACCGGCACCGGCGAAGTCGGCGGCGCCGGCGTCGGCAGCCAACTCCTCCAACTCGGCGGCGCTGGCCTTCTCCCCCTCGACGGTGAAGTAGACGTACTTGTCCGAGCCCATCGACTCGACGATGTCCACCGGCGCCTCGAACTCCATTCCCCGCCGACGGGTGTCGTCGTCGACCAGTTCGGCGTCCTCGAAGTGCTCGGGCCGAATGCCGAGGATCAGCTCGCGGGGCGCGTCGGCCGTCTCCAGCTCCCGGCGGACCCGGTCACCGATCGGCACGGTACCCAGGGCGGTGTGCAGCTCGCCGTCCTGCACGGCGGCGTGCAGGAAGTTCATCGACGGCGAGCCGATGAAGCCGGCCACGAAGAGGTTCTTCGGGTGGTCGTACAGCTCCTGCGGCGGCCCGACCTGCTGCACCGCGCCCCCGCGCATGATCACCACGCGGTCGCCGAGGGTCATCGCCTCGGTCTGGTCGTGGGTGACGTAGACGGTGGTGGTGCCGAGCTGCTTCTGCAGGCGGGACACCACGGTACGCATCTGCACCCGCAGCTTGGCGTCGAGGTTGGACAACGGCTCGTCCATCAGGAACGCCTTCGGTTGGCGGACGATCGCCCGGCCCATCGCCACCCGCTGACGCTGGCCACCGGAGAGATTGGCCGGCTTGCGGTCCAGCAGCGAGGTCAGCTCCAGCACCTTCGCCGCCTCGTCGACCTTGCGGTCGATGGTCTCCTTGTCGAGCTTCGCCAGGCGCAGCGGGAACGCCATGTTCTCCCGCACCGTCATGTTGGGGTACAGCGCGTACGACTGGAACACCATGGCGATGTCCCGGTCCCGGGGGGCCTTGTCGTTGACCCGCTGCCCGGCGATGCGCAGCTCACCGGAGCTGATGTCCTCCAGCCCGGCGATCATGTTGAGGGTGGTGGACTTGCCGCAGCCCGAGGGCCCGACCAGGATCACGAACTCGCCGTCGGCGATCTCCAGGTCGACGTCCTGCACGGCGACGGTCCCGTCCGGGAAGCTCTTGCTCACCTTGTCCAGCACGATGTCAGCCATGACTACCCACCTATCCCTTGACCGCGCCGGAGGTCAGACCGGACACGATGCGACGCTGGAAGAAGAGAACGAACAGGATGATCGGAACGGTGATCACCACGGCGGCGGCGCAGATCGCCCCGGTGGGGTCCTCGAACTGCGACGCTCCGGTGAAGAACGACAACGCGGCCGGCACCGTGCGGGACCGCTCGGTCGAGGTCAGCGAGATCGCGAACAGGAAGTCGTTCCAGCAGAAGATGAAGACCAGGATCGCCGTGGTGAACAGCCCGGGTGCGGCCAGTGGCGCGATCACCCGCCGGAACGCCTGCCCCTGGGTGGCGCCGTCCATCTTCGCGGCCTTCTCCAGGTCCCACGGGATCTGCTTGAAGAACGCCGACAGTGTGTAGATCGCCAGCGGCAGCGCGAAGGTGATGTACGGCAGGATCAGCCCCGGCCAGGTGTCGAAGATCCCCAGCTGTCGCTCGATCTCGAACAGCGGCGACACCAGTGACACCTGCGGGAACATCGCGATCAGCAGGGAGACACCGACCAGCAGCTTCTTACCGGGGAAGTCCAGCCGGCTGATCGCGTACGCGGCCATCGCGCCGAGCACCACCGCGATCAGCGTGGCGATCAGCGCGATGCCGATCGAGTTGACCAGCGCCCGGACGAACTGGTCGGTGTCGAAGATGGTCCGGTAGTTGTCCAGCGTCCACTCCCGGGGGATGAAGTTCCCGTCGGTGAGGGTCGCCGGCGTCTTGAACGACAGCGACGCGATCCACAGCACCGGGACCAGCGCGAAGACGACCACGAGGACGTCGAGCAGACCCCAGCGCAGCTTTGCCCTGGTCGTGGTTTCGACAGCCATGTCAGCGCCTCTCCCCGTCGTCGCTGCCCGGGGCAGCGGTGCCGAACAGCTTCACGAAGACGAAAGCGATGATCGCCACGGTGATGAAGATCAGCACCGACATCGTCGAGCCGATGCCGAGGTTGAGACCCCGGATCAGGTTGTTGTAGGCGAGCATCGACACCGACGAGGTCTCGTTGCCTCCGGCGGTCAACACGAAGATGTTGTCGAAGACCCGGAACGCGTCCAGGGTGCGGAACAGCAACGCGACCAGGATCGCCGGCTTCATCACCGGCAGCATCACCTTGGTGAACTTCTGCCAGGCGGTCGCGCCGTCGGTGGAGGCCGCCTTGAGCAGGTCCTCCGGGACGAGCGCCAGCCCGGCCATCAGCAGCAGCGCCATGAACGGGGTGGTCTTCCAGATCTCCGCCAGCATGATGATCGCCAGGGAGCTGGCCCGCTCGGTGAGCGGCGCGCCGTCGCTGAACAGGTCGGCCAGGTAGCCGGTGCCGGGCGTCCAGGCGTACCGCCAGGAGAACGCGGCGACCACCGTGACGATCCCGTACGGGATCAGCGCCGAGGTGCGGACCAGGCCGCGCCCGACGATGGTGCGGTGCATGATGATCGCCAGGCCCATGCCGAGCACCAGCTCGACGGCGACGGTGACCACCGTGATCAGCGAGGTCACCCCGAACGCCGTCCACCAGAACTCGTTGGTGAGCACGGTGACGTAGTTCTCCAGCCCGATGAACTCACGCTGGTCGGGGAAGCGCAGGTCGAAGCGCTGCAACGACAGCCAGACCGAGTAGATGATCGGGTACGCGGTCACCGCGATCATGACCAGCGCGGCCGGCGCGCAGAGCAGCAGACCGAGCCGGCGTTCGGCCTTCTTGTTCTCGCTCAACGGCGGCTTGCCACGGCTGCCGCGTTGCTTCGGTACGGAGGCGGGCCGCTGGGTTTCCTCGGCGGCGACCTCGGCGGCGGACGGGCTGGCGTTGATACTCACGGCAGGACCCCCTTGGACTGGAGGGCGTCGGCGATGGCGTCACGCAGCTCGTCGGCGGTCTGCTGCGGGCGGATGCCGGACGGCGGCGAAAGGATCGCCGACATCACTGTGGAGATGCTCTGGTAGGCGGGGGTCAGCGGACGCGTCGCCGGTTCCTTCAGCTCCTCCAGGATGGTGTCCTTCATCGGGTACGCCTCGGTCATCTCCGGGTCGTCGAAGACCGCCTCGATGGTCGGCGGCACACCGTCGTTGATGGCGGAGAACTTCTGGTGCTCGGCGCTGCGGATGCACCGGGCCGCCTCGAAGGACTGCTCCGGGTGCGTGGAGTAGGAGCTGACCGCCAGGTTGACCCCACCGATGGTGACCTTGCTGGGGGTGCCCTCGTCGATGCCCGGGATCCGGGCCCAGCCGACCTGCTTGGCCAGGTCCGGGTTCGCCTCCTGCAGAGCCGGGTAGACGAACGGCCAGTTCACCTGGAACGCGCCCGCGCCGGACTGGAACTCCAGCCGGACGGGGTCCTCGGTGGCGTTGCTGAACGACGGCGACGTCACGCCCGACGTGGCGAACTTCTTCAGCTGCTCCAACGCCCGGACCGTGCCCTCGTCCATCTCGGCCTTCGTGCCGTCGTCGTTGAGGATCTTCCCGCCGGCGCTTTCGGCGAGGGTGTTG
Source organism: Micromonospora sp. NPDC047644 (assembly GCF_040704315.1). NCBI lineage: Bacteria > Bacillati > Actinomycetota > Actinomycetes > Micromonosporales > Micromonosporaceae > Micromonospora > Micromonospora sp. NPDC047644. Next base: position 305,938 of record NZ_JBEYSY010000006.1, read on the forward strand.
TAGAGGACGACCAGGCCCTCGTACTGCGCGCCCATGGTGAGCACCTGGTACGGCTTGCCCTGGTCCTTGAGCTGCTGGGCCGCGCTGATCATCTGGTCCCAGGTGGTCGGCGGCTGCGGCACCAGGTCCTTGCGGTACCAGAGCAGCTGGACGTTGGTGTTCTTCGGCGCCGCGTACAACTTGTCCTTGTAGCGGGCGGTGTCCAACGGCCCGGCGAGCGTGCCCTGCTCGATGTCGGCCTTGTCCTGGCCGGTCCACTCGCGGATCCAGTCGGCGCTGGCGAACTCCTGGGTCCAGGTGACGTCCAGCCCGAGCAGATCCATCCCGTTGTCCTCGGCGGCCAGCCGGCGCACCATCTGCACCCGCTGGTCGTCGGCCTGCCGGGGCAGCACCCGGTAGGCGATCTCGTAGCGTCCCTGGGCCTGCGCGTTGCAGTCGTCGACGACCTTCTGCAGGTTCTGCTCGGGCGGGTAGTACAGGTTGATCGTCGGTGGGCCACCAGCGTCGTCCGCGCCGCATGCGGCCAGCGGCGCCACGAGTGCCAGCGCGGCGGCCGCCGCGCCCAGCCGTGCTACCGGCCGGCGTCGGTGTCGAGCCGTTTCGGGGTCCGTCATCGCCCTCCCCCTCTCCTCGGCGAAAGACCGGGGAGGGCATCCGTGCCCCGGCGCACGGCGAGCCGATTCCGAGTCGGCAAGCTGCGGAAACACCGGCTCAGACGCTCTGTAGCGGGTACTCTGCCCCACCCGTGAAGCCGCGAAACCTGGCTGTCACAGCGGATGTTCACGCCGGTATATCGTGACGCCGAATAGCGCGGTAGTATGTGCCGCATGATAGCGGCGGCGGAGGGCGAGTCCATCGAGGACGGCGACCGGCAGACCCAACTCCTGCGGGGCGCACTGGACATGTGCCTGCTAGCGCTGCTGGCACGCGAGCCAGCGCACGGCTACGAGCTGGTTCGGCGGATGGAGACAGCCGGCTTCGGCGCCATCAGCTACGGCACCATCTATCCCCTGCTGACGCGCATGCGCAGACTCGGCCTTGTCGCTCACGAACAGCAGGTCAGCCCCACCGGACCGCCGCGAAAGGTCTACGCGCTGACCGCGCCCGGTCGGATCCACCTCGATGCCTGGCAGAAACAGTGGGATCGCTTCACCGACACCGTCGACGCCGTTCTCCGCCCGCTCGAGCCCAACCCCACGAGGAGTTGACCCATGGACACCATCGACAGCATTCTGGGCGAAGCCGACCAGGCGTGGCGGGGGTACGGGGTCGGCTCGGCCGACCGGGCGACACTCGCCGCCGACCTGCGCCTCGACCTGCGGGCCGCCGCTGCCGACGGGGGCGATCCCGCGCAGTTGATCGGCGGGGACGTGGCCGGCTTCGCCCGGCGGCTCGCCGACGAGGCTGGCGTCCAACGGGTGCGCGGCGACTACGGCCGCGTCCTCGGCACCGCGCTGATCGGCGCGGTGCTCGGTGTCGTGCTCGGCTACGGCCTCCTGATGGTGGCCTACCCGGCCTTCGTCCGCATGGTCGACATCCGCCGCTCGATCGACGTACCGGTCCAGCTCGCCGTCGCCGTCTACTACGGCATACCGGCCGCCGTGGTCGTCACAGGAGCGGTCATCGCGGTGCGGACCCGGTTAGGCGACCTGCCCATGATCCGGCGGACGGCTCAGTTGATGAGCGTCCTCATGCCGGTGGCGGGCCTCGTCATGACGCCGATCACTGTCGCCTTCGCCTGGGCCACGGACTACAGCACGGCACCGTCGGTGGTGGTTGCGGAGATCGCCATGGTCCTGGCCGCGCTCGCGGGCGCCGCGGCGCTGGCACGCCGCTTGTCACTGCGCGAGGCCCGGACCGCCGCCGTCAGCCCGCACCCTGACGCCGCCAGAGTCAAACCCGCTTGAGGGTACGAGCAGCGCCAGCTCGGCAGCGCAGGACCCCGCCGCCCCGACCTGGCCGCAGCCGCCGTGGCGGGCCTGACCCACGACGCCGCGGTGCTGACCAGTGAGGGCCCCGGATACTCCGACGGGGTGCCGCTGATCCACTTTCCGGGCTGAACGACCGCGGGCCGACCGTCAATCCCGGGCCCTCGCCCAGGAGAGGAAGCGCTCGGTCATCCGGGCCGGCGGGTGTTCCGGATGGAGTTGGGTGAGCTGGTTCGTCGCCTCGTACATCAGAGTGCCGAGATAGATCAGCAGCGCGGTCCGGTCGGCCCGGTACTCCGTGAGCAGGGCGAGCTTGGCCGGCTGGCAGGGCCATTCCCGGCCGCAGTTGCGGCACCGCCAGAGCGGGCGCATGGCGACGTGCGGGACGGGCGGCCGGACCACAACCATCACCGCCACCGCACCGATGGGCTCAGCACATCGTCCTCCTGAAGGTGGGTGAAGGGGCCGCTCCCGCAAGGGGGAGACGGGAGCGACCCCGGGTGCAGAGCCTGCCGCCGCCACTCCGGCCACCAGCGGACCCGCCACTGGTGACAGTCTGGTGATGAGGCGACTACCGTCGATACGTGCTCGCCCCATCCGTGCAGCTCAGCGGTCCAGGTGAGCACCCATGAGGGACACGCCGAGCCACACCGAGCGAAGGTTGGGGAATCGATGGGGACCGTGACCGACTACGGGCTGGAGGAGTTGCGCCTGCTCCGGGCGGAAACAGGGCTCAGTCAGGAAGATTTCGGCAGAGGCATCGGCTATTCGGGTTCACACGTCAGCTCGGTGGAGACCGGCGGGCGACCGTCCACGAAGGAGTACATGAGGGCGCTCGACACCCACCACCAGACCGGCGGGCGCTTCCTCCGCATGCTGGACGGGTTGGCCCAGCTCGACGCCGAGCCGGCCTGGCTTCGCGAGTGGATCGAGTTCGAGCGGGAGGCGACCACGCTGCGCTGGTTCGAGTTGGCGTACGTGCCGGGCCTGCTCCAGACCGAGCGGTACGCCCGCGCGACACTGGCCGGTGGCCGGTTCGACCCCGAGGACGTGGACCGGATCGTCGCCTCCCGGCTGGAGCGCCAGGCGATCCTGCAACGCCCGCGCCCGCCGCAGCTCATCGCCGTGCTGGACGAGGCGGTGCTGCGCCGGCCGGTGCTCGACCAGCCGGGCCTCATGGTCGAGCAGTGCGAGCACCTGGCCCAGTTGGCGGTGGCGGAGCATATCCAGGTGCACATCGTCCCGATGGATGCTGGGATGTACCTGGGGCTGGCCGGTCAGTTCATCATCGCCGAGATGCCGGACGGCGAGCGGGTGGCCCACGCCGACAACCAGCTCACCGCGCAGTTCGTCGATGCGCCAACCGACGTCGCTAAGCTGGCGAAGACGTGGGAGATCGTGCGGAACGAGGCGCTCCCCCGCCGGCAGTCAACCGAGCTGATCAAGGAAGTGGCGAAGTCATGGGCATGCTGACTCCACAGTGGCGAAAGTCGACCCGGTCCGGCGGCAACGGCGGCTCCTGCGTCGAGGTCGCCGACAACCTGCCGAGCGTGGTGCTGGTGCGCGACACCAAGGACCGCGACGGCGGCACCCTGCACGTCGACCCAACAGCCTGGAAAGCCTTCATCACGTACGCCAAACACCACTAACCCCCCTTCCCCACCCCGCCCCTGCCCGCCCCGGCCCCGGGGCCCGGCCAACCGCGTCGATCTTGCAGTTTCGGTCGTCGAAAAGCGTGGAATGCCGCCTAAGTCGCGACAGTAAGTGCAAGATCGCGGCCCAGCCCGGCCCAAGCCCGGCCCGGCGTCGGGCGCGGCTGAGACCGCAACGCGCGCGGGCACCTCTCGGGACCAGGCATGCTGGCACGATGATCGCGCGCTTCAAGGACCTCTGCCTGGACGCCAACGACCCGCTGGCGCTGGGCGCCTTCTGGGCCCGGATGCTCGACGGGGACGTGGCCGACGCCGGTGACGACGACACCCGGGTGGACCCCCGCTCGGCCCGCTCACCCGCAGAGTCGATCTGGGTGAACAAGGTTCCGGAGCCCCGGGTCGGCAGGACCCGCGTACACCTGGATCTGCGGTTGCCCGGTGCGGACCCGGCGGCGTTGCTGGCGGACGGTGCCCGGCTGGTCCGCGAGCCGAACGACGACGGCCGGTGGGTGCTGGCCGACCCGGACGGCAACGAGTTCTGTGCGCTCGCGGCCGACGCCGACAGTCGACCGGGCCCGTTTCAGCTGGTGGTGGACGCGCTCGACCCGGCCGCCCAGGCGACCTGGTGGGCCGGCGTGCTCGGCGGCACCGCCGAACACGGATCGACCGACGCGTTGGTGCTCGGGTCCGCCGGCCTGCCGTGGGACCACTGGATCTTCGACGGGGTGGATGAGCCCAAGACGGTCAAGAACCGTATGCACTGGGACGTCGAGCTGGCCGACCCGGAGCCGATGGCGCTGATCGCGGCGGGCGCGACGCTGCTGCGCGAGCCGCTCGACGAGGCGCACTGGTGGTGGGTGCTGGCCGACCCCGAGGGCAACGAGTTCTGCGCCTTCGCACCACGCCCCACCGGGTGAACGACCGACTACCGAGCGCGGGCGTCGTCGGCTAGCGTTTTCCTAGCGCCGTAGCTGGCGCGTTCGCCGCCGCCGTCGACACGCCTCCGGCCGACCCATGCCTGCCCGATCGGTTGGTAATCGCGGGAACGTCCCACCGCCGCTCCCCCGTTTCGGCAGGATCGTCCCAACGAGGAGGTGCCGTCGTGCAGGACACCCGCGCTCTCGCCCTGACGTTCGAGGTGAGCGGCCTGCCACCGGTCAAGACCGAAGCGTTGTCCATCTTCGCCGCCGGGCACCGGCAGGCGACGAGGGTCCGCACCCTGCTCCAGGCCGCCCTCGCGGCGGCCCAGCGCACCGGCTGGACACCGTTGCCCGGGCCGATCGAGGTGGACCTGGTGTTGCGCTGCCCGCCCGGGCACCGCACGTCCGACGCCAGCACCCTGCTCGGCGGCGTCTGCGCGGTGTTGCAGGACAAGAAGCGGGTGTCGAGCATCGGCCTCACCCACCTCGGTGTGCTGGTGGACGTCGCCGTCTACGACGACGACCGGCAGATCCGCCGGCTGTCGTACCGCGAGGAGCCGGCTGAGGAGTTCTCGTACCAGGTGCGGGTCGCCGCCGTACCGACAGGGGTTTGACCGACGTCCGCGGTGGGGTATCGCGGACGCCGACGAAGGGAGCACCGATGTCGGAGCCACATGTCACGCTCGACCCCCGCGGGCTCGATCCTGTGCAGCAGAAGCTGCGCGGCCCGCTGGAGGAGCAGCTGACCTCGGCGCTTCAGGCAGCCACCGAGCGGGTCCGCTCCGGCTACGCCGGCGAACCGGTCGAGCAGGTCTGCCAGCGGCTGTTGGAGGAGACCCGCTCCGGGTTGCATCCCGACATCGCGGCCGGCTTCAACCCGGACATGGACGAGTTCTGCCGGGTCGCGGTGGCGATCGTCCGACGCGAGGAAGGCTGAGCCGCAACGGCTCCCGCAGCGGCTCAGTATCGGCTGAGCTGGGCGTACGGGCTGAGCACGATCCTCGGTGACAGCGCCGGGTCCAGCCAGTTGAGCACGTCGACCAGGTGATCGTGGGCGAGGGAGACACAACCGGCGGTGGCGTTGCCGGCGCTGGTGCTGAACTGGTGCAGGAAGATCCCGCTGCCCGCGTTCGGCACCGGCTTCGGCACGTTCGGCGGCATGTTGTAGGTGATCACCGCGAAGTGCGTGTACGCGGGGACCTCCTGCCACAGTGCCTCGCTGGCCCCACCCGGGTTGGTCGCACTGTGCTGGAAGGTGTTGTAGAGCGCCGACGACGGGTTCTCGTTCCACCAGTCACCGCTGACCAGTCGGTGGTAGGGGAACCGCACGCCCGGGTCGGCGGCGATGCCGTACATGGTGGGGCCGATCGAGTAGACGCCGGTCGGCGTGGTCGGCACACCCTCCACGTGGTTGTCGCTGAAGCCCTTCGAGCCGATCCGGGCGGGCAACGACGCCGAGGCCGGCTGCCAGGTGCTCCGCACCCGCACGAACGCCTCCAGGGTGGCGTAGGTGGTGGTGTAGCTGCTGGCGCCGACGACGATCACCTGCTTCGTCTCCGCCGGCAACGTGGTCAGCGCGCTGGCCCGGTTCTGGGGCTGCCACATCGGCGGGGGTCGCCGCGGCGGTGCCGTGGCTGCGCCCGCCCGCAGCGGGCCGCTCGCCGCGAGTGCGGGCGCGGCCGGGGCGAGCGCGGCCGGGGCGACCAGACCCGCCGCCGCGCCGAGAAAGAGAGATCTGCGTTTCATGCCGCCATCCTGACAGTCGAACCGGCACGCGGTGTGCCCCGTTCGAACGATCCGCGGGCCGGGTCAGGACCGGGTCCGCAACTACCCGGCCCTGACCCTCGGCCGTCCGGCGGGAAAAGCGGACAGCTCCGGCACCCCGCAGCGCGGGCGTGGCACGACGCCACGCGCCAGAACGGGGTGAGCCAGCCACTTCGCACTCAGCTCCACGGTGCTCACCCGCCGAACGCCGACGCGCCCCGACACACCCCGAAGGGCCGGGAGCGCCGGGCCAGGTTAGGCGCGCCCCGACCGGCCGGACAAGCCGTGTCGGACGACCGGCGGCAGGACTGATCCCACGCTGAAAATCGGACAGATTCGCGTAACGCGACCATGATCGCCGACGCTGTTCGGCTTCGGGACGGTCAGAAGTGGCGCAGCAGGTCGCGGAACGCGGCGAGCCGCAACACCCCGCCGTCGGTCGGGTCCAGCTCGTCGTCCTCCAGCACCCAGGTGTTCTCGTTCGGGATGAACACCGCGTTCAACCCGGCGGCCCGCGCCGGCAGGATGTCGGACTTCGGGGAGTTGCCGATCATCCACGCGCCGTCCGGCGTGAAGCCGTGCTCCCGAGTCAGCCACCGGTACGTGTCGACGTTCTTCTCGGCGACGATGTGCGCCGCCCCGAAGTGGTGCAGCAGACCGCAGGCGTCCAGCTTGCGCTGCTGCTCCTCGCGATCGCCCTTGGTGAGCAGCAGCAACTCGTGCCGGCCGGCCAACTCGTCGAGCGCGTCGGCCACCCCGGGCATCAGCTCCACCTGGTGCTCGACCAGCGCCACCGCCAGCCGGTCGATCTCCTGACGTTCGAAGTCGGTGGCCGGCCGCTCGCGCAGCCGCTCCAGGCATTCCGCCAGGCTGCGCAGGAAGACCTTGCTGCCGTACCCGTGCGCCACCGCGTTGGCCCGCTCGATGTCGTCGAGGACGGCCCGCAGCGCGGCCCGGTCCAGGGTTGGATGGTCCAGCCAGCCCAGGAAGTCGTCGATCACCCGCTCGAAGACGACGTTGTTCTCCCACAACGTGTCGTCCGCATCGAAGATCAACACCTGCGCCTGCCGTCGCGCCGCCACGCCGACCGTCATGCCATGCCCTCCCCGTGCCATCGCCCGCCAGGCCGAGAGACAGGATAGGCCGGAGATCGATGTGGAATCTTCCGGATTCTCGTGGACCGTCGCGGCGCATTCGGCACCCGGGACGGCCACCCCGTGGTCACGGCCACCGCAGCAACCGCTGCGCGATCAGCGCCTCGCGGTCCTCCTGCCCCTCGGGTCGCAGCCGGCCGCCCCGGGTGAGCATCACCACGCCGTGCAGCAGGCTCCAACCCACCTCGGCGAGGGTGTCCGGGTCCCGCCCCTCGGCCAGTGGGGTCAGGGCCGCCCGCAGTTCGGCGAAGACCGCCCGCGGCGCGGCCGGCACCCCGTCCACGCCGAGGGCCAGGTCGGGGGTCAGCGCGAGCATCGCGTCATAGACCTCGGGATTCGTGTACGCGAAGTCGAGGTACGCGGACGCGACCGCCGGCCATACCCCCTCCGGGCTGCCGGTGGTCTCCGCGTGCGCCTCGGCGAGGTCGGCGGCCAGATCGGCGAAGGCGCACACCGCGACCGCGGCGATCAGCGCCTCCAGATCGGCGAAGTGCCGGTAGATGTCGCCCATGTCGATCTCGGTGCGTTCGGCGAGCCGCCGGGTGGTCACACCCGCCCAGCCCTCCGTCTCGGCCAACTCTCGCGCGACAGTGACGATGAGGTCACGCCGGTCCTGTTCAGTGGCCTTCTCGGCAGGTCCGGGCACGCCCACGAGCGTAAGCGCGCACACCTCCCGTAGCCCTCCGGTGACAGATTGGCGACTGTTGCGGTGGGGCAGCGCCTTCGCTCCACGTGCCACAGCCGCCCCTGACTCGTTAGGCGAGGAGATCACCGCGACGGGAGGGCACGTGATCGCTCGGCGACATCGGCGCGCGGCGAACCGATGAGGAACAGCCCCGACGGGTTGCTGCGCAGCGAGACCACCCGGCAACGGGCCACCTTCCTGGAGCTCTTCCTCGACCTGGTCTTCGTCTTCGCCCTGACCAGGATCTCCGCGCGGTTGATCACCGACTTCACCGACGGTCAACGCGGCGTGTACGCGGGCCTCGGCCAGGCTCTGCTGCTGTTCCTGGCGCTGTGGGCGGTCTGGTCGGTGACGGTGTGGTCGACCAGTTGGCTGGACCCGGACGCGCCGATCGTCCAGACCGTCATCATCATGACGCTCGGTGGTTCCATGACGATGGCCGTCGCCGTGCCGGACGGCTTCGGCGCACGGGCCTCCCTCTTCGCCATCACCCTGGTGACCCTCCAGATCGGCCGGGTGGTGTTCTTCCGCGTCGTCGGGCACGGTCGGCCGGACCCGCAACAGTCCATCCGGATCCTGTTCTGGTTCGGCGTGAGCGCACCGTTCTGGGTCGTCGGCGGGCTGGTCGGCGACGGCAGGGCTCGCGGGGCGCTCTGGACCCTCGCCGTCCTGATCGACTACACCGGACTGTTCCTCGGCTGGCCGACCCCCCGACTCGGCGCACGACGGCTCGGCGTCCAGACGATCGCGGCCGAGCACCTGGCCGAGCGGTACCAGCAGTTCCTCCTCATCGCTCTCGGCGAGGCGATCTTCGTCATCGGCCTCGCCTTCAGCGGCAGCGAGTTCCACACCGACCAGACGGGTGGCTTCGTCCTGGCGCTGGCGAGCACCGTCCTGCTCTGGCGGATCTACTTCCACGAGGCCGGGGGGATGCTGGGCACTGCGGTCGACCGTTCCCGTAACCCGGCCCGGCTCGCGACCGACATGGCGTTCGCCCACCTGACCATGATCGCGGGGATCGTGCTCACCGGCGTCGGCTTCGAACTGTTCATCACCGAGCCGCGCGGTCACCTCCCGCCGACCTGGCTCATCGCCATCCTCGGGGGCCCCGCGCTCTTCCTCGCCGGGCGATCGACGCTCGAATACCAGGTATTCGGCCGGGTCTCCCGAAGCCGGATCGCCGGCCTGCTGACCCTCGGCCTCCTGAGCCCGGCGGCACCGCACCTCCGGCCGGTCACCGCCGGCGCGGTTGCCGCCGTGGTGCTGCTCGGCATCGTCGCAGCGGACACACGACGTTCCCGTCGACAACCACCGGAGACACCCACTCCCCCGTACTAGGTGCTCTCATCGGCGCAGGGTGGTCGCCCGCCGCATGTGCGACAGCTTCTCCGGGTTGCGCACGGCGTAGACCCCGCTGATCAGACCGTCGTCGATCCGCAGCGCGAGGACCGTGTCGACCGCGCCGTCGAGCCGCAGAATCAGCGCCGGGTGACCGTTGACCTGGGTGGGGTGCAACGACATGGTCGCGGTCCTGGCGTGTGTGCTGCACAGCAGACGGGCCACCTTGTCGGCCCCGGCGACAGGCCGCAGCACGGCCTGCTTGATCCCGCCGCCGTCGCCGAGGAGCACCACATCCGGTGCGAGGACGTCGAGCAGGCCCTGCACGTCGCCGGTCTCGACGGCTCGCCGGAACGCGTCCAACGCCCGCCGCGTGTCCGCCGCCGAGACCATCCCCCGGGGTCGGCGCGCGGCCACGTGCGCCCGCGCCCGATGCGCGATCTGGCGGACCGCCGCTGGACTCTTGTCGACCGCCTCGGCGATCTCGTCGTACCCGAGGTCGAAGACCTCCCGGAGGACGAACACCGCCCGTTCGGTCGGCGCGAGTGTCTCCAGCACCAGCAGCATGGCCATCGAGACGCTCTCGGCGAGTTCGACGTCGTCGGCGACGTCGGGTGCGGTCAGCAGCGGTTCCGGCAACCAGGAGCCGACATAGGACTCTCTGCGCCGACCGACCGCCCGCAGCCGGTTGAGCGACAGTCGGGTGGTGATCCGGACCAGGTAGGCGCGCTGGTCGCGCACCGCCGCCAGATCCGCGTCCGCCCACCGCAGCCAGGTCTCCTGGAGTACGTCCTCCGCGTCCGCGGCCGAGCCGAGCATCTCGTACGCGACGGTGAAGAGCAGGTTCCGGTGCGTGACGAACGCGTCGACGGCCCGGTCCCCCCGGCCGTCCGCGCTCGTGGTTGCGCCTCCCGCGTCCATGCGCCCTCCAGTCTGACCGAACTCGACCGCGTCGCCCACCAGACACCGGCCCCGCGACTTCTGTGACACCGGGCGTCCGTGCTCCTCGTCACGTGCCGAACTGTCACAGCGCACCGGCCGGCGGTGTCTCCTGTGCGACTACGGAGGGACACTCATGAACCTGGCACTGTGGATCGCGGCCGGACTGTTGGCCGCAGTCGCCCTGGCCGGCGGCATCACCAAGACGTTCGTACCCAAGCAGAAGTTGGCCGCACACGACGGTGGCGGATGGACCGGCGACGCCAGCGTGGGCTTCGTCAAGACCCTCGGGGTCCTCGAACTCCTGGCCGCGATCGGCCTGATCCTGCCCGGCGTGCTCGACATCGCACCGGTGCTGGTGCCGGTGACCGCCATCTGCTGGATCCTGCTGATGATCGGCGCGATGATCACCCACCTGCGCTACGGCGAGGCGAGGTTCATCGTGCTGAATCTGATCTACCTCGCGATCGCCGCCTTCGTGGCCTGGGGCCGCCTCGGACCCGAGCCGTTCAGCGGCTGACCTGAGCCCGCTCCTGCCCCGGCTGGCCGACGGTGCCCCGCCGGCCTCGCACGATGAGGTCGCGGAGCGCACCGGGCGCGGACCTGTCGGGGCAGGGCGGCGCTCAGGAGTGCGCGGCGGCGGAGAAGCCGTCGGTGACCGCGCCGATCACCCGCTGGATCCGGTGCGCCGCCGTCGGGTCGGTGGGGTCGGTCGACGCGACGTGGTGCAGCACGCCGACCACCGCCAGGGCCAGTGCCTCGGTGTCCGCGTCGGCCGGCACGCGCCCGCGGGTCTGCTCGGCGGCCAGGTAGTCGGCGACCGCGCGTTCGACCCCCCGCAGCCCGGACATCCCGCTGCCCAGGACCGCCTCGACGTTCGCCGTCAACTCCGGCCGGAACGCGGTGAGCCGGGTCAACGCCGTCAGCGTGCCCAGCGGTGTCGCCAGGACGGCCTGGCGCAGGTTCTCGGCGACCGTGCCGGACCCGGCGCGCTCCGGTAGGCCGGCCACCTCGCCGGTGATGTGGAAGACGCGGTCGACCGCGAACCCGGTCAGGAAGTCGTCGAAGTTCGCGAAGTGCGCGTAGAGCAGGCCGGTCGCGACGCCGGCCTCCCGCGTGACGGCCCGGCCGGTGAGCCGGCTCGGCCCCTCTTCCACGATCAACCGCTCGACGGCGGCGAAGAGCTGCTGTCTGAGCGCTGGGATGGCGACACCGCGCGGCATGGCTGAAGTCTAGGCGGTTGCGCCGCCGCCGGTTGCGTCGGTATGAACAGTCGCTCATACTGGTTTGAGCAGATGCTCATTCTAGTGGTGAGGTGCGCGATGCGACGTGCGGTGATCGTGGGTGCGGGGATAGCCGGGCTGGCCACCGCCCTCCGACTCCACCAGGACGGATGGCAGGTCCTCGTGGCCGAACGGGCCCCGGCCCGACGCAGCAGCGGCTACCTGGTGAACCTGATCGGGCCGGGCTACGACGCCGCCGAACGCCTCGGCCTGCTCCCCGCCCTGTCCGCCGCCGACCTGGGCCCGTTCACCACCGTGCTGGTCCACGCCGACGGTCGGCCCAAGTTCACCGTGCCGTCCGCCATCGCCGAGGCCGCACTCGGCAAGCGGGCCCTCTCGGTGTTCCGCGGCGACCTGGAAGCCAGCCTCTTCGAAGCGGTGCGGGACCGGGTCGACATCCGCTTCGGCACCATAGTCACGTCCGTCGACCAGGACACCGACCATGTGCGCGTGCGGTTGAGCGACGGCACCGGCGAGCGGGCCGAGCTGCTGGTGGGTGCCGACGGAGTGCACTCCACCACCCGTACCGCCCTGTTCGGCCCCGACTTCCGGGTGGACCTCCCGTACCTCGTGGCCGCCTTCGGGCTGCCCCACCCGATGCCGGGCGTGCCCGAGTCGTCCGCCACCACCCACATCGGTCCCGGGCGCACCGCGGCGATGATCAACCTGGGCCCGGAGCGGTCGTCGGCGTTCTTCACCTATCGCAGCGCGGAGCCCGCCGCCGACCTGAGGCGCGGGCCGGTCGACGCGCTGCGGGCCGCGTTCGGAGATCTGGCCGGTGGCGTGCCCGACGCCATCGACCATCTTGCCCACGACCCGTCCAGTGCCTACTTCGACGCCGTCAGCCAGGTGGTCATGCCACGCTGGAGCACCGGCCGCGTCGTCCTGCTCGGAGACGCGGCCTGGTGCGTGACGCTCTTCGCCGGACACGGCGCGGCCCTCGCCCTCGCCGGCGCCGACCACCTCGGCACCGCCCTGCGACGGCACGCCGACGACCTCCCGGCGGCACTCGTCGAGTGGGAGGCCGGACTCCGCCCCGAGGTCGGCAAACGACAGGCGCTCGCCCGCCGGGGAATGGCCCAGTACGCGCCACCCAGCCGATTCCACGTCTGGATGAGCGACCTGACCATCCGGGCGGTCACCCTGCCCGGCATCAGCGGCCTCGTCCGGCGGGGCATCGAACGGGCGAACCGCTGAGCGGCGCCCCGCGTCACGTCCGCAACAACGGCGGCCTCCTCGACCTGGCGACGATGCTCGCGCGGCACCTGCCGAGCCCTGGCCGATCGGGTGCCGGCCCGGAGTGGGCGACGACAAGGTTCGGGAAGCCGCGAAGACCGAGCCGGCGTCCCGCGAGGCCGCCGCCCTTCAGGATCAGGTGCCGGTGATCAGCGACGACAAGCCCCCAGCGTCCTCGGCTGGCGGGCCCGCCTGGTGGCAACCACCGACACCGCCGACAACCTCATCAAGCTCGGCGTGATCACCATCTGACGCAGCCCACGCCCAGCGGTCGCCATACCCGCAAGATCGTGCTCGATCCATGTTGTAGTGGCCTCCCGTCGAGAGCGACACCACTACAACATGGATCGAGCACGATCTCGCCGAGGCGAGGCCGGGGCCGGGCGGCGAGGCCGGGGCCGGGCGGCGAGGCCGGGGCCGGGCGGCGAGGCCGGGGCCGGGCGGCGAGGCCGGGGCCGGGCGGCGAGGCCGGGGCCGCGAGGCCGGGGCCGGGAGGCCGGGGCCGGGAGGCCGGGCGGCGGGAGGCCGGGCGGCGGGGGTCCGTCGTGCCCGCAAGATCCGCACACTTTCCCTGATGTTGCTGCCTTGGACCGCCCCCGAGACAGCAACATCAGGGAAGTTGCGCCGATCTTGCGGGCAGCGCGGGCAGGACGGGCAGCGCGGGCAGGACCGGGCGGGGGCGGCGGGGCGGGGCCAGGGGGTCAGCGGCGGAGGGTGAGGATCAGGTCGGCCACCAGGGCGGTCCAGCCGGTCTGGTGCCACGCGCCCAGGCCAGCCCCGTTGTCGCCGTGGAAGTACTCGGGGAAGGCGATCAGGTTGCGCCAGTCCGGGTGGGTCTGGAACATCTGAGCGGCACCGTAGATCGGCCGTCGACCCCAGTCGTCCTGAGTGAAGAGCGAGATCAGCCGGGCGGAGAGGTCGTCGGCGATCTCGTCCAGGGTGTGCTTGACCCCGGAGCGGGTCGGATACTCCACCTGGAGGTCGTCGCCGAAGAACGCCGCGTAGTCGCGCAACGCGCTGATCAGCAGGAAGTTCGTCGGCATCCAGATCGGACCGCGCCAGTTCGAGTTGCCACCGAACAGTCCGCTGGTCGACTCGGCCGGCTCGTAGCCGACCGAGAACTCCTGCCCGCCGAGGCTCACCGAGAACGGCTTGTCCAGGTGCGCGCGCGACAGCGTACGGAGGCCGAAGTCGGAGAGGAACTCGTCCGGGTCGAGCATCCGGGCGAGCAGGCGGACCACCTGCTCCGGGCCGACCATGGACAGCAGTCGCTGCTGCCGGCCGTCGGGGCCCAGCCGGCGGGTGCCGATCACCTGCGCGTACTCCGGGCGGTTGGTGAGGAACCAGCGCAGCCGGGCGCCCAGTTCCGGTAGGTGGTGCAGGGTCCGGGCGGTGAGCCGGGTGGTGGCGGCCAGCGGCAGGAGCCCGACGACGGAGCGGACCTTCAGCGGCACCTTCGTGCCGTCGGCGAGGCGCAGCACGTCGTAGAAGAAGGCGTCCTCGTCGTCCCACAACCCCTGCTCGTACGCGGCGGCGGCGATGTAGGCGAAGTGCTCGAAGAACTTGGTGGCGGTGTCCACCCAGGTCCGGTCGTGTTCGGCGAGCACGATCGCGATGTCCAGCAGGTTGAGCGCGTACATGCCCATCCAGCCGGTGCCGTCGGACTGCTCCAGCACGCCGGCGACCGGCAGCGCCGCCGAGCGGTCGAACGGCCCGACGTTGTCCAGCCCGAGGAAGCCGCCCTCGAAGACGTTGTTGCCGCCGGTGTCCTTGCGGTTGACCCACCAGGTGAAGTTGAGCAGCAGCTTGTGCATCACCCGGGCCAGGAACTCGTAGTCCCGGCCGCCGTCGATCTCGAACACCTTGAGCGCCGCCCACGCGTGCACCGGCGGGTTCACGTCACCGAACGCCCACTCGTACGCCGGGATCTGCCCGTTGGGGTGCAGGTACCACTCGCGCAGCAGGAGCAGGATCTGCTCCTTGGCGAAGCCCGGGTCGACCCGGGCGATGCTGACGCAGTGGAAGGCCAGGTCCCAGGCCGCGTACCAGGGGTACTCCCACGGGTCCGGCATGGAGATGACGTCGAAGCTGGTCATGTGCCACCAGGCGCTGTTGCGTCCGTGCCGGCGCCCGGCCGGCGGGGTCGAGCCCGGGTCGCCGTCGAGCCAGCGTTTGACGTCGAAGTGGTAGAACTGCTTGCCCCACATCAGCCCGGCTATTGCCGTCCGGGCGACCAGCGCCTCGTCGGGGGTGGCGGCCGGCGGGATCACGCCGGCGAAGAACCGGTTCGCCTCGGCCCGCCGCGCCCACACCACGGCCTCGAAGCCGTCGCTGAGGTCGGCCGGGGGTGGCGGGGCGGCGGCCGGCGGCGACGCGGTGCGGGTCAGTCGCAGCCGGATCTGACGCTGCCCGCCGGCCGGCACGTCGAGCACGTAGTGCAGCGCGCCCTTGGTGCCCTCCCGCGCCGGGTTGACCGTGGCCGCGCCGTTGACGACGTGGTCGTTGATGCCGTCCTTCGGGTACGGGGAGCGGCCGGGCAGGCCCCAGAGCCGTTCGGCGTTGGTGTCGTTGTCGCAGAGCAGCGGCACCGGGCCGCCGTCGCCCTCCAACAGCAGTTGGCCGAACACCCGGTGCTCGCCGACGAGGCGGGTGCCCTGGCCGGTCAGCCGGGGGATCCGGTCGCCGCCGGGCAGACCCCAGGACCAGGTGTTACGGAACCACAGGGTGGGCAGGACGTGCAGGGTGGCCGCCCGGTCGCCCCGGTTGGCCACGGTCACCACCATGCAGAGGTCGGTCGGGGACGCCTTGGCGTAGTCGACCGTCACCGCCCAGTACCTGTCGTCGTCGAAGATCCCCGTGTCGACCAGCTCGTACTCGGTGTCGTCACGGCCGCGCAACGCGTTGACCGCGACGAGTTCGTCGTACGGGAAGGCGGCCTGCGGGTAGTGGTAGCGCCAGCGCATCCACGAGTGGGTGGGCGTGGAGTCCTCGTACCACCAGTACTCCTTGGCGTCCTCGCCGTGGTTGCCGCTGTCGCCGCCGAGGCCGAACATCCGCTCCTTGAGGATCGGGTCCTTGCCGTTCCAGAGGGCGAGGGCGAACGCGAAGGTCTGTCGTTCGTCGCAGACGCCGGCCATCCCGTCTTCACTCCACCGGTAGGCTCTGGACCGCGCGTGGTCATGCGGGAAGTAGTCCCAGGCCGTACCGTGCTCGCTGTAGTCCTCCCGTACCGTCCCCCACGCCCGCTCGGACAGATAGGGACCCCATGCACGCCAGTCCTGCTCCCCCGAGTCGGCCTGGGCGAGCCGGAGCCGCTCAGCGTCGGGTGGCGAGGCGTCGGAGGACGATCGGTCAGTGATCACGTGCACATCTTTGACGTCGCCGCGGGACTTGACCACAGCGGCCATTCTCGTCGTGGCGTGTTACACGTTGCCGCCGGTGGAGGAAACTTGATCGACATTCGGTTCGGCCCGCAGGTCTGCGGCGATCTGACCAGCGCGGCCAGCCGGGAGTGGCTGGTCCCCGACGGCCTCGGCGGCTATGCGATGGGCACCGTCGGCGGGCTGCGGACACGTCGCTACCACGGCCTGTTGGTGGTTCCCGGCGAAACGCCGGCGTCCCGTCAGGTGGGACTGGTGAGCCTCGATCCGGCAGTCACCCTGCCGTCCGGCGCACGGGTCCGCCTCGGCGCGCACGAGTGGGCCTCCGGCGACGTGGACCCGCGCGGCTTCGAGCTGTTGGAACGCTTCGACCTGGTCGACGGGCTACCGCGGTGGCGGTGGCGGATCGGCGCGGTGGTCATCGAACGGGAGCTGGCCATGCTTCCCGGCCGCTCCTGCGTCGCGGTGGTGCACCGACTGGTCGCCGGTGGTCCCGTGCGACTGGAGTTGTCGGCCGCCTGCACCTGGCGGGACGCGCACGGCGAACGGCGGGCCGACGGCCCGGTCCCGCAGGTCGAGGCGGTGGCCGACGGCGCGGTGGTCGAGGGCGCGTACCGGCTCGCCGGCCCGGGCTGGACGCCCGAGGGGCAGTGGTGGCTGGGCGTGCACCACCGCGAGGAGGCCAACCGTGGCCTGAACGCGGACGAGGATCTCTGGTACGCGGGCCGCTTCTCCGGTGAGCTGGAACGCCCCGGCGACACGGTGTCGGTGCGGGCCTGGGCCGGTCGGCTCGACGAGGAGCCGCCGCCGGCCACGGAGATCGTGGCGACCGCCCGGCGGCGCAACCGGCGGGTGGTGGCGACGGCGAAGCCGGCCGACGACGTGGACGCCACCCTGGCGCTGGCCGCCGACGCGTTCGTGGTGCGCACCGACCGGGCGGCGGTCGACGTGGTGGCCGGGTACCCGTGGTTCGGGGCGTGGTCGCGGGACACGATGATCTCGTACGAGGGGCTGTTCCTCTGCACGGGTCGCGCCGACGAGGGTCGGGAGCTGCTGCGGGCGTACGCGGCGACGCTGTCCGAGGGGATGCTCGCCAACACGGCCGACACCGGTCGGGTGGAGTACAACACCGTCGACGGCACGCTGTGGTTCCTGCACGCGGTGAGCCGGCACGTCACCGTCACCGGCGACACCGACCTCGGCGACGAGCTGCTGCCGGCGCTGCGCACGGTGGTGGACGCCCACACCGCCGGCACCCGGTACGGGATCCGGGTCGACCCGGTCGACGGGCTGCTCACCCAGGGCGCCGCCGGCACCGCGCTGACCTGGATGGACGCCCGGGTGTACGGGGTGCCGGTCACCCCGCGCACCGGTAAGCCGGTCGAGGTCAACGCGTTGTGGATCAACGGGTTGGCCGGGCTCGCGGAGCTGGCCGAGCTGGCCGGGCAGGACGCCGACGAGCTGTGGCGACTCCACCGGCAGGCCACCGCCTCGTTCCGGGAGCGGTTCCCGGCCCCGACCGGCTGGCTGCATGACGTGCTGGACGCGCCCGCGCCGGCGTACCCGTTGGGTGGTGCCGCCCTGCACGACGACGACGCGTTGCGTCCCAACCAACTGCTGGCCTGGTCGCTGCCGTACGCGCCGCTGGAGCCGGACGAGGCGACGGTGCGGCGGATCGGGGGCGGTCTGCTCACCCCCCTCGGGCCGCGCAGTCTGGCCCCGGATGCCGCGGAGTTCGCGGGCCGGCACCGGGGCGGCCCGGCCGAGCGGGACGGGGGCTACCACCAGGGCACGGTGTGGCCGTGGCTGCTCGGCCCGTACGTGGACGCCGCCCGCCGGGGGAAGATGTCCGTCGATGACGTTTTCGTCGGCATTGAGGCGCATTTGATGGAGTATGGGTTAGGCTCAGTTAGCGAGACGGCAGATGGCCTCGCGCCGCACACCGCTACCGGGTGCCCGTTCCAGGCATGGTCGGTGGCCGAACTGCTGCGGGTGCGACGAAAGAGCCAGTAGCGCTTTACACGACCGCAACGGTGGTGTCGCCGCTGGTTATCGCGATCCCGGCAGGATTGGCCTCGATCCAGACGCGACGGCGACATCGATTCGGTGTCGGTCGGCGCGCGCCCGGGGACAACTCAAAGGGGGCCGCATGTCACTCGATGCCCACGTGATCGACATCAACCCCGCCCGACAGCTGCGGGTGCTGATGCTCTCCTGGGAGTACCCGCCGGTGCTCGTCGGCGGCCTCGGCCGACACGTGCACGCCCTCTCCGTCGCCCTCGCCGCCGCCGGCCACGAGGTCACCGTCGTCACCCGCCACAGCGACGGCGCACCCCTGGAGGAGTACGCCGACGGCGTCCGCATCCTGCGCGCCCCCGAAGACCCCGTCACCTTCCCCCTCGCCACCAGCTCCCTCCTGGCCTGGACCATGGCCTTCAACCACACCCTCACCCGCACCGCCCTGCGCGCCACCCAGGCCGGCGCCTACGACGTCATCCACGCCCACGACTGGCTCGTCGCCCACACCGCCGTCACCCTCGCCGATCACCTGGACCTCCCCCTGGTCACCACCATCCACGCCACCGAGGCGGGCCGGCACCAGGGCTGGCTGCCCGAGGAGATGAACCGCACCATTCACGGCGTCGAACACTGGCTCAGCAACTCCTCCATCCGCGTCATCACCTGCTCGGGTTACATGCGCGACCAGGTGACCGCGCTGTTCGAGGTGCCCGCCGGCCAGGTCGACGTGGTGCCCAACGGGGTCGACGACCGGGCCTGGCGGGCCCGCCCCCGAGCGGTCGCGTCGGCCCGGGCACGGTTCGCCGGGGACGGTCCGCTGGTCGGGTACGCCGGGCGGCTGGTCTACGAGAAGGGCGTCCAGCACCTGGTGCACGCCATCCCGCGGCTGCGCGAACGACACCCGGGGCTGCGCGTGGTGATCGCCGGCGACGGCCCGTACCGCACCGAACTGGAGGCGGAGGCCCGACGACTGGCGCTCAGCTCGACGGTCCGGTTCACCGGGTTCCTCGACTCCACCCAACTACCGGCGATGCTCGGCGCCACCGACGCGACGGTGGTCCCCAGCCTCTACGAGCCGTTCGGCATGGTGGCGCTGGAGGCGGCGGCCGCCGGAGCACCCCTCGCCGTGGCCCGTACCGGCGGCCTCGCCGAGATCGTCGAACCCGGCGTGACCGGGGTGACGTTCCCGCACAGCGACCCGGACGCGCTCGCCGGCGCGGTCGGCCAACTGCTCGGCGACGAGGTCTTCGCCCGGCGGCTGGCCCGCCGGGCCCGCACGATGGTCGGCGAGCGGTACGGCTGGGCCACCATCGCGGCCCGCACCGCCGCCAGCTACGCCACCGCGCGCCGCGAACACGGCCCCGTGCAGGCCCGCCGCGCCGCCGCCCGACTGAGCGGCGGACGGACCCGCATCGCCATCCCGGAAGGGAACCTGCTCACCGCCGCCGACCACGCCGTCTGCTGAGCCAAGTCGGACGACCGATAGGTGACTTCCGATCCGCTGGTTAGGGTGTAGCCCGGACCGCGGCTGAGGAGGAGCGTGCACAGGTGCTGATCGCCGGTCGGTACCGGCTGCTCGACCTGGTGGGTCGCGGGGGCATGGGTCGGGTGTGGCGTGCCCGCGACGAGATGCTGCACCGCGAGGTGGCGGTCAAGGAGATCGTCCCACCGAGTTGGTTGGCCGATCATGAACGGGACGAGGTGCGCTCACGCACCATGCGGGAGGCGCGCGCCGCGGCCCGACTCAACCACCCCACGGTGGTCCGGCTCTACGACGTCGTCGCGGTCGACGGCAGCCCGTGGATCATCATGGAGTACGTCCCGTCCCGCACCCTTCAGGACGTCGTGGACGCCGAGGGGCCGCTCGATCCGGCCCGCGCGGCCCGGATCGGGCTGGCCGTGCTCGACGCGCTCCAGGCCGCGCACACCGCCGGAGTGCTGCACCGCGACATCAAACCGCAGAACGTGCTCGTGGCGCACGACGGGCGGGTGATGCTCACCGACTTCGGCCTGGCCACCTTCGACGGTGGCGACGGCGCGATGACCCGCCCCGGAATGGTCTTCGGCTCCCCGCAGTACGTGGCCCCCGAGCGGGCCGCCGAGGGCGTGTCCACGGTGACCGCCGATCTGTGGTCGCTCGGGGCGACCCTGCACGCCGCCGTGGAGGGCCGGTCCCCGTACGCCCGCAGCACCGCGATGGCCACCCTGAGCGCGCTGGCCGCCGGCCCGCCCGACCCCGCCCCCCACGCCGGGGCGCTCGCGCCGCTGCTGGCGGGGTTGCTGCGCCGCGACCCGCGCGAGCGCCTCGACCACGACGCGGCCCGTCGGTTGCTCACGATGGCCGCGACCGGCCGCGCCGACCTGCCGCCGACGACCGACCGGCCCGCCGGCGACGGGCCGGTGCCGGGCCTGATCGCCCACCCCGCCGCGGTCGACGACGACCAGGACCCCACCCTCCCGTTGCCCGAACCGTCCGACGACCCGAACCCTGCCCCGGCCGCCACCGAAGGGGCGTCCCGGGCACCGGGCGCAGACCGGGCGGCCCGGGGACCGGCCACCCGCCGGCTGGCGCTGATCGGTGTGACGCTGCTGGTGGCCATCGCGGCCGGTGTCGGCACCGCGCTGACCTTCGCCGGCGACAAGCCCGGCGACACGGCCGCCTCGTCCTCCCCGCAGCCACCGAACCGTCCACCCGACAACCGACCGGGCGGACCGGGCGGACCAGGCGGACCGGGCCCCGACTGGCCGGGGCCGCCGCCCGACGGACGCGACGTCCCTCCGCCGCCGTTCGCGTGTGTCCGCCCGCATGTCGCCGGCACGCCGGTGCTGGCCGGCGACCCCGCCACCGGCGAGAGGTTCCGGCCACCGCCGGGCTGGGTCTGGCACGCCGACACCACAGGCTTCCGGGTCTCCGTGCCCGCCACCTGGTACTACTCCCGCGACGACGGGGTGGCCTGCTTCCAGGACCCGGCGACCGGCCGGGCCTTCAGCGTCGCACCCGGCAACAGCGCCGACCCGTTGGTCCGGCTCCGCGCGGCCCGGGACGCCGCCGCCGGGGCCGGGGCCTTGCCTGGGTACGACGAGATCCGGCTCGCCGCCAGCGACGACGGGGCGGAGTGGGAACTCCGGTGGCAGGCCCCCCACGGCGGCCGGTGGCTGCACGCCCGGCAACAGGCTGTCGCCGCCGGCCGCTGGACGCTGGTCTGGATCACCCACGACGAGGACTGGACCGGGGCCGCCGCCGACTGGAAAAAGGTACGAGAGAGTTTCCGACCACCCCGCTGACCTGCACCGTATGGCCATGATCGGCACCACCGTCCGTCGTGGATCGAGGCCGCTCAGTGGATGAATAAGCAGCCATTGGTGGCTATCGTGGATCCCGGGGTGACCGAGGGGGAGCGACCGTGCATCAGTTGCTGATCGCGGGTCGGTACCGGCTGCTCGACCTGGTCGGCACCGGCGGAATGGGCCGGGTGTGGCTTGCTCGCGACGAGATGTTGCACCGCGACGTGGCGGTGAAGGAGGTCGTGCCGCCGGCCTGGCTGGCCGAGACCGAACGCGAGGAGTTGCGGCTACGGACCCTGCGCGAGGCACGCACCGCCGCCCGCCTCAACCATCCCAACGTGGTCCGCCTCTACGACGTGGTGCACGACCGGGAGAGCCCCTGGATCGTGATGGAGTACGTGCCGTCGCGATCCGTGCAGCAGATCATCAGCGCCGAGGGCCCGCTGAGCCCGCAGAGCACGGCCCGGATCGGGCTGGCGGTGCTCGCCGCGTTGCGCGCCGCCCACGCCGCCGGGGTGCTGCACCGCGACGTGAAGCCGCACAACGTGCTGGTCGCCGACGACGGGCGGGTGGTGCTCACCGACTTCGGGCTGGCCACCTTCGACGGCGGTGACGGTGTGATGACCGGGCCCGGCACCGTGCTCGGATCGCCGCAGTTCGTCGCCCCCGAACGGGCCCGCGAAGGGGTGTCCGACGTGCGCACCGACCTGTGGTCGCTGGGCGCGACGCTCTACGCCACGGTCGAAGGGCAGTCACCGTACGCCAGGTCGAGCGCGATGGCGACGCTCAGCGCGCTGGCCACCGAACCACCGGACCCGATGCGTCGGGCCGGCCCGTTGCGTCCCGTCCTCATCGGCCTGTTGCAGCGCGACCCCTGGCGGCGGTTGACCGCCGCCGAGGCGGAGCCGCTGCTGCGCAGCGCCCAGGCGAGCCACGACGAGCCCACCACGTCGACCCGCTCCACGGCGGTCGCGGCGGCCCGGGACGCCGGGCAGGCCAGGGCGGTCCGGGACGCCGGACGCGCCAGAGCGCGCCAACCGGTCGAACCGGTCGCCCCGTCGGGCGAGCCGGCCACTCCGACCCCGGGCCCGCGGCGCCGACCCGGCCGGCGACGGCGCCTGATCGCCCTGGGTGGCGCGGCTGCCGCTGTGCTCGTCGCGGGAGGCGTCACGCTCGCGCTGGTCAACCGGCACGACGACCGGACCCCTCCGTCCGGCTCGGGCGGTGGCGCGCCGACCTCCCGACCGGCCGCGTTCGCCTGCACGGCTCCCCCGCCACCGTCGGCGACCCCGGTGGTGGCGGTGTCACCGCCACCCGGCGTGAAGTACGGGCTACGCGAGGGCTGGACCTGGTACGACGACCCGAGTGGGTTTCGGATCGCCGCGCCGGTGGGGTGGGCGCGCTGGACCGAGGGCTCGGTGACCTGCTTCCGGAGATCCAGCGGGAGCCGGGTGCTCAGCGTCGAGGCGGGGCCGGTCCGCCCCGATCCGGTGGCGCACTGGGAGGCCGAGGAGGAGCGGCTGACCGCCAGCGCGGCGCTACCGGACTATCGCAAGGTGGACATCTCCGCGATGGACATCTTCGAGGGCGGCGCGGTGTGGGAGTGCGGCTGGAAGAACGCCCTCGGCGTGCCGGTGCACAGCTTCCGCCTGCTGGCCAACACCTCGCCCGACCGCTCCTACACCGTCTCGTGGTTGACAGAAGAATTCGACTGGCAGGTCAACGCGGCATACTTGCCGATGATCCGGCAGAGCTTCACCCCCACCCTGTGAGCCGGTCCGATGTGGACCTTCCGGGTGATGCCCCTGCGGCGCCGACGCTTACTACAGTGGCGTAGTTTTGGGCGCTCAAGATCCCTGGGGAGGGTGAGCCGAGATGATGGGACCGCAACACGCGCTGTCCGGCGCGGCGGTGTGGCTGGCTGGCTCCTGGGCACTGCAGCAGTTCGCCGACTACCACCAGTCGCCGCTCGCGTTGGCGGTGGGCACCGCGGTGTGCGCCGGCGGCGCGCTCTTCCCCGACCTCGACATGTCGGGCAAAGTGACCAAGAACCAGGGTGGGGCCACCGTGGCCCGGACCTTCGGAGTCTTCTCGCTCTTCGCCGCCGAGGTGATGGAAAAGATCTCGCTCGGGGTCTACTACGCCACGAAGCTCAGCAAGGACCCGCGTCGCAACAACGGGCACCGGACCCTCACCCACACGCTGCCGTTCACCGTGCTGGTCGGCTGGGGCACCACCGCCCTCTGCGCTGCTTACGGCAAGTGGGCGGTCATCACCATCCTCTTCTTCATGTTCGGCCTGGCGCTGCGGGGGCTGTTCGACGAGTGGGCCGAACGGGCCGGCTGGGTGATCATCACGCTGGCATCGGCCGGGGCCGCCTGGTTCACCTTCGCCAACCTGCCGGGCGGACGCGGCTATCCCCTGATCGGCACCGCACTGGGCGTGGGCTGCTTCGTGCACATCCTCGGCGACATGATCACCAGAGCCGGCGTGCCGATCCTCTGGCCGATCCCCATCAAGCGCCGCATGTGGATGATGATCGGCCTGCCGAACAAGATCGCCCTGCGCGTCGGCAGCAAGGCCGAAGTGGTCGGAATGCGCATCGCACTGACCGTCGTCTCCGCGCTCGCCACCGTCGGCCTGATCGCGCCCTCGGTGCTGAGCCGATTCGACATCGACATATGACCGATCCGGTGTCGGTGTCGGTGCCGGTGCCGGGCGGCTCGGCCGGCGACCAGCAGCCGGTCCCGGTGCCGGGCGGCTCGGCCGGCGACCAGCAGCCGGTCCCACCCGAGGCGGACGACCGCGTACCGGAGTTCTGCCGCGCCCTGGGGCTGCCCGGCCTCGCCGACGTGCACGTGCACTTCCTGCCACCACGCCTGCTGCGTCGGGTGTGGGCCTACTTCGACGCCGCCGGGCCGCTGGTCGGCACCGAATGGCCGATCCGCTACCGCTGGAGCGACGCCGACCGGGTCGCGCACCTGCGCCGGCTCGGGGTGCGGGCGTTCAGCGCCCTGGCGTACGCACACCGACCCGACATGGCGGCGGAACTCAACCGCTGGACGCTGGACTTCGCCCGCGACACCCCCGGGTGCCTGGCCTCGGCCACGTTCTACCCCGAGCCGGACGCCCCCGGCTACGTCGAGTCAGCCCTCGCCGAAGGTGCCCAGGTGTTCAAGCTGCACCTACAGGTCGGGGGCTTCGCGCCGACCGATCCGGCGCTCGACCCGGTGTGGGGGATGCTGTCCGACGCGGGTGTGCCGGTGGTGGTGCACGCCGGGCACGCCCCGGTGGGAACCTCCCACACCGGCCCGGAACCGTTCGCCGCCCTCCTCGCCCGCCACCCTCGACTGACCGCCGTGGTGGCGCACATGGGAGCCCCGGACTACCAGGCATTCCTGGACCTCGCCGAGACGTACGAGCGGGTCAGACTGGACACCACAATGGTGTTCACGCCCTACTTCGACCAGTTCGTTCCCTACCCCGCCGAGGAGTTGCCCCGGTTACGCGAGCTGGGGCTGGCCGGCAAGGTGCTGCTGGGAAGCGACTTTCCGAACATCCCGTACCCGTACGCCGACCAGATCACCGGGCTGACCCGACTGGACCTGGGCGACGACTGGCTCCGCGCGGTCTGCTGGAACAGCGCCGCCACCCTGTTCAACCTGACCTGACCCCTCGACCGCCACGCCCCACGGGCCCCGCCCCCTCGCCTTGCCCCTCGCCCCACCACGCCGTCACGCGCCTTCCCCCTCGCCCTCGCCCTCGCTCTACCGGGCCGCATCCTCACGCCCTCGCCCCGCCGGACCGCGCCCCCGCGCCCTCGCCCCACCGGACCGCGCCGCATCCCGCCCCGCACGCCCCGCCGCGCCCCACCACGCCACGCCCCACCACGCCGCTGCGCGCCCTCGCCGCCCCGGCCGCCCCGCACCGCACCCCGCACCCCGCACCCCGCACCCCGCACCCCGCACCCCGCACCCCGCACCCAAGATCGTGCTCGATCCTGGGTGTAGTGGCCTCCACGACTATCCAAGGGACTACATCCAGGATCGAGCACGATCTTGCCGCCGCCCGGCCCGCTCCCCCCTTGACCCGCGGCCAAGATCCGCGCAACTACCCGGAAGTTGCTGCCTCCGGCGAATGGGAGGCAGCAACATCCCCGACCTTGCGCAGATCTTGGCCGTGACCGTCCTGCGCGACTGACCGACCGGGGCGGCACGGGCCGGGAGCAGCGCGGCACGACGCGGACCGAGCGGGAGCAGCGCGCGGCGCGGGGCCGCGCGGACCGACCGGAAGCGGCACCGCGGACCGACCAGGAGCAGCGCGCGGCGTGGGCTGGTGAGGGGCCCGGCACCCTTCCAGCCTGGCCGCGCGCAGGGCGCTCGGGCGGGACCGGCGCAGGGGCTCGCACGCCGGTGAAGTCTTTTCGACATCGGCTATTGACGTCGCCGTAACAGGTGGCCTAGCGTCCTGTCGAACCGCTTCGTCGAAACGCTTCGACGAAGTTCGGGAGCGATCCCACCCCAGGCCGGAGGAGGTGCGCGGTGGCCACCATGCACGACGTCGCCCGCCTCGCACAGGTCTCGGTCAGCACCGTGTCGTACGTGCTCACGGGCACCCGCCCGATCTCGCAGGCCACCCGCAACAAGGTGCTCGCCGCGATGGCGCAGCTCGACTACCAGCCCAACGCGATGGCCCGTGGGCTGGCCAGTCGCCGCAGCCGGATCCTCGGCCTGCTGATGCCGATGGACGAGCGTGGCCTCGGTGCCACCGAGACCGCGTTCGTCACCGGTGCGGCCGCCGCGGCCAGCGTCGCCGGCTATCACCTGGTGCTCTCGCCGGTCGGCGGGGGCAACCTCGACGACCTGCGTCGGCTGGCCAGTCAGCGGATGCTCGACGGGGTCGTGCTGATGGAGGTCCAGCTGGCCGACGAGCGGGTGACGGTGCTCCAGGAGGCGGGGGTGCCGCTGGTGCTGATCGGTCGCACCGGCGACACCAGCCAGCTCTCCTACGTCGACATCGACTTCGATCAGACTGTCCGGGAGGCTGTCGCGCACCTGGTCGGCCTCGGGCATCGGCGCATCGTCTACGTCAACCACTCGGCTGCCACGTTGGCCAGCGGTTACGGGCCGGCGTTGCGTACCCGTGACGCCTTCACCGCGGCGATGACCGGGCACGGCCTGGAGCCGGTGATGATCGCGGCCGAGGACAGCGCGGCCGGCGGGCGGGCGGCCCTGGCCGCCGCGTTCGCGCAGGCCCCGGAGCTGACTGCGGTGTTGGCGATGAACGAGACGGCGATCTTCGGCATCCTCGGCGAGCTGACCGGCCGCGGGTTGTCCGTGCCCGACGACGTCTCCGTCGTCTCGATGGTCACCTCGCCGCAGGTCGCCGAGCTGGCCACCCCGGCGCTGACGGCGATGACGTCACCCGGTTCGGCGCTCGGCCGGATGGCGATCGAGGCGCTGACGCGCCAGTTGGATGGCCCCGCTGACCTTCGTCACCAGCAACTGCTGCCGTGCGCGTTGGAGGTCCGTGGGTCGACCGCCGTGCCCCGAAGCCACCAGCTGATGGGGGCCGATCGGTAAATGGCCCGTCGCCGCGCTGCAACGCGACGACGGGCCCCGTGAAGTACCGGCTAGATACTCAACGAGGAGGATGCTAATGCAGCGATTCCACCGGCTCGTCGCCGCGATCGCCCTGGCGGCGATGGCGACGACCACCGTGGCCGCGTGCGGCGGTGGTGACAGCGGGGACGACAGTGACGCCAAGGTCCTGAAGCTCTGGCACTACGAGAGCGAGAACAGCGCCATGGGGGTCGGCTGGGACCGGGCGATCGAGATCTTCAAGTCCGAGCACCCGGGCGTGGAGGTGCGCTTCGAGCGCAAGGCTTTCGAGCAGATCCAGCAGAACGCCGGCATGATCATCAACTCGTCCGAGGGCCCGGACATCATGGAGTACAACAAGGGCAACGCGACCGCCGGGCTGCTCTCCTCCCAGGGCCTGCTGGCCGACCTGAGCAGCGAGGCCGACAAGCGCGGCTGGGCCGGCAAGCTCAGCCCCAGCCTGCAGACCACCGCCCGGTACAGCGACAAGGGCGTGATGGGCTCCGGCAAGTGGTTCGGTGTGCCCAACTACGGCGAGTACGTCACCGTCTACTACAACAAGGACCTGTTCCAGAGCAACGGCGTCACGGTCCCGACCTCGATGGCCGAGATGACCGCCGCGATGGACACCTTCGTCGGCAAGGGCATCACCCCGCTGGGCATGGCCGGTGCCGAGTACCCGGCCGGGCAGCTCTTCTACCAACTCGCCCTCTCCAAGGGCGACCGGCAGTTCGTCGACAACTACCAGCTCTACAAGAACCCGGTCGACTTCAAGGCCGACCCGCTCAAGTACGGCGCGGACACCTTCGCCCAGTGGGTGCAGAAGGGCTACGTCGCGAAGAACTCGGCCAGCCTCAAGGCCGAGGACATGGGCACCGCCTTCATCGGCGGCAAGGTTCCGATGATCGTCTCGGGTAGCTGGTGGTACGGCCGGTTCAAGACCGAGATGAAGGCCAACTGGGACACCTTCCTGTTCCCCGGCAACACCCTGCAGGCCGGCTCCTCCGGCAACCTCTGGGTCGTCCCGGAGAACAGCAAGGCCAAGAGCCTGGCGTACGACTTCATCGACATCACCCTGCGTCCGGAGATCCAGGACCTGATCGGCAACAACGGTGGTGTTCCGGTCGCCGCTGACGCATCGAAGATCAGCGACCCGAAGGACCGCAAGCTGATCGAGGACTTCAACACGGTCAGCAAGTCCGACGGTCTCGCCTTCTACCCGGACTGGCCGGTCCCCGGCTACTACGACGTGCTGGTCTCCGGCTTCCAGGGTCTGATCAACGGCTCGAAGTCGCCCGACCAGGTTCTGGACACGATCGCCAAGCCGTACGCCGATGGCGTCAAGGAGATCACCGGCAAGTGACACGGCGAGCGGCGGGCGCGACCGGCACGACCGGCGCGCGCCCGCCCGCCCCGCCGGGAAGGATCTTCCATGGCTGTCTCCGAGACGGTCGCCGCCACACCGCCGGCCGCGACCCCCACCCCGCCCGCGCCCAGCCGCAGACGCCGCGGCCGCAACGCGGCGTACTGGCTCTACCTGCTCCCCGGAGCGGTGCTCTTTCTCCTGGTCATCGGCGCGCCGCTGGTCGGCACCCTCTACCTGTCGCTGACCAAGTGGTCCGGCATCGGCGACCCCCGGTGGGTCGGCCTGGACAACTACCGGCAGTTGCTGCAGGACGACGTGTTCTGGGCGTCGTTCCGCAACACCGTCTGGATGCTCGTCGCGATGGTGGTGGTGCCCACGGTGCTAGGGCTGCTGCTCGCCGCGGTGCTCTTCGACGTCGTCGGCCGCCGGTTCAAGCCCCGCACCGCCGCCGCGCTGCGGGCCGCGTTCTACCTCCCGCAGGTGCTGCCGGTCGTGGTGGCCGGCATCGTCTGGGGCTGGATCCTGCGCCCCGACGGCGCGTTCAACAGCCTTCTCGACGTGGTCGGTCTCGGCGCGTTACGCCATGACTGGCTCGGCGACCCGGGCACCGCACTGCCGGCCGTGATGGCCGTGATGATCTGGGTGCAGATCGGCTACCCGGTGGTCGTCTTCATGGCGGCGTTGCAGCGCGTCGACCCCGAGTTGTACGAGGCGGCCGAGGTCGACGGCGCGAACTGGCTGCACCGGTTCCGGGCGATCACCCTTCCGCAGATCCGGCCGGAGACCTTCGTGGTGGCCCTGACCTGCACCATCGCCGCGTTGAAGGTGTTCGGGCCGATCTTCGCGCTGACCCGGGGTGGCCCGGACAACGCGACGAACGTGCCGAGCTACTTCGCCTACTACACGTTCTTCAAGAAGCTGCAGGTCGGCTACGGCTCCGCGATCTCCACGGTCCTGACACTGATCATCGTGGTGGTGGCCGGGGTCTTCATCTGGATGCAGGCCCGCAGCGAGCGCCGGGACCGGGGGTTCTGACATGGCCGTCACGCTCACACCGAGCCCCGCGCCGGTGCTACCGGCCCGGCCCGTACGCGATCGACACCACAGTGGCGTCAGCCGCTGGGTGGTGCTCGCCCTGGTCACCCTCGGCGCGCTCGTCATGCTGGTGCCGTTCGCGTTCATGCTGCTCAACGCGTTCAAGTCGCCCGGCGACTACTCGTCGGGCGGCCCGCTGAGCTGGCCGACGGAGTTCTACACCAAGGGTCTGCGCACGTACTGGACCGAGGTCAACTTCCCGCTGAAGTTCTGGAACTCGGCGGTCATCGCCGGCTCCGTGGCGGTGCTCGGCGTCGCCGTGTCACTGCTCAACGCGTACGCGCTGGGCATCGGCCGGGTCCGGGGCCGGCTGTGGATCGTGGGTCTCTTCCTGCTGGCCAACATGCTGCCGCAGGAGGCGCTGATCTACCCGCTGTACTACGTGGCGAAGCAGGTCGGCCTCTACAACACCCAACTCTCGGTGATCATCATCTTCGCCGTGATCCAGAGCGCGTTCGGCACGTACCTGCTGGCCTCGGTGATGGGCACCTTCCCGCGTTCGCTGCTGGAGGCCGCCGCGCTCGACGGCGCCGGCAAGTGGACGGTGCTGTGGCGGGTGGTCTTCCCGAACCTGCGGCCCACCCTCGCGGTGCTGCTCATCTTCTTCTTCATCTGGACGTGGAACGAGTTCCTCATCCCGCTGGTCATGCTGATCGACAACCAGACGCAGACCATTCCGGTCGCGCTGGCGTCCTTGCAGGGCGACCGGCTGATGGACGCTCCGACCACCAACGCCGGCGCGCTGATCAGCCTGGTGCCGGCCATCCTCTTCTTCCTCATCTTCCAGCGCACTCTGGCGCGCGGCATCACGGCAGGAGCCGAGAAGTGAAGTTCACCGACGGGTACTGGCAGCTGCGCCCCGGCGTCAGCGTCCTGCGCCCCGGCACCGTGGAGTCGGTCGAGCCGGACGCGCGCGGCTTCACCGTCTTCGCACCGACCGGTCAGATCACCGGCCGCGGCGACACCCTGAACCGCCCCCTGGTCACCGTCCGGTTCTTCTCCCCCGCCCCCGGTGTCATCGGCGTGACCATCGCCCACCACACCGGCGGGCTGCCCCGCGAGCCGCACTTCGGGTTGAGCACCGACGACACGCACCCGGTCACCGTCGACGTCACCGGGCTCAGCGCGACGCTGACCACCGGCGAGCTGACCGCGCGGGTCGCGCTCATCGACGGGTGGCGGGTCGACTTCCTGCACGGCGACCGGCTGGTCACCGCGTCGACCGCCCGCAGCATCGGCGTCGTCACCGACGCCGATGGCCGCCGGCACGTACACGAACGGCTCGCCCTCGGCGTCGGCGAGACGGTGTACGGGTTGGGCGAGCGCTTCGGCCCGTTCGTGAAGAACGGGCAGACCGTCGACATCTGGAACGCCGACGGCGGCACCGCCAGCGAGCAGGCGTACAAGAACGTGCCGTTCTACCTGAGCAGCGCCGGCTACGGGGTCTTCGTCGACCACCCGGAGCACGTGTCGTTCGAGGTCGGCTCCGAGGTCGTGGCCCAGACCCAGTTCAGCGTCGAGGGCCAGTCGCTCACCTACTACGTCATCGACGGGCCCACTCCGAAGGACGTGCTGCGCCGCTACACCGCCCTCACCGGCCGCCCGGCCCGGGTCCCCGCCTGGTCGTACGGGCTCTGGTTGTCCACCTCGTTCACCACCTCGTACGACGAGAAGACGGTGACCGAGTTCGTCGACGGGATGGCCGAGCGGGGGCTGCCGCTGTCGGTGTTCCACTTCGACTGTTTCTGGATGCGCCAGTTCCACTGGGTCGACTTCATCTGGGACCCGGCGACCTTCCCCGATCCCGAGGGGATGCTGCGCCGGCTGCACGAGCGCGACCTGAAGGTGTGCGTCTGGATCAACCCGTACATCGCGCAGCGCTCGTACCTCTTCGAGGAGGGCCGCGCGGCCGGTTACCTGGTCCGCAACCCGGACGGTTCGGTCTGGCAGTGGGACAAGTGGCAGGCCGGCATGGCGCTCGTCGACTTCACCAACCCGGACGCGGTCCGCTGGTTCACCGGCAAACTCAAGGCCCTGCTGGACATGGGCGTCGACTGCTTCAAGACCGACTTCGGTGAGCGCATCCCGACCGACGTGGTGTGGCACGACGGCTCGGATCCGCAGCGGATGCACAACTACTACTCGTACCTCTACAACAAGGCGGTCTTCGAGCTGCTGGAGACCGAGCGCGGCGAGGGCGAGGCGGTGCTGTTCGCCCGCTCGGCCACCGCCGGCGGGCAGCAGTTCCCGGTGCACTGGGGTGGCGACTGCGAGTCGACGTTCGTCGCGATGGCCGAGTCGCTGCGCGGTGGGTTGTCCCTGTCGGCCTCCGGCTTCGGCTACTGGAGCCACGACATCGGCGGCTTCGAGGGCACTCCCGACCCGGCGGTGTTCAAACGCTGGGTCGCCTTCGGGCTGCTCTCCTCTCATTCGCGGCTGCACGGCTCCGGCTCGTACCGGGTGCCGTGGGCGTACGACGAGGAGGCCGTGGACGTGCTGCGGCACTTCACCCACCTCAAGCTCAGCCTGATGCCGTACCTGGCGGCCGCCGCCCAGGAGGCGCACCGCGACGGGACGCCGGTGATGCGCCCGATGTTCCTGGAGTTCCCGGACGACCCGGCCACGGCGCACCTGGACCGGCAGTACATGCTCGGCCCGGACGTGCTGGTCGCCCCGGTGCTCAGCGCCGACGGCGACGTCACCTACTACGTGCCCGCCGGCACCTGGACGCACCTGGTCACCGGCGCTCAGGTCACCGGCCCGGCCTGGCTGACCGAGAAGCACTGCTTCGACAGCCTGCCGGTGCTGGCCCGGCCGGGTGCGGTCATCCCGTTCGGCTCGCGCACCGACCGACCGGACTACGAGTGGGCCGACGATCTGCGGCTGCGGGTGTACGCACCGGCCGAGGGGCAACGGACCCGGGCACGGGTACCGTCACCCGGCAACGGGCCGGGCGCCGAGTTCGACGTGCGCTACGAGGGTGGGACGGCGAGCGCCGAACTGGTGGCCGGCACCTCGACGGGCTACATCTGCGAGATCCAGGGGACGCAACGATGACGCAACACCACTTCCCGGAGAGCTTCGTCTGGGGCTCGGCGACGGCCGCGTACCAGATCGAGGGCGCGGCGACCGAGGACGGGCGCGGACCGTCCATCTGGGACACCTACAGCCACACACCGGGTCGGACCCTCAACGGTGACACCGGTGACGTGGCCGCCGACCACTACCACCGGTGGGCCGACGACCTCGGGCACATCGCCGACCTCGGGCTGGACGCGTACCGGTTCTCCATCGCCTGGCCGCGGGTGCAGCCGGGCGGCTCGGGCGCCTTCAACCAGGCCGGCATCGACTTCTACTCCCGGCTGGTGGACGGGCTGCTGGAGCGGGGCGTCCGCCCGGTCGCCACCATGTACCACTGGGACCTGCCGCAGGAGTTGGAGGACGCCGGCGGGTGGGCGGCGCGGGAGACCGCGTTGCGCTTCCAGGAGTACGCGGCGGGCATCGTCGGCGCGCTGGGCGACCGGGTGCACACCTGGACGACGCTCAACGAGCCGTGGTGCTCCGCGTACCTGGGCTACGCCTCCGGTGTGCACGCGCCGGGTCGGACCGAACCGGCGGCGGCGCTGGCCGCGGTGCACCACCTCAACCTCGCGCACGGTCTGGCCGGTCGGGTGGTCCGGGAGCTGGCCCCGTCCGCCGAGCTGTCGGTGACGCTGAACCTGCACGTCATCCGGGGCGCGTCCGACTCGGCCGCCGACCAGGACGCGGTCCGGCGGATCGACGCGTTGGCGAACCGGGCGTTCCTCGGTCCGATGCTGGACGGGGAGTACCCGGCCGACCTGCTGGCCGACACCGCCTCCGTCACCGACTGGTCGTTCGTCCGCGAGGGCGACGAGAAGCTGATCGCGGTGCCGCTGGACGTGCTCGGGGTCAACTACTACTCCAGCACCCTGGTCCGGGCGTGGGACGGGGCGTCGGCCCGCTCCGACGCCGACGGGCACGGCGCGTCGACCTCCACGCCGTGGGTCGCCGCGGAGAACGTCGACTTCCTGCCGCAGCCCGGCCCGTACACGGCGATGGGGTGGAACATCGACCCGCCGGCGCTGACCGAGCTGCTGCTGCGGCTGCGGCGCGAATACCCCAACCAGCCCATGATGATCACCGAGAACGGCGCGGCGTTCGACGATGTGGTGTCGGCCGACGGCCGGATCCACGACGACCGGCGCATCGACTACCTGCGTCGGCACATCGGCGCGATGGCCGACGCCCGTGCGCAGGGTGCGGACGTGCGCGGCTACTTCGTCTGGTCGTTGCTGGACAACTTCGAGTGGGGCTACGGATACGACCGCCGCTTCGGCATCATCCGGGTCGACTACGACACCCAGGTACGCACCTGGAAGGACAGCGCCCACTGGTACCAGCGACTCGCCGCCACCGGTGAGCTGGACCAGGCGCAGGACTGACACCGACCGGTGGCGCGTCGCCGTCCCCGCCCGTCGAGGGCCGGGGGCGGCGACGCCGTTTCAGCGCCATGCCCGGCGGAACTCCGCGCGGACATTTGTCCAAGACATCCGAGCGACGGCCGGGCATCGTCGTCGCCATGAGCGAGTACGACGTCGCGCGGTCGCCGGCAATGCACGTGGTTCACGACGGTCCGCCGGGGGCGCCGCCGCTGTTGCTGATCCACGGATCGGGAATGTCGGGCGCCTCCTGGAATCCGGTGGTGCCGGCGCTCGCCGGCCACCACCACGTCATCCGGGTGGACCTCCCGGGCTGCGGCCGGTCGCCGGCCCCGCCGTCGTACGCGGTGCCCGACCAGGCGGACCGGGTGGCCGCGGTGCTCGACGACCTCGGCGTCCGGCCCGTCGTCGCACTCGGGCACTCCAGCGGCGGTTACATCGCCACCGCGCTCGCCGAACGACGCCCCGACCTGGTGCGCTCGCTCGCACTGGTCAGCACCGGCCCGAGTCCGGACGCGCTGCTTCCACAGCCGGCACTGCTCCGGGCCCTGCTGGCTCCACCGCTCGGACCGCTGCTCTGGGCGCGGCGAACGGACGCCATGATCCGCAGGGGGATCAGCGTCACCTGCGCCCGTCCGGTCGACGTTCCGGACGAGCTGGTCGGCGACCTGCGACACCTCACCTACCGCACGCTGAGGTCGGTGCTGCGCGCCTACGACACATACATCGCGCAGCGCAGCGTGCCCGAGCGCCTTGCCCCTCTCGACGTCCCGGTGCTGGTGGTCTTCGGCGGCGCCGACCCCCGCTGGGAGCCGTCGTCGGCGCACCGGTACGAGACGGTGCCGAAGGCGCGGGTCGAACTGCTGCCCGGCGTCGGACACGTACCCATGCTGGAAGAGCCCGAGGCGACCGGCCGGCTGCTGCTGGGCTTCACGGCAACGCCCGCGGACACCCCACCGACGACCCCGACCGCCTAGACTCGGCAGATGCGGCCGATGGGGACGACCCCGCTCGACTGGTCGTTGGTGGACGTGGTGGTCCCGCGCCCGTCGACCCGGTTGCCGGGGGTTCGCATGGCCGGGTTCCGGCACCGCGCCCGCGCACCGGTGGACATCGCCATGGTCGCGCACCCGTCGATCACCCTGATCGTCGACCTCTGTCAGGAGACGGGCCTCACCTACGCCGTGGACGGCCAGCCCAGACATGGCAGCGCCGTCGTCGGCCTGCTTCCCGGCGACCTCCGGGCAACCGGCCGGGGGTTCGGCGAGTGCCTCCAGATCCGGTTGGAGCCGGTCGTCGCTGCCGCCGTGCTCGGCGCGTCCAGGGAGATCTGCGGGGCGGTGGTCTCCCTCGACGACGTCTGGGGCCGCGACGCCGAACGCACGGAGGCCCGGCTACGTGCCACCGCGTCCTGGGACAAACGGTTCGCCATCGCCACCGAGATCCTCGCCCGGCGGCTGGACGCTCGCCGACCGGCCGATCCGGAGGTCACCCACGCCTGGCGGCGGACCCGCACCAGCCGGGGCCGGGTACGGGTCGACAGCCTGGCCGACGAGGTCGGCTGGAGCCGCAAACGCCTGCTGTCCCGCTTCCGCTCCCAGGTGGGCATCACACCCAAACGCGCCGCCCGCCTGGTGCGGTTCGACCACGCCGTGCACCTGCTGGCCGCCGGCCACTGCGCCGCGACGGTCGCCACCGAGAGTGGCTTCGTCGACCAGTCACACCTGCACCGCGACGTGGTGGAGTTCGCCGGGCAGACGCCCACAGCGGTGGCCGCCGCGCCGTGGCTCGCCATCGACGACGTGGCGTGGCCCGCCCGCTAGACCCCGACGCGCTGCGGCGGGACGGTGAGCCCGTACATCTCCATCAGCTCCGGGGTGTCGACCCGGCTGCCGTCGGCCACCGAGTCGCAGGCGATGTCGACGATCTGGTCCTTGTGCGCCAACAGGTACGGCCGGGCGCCGACGTCGGCGCTGGCCAGGGTGGCGATGCCGGGCCAGTGCCGGCGGCCGAACAACATCGGGTAGCCGCGCAGCCCATCGTAGGTGGCGCAGACCAGCACGTCCGGGTACGGCAGCGCGGCCACCCGGCTGACCGCCGCGGCGGTCAGGCCCGGCATGTCGACCGGCACCACCACCACCGCCTCGATCCCCTCGTCGTCCATCGCGGCCAGGCCGGCCCGGATGGACGAGCCGACCCCGGTGCCCCACGCCTTGTTGATCACAACGGTCGCCTTGGCCAGGTCGGCGGTCTCCTGGACCTGCTCGGCGGCAGCGCCCAGGACGACCACGATCCGCTCGCAGCCCGCCTCGGTCATCGTGTCGATCATCTGATTCACCAGGGGCTTGTCGCCCTGGTGCAGCAGCGCCTCGGGACCACCGATCCGTCGTCCCCCGCCTGCGGCGATGATCATTCCTGCGATCCCGTTCAGCTGCGCCCCCTCAAGCATGGGAGCGACCGCGACCGATCCGCCCCCTCCTACGGACACTGCAACGAGGAGCGCCAGCCAGGGGTGGCGGGGCGAAAAGGAGAAATAGCACAACCGTTATACACCGGACCCGCAGCCGATCCGCCCCGCTTCCGCTCCCGTGGCGAGCCGTTGATCAAGAGATGAGAAAGAGGTCGGGAGGGCTCCGGGAGCCTACTTCCGGCCACTGGATCATGGCGGGAGTGGCGGTCAGGCCGCGTCGGCGTAACAGTCGACGATGGACAGGTCCAGTGGGAACCGGACCGGCGTCGCGCCGAAGAGCAACGCGGAGGCGCGCTCACCCGACCGGTTGACGGCCTCGGCGACCGCGTCCGCCTGATCGGCCGGCGCGTGCACGACCACCTCGTCGTGCTGGAAGAAGACCAGCTCGGCGTCGCTGCCGGACAGCTCCGTGCGCAGCGTGGCCAGCAACGTGGAGG
This sequence comes from Micromonospora sp. NPDC047644, assembly GCF_040704315.1. Lineage (NCBI taxonomy): Bacteria > Bacillati > Actinomycetota > Actinomycetes > Micromonosporales > Micromonosporaceae > Micromonospora > Micromonospora sp. NPDC047644. Next base: position 342,949 of record NZ_JBEYSY010000006.1, read on the forward strand.
CCCACTCCGCCGCCGTGGCCTGGATGACGAAGTTGCGGGTGAAGCGCCCCCGGGACCGGGCGGCACGCGCCCGCGGACTGTGCGGATCACCCGCCGCCTCCGGATCGGCGGGCTCCTCGTCGGAATCACCGAACCCGACCGAGCCGGGCGGGCACGTCCGCCCCAGCCACGACCGCACCAACCCACCCGTCTCACCGGTACGCGCCGCCGCCTCGACGTAACCGAACGCCGTCGGATAGCTGCGCTTCAGCACCGCCAACGCGGGCACCGCGGCCCCGCCGGTCTGCCCGTACATCGCGCCGAGCAGGGCCACCTTTGCCTTGGCCCGGTCACCGCCGAACGCATCCCGGGCCAGGGCCGCGTAGAGGTCGCCGGCACCACCCGCCGCCGCCAACCGCTCGTCGCCGGAGACCGCGGCCAGCACCCGGGGCTCCAACTGGCCGGCGTCGGCGACCACCAACCGCCAGCCCGGATCGGCCACCACCGCCCGTCGGATCACCTTGGGAATCTGCAACGCGCCACCACCCCGGGTGGCCCACCGGCCGGAGACGACACCAGCCGGCACGTACTCCGGTTGGAACCGGCCGCCCCGTGCCCACTGATCGAGCCAGGACCAGCCGTGCGCCGTCCAGATCCGGTACAGCTCCTTGTATTCCAGCACCAGCGGCACCGCCGGATGGTCCACCCCGCGCAGCACCCAGGCCCGCGTGTTGGGCAGCTCCACCCCGGCCCGGGCGAACGCCTTCAGCAGCTCCGCCGGGGAGTCGGCGTGCAGACCGCGTACGCCGAGCGCGTCGGCGATCCGGGCGGCCAGCTCGGCGAGTCGGCGGGGCGGACCACCGACCGGGGACGCCTCGCCGAGCAGCTCGTGCAGGATCTCGTTGTGCACGTCGGCCCGCCAGGGCAGCCCGGCGACACCCATCTCCGCCGCGACCAGCGCGCCGGCCGACTCCGCGGCCACCAGCAACCGGAACCGGCCGGGGTGCTCGGTCGCGGCGACGCGGGTGAGCTGGTCGGCGTACACCTGGATCAGTGCCTCGATGCCCGGCCCCGGCGGACCGGGCAGGGTGTCGAAGAGCGCGCCCTGCCCGTGCCCGGGAGGCGCCGCGACGCGCGGCGGCGGGTCGGGCGGCACCGCCGCGCCGGTCAGCCGGGCCCAGGCGGCGGCCAGCGAGCGGGGCTCACCCCACCGGCCCACGTGCCCGAGCAGCAACGCCTCGGTCAACTCCACGTCATGACACCGATCGACCCGGACGCCGGCGCGCAGCAGCGTCGGGTAGATCGCGGTGGCGGTCGACCAGACCCAGCGCGGGTGCTCGGCGGCCTCGCGGGCGGCGATCGCGGCGACCAGATCGGTGACGACCTCGGGCGCGCCGCTCGGCCGGCCGGTGGCGTCCAGCGGGCACAGCACTCCCCCACCCCGCTCGTCGGACACCACCGCCACCAGCACGAACGTGATTCTGCCTCTCCCGTCCGACAGGAACGGAGGCGCACCTCACCGTCGTCGGGCCGGTGGGCTGTCGGGGCCGGTCGGTAGCGTGATCGGGTGCCTGTCCAGATCCCGCATCCCGATCCCGGCACCCCCGACGCCCGCGGTCCGATGCGCTACCTGTGGTGGCTCGTCCGCTGCCAACCCTGGCGGGTGCTGCGCGGCAGCCTGATCGGCACGGCCTGGATGATCGGGCTCTCGGCCCGGCCCTATCTGATCGCCCGCGCCGTCGACGACGGGCTGCGCGAACGCGACACCCGGGCCCTGGCGCTCTGGGTAGCGGCCATCGTCGTCGCGGGCGTGGCCCTGTCCTACCTGGGCATCATGCGGCACCGCACGATGACCTTCATCCGGGAGGACGCCAAGGCCCGCTCGGCGGAGGTTCTGCTGCGCCACCTGTCCCGCATCGGCGCGGTGCTGCCCCGGCGGGTCGGGGCGGGTGAGGTGTCCACCATCGGCGGCTCCGACATCGACTGGACGGCACAGGTGCTGACGCTGACCGGGCCCGGCGTCGGCGCTGTCATCGCGTACGCGGTGATCGCCGTGGTGCTCTGGTCGGTCTCCCCGATGCTCGCGCTCTGCGTGCTGGTGGGGGTGCCGGTGGTCGGTCTGATCGTGGGGCCGCTGTTGCGCCGCCTGGAACAGGTCGAATCGGTCTACCGTCGGCAACAGGGCGCGCTCACCGCCCGATCCGGTGACATCGTGGCCGGGCTGCGGGTGCTCGCCGGGGTGGGCGGCCGGGACCTGTTCGCCCGGCGGTACGCGGCCCGGTCCCAGGAGCTGCGCGCCGAGGGCTACCGGGTCGGCGCGGTCAACAGCTGGATCGACGCGGCGACCGTCGCCATCCCCGGGCTGTTCCTGGCGGCGGTGGTGTGGCTGACGGCCCGGATGGCGGTGACCGGCGACGTCACGATCGGCGAGTTGGTCGCCGTCTACGGCTACGTGGCGACCCTGATCGTGCCGGTCTGGTTTCTGCTGGAGGGCAGCCACCAGCTCATTCGCGGCCGGGTGGCCGCCCGACGGATCGCCGACCTGCTCAACGTGACACCGGACGACGTCGGCGGCCCGGGCCGCCGGTGGCCGGGCGCCGTGCCCGAGGCACGCCGGCCGGACGACCTGACCGGGCCGGCCGACCCGGCCGACCTGCACGACCCGGTGACCGGCCTGACCGTACGCGCCGGCCACCTGACCGGGGTGGCGGCGGACGACCCGGCGGCAGCCGTGGCGTTGGCCGACCGGCTCGGCCGGTACGTCGCCAGCGACGTCACCTGGGGCGGTGTGCCGCTGCGCGACGTCGCCCTGGACGAGGTCCGGGCGCGGATCCTCGTCGCCGACCACGACTCCTACCTCTTCGCCGGCACCCTGCGTGACATCCTGCGCGCCGGGGCCGACGACGACGATGACGATGACGATGACGAACGGATCGACGCGGCCCTGCGGACCGCCTCCGCGCAGGACGTCGTCGACGCCCTGCCCGCCGGGCTGGACACCCCGATCGACGCCCGAGGCCGGACGCTGTCCGGCGGTCAACGCCAACGGCTGCGCCTGGCCCGGGCGTTGCGCAGCGAACCGGAGGTGCTGATCCTCGTCGATCCGACGTCGGCGGTGGACGCGCACACCGAGGCGCGGATCGCCGAGCGGCTGCGGGCCGCGCGGGCCGGGCGGACCACAGTGGTGATCGCCGCGTCGCCGCTGCTGCTCGGCCGGGCCGACGTGGTCGCGCTGGTGAGCGCCGGCCGGGTCACCGCCACCGGCAACCACGCCGACCTGCTCGACGACGACCCGGCCTACCGGCACCTGGTGGCCCGTGGCAGCGAGGAGGCGTACCGGTGAGCCGGCTGCCGGTCGCCGACCGTGGCACCGTACGCCGGGCCCTGCGGGACATGATCAGTCGGCACCGGCGTGCCGTCGGGTTCGTGCTGGCGCTGCACAGCGCCGCCGCGGTCGCCGGGCTCGCCCCGCCGTGGCTGCTCGGCACCATCGTCGACCGGGTCACCGCGGGCGCGGGCGTGGCGACCGTGGACCGGCTGGCACTGGCCATCGCCGGCTGCGTCGTGGTCAGCGCGCTGCTCTCCCGGTACGCCCAGTACGCCGGCCACCGCTTCGGCGAACGGGCCGTCGCCGAACTGCGCGAGGAGTTCGTCTCCCGGACTCTCGGGCTGCCCGTCTCGGTCGTCGAGCGTGCCGGCTCCGGGGACCTGGCCACCCGCAGCTCGGTCGACGTGTCGACGGTCGGCACCACCGTCCGGGACGTGGTGCCCACCATCGTCATCGCCACGGTGCAGTTGACGTTGCTGTTCGGGGCCGTCTTCCTGCTGCACCCGCTGCTCGGGTTGGCCGCGCTGGCCGGGCTCCCGTCGATCGTGGCGGTGACCCGCTGGTACCTGCGCCGGGCCAGCTCCGCGTACCTCACCGAAGGCGCGGCGGCGGCCGAGCTGACCGAGACGCTGACCACCACCGCCGAGGGCGCGCGCACCGTGGAGGCGCTGCGGCTGGCCGACGACCGGGTCCGGCACGGCACCACCCGCGTCACAGCCGTGTGGCGGGCCCGTCGGGCGACCCTCGCGCTGCGTACGGTGTTCTTCTCGGTCGTCGAGGCCAGCTATCCGCTGCCGGTCGCCATGGTCCTGCTCGTCGGGGGCTACCTGCTCTCCCGGGACATGGTGTCGCTCGGCGCGGTGGTCGCCGCCGCGCTCTACCTGCAACAGGCGATCGACCCGTTGGACCGGCTGTTGCAGTGGACCGAGCAGGCGCAACGCGGCTTCGCGTCGTACGCGCGACTGCTCGGCGTGGGCATGGTCCCGCCGGAAGCTCCCGGCACGAACGCCTCGTCACGGGGTGAGCGGCTGGTCGTCAGCGGCGCCCGGTTCTCCTACTCCGACGGGCCGGACGTGCTGCACGGCATCGACCTGGAGGTGCAGCCCGGTGAGCGGCTGGCCGTCGTCGGCCCGTCCGGCGCCGGCAAGTCCACCCTGGCCCGGCTGCTGGCGGGGATCGACGCGCCACGCGATGGTTCTGTCACCATCGGCGGCTGCCCGATCACCGACCTCGACCCGGCCGAGCGACGCCGCCGGATCGCCCTGGTCACCCAGGAGCACCACGTCTTCATCGGCTCGGTACGCGACAACCTCTCCTTCGCCGCGCCCGACGCCTCCGACGACCAGATGCGCGCCGCGCTGCTCACCGTGGGCGCCGAGTGGTTCGCCGAGTTCCCCGCCGACCTGGACACCCAGCTCGGCGACGGGGCCCGTCAACTCGGCGCGGCCGAGGCCCAACAGCTCGCGCTGGCCCGGTTGGTGCTCGCCGACCCGCACACGCTGATCCTGGACGAGGCCACCGCCGCGCTCGACCCGTCCACCGCCCGCCGGACCGAACGCGCGCTGGCCGCCGTGCTGGTCGGTCGGACCGTCATCGCGATCGCGCACCGGCTCAACACCGCGCACGACGCCGACCGGGTCGCCGTGCTCGCTGACGGGCGGATCACCGAGATCGGCAGCCACGACGAGCTGGTCGCGGCCGGCGGGGCGTACGCGGCCCTGTGGCGCTCCTGGCACACCCGCGTCGACGAGCGGTGAGGCGTCCTACTTCACCGCTCCGGAGGTGAGGCCGGCCTGGATCTGACGCTGGAAGACCGCGTACACGATGATCATCGGAAGGATGGCGATGGTCAGCGCGGCGAACAGCCCGGACCAGTCCGCCTCGTAGCCGGCGTTGACGGAGATGTCGGCGATGCCCTGGGTGAGCACCCACTTGTCCTTGGCGTTGGAGAGCAGCACCAACGGCAGCTGGTACTGCGCCCACTGGCCGATGATGTTGAAGATCGCCACGCTGATCAGACCCGGCTTCGCCATCGGCATCATCACCTGGAAGAACAGCCGGGTGTGCGAGCAGCCGTCGATCATCCCCGCCTCGGCCACCGACGACGGCAGCGTCTTGAAGAACGCGGCCAGGAAGAACACGGTGAACGGCAACGAGTACGCCGCGTAGACCAGGACCACGCCGGTGTGGGTGTCGAGCAGACCGAGGTTCTTCACCACGAAGAAGAGCGGCACCAGGGCCAGGAAGACCGGGAAGGCCAACCCGGAGACGAACAGGTAGTAGACCGCCCGGTTGCCCCAGAACTTGTAACGGGCCAGCACGTACGCGGCCATCGAACCGAGCAGCATGGTGAGGAACGTGCTGCACGACACCACGATCACGCTGTTGATGAAGTAACGGCCGACGTGCGCCTTGGTCCAGGCCCGCCCGAAGTTCTCCCACCGCAGCTCGGCCGGGAGCGTCCACGGGCTGCTGAAGATCTCGCTGGTGTTCTTGAACGCGGCCAGGAAGGTCCAGAGGATCGGCACGATGACGATCACCGCCCACACGGCGAGCGCGACGTGCCCCAGGCCGGCGAAGAGCCGTACCTCCGAGCGGGGGTCCTTGCGCCCCGGCCCGGCGGGGGCGGACGGGTCGCCGGTCTTCGGCGGCAGCGCGGCCGGGGTCGGCGGCAGCGTCGACTGCGGATTCATCAGTACTCCACGCTTTCCCGCTTGGTGAGCCGCAGCGTCAGCGCCGCGAACGTGAGGGTGAGGAAGAACAGCGCCACGCCCATCGCCGAGGCGTAGCCGTACTTCGAGTAGACGAACGCGTTGCGGTAGATCTCCATGGCCAGCACGGTGGTGGCGCCGTCCGGGCCGCCACCGTCCACCGAGAGCACCGCCACGATGGCGAACGCGTCGAACGCCGCGATCCCGAGGTACACCCAGGCCACCTGGAGCGTGTCCCACAGCAGCGGCAGGGTGACCCGGAAGAACAGCGTCACCCTCGTCGCCCCGTCCATCTCGGCGGCCTCGTAGATCTCACCGGGGATGGAGGCCATCCCCGCCGAGAAGAGCACCACGTAGAAGCCGACCGCCTGCCAGATCAGCACCGCGAGGATCGACCAGAGCGCCAGGCTCGGCTTGACCAGGAAGAGGATCGGCTCGATGCCGAACTTCATCAACACACCGTTGATCAGGCCGGACTCGTTCGGCCGGTACACCATCTGGAACAACACCGCGATGATGGCCACCGCCAGGACCTGGGGGAAGAAGAACACCACCCGGTAGAACTTCGCCCCCCAGACCCCCTGGCGTTGACCACCGCTGCTCTTGCCGCCCACGTTGAGCAGGAAGGAGAAGAACAACGCGATGGCAATGGTGATCAGCGGCAGGGCAAGCAGCAGTACGCCGTGGTGCTGGACCGCCTTCCAGAAGGCCCCGTCGTCGAGCAACCTCCGGTAGTTGTCGAAGCCCACCCACTGCGGGGCGGACAGCCCCCGCCAGTTGGTCATCGAGATCTGGAACGCCTGCGCGTACGGCCAGATCACGAATGTCACGTACAGCGCGACCGGGGCGAACAGGAACCCGATCACGAATGGATACTTGCCGTGCCGCATGACCCTAGCTCCGATCGATCAGCGCTTGAACTTGGTGACGGAGCTGTCCTTCTTGATGGCGTCGGCGCGCTTCTGGATCCGCTCCACGAAGGCGTCGGCGTTGATCCGGCCGAACATCAGCTCGTTGGTGGCGGTACGCGCCTCCGTGTCGAGCTCCTTGTACCAGCCGTCGAAGTACAGGTTGAACACGTCCTGGCCGGCCGCCTTGAGCGCGGCCTGCGAGCTGGCCACACCGGGCGGGAAGGCGAAGCCCTCCGAGCCCGCGGTGACGACGGTCGGGGCCTTGACCACCTCGGTGAAGCCCTTCGCGCCCGCCTTCGACAGCATCTGACGCATGTACTCCAGGCCACCCTTGGGGTTCTTGCTCTTGGCCGAGACGAAGTAGCCCTCACCGGCGGTGGCGCGCAGCGCGGTGGCCGGCAGCTTGTCCGACGCGGTCAGGCTCGGCACCGGCATGAGCTGGTAGTCGAAGCCGGCCGGGGTGTCCTTCTTCTGCTCGCCCTCCAGCCAGTCACCACTGGGGTACAGGGCCACCTTGTACTGGTTCTGCCGAAGCTGCACGTCGGTGTGCTTGAGGCCCTCGAAGCTCTTGTCGCTGAACTTCGCCCCGACCTCGGCCCACGCCGCGGCCGCCTGCTTCACGGCGTCCTGCTTCCAGGCGCCGTCCTCCAGGTTGTCGATGTTCTTCAGCACGTCCGTGCCGCCGATCTTGGCGGCCTGGGTGAGGATCACGTTCCACTGGTAGTAGGCCGCGTTCGCACCGGCGTAGCCGTACGGGGTGATGCCCTTGGCCTTGATGTTGGTGAGCAGGGTCATGAACTCGTCCCAGGTCTTCGCCGGGGCCCAGCCATTGTCCTTGAACAGCTTCGCCGAGTACCAGATGCCGAAGACCGTGGAGACGTAGTACAGGACGAACGGCTTGCCGTTGAACGAACCCGCCTCGATGGTGCCGGGCACGACGGTGTCGCGGACCTTCTTGCTCGGGTCGTCGACCGACGGCGCGTCCCACAGCTCGGTGAGGTCCTGGAGCTGACCGTCGGCGACGAGCGAACCGAAGTCGATCAGCTTCTCGCCCGAGTTGTTGACGAACTCCGGCGGGTTGCCGGAGGCGAAGCGCGGCTGGAGCACGGTGGAGACGGCCTGGGTGGCCTGGTGCTTGACCTCGGCCTTGGGGAACGCCTTCTTGTACAGCGGCTCGTGCACGTCGGTGGCGTACTTCTCGCCGTAGCCACCGTTGAAGATGACCACCTCGATCGCGGCGTCCTCCTTGACGCCCAGCGGGTTCGCCTCGCTCTTGGTGCCGCCGGCGACCTGCTCGTTGTCACCGTCACTGCCGCTGGTGGCGCAAGCGCCGAGCAGGCCGATGGCCGGAGTGGCGAGCATGCCCACGGCGGCGGCGCGACGCAGGACCGTGCGACGGTCGAGTGCGGCCGGGTGTTCGGGGGTAATCGACATCGTCGTCTCTCCTTGTGAAATTCGGGTCATGCGGTACGCCGGAGACGTCCGGCGTACCGCGACTCGAGGGCGAGGTTGTGCTCGTCCCCGCCGGGGACGTTGGCGGAGAGGTAGATAGGGGGTACCTCCCCGGCCTGGTGGAACCGTCGTACGACCTCCGCGGTCAGCAACTGCGCCAGCAGCGCCGTCGTGACCGAGGAAACCGCACAGACCGCGCCGCCGCCCTCGAGCGGCAGCAGTGCATCGCCGTACGGCGCGCCGTTGTCCAGCACGACGTCGGCGAGGTCGGCGAGCCGGTGTCCGGACGGGTGCCGTGGCGCCACCCGCGCGGTGTGCTCGACCGACGTGACCGCGATCAACGGGTGACCGCGCTCGGTGACCAGCGCCGCCAGCTCGACCACCGAGCCGTTGATGCCGGACTGGGACGCCACCACGAACACGTCGCGCGGCTGGGGCGCCGCGAGCGCGTAGATCTGGTGGGCGATGGAGGGATCACGTTCCAGCTTGGGGTCGGCGAGCACGTCACGCGGGGCGTCACCGTGCATCACCAGATCCCGTACCGAGAGCCGGTTGGTGGGGACCAGCCCGCCGGCCCGGGCGACCAGCTCGGCGGCGAACGCCTCCGAGTGCCCGGCACCGAACGCCTGGAGTACGCCGCCGTCACGCAGGCTGTCGGCGATCAGGTCGGCGGCCCGGGTGATCCCGTCGGCCTCCGAGTCGAGCAGCCGGTCGAGCACCGGGCGGACGGCCTCCGCGTACCCCTGTGCGCTGATCATGAGAGGGCTCCCTTCGCTGCCTTGTGCCCGTCGACGGCCTGCGCTGTCCGCCGGAATGCCGCGTGCGCGCGGTCGTGCGTGCGTTGGGCGACGGCGATGTAGAGCAGGTCGAGCACCACCAGTTGGGGGTGCCGGGCGGAGAGCGCGTCCGGCCGGAAGGTGGTCGCCTGGCTGGCCGTGAGCAGGACGATGTCGGCCAGCTCGGCCAACGGGGAGCGAGGGAAGCCGGTGAGCGCCAGCGTGGTGGCGCCCCGGCTGCCCGCCTCGGCGAGCATCTCGATCGTCTCCCGGGTCTGCCCGGTGTGCGAGATGCCGAGCGCCACGTCCCCCGAGCGCAGCAGCGCGGCGCTGGCCAGCCCCTCGTGCACGTCGTTCCACGCCCACGCCGCCACACCGATGCGGTGCAGGCTGAACTGCATCTCCTCACCGACCAGGGCGCTGCCGCTGGCACCGAAGATGTTCACCCTGTTGGCGCCGGCGATCGCCACTGCGGCCCGCTCCACCTCGGTGAGGTCGAGCAGGGTGGCGGTGTCGTGCATGGCCCGGGTGTCGGCGGCCATGATCTGGTCGAGCACCCGGGCCAGCGGGTCGCTCGGCTGGATCTCGCGTCCGATGTCGACGGTCCAACCGGCGGAGCGGGCCCGGCCGGTCTCGGAGGCGATGCCCAGTCGCAGGTCGGCGTACCCCTCGAAGCCCATCGCCCGGCAGAACCGGGTGATGGTCGCCGGTGAGGTGCCACTGCGCTCGGCCAGTTCGACGATCGTGGAGCGGGCGGCGGCCTCCGGGTCGCTGAGCACGTGCTCGGCGACCCGACGCAGGGCGCCGGTCAACTCGCCGAGCCCGTTGCGAACCCGGGCCAACACCCCGTCGGAGGCCAACGTCCGTCGCTCGATCACGTCGGCGTCGACCACCGCGGTCCCCGCGGTGGTGTCCACCTCGTGATCAACCATGAGACGCCTCTGCTTTCCGAAAAGACTGTTAACTGTTAGTGGTAAAAGTTCTTACTGAACGACCCTCTGTGTCAAGACTGTGGGCGAAGTTTTCAAACTGTTACCTGCCGCACAGCCCTCCACGCTCGCCGCAACTTGCCCTGCACGACCCCGCCGACCAGCATGAACAAGCCAGAACGCCGTTCCGCGCAAGGAGACTCGTGCCGATGTCCGACACCGTCGTGGTGGGTCTCGATATCGGCGGTACGTCCACCCGGGCGACCGTCCTCACCCTCACCGGGCAACGCGTCGGCACCGGCCGCGCCGGCGGCGGCAACCCCACCAGTCACGGTGCCGAGCGCGCCGCCGCCGAACTGCTGACCGCGCTCCGCGAAGCGCTCGCCGACGTCGACCCGACGCGGGCCGCCGCCGGCACCATCGGGCTCGCCGGAGCCGGCCGACTGCTGGCCGACCCGGCCGGGCGGGCCGCCTTCGACCAGGCCTGGTACGACGCCGGCCTGCGCTGCCCGTACGAGGTCCACGGCGACGCCCTGGTCGCCTACGCCTCCGGCACCGCCGCCCCGGACGGCACCATCCTCATCGCCGGCACCGGAGCGATCACCGCCCACGTCCACGAGCTGCGGCTCGACCGGATCGCCGACGGGCACGGCTGGCTGCTCGGCGACGCCGGGTCGGGCTTCTGGCTCGGCCGGGAAGCCGTACGCCGACTGCTGGCCGACCTCGACGCCGGCCGTGCGCTTGGCGCGCTGACCACGACCGTGCTCACCGAGATTCTGGGCAGCGCCGACATCGCCGCCCGCCCCCGGGACACCGTCGACGCCACCATCCAGACGGTGACCCGTCGACCCCCCGTCGAACTGGCCCGACTCGCGCCGCTGGTCGTCGAGGCCGCTGCTCACGGCGACCCGGTCGCCACCGACCTGATCACCGAAGCCGCCGCGCACCTCACCAAGAGCGTGAGCCGCATCCGCCCCGCCGGGGCGGTGACACCGATCGTGCTCGGCGGCGGCCTGCTCACCGCAGACACCCCGCTCGCCGCCGCCCTCCGCGCCGAGGTCGCGCGTCACTGGCCGGACGCGCCGCTGCGCACCGCCGGAGACGGGGCCGCCGCCGCGGCCTGGCTCGCCGCGCGTGGCCTACCCGAGGTGACCGACCCCGACGCCCTGCACGCCCTCCTCTTCCCCACCCCCTGACCCACCCGCGCCGATCAGACGCCCGCCCGCACTGCACCCCGATGCGCGCCACCGCACTGCACCCTGATGCGCACCGCACTGCACCCTGATGCGCGCCACCTGGCGGCGTTACGGTCGCGCGGCCCCTCATGATCGTGCTCGATCCTGGATGTAGTGGTCTCGCGCGGCCGGGAGGGGACTACATCCAGGATCGAGCACGATCATGGCGGCGGCCTGGGCTCCACACCCGCACGCACGCTCAGAGCGCCTGAACCCGCCCCGGCCCACCGCGGCATTGCCGAGATCCGCGCACTTTCGGTGAAACTGCTGCCTTACGACGCGGCGAGGGAGCAGTTTCACCGAAGTTGCACGGATCTCGGCGTCGCAGGTGGGGTCCGACTGGGCGCGGTTGGTGGGACGGTTCGGTTGGGCGTGGATCAAGGTGCGGGTCGGCGCGGACGGGGCGGGAGCGGGGCGAGGGGGCACGGCGCGCGGGGCGGGAGCGGGGCGAGGGGCGAGGGGCGAGGGGCGAGGCCTGTTCGGTCGCCGAAAGGGGGTGATCGGGATCGGTCAGACCCAGAAAGGAACCTACTTGAGCTGCCCTGCGGTGAGGCCCGCCTGCACCTGCCGCTGGAAGGCCACGTAGACCGCGAGCACCGGGAGCACCGCGATGCTCAGCCCGGCGAAGAGCCGGGCGTAGTCGCCGGCGTACCCCTGACTGACCGACAGCGCGAAGAGCCCCTGCGCCAGCATCCACTTCGACTCGTCGCCCTGCAACAGCACCTGCGGTAGCAGGAACTGGTTCCAGTGGCTGAGGAAGTTGAAGATCGCCACACTGATCAGTCCCGGACGTGCCATGGGCAGCATCACCCGGAAAAAGAGCCGGAAGTGACCGCAGCCGTCGACCAGTGCGGCTTCCGCGACCGAGGTCGGCAGGCTCCGGAAGAACGCGGTCAGGAAGAACACGGTGAACGGCAGCGAGTAGGCCGCGTACACGAGGATCAGCCCGAGCCAGGTGTTGAAGAGGCCGGCGTTGCGGACCACGAAGAAGAGCGGTACCAGGGCGAGGAACACCGGGAACATCAGGCCGCCGACGAACAGGTAGTAGACGACCTGGCGACCGCGGAACTCGTACCGGGCGAAGACGTACGCGGCGGTGGCGCCCATCAGCATGGTGAGGCTGACCGAGCCGGCCACCACCACCAGGCTGTTGAGGAAGTACCGGCCGATGTGCGCGCCGGTCCAGGCCCGCGCCCAGTTGTCCAGGTGCAGCGCGCCGGGCAGCCCCCACGGGTCGGCGAGGATCTCCCCGTTGGTCTTGAACGAGCTGATGAACATCCACAGCAGTGGCAGGACGGTGAGCAGGCCCCAGAGCAGCAGGAAGCCGTGCGAGAGGGCGTTGGCCACGCCGAGTTCCCGGCGTACCGGGCGGTCCCCGCCGGTGACCGGGGTCGGGGCGGTCGCGGTGGGCTGATCCAGAGTGGTCACGAGTACTCGATCCGTTCGCGCCGGCCGACCCGCAGCGACAGCACCGCCACCGAGAGGGTCAGGAAGAACATCACCACGCCGATAGCCGAGGCGTAGCCGAACTTGGTCTCGCTGCCGAAGGCGGTGTCGTACATGCGCACGCCGATCACGTCGGTGGAGAAGTTCGGCCCGCCGTTGGTCATGAGCTGGACGAGGATGAACCCGTCCAGGGCGAAGATGGCCAGGTAGACCCAGGCGACCTGGACGGTGTCCCAGAGCAGCGGCAGGGTGACCCGGCGCAGGGTGGTGAACCGGGACGCGCCGTCGAGCAGGACGGCCTCGTAGATCTCCTTCGGCACCGCCGACATCGCCGCCCCGAACAGCACCACGTAGAAGCCGACGTTGCTCCACACCATCACCGCCAGCACGCACCAGAAGGCGGTCGCCGGGTCGCCGAGCCAGGTCGGCGCGGGCAGGCCGAGGCCGTGCAGAGCTGTGGTGAGCAGCCCCTTGTTGGGGTGGTACACCTCCTTCCACAGCAACGCGATGATCACCACGGAGAGCACCTGCGGGAAGAAGTAGACGGTGCGGTACAGCGCGCCGCCGCGTACCCCGGTGACGCCCGCACTGCCCTTACGCCCGCCCATGGCGAGCATGGTGGCGAAGAAGAGCCCGAGCACGATGGTGAGCACCGGCACCAGCGCCAGCAGGATCGCGTTGTTCTTCAGCGCGTTCCACACGTAGTCGTCGTGCCAGAGGGTCTTGAAGTTGGCCAGACCGACCGGGTTGGCGTCGGCCGAGTAGCCGAGCCAGTCGGTGGTGGAAATCTGGAACGCCTGGAGGTACGGCGAGACGACGAAGAACACGTACAGCAGCACCGGTGGCACCAGGAACGTGACGATCAGCGGCCACTTGCCATGTTTCACGAGAGGGACCTCTCCGTTGGGGTCGGCCGGTGGGGGCGGACGTCTCCCCCACCGGCCGGGCGGTCAGGCCGCTCGCTTGTACTTCTTGATCGAGCTGTCCTGGGCGATCGAGTCGGCGCCCTTCTGACACTGATCGAGGAACTCGGCGGGGCCGATCCGGCCGCTGAAGAACTCGCCGCACGCGGCGTCGACGAGGTTGCGCTCCAACTTGCGGTAGAAGCTGTTGTAGACCCAGTTGAAGCCGTTGGCGCCGGACGCGTCGAGGGCCTTCACCACGGTGCTCAGGCCGTACGGCAGCTCGACGCCCTCGGTGGCGCCGGCGACCACGGTGAGGCTGGCGACCTTCTTCGTGAAGTCCTGGGCGCCCCGCTTGGAGAGCATCGTCCGGAAGTACTCCAGGCCGCCGGCGACGTTGCGGGCCTTGGCGGGCACCATGAACGGTTCCCCGGCGGTGCCCCGGATCGCCTCGAACGGCAACTTGTCGCCGCTGCCCAGGCTCGGCGTGGGCGCGATGGTCATGGTGAAGCCGGCCGGGGTGACGTCCTTCTGCTCGCTCTCCAGCCAGGAGCCGCAGGAGATGAAGGCGGCCTTGCCCTGACACCAGGCGGTCTGCGACTGCTTGTGGTCGAGGCCGGGCGAGCCCTCCAGGATGTACTTGTCCTTGACGATCTGGTGCCAGGCGTCGGCGGCGGCGCGCATCGAGTCGGACTTCCAGGCGTTCGGCTCCAGGTTGTCGATGGCGGTCGCCACCGACGGGCCGCCGAACTTGATCGCCGTGGAGATCAGCGGCCAGCTCATGTAGCGCGGGTGCAGGCCGGCGTACGTCCAGGGGGCGATGCCGGCGGCCTTGATCTGCTTGCAGAGCGCGATGTGCTCGTCCCAGGTCTTCGCGTACGACCAGCCGCGGTCGGCGAAGAGCTTGGCGGAGTGCCAGATGCCGTAGGCGGTGTAGGTGTAGTTGAGCACCAGGAACTTGCCGTCGTAGGAGCCGACCTCGACCGCGCCGGGCAGCAGGGTGTCCTTCACCGTCTTGCCAGGGATGTCGAGGCTCGGGGCGGCCAGCAGCTCGTCGAGGCCGGCGAGGGCGTTCTGGCTGACCAGGCCGTTGAAGTCGATCTGGCTGGAGCCGGAGTTGTTGACCACGTCGGGCGGGGTGCCGTCGACGAAGCGCGGCTGGAGGGTCTTGCTGATCTCCTGGGTGGAGGAGTGCTTGATCTTCGCCTTCGGGTACTTCTCGGTGTACATGGCCTCGTGGGCCTTGGCGTACTCCTCACCGAACCCGCCGCCGAAGATCACCACCTCGAGTGGGGCGTCCTCCTTCACGCCGAGCGGGTTCTCGGCGCTCTTGGTGCCGCGGTAGGTCTCGGCATCGTTCTTGTCACCGCCACCGCTGGTGGCGCAGCCGGACAGCAGACCGGCGGCGGGGGTGGCCAGGAGGCCGGCGGCGGCGCTGCGCCGCAGGATGTCACGCCTGTTCATGGGTTCTCCTCGGGTCGGGTCGGGCGGATCGCCGGTCGTGTGGGGGAGGCGTCCACCGCGCGAGGGGCGGTAGTTCTCTTCAGTTAATGCTCCGTTGCTGAAGAATTTCTACGACAGCCGGGCTCGGACTTCAAGTCCTGACTGTCGAACCGTTATCGCCACCCGCGCAGACCGACGCCGCCGGGCGCGTCGAATCCCGACGATCCGGGGGTACGCCGACGAAGGCCGGCCCACCTCGCGGCGGACCGGCCCGATGATGTCGGCGACGACTGTCAGGTCTGGGTGGGGAACCCGAGGTTGACCCCGCCGTGCCGCGGGTCCAACCAGCGGCTGGTGACGACCTTGCCCCGGGTGAAGAACCGCACCCCGTCCTCGCCGTGCGCGTGCAGGTCACCGAAGAGCGACGACTTCCAGCCGCCGAACGAGTGGTACGCCATCGGCACCGGGATGGGCACGTTGATCCCGACCATGCCCACCTCCACCTCGTGCTGGTAGCGCCGGGCCGCCCCGCCGTCGTTGGTGAAGATCGCCGTGCCGTTGCCGTACGGGCTGGCGTTGACCAGGTCCACCGCCTCGTCGTACGAGTCGACCCGGACCACGCTCAGCACCGGCCCGAAGATCTCGTCGGTGTAGATCGACATGTCCGGGCTCACCCGGTCGAACAGCGTCGGGCCGAGCCAGAAACCGTCCGGGTCGCCGTCCGGCGTCACGTCCCGCCCGTCCACCACCGGCACCGCGCCGGCGGCGACACCCGCGTCCACGTGGGAGCGAACCTTCGCCGCGTGCGCGGCGGTCACCAGCGGGCCCATGTCGCAGCCCCGCCGGCCGTCGCCGGTGCGCAGACCCCTCACCCGCGCCGCGATCCGCTCGACCAGCGCGTCCGCCACCGGCTCCACCGCCACCAGCACCGAGATGGCCATGCACCGCTCCCCCGCCGAGCCGAACCCGGCGTTGACCGCCGCGTCGGCCGCCAGGTCCAGATCCGCGTCCGGGAGCACCACCATGTGGTTCTTCGCCCCACCGAGCGCCTGCACCCGCTTGCCCGCGGCCGTCGCGCGTCGGTAGACGTACCGGGCGACCGGCGTGGAGCCGACGAACGACACCGCCCGCACCTCCGGGTGCTCCAGCAACGCGTCGACCGCCTCCCTGTCACCGTTGACCACGTTGAGCACCCCGTCGGGCAGGCCCGCCTCGGCGAACCAACCGGCCAGCAGCAGCGCCGCGCTCGGGTCCTTCTCGCTCGGCTTGAGCACCACCGCGTTGCCGCAGGCCACGGCCACCGGCACGAACCACAGCGGCACCATCACCGGGAAGTTGAACGGCGAGATCACCGCCACCACGCCGAGCGGCTGCCGGATGGTGTACGAGTCGACCTCGGTGGACACGTTCTCGCTGAACGCCCCGCGCAACGCCGACGGCAGGCCGCAGGCGTACTCGATGACCTCCAGGCCGCGCTGCACCTCGCCGGCGGCGTCGGCGAGCACCTTGCCGTGCTCGGCGGTGATCACCTCGGCGAGCCGGTCCCGCCGGGCGTGCACCAACTCCCGGAAGGCGAACAGCACCGCCGACCGCCGGGCCAGCGACGCGTCCCGCCAGGCCCGCGCCGCGCGGGTGGCGGCCCGCACCGCCACGTCGACGTCCGCGGTCGAGGCCAGCTCGACCTCGGCGGTACGCCGACCGGTCGCCGGGTCGAACACGTCGCCGCGCCGCTGCGACGTGCCGTCGACCCGCTTGCCGTCGATGAAGTGACCGATGCTCATTGCGCCACCCCCGCCGCCGAGCGGATCGCGTCGACGAGGATCGCCAGGCCCTCGTGGGCCTCCTCCTCGGTCAGCGTCAACGGTGGACCCATCCGCAGCACGTTGCCGTACAGCCCGCCCTTGCCGGTCAGCAGGCCACCGTCGCGGGCGGCTTCGAAGACCCGGTTGGTCAACGCCGGATCCGGCTCACCGCCGCCCGGCCGGACGAACTCGACGCCGAGCATCAGCCCCTTTCCGCGTACCTCGGCGACGCAGTCGAGCCCGCCCACGGCGGACCGCAGCCCGTCGGCGAGGATCGCGCCGACGCGGGCGGCGTTCGCCTGGAGGTCGTGCGCGATCAGGTAGTCGAGCACCGCGTTGCCGGCCGCCGTGGAGATCGGGTTGCCGCCGAAGGTGGAGAAGCTGATGGCCGGCACCGCCTGGAGCACCTCGGCCCGGCCGACCACCCCGGCCAGGGCGAACCCGTTGCCGATGCCCTTGGCGAAGGTGAGCAGGTCGGGGGTGATGTCGTGTGCCTGGTAACCCCAGAAGTGCTCCCCGGTGCGCCCCCAGCCGGTCTGCACCTCGTCGGCGATGAACAGGATGCCGTGCTCGTCGAGGACCTTCTTCCAGCCGGCGAAGAGCCCGTCCGGCGGGTGCACGAAACCGCCCACGCCCTGGATCGGCTCGGCGATCAGCGCGGCCACGTCACCGGCGGTCTGGGTGGCCAACACCTCGCGCAGGTCCTCCACCGCCGCGTCGACCTGCTCGTCGGCGCTGAGTCGGGCCAGCAGACCCCGCACCCGGTCACCGGAGTGCAGCCAGGCCACCTGGAGCGGGTTGAGGCCGCTGGCCGACCAGGCGCGGTTGCCGGTGATGCCCATCGCCGCGAACGACCGGCCGTGGTAGCTGTTGCGCACGGCCAGGATCTGGTGCGAGCGGCGGTGGTTGGTGGCCACCAGCAGTGCCGCCTCGTTCGCCTCGGTGCCGGAGTTGGTGAAGAACACCCGGGCGTCCGGGATGCCGGAGCGCTGGGCGATCTTCTCGGCCAGCTCCACCTGTTGACGGATCAGGTAGAGCGTCGAGGTGTGCACGATGCCGGTGGCGAGCTGCCGCTCGACGGCCTCCCGGATCTCCGGGATGTCGTAGCCGATCATGTTGGTCAACACGCCGCCGAAGAAGTCCAGGTAGCTGCGGCCCTGCGCGTCGGTGACCCGGCGGCCCGAGCCGGAGACCAACTCGATCGGCTCGGCGTAGTACAACGGCATCCAGGACGGGAGCACGGCCCGGTGCCGGGCCAGCAGGTCGTCGGTCATCGTGGCAACCCTTCAGCGGCGTTCGTGGATACCGCACGCTCCCACCGCCGGCCGATGCGAACAACTGTCAGCCTGTAGCGCATGGACGTGCCGACCTGACAGCACGTCAACGGTTTCCACGGGTCGCGGTCGTCTGGACCATTGGATTTCGCGGCGATCCCGGCATGCCTCCACTCGATGCGTAGTCTGGTCGGCTGTCGCTACCCTGGGTCCGTCCACTGTCGCCGGGGAGGCACGCGGTGCGCATCGAAGAGACGATCGCCGACCTGGAACGCGTCGCCGCGCGCGAGGTGGGCCGGGGCAGCGAGGCGCTGGCCGGGCCCGCGGCGGGCGGGCTGCTGGCCGCCGCCCGGTCACTCGCCGCCGGGGCGACCGACGCCGCGGTGTTCACCGGGTTCTTCATCCCCGGCGCCGAGCCGCCCGCCGCGGAGACCGACGGCCCGCTCGGCGCGGTCCAGATCGCCGCCGCGCTGCGCCTGCTCGGTGGGCGGTGCCGGCTCGTCACCGACGAGCCCTGCGCCCCGGTGGTCGAGGCGGCCGTCGCCGCCGCCGGGCCGGGCCTGCCGGTCGACGTCGCGCCGCTGCGGGGCTACGAGGAGTGGGCCGCCACCCTCCGCCCCGAGTACGGCCGGCTGACCCACCTCATCGCCTGCGAACGGGTCGGCCCCGGGGCGGACGGTCGCCCCCGCAACATGCGCGGTGAGGACATCGGCGCGCACACCGCACCCCTGGAACGGCTCTACACCTCCGGGTCGGCGTACCGGATCGGCATCGGCGACGGTGGCAACGAGATCGGCATGGGCCGCCTACCGGCGGACCTGATCGGGCGGGTGGTCGCCTCCGGCGAGCGCATTCGGTGCGTGGTGGGCGCGGACGCGTTGCTCGTCGGCGGCACGTCCAACTGGGCCGCCGCCGCCCTCGTCGGCGCGCTGTCGCTGCTCCGCCCCGAGGTGCCCGAGCTTCGGACGCTGCTGGAGCCCGCCTGGTCGTACGACCTGCTGACCGCGACCGTGCGCGCGGGCGCGGTGGACGGCGTACGCCGGCGGTCCACGCTCAGCGTCGACGGTCTCGACTGGCCCGCGTACGCCGAACCACTCACCCGGATCGCCGAACTGGTCAGGGCAGGCCGCTAGGTGTGGGCGGCTCGGCCGCCGGCCGCAGTGCCCTCGACGGGCGGCCCGCCGCCCGCGCGTGCGCGACCTGGCGGGGGCGCGACGGCAGGTGCAGAACGGCGGCGACCAGCGCGAAGGCCGCCCAGCCGGCGCCCAGCGCCGCGGCCGACGAGACGTCCTGACAATAGTGGTACGCGGTGAGGAACCCGACCAGCGCGAGGCTGTTGCGGGCGAAGTGCCGGCTGAACTCGGCCAACTGCCGGCGGGCCTCGACGGCGACCAGCACCCCCGAGTACGGGAACGTCACCACCATGCCGCGCAGCACCGCGCCCAGCAGTGCGGTCAGGACCGCCCCTACGAAGATGACCACCAGCTTGAGCAGCACCGGCAGCCCGTCCGGCCGGGTCTCCGCGACGGCGACCGTCTCCTGCGCGCAAGCCCCTCGTCGGCGGGCGCGGCGGCGCAACCACAGGATGGCCGCCAGCCACAGCACGAGCGTGCCGGCGAGGGCCGCCTCGAACGGAATGTCGACGGCCAACAGGCCGGCGCTCAGCGCCACGTAGACGGCGATCCCCGCGACGTCGGCCAGCAGGATCGGCCACCGCCACCGCTGGTGGGTGACGGCCACGGTGACGAAGAAGAGGTTGAGCCCGAGCACGCCGAGCACCTGCGCGCCGTCCACCCGATGACCGGTGGTGACCAGGGCGAGCGTCATCGGCAACGGCAGGCTGTAGACCAGCGCGCGGAGCCGGACGGAACGGATCACGCTGACCGCCCAGACCACGGCCGTCACCAGCAGGACCGCGCTCCACGTCATGGCTCACTCGCTCCCGCCCCGGTGGGGGCCCTCAGTCCTGGAAGGTCGCGGCGTTCGCGCAGAGGTCGAAGACGCGGGTGAGCCGAGCAACGTCCGTCCGGTTGACCGAGAACTGATTCTCGCCGATCTCGCCGTGCGCGGTCATGTGGGCCTCCCAACAGCTCGACCCGTCCCAGAGTGTCAGGTTCACGTGCAGGTGCGGACTGACCACCCCGAGCGGCAGCAGACCCACCCGCGCCCCGGCCGCGCGCTGCATCTGCACCAGGGCGGACAGATCGTCGGTCAGCGTGGCGTAGACGAAGACCCGGGTGATCTGAACACCCCGTTGCAGGGCGTCCAGGTTGGCCTCCCAGTAGCGCCGGCCGATCTCACTGCGCCACCAGCTCAACTCCCCGCTCACCCGGGGCATCACGTTGGTCAACCCGTCCAGCCGTCGTACGCAGGCCTGGGTCGCGCCGACCAGGTCCTCGTCCTCGTCACCGCGCCGGATGATCCGACCGTCCGCGAGCTGCTCGGCCTCCAACCGGAACTGCTCGTAGCGCCGCTGCGCCTCCACCGCGACCCGGGTGCCGGCATGCTGCTCGGCCGCCTCCCGCATGGCCCCGGCCAGCTCCGTCGTGGTGCGGACCAGCCAGGGCGGGCCGTCCAACAGGGTGCGCAGGTGGAAGCGGCGCTCCGCGCGGGCCAGCGAGTCGACGAGCAGCGAGATGGTGATGCCCATCAGACCGGCCAACAGCGACTCCACCCCGGAGGCGGCGTTGCTGAGGTCGAGCACGACGCTGAGGGTGATCGACAGCGTGATGCCGACCAACGCCACCGGGTCGGTGTGCGCCACCAGCCGGACGAAGTCCGCGCCCGAACCGCCGCTCTCCCGTACTCGCGGACGGGCCACGTCACGAGACATCGAGATCCCCCCATCAGCCGCTCCCGCCAGCGTAGACAGCAACCACAACCAGCAGCCCCGACGCGGCGGGCCGGTAGCATCCGGCAGGTGCACAGAGCGGACGGGCCACCGTCGACCGGAACGGACGACGAGCGGATCACGGCGGACATCCGGGCCTGGGTCTGCTCCACCCCGATCCGCGGCCTGGTCGCCCACTTCGGCGGCGCCTGGCCCGACGGCGACCTCATCGACGTGCTCCGCTACCTCGACGACTTCTCCGCCCTCCACTGGGACTTCCGGGGCGGCCGGGAACGGCCCGACGCCCGGGAGCCCGACCTCGACCCGGCCACCGCGACCCTCGTGCTGGACGCGGCTGCCGCACTCCGGCTGATCCATCCGGTGCCACCGGCCCGGTCGGCGTACGCCCATCTGGTGGTGCTCGGTGGTCTGGCGCACGCCTGCGTACGCCGCGTCGGCTACGCCGCGCATCTGCTGCGCGCCGGCCTACCGGTGAGCGGCGAGGTCGCCGTCCTGGGCAGCTTCCGGCCGCTGTCGGACGGGGAACGCCGCACGCTCGCCGAGGCGGGCCTGCCGGCCGACGAGACCGAGGTGGACGTGCTGGACACAGCCGTGCGCCGGGTGTTCGGGGTGACCGCCCCGGCCGAGCAGGACGGCGTCGACGCCGGTCACCCGCACCACTCCTGGTCCTCGCGGACCTACCGACCGGACGGACTGCCGCCGGTCCGGGTGCTGGCCGCGCCGTCCAGCGAACCCGACCAGCGACGGGCCCACACCGCCGACACCCAGCGGTTCTGGGCCGGCCACGTCCGACTCGCCCCGGGCGACGAGGTGCTGATGGTCACCGCGCCGATCTACGTGCCGTTCCAACACTGCGACGCGCTGCGCACCCTGGCCGTGCCGTACGGCTGCGGCATCGAGACGGTCGGGGTGGACCCCAACCTCGCCGACCTGGCGGTGCTGCCCGAGCAGACCCTCACGCCGGGGCGCTACCTCCAGGAGATCCGCTCCGCGATCCGCTCGATGCGCGCCCTGCACACCGGGCTCCGCACGAGCTGAGACGCCGACGGGGCTCAGCCGGCGGCATCGGCGACGGGGGCTCAGCCGGCGGCATCGGCGACGGGGGCTCAGCCGGCAGTGTCGGCGACGAGGGCTCAGCCGGTGGTGTCGGCGACGAGGGCTCAGCCGGCGGTGTCGGCGACGAGGGCTCAGCCGGCGGTGTCGGCGACGGCTTGGGCGAAGACCTCGGAGCGGTGCTCGAAGTTGCGGAACCGGCCGTAGCTGGGCGCGGCCGGGGACAGCAGCACCACCCCGCCGGCCGGGGTCACCTCGCGGGACAGCCGGACCGCGTCCACCAGGTCGTCGACCAGTTCGGTACGCACCTTCGGCAGGCCGGCGAGCACCTCGACGATGCGGGTGCCGCTGTCCGGAATCCCGATCACCGTCAGCTCCCGCTCGGCCAGGTGCTCGGCGAGCGGCGTGTAGTCCAGACCCCGGTCGTTGCCACCGACGATCACGGTCAACGGCCGCCCGTCGTACGCGTCGATGGCATGCATGGCCGCGTACGGGCTGGTGGCCAGGGTGTCGTCGACGAACGTCAGCCCGGACGGGTCGGTGATCTCGGTGAGCCGGTGGGCCAGCCCCTGGAACTCGGCGACCGCGACGGCGAGGTGGTCCTTGTTGCCCACCACGTCCACGCCGAGCGCGTCGAGCACGGCGAGCGCCACGCAGAGGTTCCCCTCGTTGTGCCGGCCGACCAGCGGCAGCACCGCACGCGGGAAGAGCGGCTGGGCACCGAGGTGGAACCACGGCGTACCGTCGGACCCGGTCGCGACGTGGGTGGTGTCGGGGCCACCGGCGCGGACCGCCGGCAGCTCACCCAGTTCCGCGGCGAGCCGCGGGTCGCCACCGTTGACCACGATCGTCTGCGGGTCGTGGGCGAGCAGGTTCAGCTTGTCCCGGTAGTACTCCCGCTCCCCTCCGTGCGCGTCCAGGTGCTCGGGGAAGAGCGCGGTGACCACCGCCACCCGGGGCGAGTCGGTCAGGTCACTGCACTGGTAACTGGACAGCTCCAGCACGTACAGCTCCGCCTCCGGCAGGTCCAGCGTCGGCACCCCGATGTTGCCGCCGAACACGTTCGGCCGACCCAGCGCGGTGAGCAGGTGGCTGATCAGGCTGGAGGTGGTGCTCTTGCCCTTGCTGCCGGTGACCCCGACGGTCCGGGCGGCGTGGTCGGCCATCCACAGCGCGGTGCCCTGGGTCACCATGACCCCGCGTCGGCGCAGCTCGACCAGCCACGGGTGGGTCTGCGGGACGCCCGGGGACCGCACCACCACGTCCGCGGCGGCCAGCCGTTCGAAGCCCGCCTCACCGGTGACCAGCGGCGCCGCCTCGGCCAGCGGGCCGTCCCACGGCAACGACAGGAAGTTCGCGCTGTCATCGACGGCGACCAGCTCGGCCGGGCCGTGCGCGGCGATGGCGGTCACAGCGGCCCGGCCCTCCCGACCGGTGCCCCAGACGGCGACGGAACGTCCGCGCAGGTCAGACAGGCGCACTGGGCTCTCCTCGGGGGTCACGGCGGCAGCGGGGCGGGCCCGGTCCGGACACGGCCGGACGAACCAGGGCCTAGTATGGCGTGTGCCTAACGAGCAGCTCCGGCGGATGGACGCCTTCACCTTCCCGTCCTACTCGATCGACTTCGCCACCGGCGAGGTGTTGTTCGACTACGCCCTGACCGGCCCGGCCGGCGATCAGCGGTTCACCGAGGTGATCACCCTCCCGCTGCCGGCGGAGCCGCCCTCGGACGAGACGGTGGCGACCCTCAACCGGGTGCTGGAGGTGCTGCACCTCGTCGCCGGGGTCAGCTACTACAAGGCCGCCGCGCCGCCCCGGCTCGTGCTGCCGACGCCGCTGGGCGCGGCCACCGTCGACTACGTCACGGCCATCTACACCAAGGGCCTCGCGGAGTACGCGTACCGCAACCAACTGCCGCACGTGCTCACGCTGCGCCCGGAGGTGCCGGCCGGCTCCCCGGCGACCCCCCGGGTGTACGACGACTCGGACCGTCGCCCGCTCTCCGCGGTCGGCGGCGGCAAGGACTCCATCGTCAGCCTGGAGGCGCTGCGCCGCGCCGAGCTGGACCCGGTGCCGTTCTCGGTCAACCCGAACCACGTGATCGTCGCCGTCAACGAGGCGTCCGGGCTGGTCCCGCTCGCCGCCCGGCGGCGCATCGACCCGGTGCTGTTCGACCTGAACGCGGCCGGCGCGCTGAACGGGCACATCCCGGTCACCGCCATCAACTCCCTGATCGCGGTGGCCACCGCCGTCCTGCACGGGCTGGGCCCGGTGGTGATGTCCAACGAGCGTTCGGCGTCCGACCCGAACCTGGTCTGGGACGGTCACGAGATCAACCACCAGTGGTCCAAGGGCGTCGAGGCGGAGGGGCTGCTGCGGGCGTCGCTGGCCGAGCACGCCGGTCTCACCGACCCGTACTTCTCCCTGCTGCGGTCGCTGTCCGAGCTGCACATCGCCCGGCTGTTCGCCGAGTTCACCCGGTACGACGACGTGGTGACGAGCTGCAACCAGGCGTTCAAGCTGCGCGACGCGAGTGAGCGCTGGTGCCGGGACTGCCCGAAGTGCCGGTTCGTCTTCCTGGCCATGGCGCCGTTCATGCCCCGGGAGCGGGTGGTGGGCATCTTCGGCGGTGACCTGCTCGCCGACGAGTCGCAGATCCCCGGCTACCGCGAGCTGCTGGGCGTGGACGGGCACAAGCCGTTCGAGTGCGTGGGCGAGGTCGAGGAGTCGGTGGTGGCCCTCGGGCTGCTCGCCGAGCAGGACCAGTGGCGCGACGCCCCGGTGATCCAGGCCCTGGTCGACGCCGTCCCGGAGACGGCCTGGTCCGCGGTGGCCCACTCGGACGTCTTCACCCCCGGCGGCCCCAACCACATCCCCCCCACCTACGCAAAAGCCCTAAACGCCCTAGCAACCTAACCAACCCCACCCCGTACGCCCCGCCCCCCGCCCGCCCGCCCCCGCCCCGCCCCGCCCCGCCCCGCCCCGCCCCCGCCCCGCCGATCTTGCACTTTGTGTTGTCGATATGCCGTCTTTGTGGGGCTATGTGTCAGCAGAAAGTGCAAGATCGCGGCGTGTGGGGGTGGGGGGCGCGGGGGTTACGGGGTGCGGACAGCTTCTAGGGCTAGTAGGGCTACGTGTAGGGAGAGGGTGGCTTCTACCGAGTCGAGGTCCACGTCGAGGATGCGGGCGATGCGGGCGAGGCGTTCGTAGAAGGCCGGCCGGGACAGATGGGCGGCGGCAGCGGCTGCGGACTTGTTGCGCCCCTGCTCCAGGTACGCCCGCAGGGTGTCCAGCAGCCGCTCCCTCGGGTGCCGGGCGTCGTACTCCAGCAGGGCGCCGAGTTCTCGTTCCACGAACGTCTGCAGGCGGGGCTCGTCGCGCAGCAGGTGCAGCAGCCCGGCCAGCCCGACGTGCGGGAGCCGGAAGATCGGCAGGTCGCGCCGGTCCCGACGGGCCGCCTCGGCGATCTGCCGCGCCTCGACGAGCGACCGGCGGGCCTCCCGCAGGGTGCTCACCCCGGATCCGGCGGCCACGATCACGGCACCCGGGCCAGCACCCCGGGACGGATCAGCACCGAAGCCCGCACGGGACGCATCGGCATTGAAGCCCGCACGGGACGCATCGGCATTGAAGCCCGCACGGGACGGATCGGCGCCGAACGCCGCGTGGGCCGGATCTGAGCCGGAGCCAGCACGGGACGGGTCGGCACCCGACGCCGCACGGGACGCACCCGACGGCGCACGGGAAGCACCCGACGCCGCACGGGACACGTCGACGCCGGAAGGAGCCCGAGTCGTCTCGACCCCCGGTCCCAGTCGGCCGGTGCCGGCGTCGAGGCGTACCCGACGAAGGGCGCTGGCGAACGCGGACAGCGCGCGGTCCTCGGCGGCCGGGTCCGCCAGGGCCAGCAGCGCGCCCACCGAGTTGTCGTCGACGGCGCTGGTCAGCGCCGTCAGCTTCGCCTCCCGCAGGGCCTGGCCGACCGCCTCGGAGAGATCGCGCAGCCGGGCCTGGCCGGCTTCGGGGCCGACCTCCCCGGCGGGGTCGTCGGCGCGGTGCCGGACCATCACGCCGACCAGGTGCCGCCGGTCGAGCACCACGCCGAGGGCCTTGGCCCGCAGTCCCACCTCGTCCACCGGGCGGGAGTGGTCGAGCAGCGCGGTGAGCAGGGTGCGGTGGATCTGCCGTTCCAGGCCCTCGGCGTCGCGGCGGATCAGCCTTCCCAGCGCGAGGGTGGACGCGGCCCGCTCGATCAGGATGGTGAGCCGGGTCGGCGAGCCCGCGCTCGGTTCGACGGCCTGGGCGCTGGGCACGTCGCCGCTGGCCGGCCAGCGCAGCAGCAGCCGACCCCAGTCCTGCCCCCGGGCGCCGACGGTGGTCACCAGCCAGCCGCTGTCCGGGTCGTACGCGGTCCGCCCGGCCGGACGGATCCGCCGGGAGTGCTGCTCCCAGCCGTCCAGCAGCAGCTCGGCGCTCTCCCCCGCCGGGTCGTACCCGAGCACCTGCCGGGACAGGTTCTCCAGCACCACCGGGCAGCCGGACAGCTCGGCGGCCTGTCGGATCACCTCGGCGGCGTCGGCACCCTCCACGGAGAGGTCGTTGAACCGCTGGTGGATCTCCTCGGTGGCGCGCAGCTCGGTGAGCTGCGCGTCGACGATCAGCGCGTGCACCGCCTCGGTGATCCGGACGAACGGGGTGGCCCGGCGCAGCTCCACCAGGGGCAGCCCACGCCGCTCGGCGGCGGCGGCCATCACCCGGGGTACACCGCTGACGTAGCGGCGGCCCAGCTCGACGACGAGTCCGGAGACCCCGACGTCGGCGAGGTCGCCGATGAACGCGCGCAGCCCGGCGTCGTCCCCGGGCAGGCCGATGCCGGTGGTGAGCACCAGCTCGCCACCGCCGAGCAGGGTGGCGATGTCCGGCACCTCGGCGACGTGCACCCAGCGGACGGGTCGGTCCAGCCCCTCGTCGCCGGCGACCACGCGAGGCGCGCCGTGGCGGACCGGGTCCAGGGCGAGGACCTCACGGACGGTAGGGAACACGGCCGACACGCTACCGTCCGTGACGCCGGATCTCGAACAGCGGCCGGCGACGCGAGCCGGGGCGGCGGCGTGGGTTGCCCCGGCCTGGCGGCGTGGCGCGAGGGGTCAGTCGACGCCGAACTCCATCGCGGCGCGGTCGAGGGCCTCGTCCTCCGCCGAGGCGACGCCCCGGGACGCGATCGCTTCCGCGCCGCCCTCGGGCATCGCGCCGATCAACCCGGTGGAGGCGGCCTGCGCGGCCCCGATCATCCGCTGCGGGTTCCCGCCGCCGCCGACCAGCCCGAGGGAGGCGTACTGCTCCAGCTTCGCCCGCGAGTCGGCGATGTCCAGGTTGCGCATGGTGAGCTGACCGATCCGGTCCGACGGGCCGAACGCCGAGTCCTCGGTGCGCTCCATGGACAGCTTGTCGGGGTGGTAGCTGAACGACGGGCCGGTGGTGTCCAGGATCGAGTAGTCCTCGCCCCGGCGCAGCCGCAGCGTCACCTCGCCGGTGACCGCGGTGCCGACCCACCGCTGCAACGACTCGCGCAGCATCAGCGCCTGCGGGTCCAGCCAGCGGCCCTCGTACATCAGCCGACCCAGGCGGCGACCCTCGTTGTGGTAGTTCGCCAGGGTGTCCTCGTTGTGGATGGCGTTCACCAGCCGCTCGTACGCGTAGTGCAGCAGCGCCATCCCGGGCGCCTCGTAGATGCCGCGGCTCTTGGCCTCGATGATCCGGTTCTCGATCTGGTCCGACATGCCCAGGCCGTGCCGGCCGCCGATGGCGTTGGCCTCCAGCAGCAGGTCGACGGCGCTGCCGAACTCCTTGCCGTTGATCGTGACCGGGCGACCCTGGTCGAAACCGACGGTGACGTCCTCGGTCGGGATCTCCACCGACGGGTCCCAGAACCGGACGCCCATGATCGGGTTGACCGTCTCGATGCCGGTGTCGAGGTGCTCCAGGGTCTTCGCCTCGTGCGTGGCGCCCCAGATGTTGGCGTCGGTCGAGTACGCCTTCTCGGTGCTGTCGCGGTAGGGCAGGCCGCGCTCCAGCAGCCACTCGGACATCTCCTTACGGCCACCCAGCTCGGTGACGAAGGCGGTGTCGAGCCACGGCTTGTAGATGCGCAGCATCGGGTTGGCCAGCAGGCCGTACCGGTAGAACCGCTCGATGTCGTTGCCCTTGAAGGTCGAGCCGTCGCCCCAGATCTGCACGTCGTCGGCGACCATCGCCCGCACCAGCAGGGTGCCGGTCACGGCGCGGCCCAGCGGGGTGGTGTTGAAGTAGGCCCGACCGCCGGTGCGGATGTGGAAGGCGCCGCAGGTCAACGCGGCGAGGCCCTCCTCGACCAGGGCGGCGCGGCAGTCGACCAGGCGGCCGAGCTCGGCGCCGTAGCTGAGCGCACGACCGGGCACCGAGGCGATGTCGGGCTCGTCGTACTGGCCGATGTCGGCGGTGTAGGCGCAGGGAATGGCGCCCTTGTCGCGCATCCACGCGACCGCGACCGA
Organism: Micromonospora sp. NPDC047644; assembly: GCF_040704315.1. NCBI lineage: Bacteria > Bacillati > Actinomycetota > Actinomycetes > Micromonosporales > Micromonosporaceae > Micromonospora > Micromonospora sp. NPDC047644. Next base: position 371,571 of record NZ_JBEYSY010000006.1, read on the forward strand.
GGTGTCGAGGCCGCCGGAGAAGGCGATGCCGACACGTTCGCCGGTGGGCAGGGAGGTGAGAACCTTGGACACGGGGAAAATTATGCAATAGAACGCATGGCCATGCAAGCTGATGCGGTCTACCCGCCGTCGAACGGCGCGTCGTCGCGCCCCAGCTCCCAGAACGCCACCGCCGCCGCGGCGGCGACGTTCAACGAGTCCACACCGCGCCGCATCGGAAGAACCACCCGCACGTCGCTGGCGGCCTGCGCCGCCGCGGTGAGGCCGGGCCCCTCGGCACCGAGCAGCAACGCCGCCCGCTCACGCTGCGCCGGGGTCAACCGCTGCATCGGTACGGCGTCCGACGCGGGCGTCATCGCGAGCACCGTGAAGCCGGCCTCCCGCACCTGGTCCAGGCCCGCGGGCCAGCGGTCGAGCTTCGCGTACGGCATGGCGAAGACCTCACCCATGCTGACCCGCACGCTGCGCCGGTAGAGCGGATCGGCGCAGGTCGGCGACAGCAGCACCGCGTCGACACCGAGCGCGGCGGCACCCCGGAAGATCGCGCCCAGGTTGGTGTGATTGTTCACGTCCTCCAGGACCACGACCCGGCGCGCGGTGGCGAGCACCTCGGCCGCCGTCGGCAGCGGCCGGCGGTGGAACGACGCCAACACCCCCCGGTGTACGTGGAAACCGGTGGCCCGTTGCAGCACGTCCTGGGTCGCGGCGTAGACCGGGGCGTCGCCGGTGTCCAGGTCGACGAGCTGGTCGACCCGCTTGGCGTCGACCAGGTACGACCGGGCCGGGTAGCCCGCGCGCAACGCCCGGCGCAGCACCAGCTCCCCCTCGGCGATGAACAGGCCGTGCGGTGGTTCCCAACGGGTGCGCAGCTCGACGTCGGTGAGCGCTCGGTAGTCGGCGATCCGGTCGTCGTCGGGGTCGGTGATCTGGTGGACGGGCACCCGACGATTCTGCCGGACGCGGAGCAGCGTGCTCCCAGGCCCGCCCAACGGGGTGTTTTGTCCGAACAAGACGGGGAATGACCGGCGGACACCGGACGTGACGGGAAGGACCAGCCAGGTGAGCGCAGACGACACCACCGCGGGCGAAGCGGGCACCCTGCCCCGGCGTCCGACCGTCGCGGACCACATCGTGTCGCGACTGTTCAGCTGGGGCGTACACCGCTACTTCGGCTACCCCGGCGACGGCATCAACGGCCTCACCTCCGCGCTGCAACGCACGAACGGACGGGCCCAGTTCATCCAGGTCCGCCACGAGGAGACCGCCGGCTTCGCCGCCTCCGCGCACGTCAAGTACGGCGGCGGCCCGCTGGGCTGCGCGCTGGTCACCAGCGGGCCGGGCGCCATCCACCTGCTCAACGGCCTGTACGACGCGAAGCTCGACCACCAACCGGTGATCGCCCTGGTCGGGCACACCGCGACCACCGCCGAGGGCGGCGGCTACTACCAGGAGGTCGACCTGCTCGCCCTCTACAAGGACGTGGCGGCAGCGTTCCTGGCCCAGCTCGACAACCCGGCACAGGTACGCCACCTGGTCGACCGCGCGTGCCGCACGGCGCTGGCCCGGCGTACCGTCACCGCGCTGATCCTTCCCCTGGACATCCAGGACGAGCCGGCTGTCCCGAACCCGCCCCACGCCCACGGCTACTACCAGACCAGCAACGCGCCGAGCAGCACACCGACGGTGCCGCCGGAGGCGGACGTACGCCGGGCCGCCGAGGTGCTGCGCGGCGGGCAGCGGGTGGCGATGCTGGTCGGGCAGGGCGCACTCGGCGCACGCGACGAGGTCCGTGAGATCGCCGACCGGCTCGGCGCCGGCGTGGCCACCGCCCTGCTCGGCTTCACCGCCGTCGACCACCGCGAACCATGGGTGACCGGCGCGATCGGGCTGCTCGGCACCCGACCGAGCTGGCAGCTGATGAGCGGCTGCGACCGGCTGCTGATCGTGGGCAGCAACATGCCGTACTCGGAGTTCTACCCGCAACCCGGGCAGGCCCGCGCGGTGCAGATCGACCTGGACGGCACCCAGCTCGGGCTGCGCTACCCGACCGAGGTGAACCTGACCGGCGACGCCCGCCCCACGCTGCGGGCCCTGCTGGACGAGCTGGGCCCCGGCCCCGGGCCGACCGCCTGGCGGGCGGAGGTCACCGAGGCCACCTCGGCGTGGCGCCGCGTGCAACGCGACCTGGCCGAGCAGGCCGCCGACCCGGTCAACCCGCAGTTGCTCTTCCACACCCTCAACGAACGGCTGCCCGACGACGTGCTGCTGGCTGTCGACTGCGGCACCACCACCGCCTGGTACGCCCGACACATCCAGGTACGCCCCGGCATGCTGGCCAGCCTCTCCGGCACGCTGCTGTCCATGGGCGGCGCCATGCCGTACGCGCTGAGCGCCAAGTTCGCCCACCCCGACCGGCCGCTGGTCGCGCTGATCGGTGACGGCGCCATGCAGATGAACGGCGTCAACGAGCTGATCACCGTGGCGAAGTACTGGCGCAGCTGGGCCGACCCGCGCTTCGTGGTGCTGGTGCTCAACAACCGGGACCTGGCGTTCGTCAGCTGGGAACAGCGCTCCACCGAGGGGACGCCGATGTTCCCGGACAGCCAGCAGTTGCCGGACATCGCCTACCACCAGTGGGCCGACGTGCTCGGGCTGCACGGCGAGTTGATCGACTCACCGGATCAGGTGGGCGACGTCTGGGACCGGGCGCTCACCGCCGACCGGCCGGTGGTGATCAACGCCCTGGTCGACCCGGCGGAGCTGATGCTGCCACCGCACTTCACCGTCGAGCAGGCCCGCAAGACCGCTGCGGCGGTGCTGCGCGGCGACACCGACTGGGCCGGAATCATCCGCCGCGGCCTCCCCGCCACCCTGGCCAGCTACCGTCCCCGCCGCCGAGACCGCTGACACCACCCCACACCCCACACCCCACACCCCACAACCCCACACCCCACACCCCACACCGCGCCCCGCGCCCCGCGCCCCGCGCCCCGCGCCCCGCGCCCCGCGCCCCGCGCCCCGCGCCCCGCGCCCCGCGCCCGGGGAGCACCC
>NZ_JBEYSY010000007.1:0-75420 GCF_040704315.1 Micromonospora sp. NPDC047644
TCCCGCCCGCTCTTCCGATCTCTGCCCGCCCGCGCGGGGGGCGGCGCCGGGCGCGGCAGCCGACCCGGGGGGGGGGCGGGCCCGCCCCACGACTCGGCGAGGCGGACGAACGAAGGGCGGCGATGACGCGGCGGACCGGCCGGCGACCCGGCAACCCGGGCACCCGGGAGGCGATTCTCGACGCGGCGCGGACGGCGTTCGCCGACCGTGGTTACGACGCCGCCTCGATCCGTGGCATCGCCGGCACGGCGCAGGTCGACCCGGCGCTCGTGCACCACTACTTCGGCAGCAAGGACCAGCTCTTCCTTGCCGCGATGAACTTTCCGGTCGACCCCGGTCAACTGGTGCCGAGGGTGCTCGCCGGCGACCGGGACGGCGTCGGTGAGCGGATGGTGCGCATCTTCCTCGGCGTCTGGGACTCCCCGGCCGGCAGCGCCGCACAGGCGCTGCTGCGCTCTGCGGTGAGCAACGAGTGGACCGCTCGACTACTGCGCGAGTTCGTCACCACCCAGGTGCTGCGCCGGGTGCTGGAGAACCTCGACGTCGACCCGGTCGAGCTACCGCTGCGAGGCTCCCTGGTGGCCACCCAGATGATCGGCCTGGCCATGATGCGACACGTGGTGCGCCTAGAGCCGGTCGCCTCGGCCGACCCGGAAACCCTGGTGGCCGCGATCGGCCCCACGATCCAGCGCTACCTCACCGGCCCCCTACCAACCTGACCCGCCCCAACCCCGCCCCGCCCGCCCCGCTCCGCCCCCGCCCGGCCGACGCCCCCGCCCCGCCCGTCCCCGCGATCTTGCACTTTCTGTCCCGACAAACGGGGCATATGACGCGTAACGGCAACCCAAACTGCAAGATCGACGCCGGCGGGGCGCGCGGCGCGCGGGGCGCGGGGCGGCGGGCGGTTAGTGCGGGGGGTGGGCGTCGGCAGGTAGTCGCAGGGGTGGGAGTAGCCGCGGCAGGTCGGCCGGGTCGGTCACCGGGCCCGGGAAGGCCAGCCGGACCCGACGCCGGGCGCCGGGTCGGCCGAGGGCCACCACCAGGCCGTAGCGGTCGATGCGCACCACCCGGGGCGGCCCGTCCGGGGTGTGCTCGGTCAACCCGAGCTGCTGGCGTAGGTACTCCGTCACCCGGGCGCCGTGGCAGTCGGCGAGGTCGGCCAGCAGCCGGGCCTCGACCGGGTGCACCGGGTCCGGTTCGGCCTCGGCGTACTCCACCGGGTCGATCCGGCGCACGACGCCGGCCCGCTCCCAGCGGACCTCGACCACCTCGAAGCGGAACAGCCGGAACCGGGTGCCCAGGTCGAGCAGGTCACCGGTCGGCTCGACCGCGGCGAACTCGTCAGCCGCGTGGCGGGCCTCGTCGCCGCGCAGCTCGGCCGCCCAGCCGGACACCCAGGCGCGACCCAGTCCGGGCGCGCCGGCGGCGGGCGGCAGGTCGAGCACGTCGAGCACGACAGCGACGTCGCTGCCCCCGGCCGCCGGTTGCAGGGCGGCGGCCAGGTGGCTGGCCACCGGCACCAGCAGCAGCACCCGCCCGTCCGAGTCGGTGGCGTGCCGGGCGTGGTGCGGGCCCGGCCGGTGGGCCAGGTGCACGAGGCCGGGCAGGCGGCCGGCGACGAGGGTACGGACGATCTCGGCGGAGTTGGGCCGCATGGGCGCGACCTCCTTCAAAGGTTAGGCTTACCTAACCCGGAGCCTAGAGCACCCGCCCGTCCGCGTCCACCGCCCCGCCGCACCTCACCGGGTCTGCTCCAGCCAGGAGGCGTAGAGCAGGCCGTACACCGAGTCGGCGTCGCGCACCAGCTCGTCGTGCGGGCCGCGCTGCACCACCCGGCCCCGGTCCACCACGATCACCTCGTCGGCGGCCTGTGCGGTGGAGAGCCGGTGCGCGATGGCCAGGGTGGTCCGACCCCGGGTGACCGCGTCCAGGGTGCGTTGCAACCGCACCTCGGTCGCCGGGTCCACCGCGCTGGTCGCCTCGTCGAGCACCAGCAGGTCCGGGTCGGCCACGTACGCGCGGGCCAACGCGACGAGCTGCCGCTCCCCGACGCTGAGCGCCTCGCCGCGCTCGCCGACCGGGGTGTCCAGGCCCGCCGGCAGGCCCTCCAGCCAGTCCGACAGGCCCAGCTCGGTGAAGGCGACGGTCAACTGCTCGTCGGTCAACTCCGGACGGGCGAACCGGACATTATTCCCCACCGTCGCGTCGAAGAGGAACCCGTCCTGCGGCACCATCACCACGCGGGAGCGCAGCGAGCCGAACCGGACGTCGGTCAGCGGCACCCCGGACAGCAGCACCGCCCCGGTCGACGGGTCCATCAGCCGGGTCAGCAACTTGGCGAAGGTGGTCTTGCCGCTGCCGGTTTCACCGACCACCGCCACCCGACTCTTCGCCGCGATCTCCAGGTCGATGTCGTGCAGCACCGGCGGACCACCCGGGTAGGCGAACCGCACACCGGCGAACCGGATGTCCAGCGGCCCGTCCGGCAGCTCCCGCCCCTGCTCCCCCGGGTCGGCCACGTCGGGGGCGACGTCCAGCACGTCCAGCACCCGACGCCAGCCGGCGATCGCGTTCTGCGCCTCGTTGAGCACCTCGGTGGCGATCTGCACCGGCTGGATGAAGAGCGTCACCAGGAAGAGGAACGCCGTCAGCTGGCCGATCGACAGCGTGCCGTCCACCCCCAACAGCACGCCGAGCACCACCACACCGGCCAGCGCCAACCCTGCCGCCAACTCCCCGACCGAGCTGCCCACGATGCTGATCCGGATCGCCCGCTGCTGGGCGAGGCGCTGCTTGTCGATCGCCTCGTCCAGCCGCCGCTCGGTGCGCCCGGCGATCCCGTACGCCCGGATCACCGGCGCGCCCACCACGCTCTCGCCGATCGCGCCGAGCAGCGTGCCGGTGCGTTGACGCACCGTCGCGTACGCGCCGCCGAGGCGACGTTGCAACTGCCGGATGACGAACACCGCCGGCAGGAACGCGGCCAGCACCACAAGTGTCAACTGCCAGGAGTACGCCAGCATGACGGCCGTGGTGACCACCAGCTGACCGAGGTTGACCAGCAGGATCACCCCGCCCCACTGGAGGAACTGGGTGATCTGGTCCACGTCGCTGGTGACCCGCGAGACCAGCGAACCGCGCCGCTCCGACTGCTGGTGCAGCATCGACAGGTCGTGCACGTGGCGGAACGCGCGCGTCCGGACGTTGGCCAGCGCCGTCTCGCTGACGGTGAACAGCCGGCGCATCATCAGGTAGCCGCAGATCGTGGTGATCGTCAGGATCGCCGCGGTGATCGCCACCACCGTCCACACCACGGTCAGATTCAGACCACCGACCAGGCCCCGGTCGATGCCCTGCTGCACGGCGACCGGCACGGCGACCCGACCCACCATGTAGACCAACGCCAGGGCCAACGTGCCGGCCAGACCGATCCGTAGCTCCGGGGAGAGCGCCAGGCCCCGACGCAGCGTCTGCCAGGTCGTCTCCTCCCGCGCCTCCGGCTCGTCCTTGTTCAGCGTCGACGTCGTCACCGGGCACGCCTTTCGTTCGCGACTGCGGGGCTCCGCTCCGCTGCACTCCTCGCGCTCACCGGTCCACCTCGATCTCCAGGCCCGACGGCAGCGGCGCCACATCGTCGCCGTAGGAACTCTCCTGTGCCCGCTCCACCTCGGCCTGCTCGTAGGCGGTGACCAGGTCGACGTAGCCGGGCACGGTGGCCAACAACTCGCTGTGGGTGCCCCGGGCGACCACCCGTCCCTGCTCCACGTAGATGACCTCGTCGGCGAGCGCGATGGTGGCCCGGCGGTACGCCACCACCAGGATCGACGCGGCGGGAACGCCCGCCTGCGTGGTCGAGGAGCGCAGCCCCGCCAGGATGGCCGCCTCCACCCGCGGGTCGACAGCGCTCGTCGCGTCGTCGAGCACCAGCAGGCGCGGTCGACCGGCCAGCGCGCGGGCCAGGGTGAGCCGCTGCCGCTGACCGCCGGAGAGCGAGGTGCCCCGCTCGCCGACCATGGTGTCCAGACCGTCGGGCAGCGCGGCGACGAAACCGTCCGCCTCGGCCAGCCGCAGCGCCGCCCAGACCACCTCGTCGTCCACACCGGGCCGATCGAGGGCGATGTTGGCGCGGACCGTGTCGTCGAAGATGAAGGGCACCTGGGCGACCAGGGCCACAGTGCCGGCCAACGACACGGAGGTCAGCTCGCGCACGTCCACGCCGTCCAGGCTCACGGTGCCGGAGTCGGGGTCGACGAGACGCACCGCCAGCGAGGCGATGGTGGACTTGCCGGCGCCGGTGGGCCCCACCAGGGCCACCGTCCGACCGGACGGCACCGTGAAGCCGACCTCGCCGAGGACCTGCGCGCCGGGCGGGTGCGCTTCGGCCGGCGGGTAGGAGTAGTGCACGTCGGTGAAGGTGAGGGTGGCCGGGCCGGCGGCGTCGGGGTCGAGCACCCGCTGCCCGTACGGCATCTCGCCGGTGGCGTCGAGCACCCGGCGCACCCGGTCCCAGCCGGCGACGCTGCGCGGCAGCTCGGCCAGCACCCAACCGATGGCCCGCACCGGGAAGGCCAGCACGGTGAAGAGGAAGGCCACACTGACCAGCTCGGTCACGCTGATCGCGCCCTGGCGCAACCGGAACGCCCCGACCACCAGGACGGCCAGGGTGCCGAGGCTGGGCAGCGTCTCCAGCAGCGGGTCGAAGATGCCGCGCAGCCGGCCGACCGCGATCAGCGAGTCGCGCAGCTCGCCGGCGCGGCCCGCGAACCGGGCGGTCTCCTGGGCCTCGCGACCCATCGTCTTGACCACCAGGGCGCCGTCGAAGCTCTCGTGGGCGATGCCGCTGACCTCCGCGCGCAGGCGCTGCGCCCGGGCCTGCCTGGGGGCCATCCGGCGGGAGTAGACGACGTTGAGCGCGAACAGGGCGGGGAAGACCGCGAGCCCGACCAGGGCGAGCGCCCAGTCGGTGGCGAAGAGCGACACGATCGCCCCGACCAGCATCACCAACGTGCCGACGGCGAACGGCAGCGGCGCGATCGGGTACCAGGCCGCCTCCACGTCGGAGTTGGCGTTGGACAGCAGGGTGCCGGTGGAGTTGCGGTGGTGCCAGGACAGCGGCAGTTCCAGGTACCGACGGGTCACCCTGCGGCGGTAGGAGGCCTGGAGGCGGTACTGCATGTAGCCGGCGCCGAGCCGGCGGCCGAAGATGCCCGCCACCCGCAGCACACTGATCCCGAACAACGCGGCCGCGGCCAGCGCCAGGGTGCCGGCGCCCACCTCGCCGCGCTCGATGGCCGGCAGCGCCACCTCACCGATGACCGACCCGACGACCCGGGCGCTGACGATGATCATCCCGCCGAAGAGCACGCTGCCGACGACCGCCACCGAAAAGATCCGCGGCTGCTCACGGATCGCCTGCCGCAGGACCCCCAGCCCTCGACTGAGAACGTCCCGACTTGTCTTGCTCGCCACGCTCTCCCCCGCCGTAAGCCGCAATTATCTCCCTCATCCTTACCGGTCGGAGCCAGTGCCGCCGACCCTGACCGGATATGTCGACCATCACGTACCGGACGGCGGCGTGCTCCCGGTGCCGACCGGCGTCCGCCGCCGCGCGCCGAGCGGCCACCGGGCCTACGATCGGGCCATGCCGCGGTACGCCCGAGCCGAGCGCGAGGCGCTGGCCGATCTTCTGCTGGCCCTCGGGCCGGACGCCCCTACTGTCAACGAGGGCTGGGCGACCCGCGACCTCGCCGCGCATCTGGTGCTGCGGGAGCGCCGTCCGGACGCGGCGGGTGGGATCCTGCTGCCGCCGCTGCGCGGCTATTCCGAGCGGGTCCGTCGCCGACTCGCCGCACGGCCCTACCCCGAGCTGGTGGCACAGGTGCGCCGACCGCCGCTGTGGAGCCCGATCAGCAACCCGCTGACCGACGAGCTGGCCAACACGATGGAGTTCTTCATCCATCACGAGGACGTCCGGCGAGCCGACTCCGGGTGGCAGCCGCGCGAGCTGGCCACCGGCCTGCAGAGCGCCCTCTGGAAACGCGCGGCCCCGATGGCCCGGCTGGCGCTGCGGCGTTTCTCGGCGGACCTCTACGTGCAGGCGCCCGGCCACGGGGAGGTCTCCCTCGGTCGCGGTGGTGAGCCACTGCGCCTGGTCGGGCCCCCGGCCGAGCTGGTGCTGTTCTTCTCCGGCCGGCAACGGGTGGCCCGGGTCCAACTGAACGGCTCGGCGGAGACGGCTCAACGGTTGCGGACCGCCGACCTGGGCATGTGACTGGCTGTACGTAAACGGTCACCGAAAGACTGTGGAATTTCCCACACCCAGCGAAACATGCAGATACCTCCTCCCGTACGCTTCACCGCGCCGCTCCGCGCCGGGCGGCACGGGAGTGGGGGCTCACTGTGCGGGACTTCGCGATTTCGGCGCTGCGGGAACCCCCGTTTCCCACGGGACGCCACGAGGCCACTGACCAGGTAGCAGGCGAGAGCATCGACTGGGCGCGGACGTTCGGTCTGGTCGATTCCAGCCAGCGCGTGCACCGCCTGGAACGGGCCGACGCCGCCGGCCTGGCCGGTCGCGCCTGCCTGGACGGCTCGGCGGAGGGCCTGCGGCTGCTCACTGACCTGATCAGCTGGCTCTTCGTCATGGACGACGCCTGCGACGAGGACGGCCTCGGCGCCGACCCGGTCCGGCTGGGCCCGGCGATCAGCACACTGCTCGACGTGCTGGACCGGTGCGGTGACCCGTACGTCGCACCGCCCGCCGTCGGGCCACTGGGCGACGCGCTGCACGACCTCTGCCGCCGGACCCGACTGCACGATCACGCCGGGCTGTTGCTGCGGTTCGTCAGCCAGATGCGCGAGTACCTGTTGGCGCTGCTCTGGGAGGCGGGTAACCGGGAGCGTCGGCGCGTACCCGAGGTGGCGGAGTACGTGCAGCTGCGCCGGCACATCGGGGGCGTTCATCCCTGCCTCACCCTGACCGACCTGGCGTCGACGCGGCCCTCCGGGCCGACCCAGCGCGCCAACCCGGGGCTGGTTGCCCTGGATCTGCTGGCGGTGGACCTGGTCTGCTGGTGCAACGACCTCTTCTCCTACGGCAAGGAGAGCCAGGCCGACCCGGACGCGCACAACCTCGTCACGGTGCTCGCCCAGGACGGCGACGCGGACGAGGTGACCGCGCTCCGGAGTGCGGCACACCGGTTCAACCAGGGTCTGGCGACGTACCTGGACGCGGAGGAGGCGCTGCGGACCACCGCCGACGACGGGATCCGCGACGCCCTGGCCGCTCGGCGCAACTGGGTCCGGGCCACCTACGACTGGTCAGTGATGGCCGCCCGGTACGCCTGATCGGCCGTACCGGTTGGTGAGACGGGCCGGCCGGACGATCACCAGGGCTAGTGCGGTGTCCATGAACGTTCACCGGGTGTCCGGTGGTCGTTGTGGATCCTCGCCTTGTGGGCGAGCGACTCCCCTCCGGGTGGTGGGGCGGGCCAGCGCGGGCCAACTGATCCTCGCGCCGTCCGTGGGCGACGGGGATCACGTCGGGACTGGCCGGCACCGGGAAGGTGCCGTCCGGCTCGACGGTGCGTGAGCACCTCCGACAACACAACAGCTGTCGGGGTCGTGGGTCCGCCGCCCGGGCTACGGGTGGCGATGGTGGCAGCCGCGACCAGGTCACGGTGCCCAGAAAACCGGCAGTGCGGGCAGGACAGGGTCCGCCCACGGGGCTTCGGTACCCGCCGCTGGCAGGCAGGGCAGGTCGAGGATGTGCCACGTTCGTCCACGAGGCGCAGCGTGATGCCGGCCAGGGTGGCCTTGTCGGTGAGGACCTGCAAAAGCCGGGCGACCTGCCACTGCCGCAACCGCAGGTTGTGCCGCCGCCCCGCCTCGATGTTAAGCACCCTACGTGGGTCCCCGACGCGCAGCTCACCGATTCGCTGTTCGACCGCCCACGACACGACCGAACGGGCGGCTTCGTGCTGGGCCTGACGGACCCTGCGCCAATGCCGGCCCTCCACCATACGGGCGCGGCGTCGGTACTTGCGCCACCGCCGCGAACCCCGCTGACCCGGCTTCGGCGCCCGGCGAGCCACCGCACGGCGGCGGGCTTTCGTGTCAGCCAGGTGCATGCGGTGCTCCGCCCGGATCGCCCGCCCCGACACCAGCAGCCCCGCACCGTCCGGGCCGGCCACCGCATACGGGTGGATGATCCCCAGGTCCACCCCAGCGATCCGGGCCGGGTCCGGTCCAGTGCCGGTCGGATAGGTCGCGATCGGAATCTCGGCACTCACGTCCAAGAACAGCCGACCGCCCTCGCACAGCAGCGTGATTGAGCGGACCTGCTCGAGCGGGTACGGCACCTCCCGCGCCAACCTCACCCACAACGGCGCCGCGCCCTTGCCCGTCGGGATCCGGACCCGACACCCGTCCAGGGCGAACGTGCCCTGAAACCAACGCACCGGCACCAACCCCCGCCGCCGACGCGGGAACCCGGCCGACACGTCACCGTCCTTACGTCGCTTCGCTGCCGCGAACCACGCGTCGGAGTACCGGCGCAACACCGACCGGGCCCCCGTCGAGTCCAACTCGGCGAACGTGCCCGGCCCCGAGGCCGCCAACTCCCGACACAACTCCTGATAGCCGGACAACGGCGCGTCCCGACGGCGACGCCGCCACGCGTTCACCTCCAACACACACGCCCACACATCACCAGCCGAACGCAGCAACCCGAAACACCGCCGCCGCTGCCCTGGCGTAACCCGCAACGCCACCCGCGCGGTGCGATACACCACCCCGGGCGCGGCAGGATCCCGACGACGAGGCACAACCACACCCAACACCATCGGTACGACGAAACCCCCGGCCGCCGACGCGGCAAACGTAAGTGGACACCGCACTAGCCGATGCACGGTGCCACGCAATACTCTTCGGTAACCATCATGACGTGACGACCGTCACGCCACCACCCCCGAAGGCGGCTACAGCGATGGCTCTCGATGTACCGTACCGCTCCATCCCGGACATGTTCCTCAAGCGCGTGGCGGCCACCCCCGACCGGCACGCGTTCGCGTCCCCGAACTCCGACGACTCGGGGCCGGCCTGGCTGACCTGGGCTCAGGTCGGTCAGCGCGCCAAGGCGGTCGCCGCCGGCCTGCACGGTCTGGGCGTCGGCCAGGAGGACCCGGTCGCGATCCTCGCCAACACCCGGCTGGAGTGGGTGATCGCCGACCTCGGCATCATGTGCGCCGGCGGCGCGACCACCACCGTCTACCCGACCACCGAGCCGGCCGACGCGACGTACATCATCGCCGACTCCGGGTCGAAGGTGCTGTTCGCGGAGAACCCGGCCCAGGCGGCGAAGATCGCCGGGGCGACCCTGCCCGCGCTCACCCACGTGGTGCTTCTCGACGGCGCGGTCGACCCGGAGGCCGCTGTCGCGCAGTTGACGCTCGCCGACCTCGAGGAGCGCGGCACCCAGGCGCTGGCCACCGAGCCGGAGCTGATCGACATGCTGGTGGCTGGCATCGGCCCGGACCACCTGGCCACCCTGATCTACACCTCCGGCACCACCGGCCAGCCCAAGGGCGTCGAGCTGCTGCACGGCGGCTGGTGCTGGGAGGCGGTCGCGCAGGCGGAGGTCGGGCTGCTGCGCGACGACGACCTGCAGTACCTGTGGCTGCCGCTGGCCCACTCGTTCGGCAAGACCCTGCTGTGCGGCGCCATCCACGTCGGCCTGCCCACCTACGTCGACGGGCGGGTGGACAAGCTGGTCGAGCTGCTCTCGGTGATCCGCCCGACGCTGATGTGCGGCGCTCCGCGGGTGTTCGAGAAGGTCTACAACAAGGCGGTGACCACCGCGCAGGGCGCCGGCGGCGCGAAGGCGAAGATCTTCGGCTGGGCCGTCGGCGTCGGCAAGGAGAAGGTCACCCTGGAGCAGGCCGGCAAGCCCGTGCCGGCCGGGTTGAAGGTGCGCTACGGGCTGGCCGAGAAGCTGGTGTTCAGCAAGCTCCAGGCTCGTCTGGGCGGCCGGATGCGGGTGCTGGTGTCCGGTGCCGCGCCGCTCAGCCCGGAGATCGCCACCTTCTTCGCCGCCGCGAACCTGCCGATCTCCGAGGGCTACGGCCTGACCGAGACCAGCGCGGGCAACTTCGTCAACCCGCCGGACGGTCTGCGGATCGGCACGGTGGGGCGGGCGATGGGCGACCTGGAGTGCAGGATCGACACCGACGGGGAGATCCTGGTGCGGGGTCGGCCCGTGATGCGCGGCTACCACAACCTGCCGGAGGAGACCGCCGCCTCGTTCACCGAGGACGGCTTCTTCCGTACCGGTGACATCGGCACCCTGGACGAGCAGGGCTACCTCCGCATCACCGACCGCAAGAAGGACCTGGTCAAGACCTCGGGCGGCAAGTACATCGCGCCGTCGCACATCGAGGGCATGTTCAAGGCCATCTGCCCGTACACCTCGCAGGCGGTCGTCGTCGGTCAGGCCCGCAACTTCTGCACGATGCTCGTCACCCTGGACCCGGACGCCATCCGGGGCTGGGTCGCCGGCGGCCCACTGGAGGGGCGCAGCTACACCGAGATCGTCGCGTCGGCTGAGGCCCAGACGATGGTCGAGGAGTACGTCGCGCAGCTCAACTCCAAGCTCAACCGCTGGGAGACCATCAAGAAGGTGGCCATCCTGCCGCGCGACCTGACGATCGAGGACGGCGAGATCACCCCGTCGCTGAAGATCAAGCGGCGTGGGGTGGAGAGCAACTTCGCCGCCGAGATCGACCGGATGTACGCCGGCACCCTCGCCGAGCTCTGACGCGTCGCCGGTGGCCCCGTACCCGCTCGGGTGCGGGGCCACCGGCGTTCGGGGCAGCGACGTTCAGGCGATGACGGCCGGCTCGCGCCACCGCTGGCGGCCGGCCCGGTCCAGGTCGTAGCGGATCGCCGCGAGACGCCCGACGGCCTCCACGAGGTCCGCGGCGGGCAGCGTGAAGGGCAGCCGCAGGAAGCGCTCCAGGGTGCCGTCCAGGCCGAACCGGGGACCGGGAGCCAGCCGTACGCCGACCTCGTCCGCGGCCCGGGCCAGCGCGCTCGAGACCGGGCCGTCCAACTCGGCCCACAGCGTCACGCCACCGCGCGGCACGGTGACCCGCCACTCCGGCAGTTGGTGCGCCAGCGCGCCGAGCAGGGCGTCGCGCTGGACGGCCAACTGGACGCGGCGGTCGGCGACGATGGCCTCGGCGTGGGCGAGCAGGTGCACCGCGACCAGTTGGTCCAACACGGGGCTGGCCATGTCGACCCCGACCCGCACGGCGGCCAGCCGCTGCACCTGCGGCGCGGACGCGCGCACCCAGCCGATCCGCAGGCCACCCCAGTAGGGCTTGCTCATCCCGCCGATGCTGATCACCCGGCTGTGCCGGTCGTAGGTGGCGACCGGGGGTGGCACCTCGGTGCCGTCCATCGACAGGTCCACGAAGGACTCGTCGATGATCAGATCGGTGCCGACGGCGTGCGCGGCGGCCACCACCCGCTCGCGCAGCGCGGCGGGCATCAGGTGCCCCGTCGGGTTCTGGAACTCGGGGATCAGGTAGGCCAGCTTGGGTCGGGTCTGGCGGAGACTGCCCAGCAGCAGGTCGGGCTCCCAGCCGGCGTCGGCGGCCAGCCCGTGGGTGCTGATCCGGGCCCGACGGCCGGCCAGGGCGGCCAGGGCGTTGGGGTAGGTCGGGGACTCGACCAGCACGGTGCCGCCCGGGGCCAGGGCGAGCCGCAGCACCAGATCCAGCGCGTGCTGGGTGCCGCTGGTGACCATGATCTGGTCGGGCGAGGTGGGCAGGCCCCGGGCGGTGTACCCGTCGGCCACCGCCTCGCGCAGCTCGATGATGCCGGTCGGGTGGTAACCGGCCCCGTTCAGGTAGCGGGGCAGGTCCTCGGCGGCGGCCCGTGCGGCCGAGAGCAGTTGCGGTGGCGCGGCCAGCGCGGCGACGCCGAGGTCGAGCATCTCCCGGTCGTCCAGTGGGGTCCACAGGCCGGTGCTGGCCACCCGGTGGTTGCCGGGCAGCATCGTCCAACTGCCGGCGCCCCGCCGGCTGGCCAGGTGCCCGGTCTCGCGTAGCTGCCGGTAGGCGGCGGTGACCGTGGTCCGGCTGATCCGCAGCGCCTCGGCCAGCTCCCGTTCGGCTGGGAGGCGGACGCCCAGCGGCAGCCGGCCGTCGGCCAGCAGCCCACGCACCGAGCCGGCCAGCGCGGCGTAGTCGGGGCTGCGGCGGCGGCCCGGCAGGGCATGCCACTGCCCGAGCAGACGGGCCAATTGGACGCCTCGCACCTGCCCGTTCATAGCCACTCCTCGAATATTGGCTTCTTCCTCGACGAGGATTGGCACCTAGGGTGGCACGCATGGCACTGCTTGGCAATCTGCGGCACCGGCCGGTTCGACGGTTGGTCCAGCTCTACCTCGGGCTCATCGTCTACGGCGTCAGCATGGCCCTGATGATCCGCTCCGGCCTGGGCCTCGACCCGTGGGACGTGTTCCACCAGGGGCTCTCCAAGCGGACCGGGCTCTCCTTCGGCACTGTCACCATCGCCGTCGGCGCGCTGGTCCTGCTGCTCTGGATCCCGCTGCGGCAGCGCCCCGGCCTCGGCACGGTCAGCAACGTCGTGGTGATCGGCCTGGTCGTGGACGCCACACTGGTCCTGCTGCCCGCGGGCGGCCCGCTCGGCGCCCGGATCGCGATGCTGGTCGGCGGGATCGTCGCCAACGGCGCCGCCACCGCTCTCTACCTCGGCGCCCGGTTGGGCCCCGGCCCCCGCGACGGTCTGATGACCGGGTACGTGGCCCGCCGGCCCGGCCTGTCGATCCGACTGGTACGCACCGTCATCGAGGTCACCGTGCTGGCGCTGGGCTGGCTGCTCGGCGGCACCGTCGGCCTGGGGACCGTCGCGTACGC
Organism: Micromonospora sp. NPDC047644; assembly: GCF_040704315.1. Taxonomy (NCBI): domain Bacteria; kingdom Bacillati; phylum Actinomycetota; class Actinomycetes; order Micromonosporales; family Micromonosporaceae; genus Micromonospora; species Micromonospora sp. NPDC047644. The sequence goes on from NZ_JBEYSY010000007.1 coordinate 12,942, forward strand.
GCTGGCCATCGGTCCGTTGGCCCAGTTCTTCATCCCGCTGTTCGCCGTGCCGGAGGCCGCCGCGCCGGACACTGCCGCGCCCCCGCCGGGCAACTCCGCGCCGGCCGCCCCGGCCGGCTGAACCTCACCGACCGTCCGCGAACCGGTACGTGGGGGTGGTACCGCGCACCGGTTCGTGGGTGGGTGTTCCCTTCCGCGACGCGCGCCGTCATCATCTGTGCATGGGGGAGAACGGTTGGCGCTGGAACGACGCCTGGATCTTCGTGTCGCTCGTCATCGCGAGCGGCGCCGGACGGCACCGTCGGTCGGCGACAAGCCGGCGGCCGGAGGGCGTCCGCCTGACCGACGTGCTCTCCACAGCCGACCACCTCAACCATGCGATCCCGCAGCGACACGAGGTGGAGGCCGCGGTCCAGCGGCTGGTCGGCGCCGGGCTGGTCAGCGTCGCCGACGGCTGGTTCCGGATCACCGCCGAGGGTGAGCAGCTGTGGCGTACCCGCCCGCGCGCGGGTGTGGCCACCACAGTGGACACCGTGCAGGGTGTGTTGACCCGCCGGCACGCGCCCGGCAACGCGGACTGGATCCTGGACGAGGCCGACCACGCGGCCGCCGTCCAGGAGTACGCGGTCCGTTCGATTCCCACCCCGCGTCGGTCACCGGAGGGGCACTCCGGCGAGCGCTGAGCCCTGTCGTCGCGATCCTCACCCGGCGGGGGCGGCGGGGATCAGCGACGCCGGACCGGCGCAACGGGCAACGGCAGGACCAGCAGGTGCATGGGTGTGCCGTCGGGCATCGCTGAGCAGCCGACGTGCTGCCATCCCGCGCGCTGGTAGACGGCGCGGGCCGGTGCCGCCGGGTTGGACGCGAGGGTTGCCCACCGCTCGGACCGCCCGTCGAGGAGCCGACGGATGAGTTCCGCGCCGATACCCGCACCGCGCCGGTCCGGATGCACAATCCACTCCATCACCGCGAACTTGTCGGCGGCCCGTAGATCAGTAGAAGGCTCGTTGTCGGCGCGTGTCCACCAACGGCCGGCTGGCAACCTCCATCCGTACGCCGCACCCACCAGCACGCCTGCGTCCTCGGCAACGACAAGAGTGAACCCGTCGCGTCGCGTCTCGTCGGGCAAACCATTGGCGAAGCCGGCCACCTGCTCCGGTCCCTCGGAGTACGGTGGCTCGGCGTAGACGACCGCGTACAGACTCACCAGCGCCGGAAACATGGCCTCGGCCGATTCGGCGGTGTGCACGCTGTACGTCACCGGCATAGCGGATGAGCCTGGGCCCGAACCCGGTCGACGAGATCCGCGAACGCCGGCCTTGACCGCTCAGCCGGGGGTACGGCAGCCGTGACCTGGGCAGCCACCGATCGCAGCAGCTGGTTGTGGAGACGGACTGGCAGCGCGTCGAGGGTGTCGGCAGCGTGCCGCAACCCGTCGGGGATGTGCCCACCCCGAACGAGCCGGGCAGCCTGATGCAGTTGCACCTGCGCACGTAACCGCGCCTGCGATGCCGGGTACAGGTCGAGGGCCCGCTCCTGCGCGGCCTCCGCGTCGACCAGACGGCCAGCGTGCGTGTACACCCACGATTCGGTGTGATGCAGCCGATGCTCCGGCCACCCCCACAACGACTCGACGTCGCTCGCGATCGCGGCTGGTAGCTGCTGAGCCAGGTCGGCGAGTTGCCGCACCGTCGCCACCGCCTCCGTGTGCCGCCCAGCCAACGACAGGGCTTGGGCGCGGCCGGCGAGCAACCCGCACGCCGCCGACGTGGCTTCTCGGCCCAGCAGAGGCAACGCCTTGTCCGACAGGGCGACGATCACCGACGGTCGGCGTCCGTCGTAGCAGCCGTTGACCACATCCCATGCCCGCACCAACATTCGAGTGTCGCTGTCCCCGGATTCGCCGGCAATGCGATGGGCGGTCTGCCACCAGCGGCGACCCATCACGTTCTGCCCCGACGCGACAAGGCTCAACGCGACGATGACGGATAGGCGCGCGGCAGCTCGCAGAAGACCAGGTCGGTGCCGACCAGTGTCGGCTGCGACCTGGTGTTGCAGCACGGTTAGGTCGGCTCTCAGCTGGGCCATCAGCGTGGGACGCGCTTGCCGGTAGTAGCTGTGGCCGTACTCGACCGCGATCTGCTCCCACTCGTCATGGTCGGGCGTCACCGCGTCGCCGAGGCCGTGGCGAAGGGCTTCGAACCCTGCCAGAGGTGCGACGGCGGGGGCGGCGGCCAAGGTGGTCATGGCCCGCAGCATGGTGCGTCTGTGCATGTCGGTGGCACCGGCACGGTCGGTCCGGTATGCCTCGACAAGCGCGCCGTCAGCGTCCAGGGCCCGATCGCAGGCCACGGCCAGCGCAGCGGTGGGACGGCGTCCACCACGCTCCACCTGAGCAATGTGGCTGTACTGGAAGTGGATGAGCGAACCGAGCTGCCGCAGAGACAGCCCGGCGCTCTCGCGGTGCCGTCTGAGTAGCTGCCCGAAGGTGTCCATCTCCGACCTCCAGCGTGTGCAGGAGCGTGTGCACACCGCGCACACCTGCCATAGGCCCAGCTTATCGGCCACGCTCGACGTATCAGTTCATCTGGCGCAGCAGCTTCCCACGGGATCGGCGGGATCTGTGTCTGCCATTCCGGTGACGTCCACCCCTCGCCCTCGGAGCCGAACATGACCGACAACCTTCAGGTGCCTGCGGGCACCCCGCTGCACCTGCTGGCGTGGGAGATCAGCCCGAACCCGACCAACCGCGACGAGCTGGTGTGGGCGGTGGTGGTGGACCCCCAGCATGTCGACGGGATGGTGCGGTTGCGTGGGCACACGTGCGCTGGCCCCGTACCGGATTGTGCTGGGGGGTGGTGCTTCGAGGCGCAGGTGTCCGTCGCGGCCATCCAGGCGAACACGGATGGAGCCCGGTGAGTGCGCCCAGCCAGGAGCAGCTGGCTCGATGGTGGCGGGTTCTGGACGAGCATGAGCAGCGAAAGGGGCGATGCCCGATCTGCGGCACATGCGCCCGGTGCTGGGCATGGGCGGGAGCGTTCGCGGATCTGATCGCGCACGACGCGTACCACCTGGGCCCGGCGCGGACGGTGGCCCGCCTGACTAGCGCACCGGGTGGCCGTCGAGGCGCAGCGCGTCCTTGACCTCGGCGACGGTCAGCTCGCCGAAGTGGAAGACGCTGGCGGCGAGCACCGCGTCCGCGCCGGCGCCGATCGCCGGCGGAAAGTGGGCCACCTCGCCGGCGCCCCCGCTGGCCACCACCGGCACGTCCACCACGGCGCGCACCGCCGCGATCAGCTCCAGATCGAAGCCGGCCTTGGTGCCGTCGGCGTCCATCGAGTTGAGCAGGATCTCCCCCGCGCCCAACTCGGCGCCCCGGTGCGCCCACCAGACGGCGTCGATGCCGGTGCCGCGCCGACCCCCGTGGGTGGTGACCTCGAAGCCGCTGGGCGTGCCGCCGTTCGGCGAGCGCCGCACGTCGAGGGAGAGCACGAGCACCTGCCGGCCGAACCGGTCGGCGATCTCGGCGATCAGCTCCGGACGGGCGATGGCGGCGGTGTTCACGCCGACCTTGTCGGCACCGGCGCGCAGCAGCGTGTCCACGTCGGCGACCTGCCGGACCCCGCCGCCGACGGTCAGCGGGATGAACACCGACTCGGCGGTGCGGCGCACCACGTCGAGCATGGTGCCCCGGTCGCTGGAGGACGCCGTGACGTCGAGGAAGGTCAACTCGTCCGCGCCGGCCCGGTCGTACGCGGCGGCCAGCTCCACCGGGTCGCCGGCGTCCCGCAGGTCCAGGAAGTTGACCCCCTTGACCACCCGCCCGGCGTCCACGTCCAGACAGGGGATCACCCGTACCGCCACCGTCATGCCGCGAGCCTATCCTCCGCACGCGCGACGGCGGTCGACCCGCTCGGGTCGACCGCCGTACACGAGTGCTGCGTCACACCTTGACGAGCATCTTGCCGAGGTTGTCGCCGCGCAGCAGGCCGAGGAACGCGGCCGGGGCGTTCTCGATGCCGTCCACGATCGTCTCGTCGTAGGACAGCGTGCCGTCGCGCAGCCAACCCGAGACGTCGCGCACGAACGCCGCCCGCACGTCGTTGTGGTCGTTGACCAGGAAGCCACGCAGGGTCAGCCGCTTGCCGATGACCATCGCCAGGTTGCGCGGCGCGGCCGGCGGCTCGGTGGCGTTGTACTGCGCGATCATGCCGCAGATGGCGGCCCGACCGTGCAGGTTCATGGCCGAGATCGCGGCCTCCAGGTGGTCACCGCCGACGTTGTCGAAGTAGACGTCGACGCCGTCGGGGGCGGCCTCACGCAGCGACTCGCGGACCCCGTCGTGGTAGTCGAAGGCGGCGTCGAAGCCCAGCGCCCGCAGCCGTTCGACCTTGGCCGGCGAGCCGGCGCTGCCGATCACCCGGCCGGCGCCCTTGAGCTTGGCGATCTGGCCGACCAGGCTGCCCACCGCGCCGGCCGCGGCGGAGACGAAGACCGTCTCGCCGGGCTTCATCGCGGCCACCTCCAGCAGACCGGCGTACGCGGTCAACCCGGTCATCCCGAGCACGCTCAGGTAGGCGCTGACCGGGGCGATGCTCGGGTCGACGGGGCGGGCCGCGGCGGCGTCGAGCAGCGCGTACTCCCGCCAACCCAGCCCGTGCAGGACTGTGGTCCCGACGGCGACGTCCGCCGACTCGCTGGCCACCACCTCACCGATCGCGGCACCGTCGAGCGGCGCGTCGAGCGCGAACGGCGGCACGTACGACTTGACGTCGTTCATCCGTCCGCGCATGTACGGGTCGACGGACATGTACTGGTTGCGGACCACGATCTGGCCCGGGCCGGGCGTCGGCACCTGGGTCTCGACGAGCCGGAAGGTGTCTTCGGTGGGCCAGCCCTGGGGGCGGCTGGCCAGGTGGATCTCGCGGTTGCTGGTCATGGGGTGGTCGTCCTCTCGTCCGCGGGTGGGGGCCTGGGGCCGCGAGGTCACGCGGACAGGGTCTCGCGGACGGTGAGGGTGACGTCGACGCTGCCACGGGTGGCGTTGGAGTACGGGCAGACCTGGTGGGCCTGCTCGACGATCTGCTCGGCGACCTCGCGGGGCGCGGCGGGCAGGTCGACGACGAGCTGCACGGTGAGCCCGAAGCCGCCGCTGCCGTTCGGGCCGATGCCCACCTCGGCGGCGACCACGGAACCGGTCACGTCGGCCTTGGCCCGGCGGGCCACCAGCCGCAGCGCGCTGTGGAAGCAGGCCGCGTAACCGGCGGCGAAGAGCTGCTCGGGGTTGGCCGCGCCACCCGCGCCCCCCATCTCCTTCGGCACTGCCAGGTCGAGGGCGAACGTGCCGTCGGAGGTCTCGACGTGGCCGTCCCGGCCGTCGCCGGTGGCGGTCGCGGACGCGGTGTAGACAACCTGCATGGTGGTCACTGCTCCTTCTGTCGGTGGATGGTGTCGGTGACCCGGGTGAGGGTGTCGCGCAGCGCGACGAGCTCGCCGAAGCCCAGCCCGGTGGCCTGCGCGATCCGCAGCGGGACATCGCCGACCCGCTCGCGCAGCGCCCGGCCCTGCTCGGTGAGGCCCACCTCGACCCGCCGCTCGTCGCGGGCCGACCGCCGCCGCACCACCAGGCCCGCCCCTTCCAGCCGCTTGAGCAGCGGGGAGAGCGTGCCGGAGTCCAGCCGCAGCTCGGTGCCCAACTCGGACACCGTCGGGGCGTCGTCGGGGCGCTCCCAGAGCACCAGCAGCGCCAGGTACTGCGGGTAGGTCAACCCGACCTCGTCGAGGATCGGCCGGTAGACGTCGGTCAGTGCGCGCGACGCGGCGTAGAGCGCGAAGCACACCTGCCGGCGCAGCACCAGGTCATCCGTCACCACCGAACCGTAGCCCACAATTAAGTTGTGCACAACTTATCGGACTACGGGACCACCTGCGGACCGCGCGGGCGATCACCTCAGCGATCGCCGAGGTACGCCTCCAACTCCACCTCGACCAGGTGCTCCGGGTCCAGCAGAGCGGCCACCACCACCAGGGTGGCCGCCGGCCGGACCGCGCCGAAGACCGCGTTGTGCGCCCGGCCCACCTCGTCGGCGTGCAGCCGGTCCGTCACGTACATCCTGGTCCGGACCACGTCGCCCGGCTCCGCACCCACCTCGGCGAGCGCGGACAACCCGATCCGCAGCGCCAGCGCGGTCTGCGCGGCCGCGTCACCGACGTGCACCACCCGGCCGTCCACAGTCGCCGTGCAACCGGCCGTCCAGGCCCGCTCACCGGCCCGGACGACCCGGGAATACCCGTAGCGCTGCTCCCACGGGCCGCCCGACCCCAGTCGGGTCGTCGTCACGCCTCGGCCAGCGTCCGCAGCGCCTCGGCCACCGTGAAGGCGCCCGCGTAGAGCGCCTTGCCGGCGATCACACCCTCCACCCCGGCCGACTCCAGGGTCGCCAACGCCCGCAGGTCGTCCAGCGTGGAGACCCCGCCCGAGGCGATCACCGGCCGGTCCGTACGGGCACACACCTCGCGCAGCAGATCCAGGTTCGGCCCGCGCATCGTGCCGTCCTTGGTGATGTCGGTGACCACGTACCGACTCGCGCCCGCCTTGTCCAGCCGCTCCAGCACCTCGTACAGGTCACCGCCGTCGCGGGTCCACCCCCGCGCCGACAGGGTGTTGCCCCGCACGTCCAGCCCGATGGCCACCCGGTCGCCGTACTCCGCGACCACCCGGTCACACCAGACCGGGTCCTCCAGGGCGGCGGTGCCGATGTTCACCCGGGCCGCCCCGGTGCCCAGCGCCGCGCGCAGCGACTCGTCGTCACGGATGCCCCCGGAGAGCTCCACCTTCACGTCCAACTGGCGCACCACCTCCGCCAGCAGGTGCGCGTTGGTGCCCCGACCGAAGGCCGCGTCCAGGTCGACCAGGTGGATCCACTCCGCGCCGTCCTGCTGCCAGGCCAGCGCCGCGTCCAACGGGTCGCCGTAGATGCTCTCGCTTCCGACGGCGCCCTGCACGAGCCGGACGGCCCGGCCGTCAGCGACATCCACCGCGGGTAACAGGGTGAGGCTCAAGGTCTTCTCCTCGATCAGGTACGACGGTCCAGGGCGATCACCACGATCGCCGGCAGTACGAGCAGCAAGAGCGCGATCAGCGCGATACGCAACGCCAGGTTGTCGACAAACGTCCAGATCAGCAGCAACGCCGCGCCGGTGAGCAGCACGATCGCGGCCCGCTCACCTCGAGTGTGCCGGGCCAGCCGCCCGGAGCGACCCCGCCGCAGCCGCGGCGTCAGACTGCGGACCACCGCGCGACGCCGTTGCCGGCGGGCGACCTGACGCTGCCGGACCGCCCGTTCCCGGGCCTGCTCCGCCTCCCGCTCGGCCCGTCGGCGGGCGCGCTCCCGGCTCACCGCGACGCCCCTCGCCCGGGCACCGCGCGACGGCGCTCAGTCACCGCTGGGCAACGTGGCGAGCCAGTTGCGCAACAGCGCGGCACCGGTGTCGGCGGACTTCTCCGGGTGGAACTGGGCCGCCGACAACGAGCCACGCTCCACCGCCGCGACGAAATCCGTGTCGTGGTGGGCGGTGGTCACCGTGGCACCGGCGGCGGCCAACACCGCCGGGTCACCCATCGCGTACGAGTGGACGAAGTAGAACCGGCTCTGCTGCGTCAACCCGGCGAACAGCACCGACTCCCGCGGAGCCCGGACCGTGTTCCAGCCCATGTGCGGCAACCGGGTGGCGGCCAACCGGGTCACCCCGCCGGGCAGCAGCCCCAGCCCCTTGGTCACCACGCCGTGCTCGTCACCGTGCTCGAAGAGCACCTGCATGCCCACGCAGATGCCGAGCACCGGCCGGCCGGCGGCCACCCGTTCGGCGATCACCGGGCCGGCGCCCAGCGCCTCGATCCCCGCCATGCACGCCGCGTACGCGCCCACACCCGGCACCACCAGACCGTCGGCGGCAGCCGCCGCGGCCAGGTCGGAAGTCACCCGGACGTCCGCTCCGGCGGCGGCCAGCGCCCGCTCCGCCGAGCGCAGGTTGCCCGAGCCGTAGTCGAGCACCACCACGTCACTCATGTCGTCACCCCGATCACCCGTTCTCCGGCAGCAGCCGCAGCACCCCGGCGACAGTGGCGAGCACCGCGAGCGCCGCGGTGATCAGCACGGCGGCCTTCGGCGCGCCCTGCCGGTAGAGCGACCAGGTGCCGCCCACCAGCACCCCGGCCAGGATCAGCAGCAACGTCGGCAACGCGGCACCCATCAGCGCCACCCTTCATTCGCGACTGCGGGGCTCCGCCGCGCTGCAACCCTCGCGCTCATCAGAGCGCGCCCTTCGTGCTCGGGATCGAACCGGCGGAACGCGGGTCGATCGAGGTGGCCTCGCGCAACGCGCGGGAGACCGCCTTGAACTGCGCCTCCACCACGTGGTGCGCGTCCGGGTGACCACCCGGCCGGGCCGCCCGCAGCACGTCGACGTGCAGCGTGACCCGGGCCGCCTGACCGAAGGACTCCCAGATGTGCCGGGTCATGCTGGTCGCGTACACCGGCCCGATGTACGGGGCGAGCACCGGCTCGTCGTGCACCACGTACGGCCGACCGGAGAGGTCCACAGCGGCCCGGACCAGCACCTCGTCCATCGGCACCGTCGCCGAGCCGTACCGTCGGATGCCGGCCTTGTCGCCCAGCGCCTGGTCGAACGCCGCACCCAGCGCCAGCGCGGTGTCCTCGATCGTGTGGTGCGCGTCGATCTCCAGGTCACCCACCGTGCGCACGGTCAGGTCGAAGCCGCCGTGCCGGGCGATCTGGTGCAGCATGTGGTCGTAGAAGCCGACGCCGGTGCTGATCTCGGCGGCACCGGTGCCATCGAGATCGATCTCGACGAGGACCTTGGTCTCCTTGGTGATCCGTTCCACCCGGGCGGTCCGACTCATTGCGAAGTCTCCATTGCAGAAAGGAAGGCGTCGGTCTCGGCGGCGGTGCCGGCGGTCACCCGCAGCCAGCCGGGCAGGCCGACGTCACGGACCAGCACCCCCTGCGCCAGCAGGGCGTTCCAGACGATGGTCTGGTCGCCGCCCACCTCGAAGAGCACGAAGTTGGCGTCGCTGTCGGCGACCCGCAACCCCCGCTCGCGCAGCGTCGCCACGATCCGGTCCCGCTGCGCCATGATCGCGCTCACCGTACCGAGAAGGGCATCGCGGTGCGCCACCGCCGCGCGTGCGGCGGCCTGGGTGAGCGCGGAGAGATGGTACGGCAGACGGACGAGCTGCACCGCCCGCACCACCGCCGGGTCGGCGGCCAGGTAACCCAGCCGGCCACCGGCGAAGCCGAACGCCTTGCTCATCGTCCGGGTGACCACCAGCCGCGGGTGGCCGGGCAGCACCGCGAGGGCGCTGACCGTCCCGGGCCGGGCGAACTCGGCGTACGCCTCGTCCACGACGACCATGCCGGGCGCGACGTCGAGCACCGCGGCGATCACCGCCGGGTCCAGCGCCGTACCGGTGGGGTTGTTCGGCGAACAGAGGAAGACCACGTCCGGCCGGTGCTCCCGGACCTGCGCGACCGCCTCCTCGGCGGTCAACCCGAAGTCGAGGCCGCGCGCGGCGGGCACCCACCGGGTGCCGGTGCCGAGGGCCAGCAGCGGGTGCATCGAGTACGCCGGAACGAAGCCGAGCGCGGTGCGCCCCGGCCCGCCGAACGCCTGGAGCAGCTGCTGCTGGATCTCGTTGGAGCCGTTGGCCGCCCACACCTGCTCGACGGTGAGCCCGTGCCCGAGATAGTCGGCCAGGTCGGCGCGGAGCGCCACCGCGTCCCGGTCCGGGTAACGGTTCAGCTCGCGCAGCTCGGCCGCGAGCGCCTTGCCGATCGCCTCGACCACCGGCTCCGGGACCGGGTGGGAATTCTCGTTGGTGTTGAGCCGCACCGGCACGTCCAACTGCGGCGCCCCGTACGGCGACAGCCCTCGCAGGTCGTCGCGGATCGGAAGGTCGTCCAGACTGGTCACGCCGGCCCTCCGGGGAAACGCGCCTGGACCGCCTGGCCGTGCGCGGGCAGGTCCTCCACGGTGGCCAGGGTGACCACGTGCGGGGCCACGTCACGCAGCGCGGCCTCGGTGTATTCGATCAGGTGCACACCGCGCAGGAACGACTGCACGGACAGGCCCGACGAGTGCCGGGCGCAGCCGCCGGTGGGCAGCACGTGGTTGGAGCCGGCGCAGTAGTCGCCGAGCGACACCGGCGACCAGGCGCCCACGAAGATCGCCCCGGCGTTGCGGACCCGCAGCGCCCACTCCCGGGCGTCGACCGTCTGGATCTCCAGGTGCTCGGCCGCGTACGCGTCGACCACCCGCAGCCCAGCCTCAAGGTCGTCGACCAGGACCACGCCGCTCTGCTCACCGGTCAGCGCCGTGGTGACCCGCTCGGTGTGCTTGGTCGCCGGCACCTGCCGGGCCAGCTCCGCCTCGACCGCCTCGACCAGCGCCACCGACGGGGTGACCAGCACGCTCGCGGCGAGCGGGTCGTGCTCGGCCTGACTGATCAGGTCGGCGGCCACGTGCGCCGGGTCGGCGGTGTCGTCGGCCAGGATGGCGATCTCGGTCGGCCCGGCCTCGGCGTCGATGCCGACCACGCCGCGCAGCAGCCGCTTGGCGGCGGTGACCCAGATGTTGCCGGGGCCGGTGATCAGGTCGACCGGGTCGCAGCGCAGCTCGCCCAGCGGGTCGACTGCCGCGCCGTAGGCCAGCATCGCCACCGCCTGGGCCCCGCCCACGGCGTACACCTCGTCGACGCCGAGCAGCGCGCACGCGGCGAGCACCCGGGCGTCGGGCAGGCCGCCGTTGTCCTTCTGCGGCGGGCTGACCACCACCAGCGAGCGCACCCCGGCCGCCTGGGCGGGCACCACGTTCATCACCACCGTCGACGGGTACATCGCCAGGCCACCGGGCACGTAGAGGCCGACCCGGTCGACCGGCAGCCACCTCTCGGTGACAGTGCCGCCGGGCACCACCTGGGTGACGTGGTCGGTGCGCCGCTGGTCGGCGTGCACCCGGCGGGCCCGGGCGATGGACTCCAGCAGCGCGGCACGCACCGCCGGGTCGAGCACCCCCTCCGCCTCGGTGATCGCCTCGACCGGCACCCGCAGCACCTCCGGGGAGATGCCGTCGAACCGCTCGCTGGCTTCCCGGATCGCCGGGTACCCATGCTCACGGACCGCCTCCACCAGCGGACGGATGCGCTCGACGGCGACGGACACGTCGAGCTGGGCACGGGGCAGCAGGCGGCGCGGGTCACCGAGACCGTCGCGCAGGTCGATCCGATTCAGCACCCTTGCGAGTCTAGGCGGCCGGTCCGACGCCCACCCGAGCCGCCCGTACGCCGGGACGGTGAGCCGGGCCACGCCGCCACGGGTGAGATTGGTTAGGCTCGACCATGTGACCGCACGGCTGCCGGTGTTCCCGCTCGCAACGGTGCTCTTTCCCGGGTTGGTGCTGCCGCTGCACATCTTCGAGGAGCGCTACCGGGCGCTGGTCCGACACCTGGTCGGCCTGCCCGACGGTGCTCCGCGCGAGTTCGGCGTGGTGGCCATCCAGTCCGGCTGGGAGGTCGCGCCCGCCGGTCCCGCCGGCGCGCCGGCCGCCCCGGGCGTCGGCCAGGTGACGCTGCACGAGGTGGGCTGCACCGCCGAGCTGCGCCAGGTGACCGAGTTGACCGACGGTGGTTACGACATCGTCACTGTCGGTCGGCGTCGTTTCCGGATCGCCGAGGTCGACGACAGCGCCGAGCCCTACCTGACCGCCGACGTCGAGTGGCTGCCCGACCAGGGCGGCCCGGACGAGGTGGCCGACCTGCTGGCCGCCCGGGTGATCGCGGTGTTCCGGCAGTACCTCGGCCTGATCCGCTCCGACCCGGAAGAGATCTCCGAGCAGTTGCCGGAGGACCCGACCGTGCTCTCGCACCTGGTGGCGGCGACCGCGGCGCTCACCGTCGACGACCGGCAACGGCTGCTGGCGATCGACGACACCGCCTCCCGGCTCCGCGCCGAGCTGCGGTTGCTCAACCGCGAGGCGGCTCTGCTGCGTCAGGTGCGGGCGGTTCCGGTGCCGCTGTCGGAGCTGGCGTCCCCGCCGGCACCCAACTGAACTCTCCCGGCTCGGGTTCGGGGCGCAGCCCCGGCCACCGCGACCAGCCGGCGAGCAGCGTGTACATGACCGCGGCCCCGAACGCCGGCAGCAGCAGGTTGCCGTGCGGCACCGGCAGCACGCCGAGCAGCCAGTCCACCCCACCGGCGCGCAGGTCGGCGGGTTTGCTGAACGCCTGCCCGGCCGGGGCGGTCGCCAGCAGCCGTTCGAAGGTGGCCAGACCGATCCGCCGGCCCACCTGCCAGGCCACCGGCGCGGCGACCAGGGTGCCGAGCACCGCGGCCAGCAGCCCGACCGGGCCGCGCCGCCGTCGCAGCACGAACCACAGAGCGAGCGCCACGAGCAGCCCGAAGGCGAGCCCGAGCAGGCTGAACCAGCCGTCGGCGGCGATCGGCTGCTCCGGTTGCGGCTCGGCGTAGATCGCCCCCTCGGCGGTCTTGAGCACCGGAGTGTCCGGGGCGAGCGCGGCCCAGAGCAGCCCGAGCGGAACACCCAGCGCGGCGAGCGCGAGCACGACGCCCAGCACCGTCGCCAGGGCACGCAGCGGACGACGCGGTTCGTCGAACCGCAGCTCCAGCGAGCTCAGGTACGCCGCCGAGGCCGGCGGTTGACCCGGACCGAACTCGCCCGGCGCCGTCCCGGCCGACGGGTCGACCCGCGGCGGTTGCGCGTCCGGCGTACGGGGTGGCGTGGGTTGGTCGGGCTCGTCGACGGGCCGCTCACGGTCGGGGTTGTCCGGGCTCACCCGATGATCCTCTCAGGCCCGGCGCCCGGCCGGGGCTCCGGTGGCGGCAGAGCAGCTCACCGGGCGAACGGCTCCACCATCATCGCCGCGGCCCGCAGCCACGCCTGCCGGGTCTCCGGCTGGAGCTGGTGGTACTCGATCGACGACCCGGTCTCCAGCGCCGGGTCGTACGGTACGACGGCCACGCCCCTGGTACGGGTGGCGAAGTGCCGTTCCAGGTCGTCCTGGAGCGTCGAGCGACCCGGGGTCGGGCAGGAGATGAGAGTGATCGCGTTGTCCGCCAACTCGCCCATGCCCTCCTCGTGCAGCAGGTCGAGCATCCAGTCCGCGCTGAACGCCGCGTCCTCCCGGGGCACCGTGGTCACCACCAGTTGGTCGGCGGCCTGCATCACGGTGCGCCAGTTGGGGCTCTCCACGTTGTTGCCGGTGTCGACGCAGACCACGTCGTGGGTGCGCCGCAGCAGCTCCAGCACCCGCCGGACGGTGAACTGGTCCAGTCGCTGGGCGAAGCGCGGGCTCTCCTCGCCGGCCAGCACGTCGTACGAGCCGTCGGAGGCGTGCCGCAGATAGTCGTCCAGCCGGTCCAGCAGGGTCGCGCCCTCCAGGATCTCGATCTGGGCGAGGTCGCTGATCAGGTGCCGGATCGTCCGGGCGTGCCGCGCGCTGCCGGCGCGCAGGCCGAGGGTGCCGCGCAGCTCGTTGTCGTCCCAGGCCAGCACGCCCTTGCCGCGGACGCTGCCGACCGTCGCCGCGGCGAGCACGGTGGCGGTCGTCTTGTGCACTCCGCCCTTGGGGTTGGCGAAGGCGAAGACCCGGGGTGTGCCGAGGTCCCGTTGGAGCACTCCGTTGGCGCGCTCCTGCTCCTGGTCGACGGCCGGTGGACGCCATTCGACCCGGGCCGGGTAGGCACGTTCGGCGACCGCCGAGCCGACCGCCGGCGCGGGTGGTGGCGGGACGGGCACGGCAACCGGCGGCGCGGCGACCGGCGGTGACGGGGCGGCCGGGTAGCCGGTCTCCGGCTGGTAGCCGGTCTCCAGCAGGGCGTACCGCGATTCCGCCGGCGGGTCGCCCGGTCGGTAGCCGTTGTCCAGCAACGCGTAGCGCGACGGGACCGGGTCGGGGCCGCGGGCCGGCGGCTCGGGCTCGGCCGGGTACGCCGGCTCGGCCCGGTAGTCCGGCTCGGCCCGGTAGTTCGGCTCGGCCCGGTACGCCGGCTCGGCCCGGTAGTCCGGCTCGGCCCGGTAGTCCGGCTCGGCCCGGTAGCCGGGCGTCGCGCGGTAGTCCGGCTCAGCGCGGTAGCCGGGCGTCGCGCGGTAGTCCGGTTCAGCCCGGTAGCCGGGCTCGGCGCGGTAGTCCGGCTGCTCGGTCCGGTACGCCGGTTCCGCTCGATAGTCCGGCTCGGCCCGATAACCCGGCTCGGTCCGGTACGCGGGCTCGGCCCGGTAATCCGGCTCGGCCCGGTACGCGGGGTCGACCCGGTAGGTCGCCTCGGCCCGGTAAGCAGGCTCCGCGCCGTACGACAGGTCGGCCGGATGCCCGATGGCGGGTGCCCGCCCGGCGTAGCCGTTGGGGGCCGCACGCCGCGGCAGCGGGTCCGGCGGCGGTTCCTCGCCACGCCGATCCGGCTCGGTCTGCTCCGCGCCGCGACCGCCCAGCCGGGCACGGTCCAACAGCGCGCGCCACCGCGGCGCTGGTTCGGCCGGCCGGCCCCAGCCGGTCTCACTGCCCTCCACGGCCCGCCCTCCCAGCGCCATCGATCTCTGTCTGACAGGCTACGAACCCAACCCTATTCGGACCACACCTCAGAGCGCACACCAGCCGGCGCAGATCACGACGACGGCGATGGCGGCAAGGGCTCGCTGAGGGTGGCGTCCGGCGAGGTGGTGACACTCGGCGGCGTCGACTCGGTGGGCTCCGGCGTCGACGGTTCGGGTGACGGAATCGTCACGACTGGTGCGGGTTCCGACGATTCGCCCACGGAGGCCGACGGCGCCGGCGCGCTGACCATCGGCGCCGGCCGCTCGGACCGGGTCGGCACCGGGCTCGGCCCCGTGTCGGCCGGCGGGCGCACCACGTCACGCTGCTCCGGCAGGGGTGGCGTGAAAACCGTCCGGTCCAGCCGGTACACCTCGGGGGCGGGGTCGACCGCCCGTACGTCCGGCCGGGCCGCCACACCGCGCAGCGCCACCGGCGTCGCGCGCACCACCGCCGCGTAGACGCAGGCGCAGCCGGTGCGGTACGCGGCCGCCTCGGCGGCGGCCACCTCGGCGCCGCTGACGTACTGCTCCCGCAACTCCCGCTGGCCAACCCCGTCGCCGTCGACGGCGGCGGCCCTGGCCCGGTAGTCGGCGGCCTCGGTCTCCTTGCGGGCCGCCACCTGTTCCATCCCGGCGACCACGTCGTCGGGCACCCGCAGCGCGGGGATCTTGACGATCTCGGTCTGCCGGCCGGGCAGCGGAACCCGCCCGAAGACGGTGGAGACCCCCACGTCGCCGAGCACCGTCGCCAGCCGCTGCGGAGGCAGGTACACGTCGAGCGTGACCAGCGCGTACGTCCCGCCCTCGGCGGCCGCAGCGGACGCGGGCAGCGCCGCCAGGTCGGCCGCGGCGGAGCGCAGGTAGCCGGGGACGGAGTCGCCGTCGGCAACGCCGACCCGGGTCACCTCGCCGACAGTCCGGTCGCCGACCGGGCTGTCGTCGACGGCCCAGACGGCGGTGCCCAACACCGCCGCCGCGGAGAGCACCGCGGCCCAACTGAGCACGCCGGAGCGCGCCGACCGGTCGCCCAGCCGGGCCACCGCCCGGGTCAGCGGCGGCAGCAGCCGCTGGTCCAGCTGCCGCAGCAGGTTGCCGGCGCGCACGGGCGGGATCCCCTCTGTGAAACGGTGTCGGGCGGTCGCCGCTCAGTCACGCAGGATCTGAAGCGCACGGTCCAGATCGTCAGGGTAGTCGCTGACGAACCGGACCTCGTCCCCCGTTCGGGGATGCAAAAAGCTCAGTTCGCGGGCGTGCAGCCACTGTCGGGCCAGGCCGAGACGGGCCGAGAGGGTGGGATCGGCGCCGTAGGTGAGGTCACCCACACAGGGGTGCCGCAGGGTGGAGAAGTGCACCCGGATCTGGTGGGTCCGGCCGGTCTCCAGCCGGACGTCGACCAGACTCGCCGCCGGGAACGCCTCCAGGGTGTCGTAGTGGGTGATGCTCGGCTTGCCGCCGGACACCACAGCCCAGCGGTAGTCGTGGGTGGGGTGCCGGTCGATCGGCGCGTCGACGGTGCCCCGCAGCGGGTCCAGATGACCCTGCACCACCGCGTGGTAGCCCTTGTCGACCTCGCGGTACTTGAAGGCCCGCTTCAACGCCGTGTACGCCTGCTCACTCTTGGCCACCACCATGATCCCGGTGGTGCCCACGTCGAGCCGGTGCACCACGCCCTGGCGTTCGGCGGCGCCGCTGGTGGAGATGCGGTGCCCGATCGCGGCGAGCGCGCCGATCACCGTCGGCCCGGTCCACCCGGGGCTCGGGTGCGCGGCCACCCCGACCGGCTTGTCGACCACGACGATGTCGTCGTCGGCGTAGACGACCCGCAGGCCGGGCACCGCCTGCGGCACCACCGTCGGCGGTGCGACCGGGGCGGGCAGCGTGACATCCAGCCAGGAGCCGGCCTTGACCTTGTGCGAGTTGGGCCGGGCGGAGCCGTCGACCAGCGCGTCCCCGGCGTCGACCAGGGCGGCGGCGGCGGTGCGGGAGAGCCCGAACAGGCGGGACACGGCCTGGTCCAGGCGCATGCCGTCGAGGCCGTCCGGAACCGGAAGGGAACGGTGGTCGCCGCCAGCGGCGAACGCCGAGGTCATGCCCGCTCCCGCTGCTCGGTGCCCGGCGCGGCGTCCGTCGTGGCCGGGTCGCCGTCGCGCCCCGCCCGCCGGCCGTCACGCTGGCGGCCGGTCAGCTCCAACAGGACGGCCAGCAGCACGCCGCAGACCAGCGAACTGTCCGCCAGGTTGAACACCGGCCAGACCTGACCGTACGGGTCGAAGAGGCTGATCATGTCGACCACGTGCCCGTGGAACGGGGACGGCGCCCGGAAGATCCGGTCGACGAGGTTGCCCAACGCACCGCCGAGCACCAGGCCGAGCGACACCGCCCAGGGCAGCGAGCGCAGCCGCAGCGCCATCCACACGATCCAGCCGACCACACCGATGGTGATCAGTGGGAAGACCCAGGTGTGGTCCGCGCCGATGCTCCAGGCCGCACCGCTGTTGCGGGTCAGGCTCAGGTAGACGAACCCGCCGAGCAGCCGGACCGGCTCTCGGTCGGTCAGCGCGGCCAGCGCGAGGTGCTTGGTGACCAGGTCGGCCAGCAGGGCCACCAGGGCGACCCCGGCGAGAATCGCGACGGCCCGGGGCCGGCGGGTGCCGCCGCCCGGATCGGTGCGGCCGGGTTCGGCGGACGGTACTGCGGTCATGCGCTCCCCATCGACAGTCTCGGCGGTGATCGCTCACCGTCTCATCGCCGCCGGGGAACGGACCTCAGCGCCGCTCCTCCAGCTGCTTGCACGTCACACACAGGGTGGCCGACGGGAAGGCGGCGAGGCGCTCGACCGGGATCGGGTTGCCGCACCGCTCGCACCAGCCGTAACCACCCTCGTCGAGGCGCTCCAGAGCGCGCTCCACCTGCGTGATCCGTTCCAGAATGCTGTTGGCGAGAGAGATCTCCTGCTCCCGCTCGAGCGTCTTGGTGCCCGTGTCGGCCTGGTCGTCCCCGGCCGAGTCGGTCAGCCGATCGCGCTGCAGCTCGGTGATCTCACTCAGCGTCTGATCGTACTCGGCACGAAGGTCGTCCCGCCGCGCCGCCAGCGCCGCCCGGATCTTCTCGGTCTCCGCCGTGCTGCGGGTGGCCTTCGCCACCGGCTTGCGCCCGGCGGTCCTGGTGTCGGATGGCTTCGCCATGGGTCGCTCCCTCGGCCGGGGAACCGCGCGGGCCGCGGCGCCTGGTCAGGGGGCGCCGACAAAGGCGTCCCCTATGGACGAAAAGGGGCGCACGGCGACGATGGCCGCGCACTCCCGAGGTTGGCAAGAATACGGAACGTACAGGCGTCCGACAACGTGCCGCACCGTCGCACCGTCTAACAGCCCCTAGCCATGCCTAACTGGGGCAAAGGGAACGCTAGCAGATCAATTGGGCACCTCATCGCCGTACTCACCAAACCATCGGGCCAGCCGACCCCGCCGACTGACCGCCCGCAGCCGCCGTTCCGCCGCGTCCCGCACCCCGGCGGTCGCCACGATCAGCAGACTGTCGCCGGTCTTCAACCGGGTGTCCGGGGCCGGCACGAAGCCCACGCCGTCGCGCAGCACCAGGGTCACCGACGCGCCCAGCGGAAGGCGCAGCTCGTCGACGTGCACCCCGGCCAGTCGTGAGCCCGGTGGCACCTCCACCTGGAGCAGGTCCGCCCGCATCCGCTCCAGCGGCGCGGTCTCCACGTGGATCTCGGCGGCCTCAGCCGGCGCGGTCACCCGCAACCGGCGGGCGAACGGCCCCAACGTCCCGGTCTGCACCAGCGTGAAGATCACCACCAGCACGAAGACCACGTCGAAGAGCCGCTCCGCGCCGGGCACCCGCTCGGAGAGCGGAATGGTGGCCAGGACGATCGGCACCGCCCCGCGCAGCCCGGCCCAGGACAGGAACGCCTGCTCCCGAAGCCCGACCCGGAACGGCAACGCCGAGACGGCCACCGACAACGGCCGGGCCAGGAGCACCAGAGCCAGCCCGGCGACCACCGCGGGCAGCACCGCCGCGTCCAGCCGGCCCGGCGAGGCCAGCAACCCGAGCAGCACGAACAACCCGATCTGGGCGAGCCAGGCCAACCCGTCCGCGAAACCGAGAATCGCCTGCCGGTGCGACAGGCGGGCATTGCCCAGCAGCACCCCGGCCACATAGACGGCGAGGAAGCCCGAGGCGTGCAGGACGGCCCCGGCGGCGTACGCCAGCACCGTGATGCCCACCGCGGCGATCGGGTAGAGCCCGGCCGAGGGCAGCGCGGCCCGGCGCAGCGCCCACGTGCCGGCGACGCCGGCGGCGACGCCCACCGCCGCGCCGACGCCCAGCTCGTAACAGACCAACGCGACCTCGTACCACCACGGGTGTGCGAAACCCCGGTGGGACAGCAGCACCACCAGCAGCACCACCGGGGCGTCGTTCATCCCCGACTCGGCCTCCAGGGTCGCCACCAGCCGGGGCGGCAACCGCAGTCGGCGCAGAGTGGCGAAGACGGCCGCCGCGTCGGTGGACGAGAGCACCGCGCCGTAGAGCAGAGCCAACCGCCAGTCCAGCCCCAGCAGCAGGTGCACGGCCACGCCGACCACCACGATGCTGACGACCACGCCGACAGTGGACAGCGCGGAGGCCAGCCCCAGCACCGGGCGCAGCGTGGTCCACCGGGCGGTGAGCCCGCCCTCCGCGATGATCACGATGAGCGCGCAGAAGCCGAGGGTCCGGGTCAGCTCGACGTCGTCGAAACGGATGCCCAACCCGCTCTCGCCGATCGCCACACCCAGAGCCAGGTAGACCAGGAGGCTGGGCACACCGAGCCGGGTGGAGAGTCGCACCGCGCCGACAGCGACCAGCAGCACCGCCGCACCGAGCAGCAGCGCGATGTCCAACCCGGGCGTCACGGCTGCCTTGCCTGGACTGTCCTCACTCGGCGGATCCGTCACGCAGACGGCGCAGCACCTCGGGCAGGTCCGGGCCGGGCCGATCGACGAGGAAGAGCTTGTCCCGGCTGCCCGCGCCGGCACGCAGCGACACGAGGGCCGGCCGGACGCCCAACGCGCCGGCCAACGCCCGCCGGGCGGCCTCGGTGGCCCGCCCGTCGACGGCCGGGTCGTGGACCGCGATCACGAGGGCAGGCCCGTGCGGGCCGTCGAAGCGGCCACCCACCCGGTCCCGGGAGGCGCCGGGCTTCACCCGTACCGCCACTGTGAGCGTGTCCTGCGCGGGCACCGGCGCCGCTTCAGATCGGACGGGCGTCGGCGAGGAGAGCGGTCGCCGGCGCGCAGTGCGCGCACGGGGTGAAGCCGAGGTCCACCGCCTCGGCGACCGGCAACGTCTCGGGCTGCCAGCCGATCAGGTGGGGGCAGCCGTCCAGGTGGTAACGGGGGCGGCCGTCGACGACCTCGACAGCGTCGAGCAGTCGGGCCACCCGGGCCGCCTCGGCGGGCGTGATCTGCTGGGCGGCCGGCTCGTCGACCGCCGCGACCGCCGGGTCGAACACGTCGCCGGTCGACTCCGTGAGGGGCGACGCCGGGCTGACCGGCCGGGCCCGCGCAGGCGTCTCGTCCGCCGCACTCGCCATCGGCGACGCGTCGTCGACGCGCGGCGGGTCGACCGGCGGCTCGGGTGGTTGCCGCCACCCGGCGCCGCCGGTACCAAACGTCGTGGGCACGTGCTGGACCGGCACCTCCGGCTCGACCAGCGGCGGCCCGTACGCGACACCCGGTGTGGCCTGGCTGGCCGTGCGGGGCGCGTCGGGGTGTCGCCGGTCGGTCCGGCCGGGATCCGCCATGGCGCGGTTGGCGGCTGCCTGGCGGGCCCCCACCACCAACGCCACGGCGGCCAGCAGACTGGCCGCGATGGAGATGACCAACAAGAAGCTGGAGCCACCGGCCAGGCCGAGCACCAGTAGCACCACCGCGACGAGGATGAGCAGGAGACTTGCGACTATCACGGCTCACCCCCGCCGCGTCGAACCGTCCAGGCCGGGCCGGCGACCGTCACCATTGGCGGACAGCGATCGCCGGCCGGTGCTCAGCGTCCGGCTTCGAGGGCGCCGGAGCGCCCGCCGCCGCCGTACGAACCAGCGAGGCCCGCTGCGGCCAGCCCGTTGCCGCCAGTGACCCGGCCAGCTTCGGAGCGGGTCATCTCGGCTTCGAGGCCCTGGCCACGACCGTCGAGGTCACGCAGCTGGCTCTCCAGGTACGCCTTGAGCCGGGTGCGGTACTCGCGCTCGAACTGCTTGAGCTCCTCGATGTGCTTCTGCAGCGCCGTGCGCTTGGCGTCCAGGCCACCCATGGCCTCCTGGTGCCGCTGGCGGGCGTCCCGCTCAAGGGCGTCAGCCTTGGCGCGCGCCTCCCGGGTCACCTCCTCGGCCTTGCTGCGAGCCTCGGACAACAGCTGGTCGGCCTCGCGGCGAGCGTCGGACACGTGGTCGTCGGCGGTGCGCTGGGCCATCATCAGCACGCGCAGGGCCTGCTGCTCGCCGTCACCGGTGACGCCGCCGGCCGGGCCGCCGGTCGCGCGGACCTGCTCCAGCTCGGCCTGCATCGCGCGGGCAGCCTGCTCGGCCGCCGACTTGTCGCGCTGCACCCGGTCCAGTTGGGCCTTGACATCGTTGAGCTCCGCCGCCAGTCGGGCGTCGCCGCCGGGGCCGGCGGGGGCACCGCCACGGCCGCCGCGCTCCACCTGGGCGCGCAGCTCGTTGTTCTCCTCGATGAGACGGGCGAGCTCGCGCTCGACCTCATCGAGGAAGGCGTCGACCTCCTCCTCGTCATACCCCCGTTTGCCGATCGGCGGCTTTTTGAAGGCGACGTTGTGGACGTCGGCCGGGGTCAGCGGCATCGAAACTCCTCGGGTCAGTTGCGGCCGCGAAAGCGCGTCGGTCATCAGGCAGATGCCCTGATCGACGGCCCTAACACGAACTCCATCAGCACGAACAGGATAACCAGGAGCACAAGGGAGGCCAGGTCGATGCTCACGGTACCAATTCGCAGCGGAGGGATCACACGCCTCAACGCGTTGAGAGGGGGATCAGTGACGCTCCACACGGATTCCAATCCTGCCGATGCTCCACGCCCCGGTTGCCAGCGACGGCCGTACTGCAGGACGGCGCTCAACACGAACCGGGACAGAAGAACGAGCAGGAAGACATAAAGGATCAGGTACAGCACTTGCAGTAAGATCGACAACACGGTCAGCGACGTCCCTCGGGTCGGGCGGGATCAACTCAGACTGAAAAAGCCGCCCTCAGCGATCTTGGCTTTGTCCTCTGCGGTGACCTGGACGTTAGCCGGTGAGAGCAGGAACACCCGATTGGTCACGCGCTCGATCGTACCGCGCAGGCCGAACGCCAGCCCGGCGGCGAAGTCCACCAGACGGCGGGCATCCGCCTCATCCATCTCGGTGAGATTGATGATCACAGGGACACCGTCGCGGAAGTGCTCACCGATCGTGCGCGCCTCCCGGTAGGTGGTGGGGTGCAGCGTGGTGATCTGGTAACGCTGCTCCTCCTCGGGCAGGGCCCGCTCACGCGCCGTGACCTGCGGCGCGAGGGCCAGATTGTCCCGAGTGTGGTAGGTCAGCGCACCGGAGGTCTCGCCCACGGACGAGCGGGTGATGGACCGGACGCTGGACCGCTCGATCCGCTCCGGCCGCTCACCGTCACCGCGCTCGGACTCGCTCAACCGGCCGCTCGACCGCTCGGAGAGTCGACCCCGCCCACTGTCGCGCGGCCGGGGAGCCGGCGGCTCCTCGGCGTCGTCCTCGTCGTCGTCGGCGAACTCCTCGGAGTACCGGCTCTGCCGGTACCGCGAGTCGCGGTAGCCACCCTTGTCGTAGCCACCGTCGTCGTAGGCCCGCTCGTCGTCTTCTTCGACCAGACCGAGCCAGACCCCCGCCTTGCGCAGTGCACCCATCCCGCGCCCTTCCGTCCGCCGTGCGGCACGCGCCCCCGTGCCATGTCGCCCGTCGCGAGTGGACAACCATGCCCATCGGACCGGAACAGCAATCCCCCCGGCGCGCGATTCGCGTCGCGCGCCACGACCCCCGACCGGGAGACGCCCGCCCCTGAAACAACACTGATGTAATTTGCTTGTCTCGCGGTCAGGCTACCGCAGCGTGGGACGCATTCCGAGCAACGCGCTACCGACGCGGACATGTGTCGCGCCGTAACGGATCGCGGTGTCGAAATCCCCGCTCATGCCGGCGGACAGCGCGGTCGCTCCCGGATGGACAGCCCGAAACGCGTCGGCGACCTCCGCGAGCCGGGCGAACGCCCGCTCCGGCTCCCACCCCAGCGGAGCGACAGCCATGAGACCGACCAGACGCAACCCCGTTGCCTCGGCGACCGCCTCCGCCACCGGCTCCAGACCGGCGGCCGGATCCGCCGAGCCGGGCAGCGCGCCGCCCCGGGCCGCGTCGCCGTCAATGCTCACCTGGACCAGAGCGTCCAGCGGCTCGCGCCGGTCCGCGGTCGCGGTGGCCAACGCCCGGGCCAGCCGGACACTGTCGACGGAGTGCACCACGTCGGCGTAGCGGACCACCGAGCGGGCCTTGTTGCGCTGCAACTGGCCGATGAAGTGCCAGCGGGGACGCACCCCGGCGGCAGCCACCTCGGCGGCCTTGCCGGCGGCCTCCTGGTCCCGGTTCTCCCCCATGTCGGTCACCCCGAGCCCGGCCAGCGCCACCACGTCACTGGCCGGGTAGGTCTTCGTCACCGCGATCATGGTCACCTCGGCGGGGTCCCGGCCGGCCTGCGCGCAGGCGTCATCGACCCGGGACCGGACCTGGGCCAGACCGGCCGCGAGTTCGGCGTGCCGATCCGGTCGTACCGTGGCTGAGCTGTCGGTCATCGGCGGTGCTCAGGACCCGTTCTTGAGGAAGTCGGGAACGTCCACGTCGTCGAAGAGCACGCGACGCGGTGACTGGGCCGGGGCCGGGTTGGTGGCCGGCACGGGCGCCGGGGTGCTCTGCGGTGCGGGTTGGTTGGTGTTGGTCTTGCGGGTCGGTTCGGCCGCCTTGTACGCGGGCGTGCCGCCGTCGAAGCCCGCCGCGATGACAGTCACCCGCACCTCGTCACCGAGCGCGTCGTCGATGACAGCGCCGAAGATGATGTTGGCGTCCGGGTGAGCCGCGTCGGTGACCAGCTGGGCGGCGTCGTTGATCTCGAACAGGCCCAGGTCGGAGCCGCCGGCGATGGAGAGCAGCACGCCCCGCGCGCCGTCCATGCTCTGCTCCAGCAGCGGGCTGGAGATGGCCGCCTCGGCCGCCTCGACCGCGCGGTTCTCGCCGCGGGCGCTGCCGATGCCCATCAACGCGCTGCCGGCGCCGCTCATCACGCTCTTGACGTCGGCGAAGTCCAGGTTGATCAGACCCGGGGTGGTGATCAGGTCGGTGATGCCCTGCACACCCGAGAGCAGCACCTGGTCGGCCGTGCGGAACGCGTCCATCATGCTGATGTTGCGGTCGCCCAGGGCCAGCAGTCGGTCGTTCGGGATGACGATCAACGTGTCGCACTGGTTGCGGAGCTCGTCTATGCCGGTCTCGGCCTGCACCTGGCGGCGCTTGCCCTCGAAGGAGAACGGCCGGGTCACCACGCCGATGGTCAGCGCGCCGAGCTTGCGGGCGATGTTGGCCACCACGGGTGCGCCGCCGGTGCCGGTGCCGCCGCCCTCGCCGCAGGTCACGAAGACCATGTCGGCACCCTTGAGCACCTCCTCGATCTCGTCGCGGTGGTCCTCGGCGGCGTTCTTCCCGACGTCCGGGTTGGCCCCGGCCCCCAGGCCGCGGGTCAGCTCCCGACCGACGTCGAGCTTGACGTCGGCGTCGCTCATCAGCAGCGCCTGCGCGTCGGTGTTGATCGCGATGAACTCGACGCCCTTGAGCCCAACCTCGATCATCCGGTTGACGGCGTTGACGCCGCCACCCCCGATGCCGACGACCTTGATGACCGCCAGGTAGTTGTGCGGAGGTGTCATCTCCGGTCCTTTCCTTCGAGATTGGCTTCGGCCGACCGGTTACGGCGTGGCCAGACCAGCGGCCGACGACAGCTGTCTCCAACGAGGATCAGGGGTGAACCCTAACCCTCTACTAGAGGCTTACAGTTATGTCAACCACTGAAGCTCTTCGAGGCAACGTAAGCGCCACCGCGCGATGAGCCAAGGACCCGGGCGGCGTGTCGCCGCGCGGAGCGCCACGGGTCACGCCACGCACGCTCACTGGTCAACGAAAGGTCACCACATCCGGCGCGCTCACGTCGATCCGGTCGGCGTCCTCGTCGAGCAGTGCGGTGGCCACCCGGGCCTTGTCCGTACCCCGGCTCGCGTCACCCCAGACCACCGTCCGGTCGCCGCGCAACCGCAGGCTGATCCGGGCCAGCCCCGCCACGTTCACGTCCACCAGCTCCGCGCGCAGCTGCGGCGTCAGCGCGACGAGCACCTCCAGCGCGGCCCGGGTGCCGGGGTCGTCGGCGGCCGGCCGGGCGACAGTCACCTGTGGCAGGTCGGCCGGGCGTCGCTCCACCGTCCGGAACGCCACCCCGCTGCGGTCGATCAGGGCGAACACCTGGCCTTGCGGCACCACCGCCACCGCTGTCCGCTCGGTCACCCGCACCACCAGCGCGCCGGGCCAGTCCCGGGAGACCGTGGCCCGCTCCACCGCCGGCAGCGCGCCGACCCGACGGGCGACGGCGGCCAGGTCCACCCGGGCCAGCGGCACCCCGTCCGGCACCTCCGCCGCGTCGTGCACCTGCACCGGGCTGACCAGGTCGGCACCCTCCACGCGCACCTCCCGCACACCGAACAGCCCCGTGCCGAGCACCGTCCAGGCGACCAACCCGGCCAGGGCGAGCACCCCGGCGGTCACCGCCCACGGCAGCGCCGCACGCATACGACGCTGCCGGGCACGGGCCATGAACCGGCGGGTCGAGGGCGGCACCGCGTCGCGGCCCGCCCGGACCAACTGCCACCGCCGGGCCGGACCGCGGCGCGGAGCGCCACCGTCGGCGGCGCTGGTCCGCCCTCGGGCCGGGCCGGGACTCATCCGGCCGTGGGCGCCGAGCCGCCGGGCACGGCGGTGCCACCGAGAGCCGCGCCGTCGCCGCCGGACGTCGCCCCACCCGGCACCGGGTCACCGAGCGCCGGGGTGGTGGCCACCGGGTCGACGGTCGCTGTCGGCGCCGAGCCGGAGGCGCGCTCACCCAGGGCGGCCAGCAGTTCGTCGCCCATCAGCGAGATCGGCGGAGCGCCCATGGTGACCACCACGTCCCCGGAGCGGGCGCGACGGGCCACCTCGATCGGGGCCTGCTCCCACGACTCCACGAAGACCTTGCGGTCGGCGGGCAGATCCACCGCCGCGATCAGTGCCGCCGAGCCCTCGCCGGGCTGACGCAGCTCACCCGGCCCGAAGACCTCCAGGAGCACCACCTCGTCGGCGATGGCCAGCGCCTCGGCGATCTCCGCCTGGTTGTCGCGGGTGCGGTACAGCCGGTACGGCTGAAAGACGACGATCAGCCGTCCGTCCCCGGCGACCTCGCGCAACGTCTGGTTCGCCAGCGTCATCGAGGTCGGGTGGTAGGCGTACTCGTCGTAGACCAGCACACCGTCCGCGACACCCTTGCGCTCGAAGCGCCGCCGCACCCCGGGAAAGACCGCCAGCGCGGCCTCCGCCGCCTCCAGCGGCAGTTCCAGCAGGTACGCGGCCAGCACCGCGGCGGCGCTGTTCAGCCCCATGTGTCGGCCCGGCACCGGCAGCCGGAACTCGCCCAGCGACCGCCCGTCGATGGCGGCCAGGTAGCGCACTCCACGGGCGGAGGAGACCATCTCGGTCAAGCGCAGGTCGGCGTCGGCCGCCTCGCCGTAGGTGAACACCCGTCGTCCCTCGGACCGCAGGCTCTCGGCCAACCGCCGACCGCCGGGGTCGTCGACGCAGGTGATGATGAACCCGTCCGGGTCGGTCAGGCGGGCGAACTCCACGAACGCCGCCTCCAGCGTCGCGTAGTCGCCGTAGGTGTTCAGGTGGTCCGCCTCGACGTTCGTGATGATCGAGACGTACGGGCGGTAGATGAGGAACGAGCGGTCGCTCTCGTCCGCCTCGACCACGAAGTGCTCGCCGGTGCCGTGGTGGGCGCCCGAACCGACCTCGGAGATCTCCCCGCCGATCACGAAGGACGGGTCCACACCGGCCTGCTGGAGCACCATCGTCACCATCGAGGTGGTGGTGGTCTTGCCGTGCGTGCCGGCGACGGCCACCGCCCGACGGCCGGTCATCGCCGCGGCGAGCGCCTCCGAGCGGTGCAGCACCCGCAGGCCGCGCCGACGCGCCTCGACCAGCTCCAGGTGGTCCTGGGGAATGGCCGACGAGTAGACGACGGTGTCCACGCCGTCGAGGTTGCTCACCTCGTGACTGAGGTGGATGGTGCCGCCGAGCGCCCGCAGGCCGGCCAGCGAGGGCCACTCCCGCAGGTCGCTGCCGGAGACCCGGATACCGCGGGTGAGCAGCAGCCGGGCCACGCCGAGCATGCCCACCCCACCCACTCCGATCAGGTGGACGGCACCCAGGTCCTCGGCGGTGAGCGTGCCGGCCGGGGTGAACTGCGCGGTCATCGGGCCACCGCCGCCAGCACGAAGGAACGCAGCGCCTCGTCGCCGTCGCGCCGGCCGTACGACCCGGCGGCGGCACCCATGTTGTAGAGCCGCTGTGGGTCGCGGATCAGGGGGATGACGGTGCGCTCCAGCCAGTCCGGGGTGAGCTCCGCGTCGTCGACCAGCAGCCCACCGCCGGCCTCCACCACGGGCAGCGCGTTGCGCCGCTGCTCCTGGTTGCTGTGCGGGTACGGCACGTAGATCGTGGGCAGCCCGATCGCGGCCACCTCGGCGACGGTCATCGCCCCGCCCCGGGCCAGCATCAGGTCGGCGGCGGCGTAGCCCAGCTCCATCTCGGACAGGTACGGCAGCGTCACGTACGGCACCGGCAGGTCGGTCGGGATCGGCACCGGCTCGTTGCGGGCGCCCATCACGTGCAGCACCTGCACGCCGTTGCGGGCCAGCTCCTTGGCCGCCCCGGAGACCGCCAGGTTGATCGAGCGGGCGCCGGACGAGCCGCCGGACACGAAGAGCACCGGCAGGTCCGGGCGGAGCCCGAAGTGGGCGCGGGCGGCGTTACGCAGCGCGTACCGGTCCAGACCGGCGATGGCGCGGCGCAGCGGCACACCGACGACCGTGGCGTCCCGCAGCGACTCGGCCTGGCTCGGCTGGTTCGGGAAGCCGACGGCCACGTTCTTGGTGAACTTCATGCCCAGCTTGTTGGCCACGCCCGGCGGCACGTTCACCTCGTGGATCACCATGGGCAGCTCGCGGCGCCACGCGGCCAGGTAGGCCGGCACCGAGACGTACCCGCCGAAGCCGACGACCACGTCGGCGCGCACCTCGTCGATCACCTTGCCCGCGGCGCGGGCCGCGGTCCACATCCGACCGGGGGTACGGACCAGGTTCATGTTGACCGACCGGGGCAGCTGGTACGCCGGGATCTGCCGCAGGTCGTAACCCTGCGGCGGGATCAGGTCGTTCTCCATGCCCCGTGGTGTGCCGAGGCAGGTGATCCGGACGCCCGGGTCGTGTCGGCGCAGGCAGTCGGCGAAGGCGAGCAGCGGGTAGACGTGCCCCCCGGTGCCACCTCCCGCGAGCACCACCGAACGCAGCGGACCCATCAGCGTCTCCTCTCGCTCGCCGTACCACCGCGGCTGCGGTCCTGTCGGACCCCGCGCGGCGCGGCCTGATCGTCGTGGCGCCGCTCGCGGGACCGGGGTACGGACCCTCGGCCAGCGGGCGGCGTCGCCGGGCGGCGACGCCGGCCGGGAAGCGGCGGCAACGGGGCCCAGAGTAGTCGGACCCACCGGGCCGGCGGACGGGCATGCAGTGCTCTGGCCGCATCGGGTTCGGCGCGGGCGAAGGACGCCAGCATGCCGATGCCGGCCAACGTCACCACCAGGGCACTTCCGCCGTCGGAGATGAACGGCAACGGCAGACCGGTGATCGGCAGCAGCCCCACCACCCCACCGATGTTGATCACGGCCTGGCTGACCAGCCAGGTGGTCACGGCGGTGGCGGCGAGCCGGCGGAACGGGTCGTCGACCCGCCGGGCGATCCGGAAACCGGTGTACGCGAGGACCGCGAAGAGGCTGAGCACCACGACGCACCCGATCACGCCCAGCTCCTCGGCGACGATCGCGAAGATGAAGTCGTTGTGCGCCTCGGGGAGCCAGTCCCACTTCAGGCTGCCCTTGCCCAGCCCGACACCGAACCAGCCACCGTGCTCGATGGCCAGCCGCCCCTGGTAGAACTGGAGGCAGTCGTTGAGTTTGCAGGTCTCCGGGTCCGGCGGGTTGAAGAACATGTCCAGCCGGGCGAGGCGGTAGTTGTCCGCGCCGCGCTCGCCGGAGCCGGCGCCCAGTGAGGCCACCGCCACGAGCAGGCCGATGCCGACCAGCCCGGCCGTGGCCAGGGCCCCGAAGACCCGCATCCGCACCCCGGCGGCCCAGAGCAGGCCCACGACCAGGGCCAGCAGACAGAGCATCGTGCCGGTGTCGTTGTAGCCGACCAGGACGAAGAGCAGGCCGACCACCGGAAAGAGCGGGGTGGCCAGTTCGCGCCACCAACCGAGCGCGGCGCCCTTGCGGGCGACCAGGTGCGCACCCCAGAGCACCATCGCGAACTTGGCCAACTCGGAGGGCTGTAGCTGGATCCCGCCGACGAACAGCCAGTTCAGCCGGGCCTCGATCGGGCCGAAGCTGGCCGACTTCTGACTGGTCAGCCGGGCGTAGGCGACCAGCAGGTTGAGCACCACCAGGAGGGCGACCGAGGCGAACAGCAGCGGCCGGCCCAACGACCGGTAGGTGCTGGCCGGCAGGCGCTGGCAGATCCAGAACGCGCCGATGCCGATCACCGCGAAGATGGCCTGCTTGGTCACCGAGGCCGAGGCGTTGCCGTCCTCGGCGTAGTCCTTCACGCTGGTCGCCGAGAAGACCATGGTCAGCCCGATCAGCAGCAGCAGGCCGGCGCAGGACAGCAGAAGGTAGTAGGAGGTCAGCGGCCGGTCCAGCAGGCCGCGCAGCGCGGCCAGCCCGCCGGCCGCGTCGAACCCACGCGGCGGTGTCGCCGCCACGGCCTCCGGCCCGCGTCCCGCCGCCCCGGGTTCCCGCCCCACTGCCCCAGATTCCCGTGCCCCGGGTCCGGGTTCGCGGGCCGCCGTGCCGCGCTCCGGACCGCGCGCCCCGGCAGTCACCGGCGTACGCGCCGCGCTCGGCGACCGTCGCGGTCGTCCGACAGTCCCATCCTCGGTGCCGATTTCCTCCCCCACCCCGACATCATCACCGCTGAACACGCCCCACCGCCCCACAACGCCTCACCGGGCGTGTCGAACCCGCCCCCACGCCGCCCCCACGGCCCTCCCCCACGCCGCCCCCCGCGCCGCCCTCCCGCCGCCCTCCCGCGTCGATCTTGCACTTTGTGCACCGGCAAAACGCCCAGTAAGGGACGTTCCGCCAGCCGAAAGTGCAAGATCGACGGATGAGGGGTGGGGCGCGGGGGCGCGGGGCGCGAGGGCTGCGGGTCAGGTCATGTTGGCGAGGAACTCGCTGTAGAACAGGCCCAGGGCGATGGCCACGCCGATGCCGGCGATGATCCAGAAGCGCACCACGATGTTGACCTCGCTCCAGCCGGCCAACTCGAAGTGGTGCTGGAGCGGAGACATTCGGAACACCCGTTTACCGGTGGTCTTGAAGGAGATGATCTGGATCACCACGGACATCGTGATGATCACGAAGAGCCCGCCGATGATCGGCAGCAGCAGAATGGTGCGGGTGGACATCGCCATGCCGGCGATCAACCCGCCCAGCCCCAGCGCCCCGGTGTCGCCCATGAAGATCCGCGCCGGGGAGGTGTTCCACCAGAGGAAGCCCACACAGGCTCCCGCCGCCGCCCCGGCGATCAACGCGATCTCCAACGGGTCGCGGACCTCGTAGCAGTACGGCTGGGTGTAGTTCGGGTCGGCGCACCAGTGCCGGTACTGCCAGAACGCGATCAGCGCGTACGCGGCGAGCACCATCACCGAGGCGCCGGTGGCCAGGCCGTCCAGGCCGTCGGTGAGGTTGACGCCGTTCGTCGCGGCCATCACCACGAAGATGAAGATGATCACCGCGCCGACCTTGCTGACCTCCAGGAAGTCGATGTCCCGGATGAAGCTCAGCGTGGTGCTGCCCACCGTCTCGGTGTTTGTCGCCAGGCCCGAGCCGTTGGTCATCGTGCTCGGGAACCACAGCGCGATCACCCCGAAGACCGCGCCGACCAGGATCTGGCCGAGCAACTTGCCACGCTTGTTCAGCCCGGCACTGTTGCGCTTGCGCACCTTGAGGAAGTCGTCGAGGAAACCCACAGCGCCGGAGAAAACCATCAGCCCCAGCAGCACCAGCGCGGTGATGGTCGGCTCCACCTGGGCGATCTGCTGATCCGGCAGGGTGGTCAGGGCGAGGTGCCCGGCCACGTACGCGATCACCGTGGCCAGGATGAAGACCACACCACCCATCGTGGGGGTGCCCTTCTTGCCCTGGTGCATGGCCGGACCGTCCGACCGGATCGGCTGACCGGCCTTGAGCCGGGTGAACACCTTGATCGCGATCGGGGTGCAGAAGAGCGAGACGAGGAAGGCCACCCCGATGGCGACGATCACCGCCCTCATCGGGTCGGCTCCCCACCGGCGTCGGCGCGCAGTGCGTCGGCCACCTCCCAGGTCCGGTACCGGGAGCCCTTGACCAGGACGACGTCACCCGGTCGTAGCTCGCTCCGCAGCACCTCGACGGCCGCCGCCTGATCGGTGAGCAGCACCGACTCTCCTCCCCAGTTTGCTACCGCTGTCGCGCCTTCGTGGATCGGCGCGGCCGGCTCACCCACCACGAGCAGCCGGTCGACACCCAGCTCGGCCGCGAGTTGGCCGACCTCGGCGTGGCCGTCGTACTCGAACGGGCCCAGCTCGGCCATGTAACCAAGCACCGCGACGGTACGCCGCCCCTGGCCCATGCTGGCCAGCGCCCGCACCGCGACCGCCATCGAGGCCGGGTTCGCGTTGTACGAGTCGTCGATCACGGTCACCCCGTCGGGGCGGTCGAAGACGTCCATCCGTCGGGTCGAGACCAGCCCCAGCTCGCCGAGGGCCGTGGCCAGCTCGGCCAGCGGCATCCCCAGCTCCCGGGCGACCGCCGCCGCCGCGAGCGTGTTCCAGACCTGGTGGCGACCGGCCAGTCGGAGCCGCACCGGCGCGCGCCCCTCCGGGGTGACCAGGGTGTACGACGCGTGACCCCGCTCGTCGAGCGTGACGTCCTCGGCGCGCACGTCGGCGTCGGACGCCTCGCCGTAGCGGACCACCCGGGCCTGCGTGCGGCCCGCCATCGCGTCCACCAGTGGGTCGTCGGCGTTCAGCACGGCCAACCCGTCCGGTGGCAGCGCCTCGACCAGCTCGCCCTTGGCCACGGCGATCGCGTCCTGCGAGCCGAACTCGCCGATGTGCGACGTGCCGACGTTGAGCACCACGGAGATCCGGGGCGGCACCAGCTCGCACAGGTAACGGACGTGCCCGATCCCGCGCGCGCCCTTCTCCATCACCAGGTAACGGGTGTCCGGGTCGGCCCGCAGCGCGGTGTACGGGTGCCCCAGCTCGTTGTTGAACGAGCCGGGTGGCGCCACGGTGGCCCCGAGCCGGGAGGTGAGCTGCCCGATCAGGTCCTTCGTGGTGGTCTTGCCGGACGAGCCGGTCACGCCGATCACGGTCAGCCCGGTCAGCCGGTCCACCACCGCGCGGGCCAGTCGGCCCATCGCGGTCAGGGCGTCGTCGACGAGCACCATCGGCACCCCGGGCACCTCCCGGCTGCCGAGCACCGCCACCGCGCCGGCCTGGATCGCCGTCGCCGCGTAGTCGTGCCCGTCGACCTTCTCCCCCGGGAAGGCCACGAAGAGCGAGCCGGGCCCCACCTTGCGCGAGTCGAACTCCACCGAACCGGTCACCGTGGCGGCCGGGTCGGCGGCCACCAGCCGCCCGTCGACCGCTGCGGCCACCTCGGCCAGGCTCAGCGTGATCACCGCTGACCCGCCAGGTCCCCGAAGCGGGCCCGCAGCGCCTCGGACAACTCGATGCTGTCGTCGAACGGGAGCACCTGACCCGCCACCTCCTGGCCGCGCTCGTGGCCCTTGCCGAGCAGCGCGATCACGTCGCCCGGCTCCGCCAGCCGCACCGCCTCGTCGATCGCCGCGCGGCGGCCCGCCACCTCGATGATCCGAGCGGCCGTGCCGGCCCGGTACGCCCCGGCCAGCACCTCGGCGCGAATCTCCCCCGGATCCTCGGTACGCGGGTTGTCGTCGGTCACCAGCACCACGTCGGCTCCCTCCGCCGCGGCGGCGCCCATCACCGGCCGCTTGCCCCGGTCCCGGTCCCCACCGGCGCCGATCACACAGATCAGTCGGCCGGCGCTCAACTCGCGCAGCGCGGCGAGCGCGGCCACGATCGCGTCCGACTTGTGGGCGTAGTCGACCACCCCGCGCACCGGCGCGGTGACGTCGACCAGCTCCAGCCGGCCCGGGACGCCTCCGCAGGCAGCCACACCGGTCGCAGCGGTCCCCGGGTCCACCCCGGCACCGACGAGCGAGGCGATGGCCAGCAGCGCGTTGGCCACGTTGTGCCGGCCGGGCAGCGCGACACCGGCGGACACCGCCACGCCGTCCGGGCCGTGCGCGGTGAACCGCTGCGCGTACCCCTCGCCGCTCACCCCGTCGGCCCACCAGGTAGCACCCTGGTCACCGCCCGCCGAGTAGGTGACGGTGGTCGGCTTGAGCAGCGGCTTCAACGCCGGATCGTCGTGGTTGAGCACCTCGACCGCGCAGCGCCCGTCGAAGAGCAGGGCCTTCGCGGCGAAGTAGTCGTCGCTGTCGGCGTGGAAGTCCAGGTGGTCGGAGCCGAAGTTGGTGTAACCACCGACGGCGAACCGGACCCCGCCCACCCGGCCCATGGCCAGCGCGTGGCTGGAGACCTCCATGACCACGGCGGTGACCCCACGCTCGCGGGCGGTGGCCAGCATGGCGTGCAGGTCGGTCGCCTCGGGGGTGGTGCGCACACTGTCGATCACCAGATCACCGAGGCGGGTCTCCACCGTCCCGACCAGTCCGGTGGTGTGCCCGGCGGCCCGCAGCCCCGACTCGATCAGGTACGCGGTGGACGTCTTGCCCGCGGTGCCGGTCACCCCGATCACGGTGAGATCGGCGGTCGGGTCGCCGTACACGGCCGAGGCCAGCTCGCCGAGCACGGCGCGCGGGTCGGGCACCACCAGGGCGGGCAGGCCGGTTCCCGCCGCCAACTCCGCACCGGCCGGGTCGGTCAGCAGCGCCACGGCACCCGCCTCGACGGCGCCGGCGGCGAACTCCGCCCCGTGCCGACGGGCACCGGGCAGCGCCGCGTACAGGTCGCCGGGGCGAACCTCCTGGCTGGCATGGGTGACCCCGGAGACGACCACCGCGGCGGTGTCCGCCGGAAGATCGACGGCGAGTCGGACGGCGAGATCACCGAGCCGGACTCCGGTCACGGTACGTGGACGTGGATTGCCGGGCACGGCGTCAGACCCTACCCGGTCGTCCGGTTCCGGCCGCACAGCCGCCCCGGTGGTTCGTCGGCACTCACCGATGATGTCCCGCCATCGCTGCTCAGCGCGGATAGACCACGAACTTGGGCGTGGATCCGCCGGTCGAGGGCGGCACCCGGTAGTGACGCAGAGTGAACTGCATCATGTCGCGGAACGCTGGATTGGCGATCGCCGCGCCCCCGCCGTTGGGCGCGTACACGAAGACCGCGATCACGTAGCGGGGGTTCTCGGCGGGGGCCATGCCGATGAACGACGACACCTCACCGGGCTGCTTCTTGCCGTTCACCAGCCGCCACCCGGTCCCGGTCTTGCCGGCGACCCGGTAACCGGGGACGGCTGCGGTCAGGCCGGTGGCGTGGTCGACGGTGGTGACCGCCTCCAGCATGGTGCGCAGGGCCGCCGCGTTCTGCGGGCTGAGCACCGACCGGGTCACCGGGGCCGGCGCGGGGGTGCGCTTACCGTCCGGGCCGATCACCTCCTTGACCAGGTGCGGCTGCACGTACGTGCCGTTGTTGGCGATGGCGGCGTACGCGGCAGCCATCTGCAACGGCGTGGCGTCGACGCTGTGCCCGATCGGCACCGACCCGTACGACGACCCGCTCCACTCGTCGGCCGGCAGCAGTCGGCCGCTGGCCTCTCCCGGCATCCCCTCGCCGGTGGGCTTGCCCAGCCCGAACCGCTTCTGGTAGTCGATCAAACGGTCCCGGCCGAGCTTCTCGGCGATCGTGATCGTGCCGACGTTCGACGAGTAGGCGAGCATTCCCGGCACGCTCATCCGCTTGCCGTCAGCCGGATGGGTGTCGGAGAACCAGGTGTCGCCCATCTTGATGTTGTTGGCGACGGGGAACGTGGTGTCCGGGGTGATCACCCCCTCCTGCAGCGCCGCGCCGTAGGTGATCGCCTTGTGCACCGAGCCCGGGTCGACCACGAAGCTGGTCGCGGCGTCCTCCCGGGCCACCGGGTCGCTGGGCGTCGGCTTCGCCGCGTTGTACGTCGGGTTGCTGGCCTGGGCCAGCACCGCGCCGGAGGGAATCTCCATGACCACTGCCGCGCCGGTGCCGCCCGGCGCCTTGGCCATGCCCGCGCTGAGGATCTGCTGAGTTCGGAACTGCAGGTCGCGGTTGAGGGTGAGCGCGAGCGAGCTGCCCGGCTTGGCGAGAGTGGTCCGGCTGTAGCCGCCCGGGATCGGCGCTCCGAGGTCGCCGAGGCCGGCCTCGTACACCCGTTTGCCGTCCTGCCCGGCGAGCACGTCGTCGTAGCGGGCCTCCAGCCCCTCCAACCCGACCATGTCCTGGCTGGTGAAGCCGATCAGGTTGGCCGCCAGGTCACCACCGGGCACCTCACGGCGTTCGTCGCGGTGCACCCCGATGCCGGACAGCTCCAGCGCCTGTACCCGCTTGGCGGTGGAGATCTCCACTCCCCGCGCCAGGTACACGAAGCGGGACGGCTTGCCGTCCTCCAGCTTGCGGGGCTTCATCTGCTCGACGAGCTTCGACACCGCGATGCCGAGCAGCGGGGAGAGCGCCTTGGCGACGGCGGCGGAATCCTCCACCTCGGTCGGGTCGGCGTACACGTACCTCGCCTCGACACTGCGGGCCAGCGGCGCGCCGGTGCCGTCGTAGATCGCGCCGCGCGGCGCCGGCAGCTCGACGGTGCGGAGTCGGTCGCTGATGCCGCCCCCGGCGTACGCCGGAGCGTCCACCGTCTGGAGGAAGATCAGTCGGATCCCGATGCTGGCGAAGAGCGTCAGGGCGAGCACCGTGCCCAGCCGCAGCCGCAGCCGCGAGTCGGCCAGCTTCGGCGGGCGTCGTGGCTTGCGCGACGGCCGCCGCGCCGCCGGTCGGTCGGTGCGCCGCGGCGCGCGTGGCGTGGTCCGGCGACGCGGCGGCGGCTCGTCCCCACCCGGGCCACGGGGGGTACGCGGTGCGACGGTGCGCACCACCCCACCGCGTCCGGCGGCCGGAGCGTCGCGCCGGCCGGCCCGGGCGGCGGCCCGACCGCCGTCGAGCACCTGCAACGCCGGCCGGAACGGGTCACCGGACCGGGTGCTGCGCGGCGTACGCCGCTGCTCGGCGCCCTGACCGCGCGCCGGCGCGCCGCGCTCCTCACGGACGGTCCGGCCCCTCGGGGTGTACGCCCGGGCGCCGGAGATGCCCCCGATGCCCGGCTCGCCGGTGCGTGGCTCGCCGTCGGCGGGCCCGGCGTCACGCGCAGAACCGCGCCGGGACCCCGTAGGGTCCCGGCGCGGCTCGTCCGACCTTGGTGGCACCGGTCAGCCTCCCGCACCCTGGCTCGTCACCGACGGCTGGCCGTTCGCCGGCTGCGGCACACCGATGGTCTTACCGTCCGGCAGCCGGATGTAGCCCGGCTCGCCGGCGTCGACCAGGCCCAGCCGCTTCGCCTCGGCGGTCAGATTGCCCGGCGCCTCGGCGTCGGCGATCTGCTTGTCCAGTTGCTGCTTCTCCAGGTCCAGTCGAGCCTGCTGCTGCTGCAACCGCTCCAGCCGGAACGCGTTCTCATTGATCTTGGTGTTGACCGCCAGGATGCCCAGCACCCCGCCGACCACCAGCACCACGATCAGCGCCGCGAACGGCGCACGCGGCACCGAGATCGGCGGCGGCGGCGCCACCCGCAGCCGCGGCGGCCGGGCACCGGTGGCGCTGGCGGCCTTCTCGACCGGTCGCAGCGCGGCGGTGCCCTGAGTCGGGAACTCGCGCGCCCCCCGGGCGCGAGTCTCCCCCTGCCGGTTCACTCGATCGATGCGTGACGTACCGTTACCGAGGCGCGGAGCCCGCTCCGCCGCGGTCCGGCCCCCCGACCGCGGTGCGCGCTGCCCGCCGCCGGTGACGTCCCGGCGGTCGCGCTTGTCAATGCTCATGTCCCTCCCCCTCAACGTCCGTCCCTCTAGCCGTCCCGGTGCCCCTGACCCCCCACGGATCAGGCGGACCCCGTGCCCGGTTGGTGCATTCCCTTCACCCGTCGGCGAGACCGTTCGCGGTCGGTCCGCCCCTGCTCTGTCGCGTTCGGGTCGAGTCGCTCCGCGGCCCGTAGCCGCACCGAGGCGGCCCGTGGGTTCGCGGCGACCTCCGCCTCCCCCGGCAGTTCGGCGCCCCGGCTGAGC
Organism: Micromonospora sp. NPDC047644; assembly: GCF_040704315.1. NCBI lineage: Bacteria > Bacillati > Actinomycetota > Actinomycetes > Micromonosporales > Micromonosporaceae > Micromonospora > Micromonospora sp. NPDC047644. Next base: position 50,375 of record NZ_JBEYSY010000007.1, read on the forward strand.
AGCCGGAACGTCGGACCGGACCCGGGGAGCTCGACCGGGAGGTCAATCGGGCCCTTGCTGCGAACCCGGTCCGTGAGGGCCGCCTTGGTGAGCCTGTCCTCCAGCGAGTGGTAGGACAGGACCACCATGCGACCGCCCACGGTCAGTGCGTCGAGTGCGGATGGCAACGCTGTCTCCAGCGCTGCCAGCTCTCTGTTTACCTCGATCCGTAAAGCCTGAAACGTTCTCTTTGCCGGGTGCCCACCCGTTCGTCGGGCTGGTGCCGGAATGGAGTCCCGAACCAGCTCCGCCAGCAGCGCGGACGAGGTGATCCGGGCCCGTTCCCGCTGCCGGATGATCGCCGAGGCGATCCGGCCGGCGAACTTCTCCTCGCCGTAGACCCGCAGCACCCGGGCCAGGTCCGGGTGCGCGTACGTGTTGACCACCTCCTCGGCGGTCACCCCCCGGGTCTGGTCCATCCGCATGTCCAACGGCGCGTCCTGGGCGTAGGCGAACCCCCGGTCGGGCGCGTCCAACTGCAACGACGAGACACCCAGGTCGAACAGGATGCCGTCGATGGCCGGATAGCCCAGCCGGTCCAGCACGTCCGGCAACTCGTCGTAGACGGCGTGCTCCAGGTGCACCCGATCGGCGAACCGGGCCAGCCGGACCCGCGCGTGAGCGAGCGCCTCGGTGTCCCGGTCGAGCCCGATCAGCACCGTCTCCGGATGCGCCTCGAGCACCGCCTCCGCATGCCCGGCCAGACCGAGCGTCGCGTCGACGTAGACCGTCCGGCCGCCTCGACCCAGCGCGGGGGCCAGCAGCTCGAGACACCGCTCGAGCAGCACCGGCACGTGTGTGCCGCGCAACTCCCCCATGATGACCCCCACTGGTTGAAACGTCCGTCCTTCTCGTGCGCCTGTCGTCGGACGGCGCTGCCGTCGTACCGCCAGATCCCCATCCGCTCCCGCCTGACACCGGACCGTCGCCCAATGACCGGATCGTGCGCCTGGCACCGGGGAAGTGATGCCAGGAACTCGAAAGCGGCTGGAGATCTCGCAGTACGTCGGGCGCCGTTGCCGCCCTACAGACCGCCGGGCAGCACCCCCTCCTCGATGTCGGCGAAGTCGTCTTCGCTCTCGGCGAGGTAGGTCTCCCAGGCGACCTTGTCCCAGATCTCCACCCGCGTGCTCGCGCCGATCACGACCAACTCGCGGTCCAGTGCGGCATAGGCCCGCAGGTGAGCCGGGATGGTCACCCGGCCCTGCTTGTCCGGAACCTCGTCGTGCGCGCTGGCGAAGAAGACCCGGCTGTAGGCACGGGCCGCCTTGTGTGTCATCGGCTGTGCGCGCAACTGCTCCGCGATCCGCTGGAACTCAGGGGTCGGGAAGACGTAGAGGCAGCGCTCCTGCCCTTTGGTGACCACGACACCCCCCGCCAGCTCATCCCGAAACTTGGCCGGAAGGATCAACCGGCCCTTTTCGTCCAGGCGCGGAGTGTGGGTGCCGAGAAACATCGGCCCAACCCCCTCGCCCTTGAGCGGCGTTCGCGGCGCCGCTGACCCCCCGGGCCGGTGAGCCCTCCCGGCCTCACCATTGGTCCCCACTCTACTCCACTTCCCTCCACCCGCAACCAAATTCGCCCGCGTGGCGCGCCTGACCCGAGGACAAAACCGCACGTCACAGGGGGTGGAGCGGAGTGGAGGGCTTCAGCCGCCCCTCGGCGTGGTCCGCTTTCCGACATTGATCGACTCCGTCCGGGGGACGCCGACCCGGCCGCCCGCGCGGTCACCACGGCCGAACGGTTCACCGTCGGCGGCGATCTGGCGAGGCCGGCGGTCCGGTAACCTCGCTCGCGTGACGGACGCGAAAATGCCCCTACGGGCCAAGGTGGCCAGCTCCGTGTCACGGACCGCCGCGGCGCTCTCCCGGGCGGCCGGCCGTGGCGACGGTTCAGTGATCGGCGGGTGGATCGGCCTGAAGATCGACCCGGACCTGCTGGCCCACCTGTCGGCCGGGCGCGCGATCGCGCTCGTCTCCGGCACCAACGGCAAGACCACCACCACCCGGTTGACCTCCGCCGCGGTCGGCGTGCTCGGCCGGGTCGCCACCAACTCGTTCGGCGCCAACATGCCCAGCGGGCACACCTCGGCGCTGGCCAAGGCCGGCAGCACCCCGTACGCGGTGCTGGAGGTCGACGAGCACTACCTGGCGCAGGTGCTGGAGGCGACCGAGCCGCACGTGGTCGCGCTGCTGAACCTCTCCCGCGACCAGCTCGACCGCGCCAAGGAGGTCGCCATGATGGCGCAGCTCTGGCGTGCGGCGCTGGTCCGGCACACCAACGTACGGGTGGTGGCCAACGCCGACGACCCGCTGGTGGTGTGGGCCGCCACCCCACCGGGTGATCCCGCCCGGGGCATCAACCCGCCGCACGTGACGTGGTTCAGTGCCGGCCAGCGGTGGCACGACGACTCCTGGGTCTGCCCGGAGTGCGGCTCCACCATCCAGCGCTCCGGCGAGCAGTGGTGGTGCACCGGCTGCCCGCTACGCCGACCGGAGCCGCACTGGGTCGTCGAGGACGAGGGTGTGCTCGATCCCACCGGCGCCTGGCACAAGGTCTCCCTCCAGCTGCCCGGCAAGGTCAACCTCGGCAACGCGGCGACAGCGCTCGCGGTGGCCGCCGAGTTCGGTGTCCGCCCGGTCGACGCGGTGTCCCGCCTCGGCATCGTCACCTCGGTGGCCGGCCGTTACGCGCAGGTCGACAAGGACGGGCGCAACATCCGGCTGCTGCTGGCCAAGAATCCGGCCAGTTGGCTGGAGGCGTTCGACATGGCCGACAACGCGCCGACCCTGCTCTCCATCAACGCGCGCGATCCCGACGGTCTGGACACCTCCTGGCTCTACGACGTCGACTTCGCCCCGCTCCGGGGCCGGCAGGTGTTGATCACCGGCGACCGGGCATACGACCTGGCGGTTCGACTGGACGTCAACGACGTGCCGTTCCAGCACGTCCGCACGTTCGACGACGCCCTCCGGTCGGTCCCACCCGGGCGGCTGGAGGTCATCGCGAACTACACCGCGTTCCAGGACATCCGAGCGGAGTTGGACCGTGTCATCTGAGAGTCTGCGCATCGTCTGGATCTACCCCGACCTGCTCTCCACCTACGGCGACCGGGGCAACGCCCTGATCCTCGCCCGGCGGGCCCGTCAGCGTGGGATGCCGGTCGAGGTGCTGGAGGTCCGCTCCGACGAACGGCTGCCGGCGACCGCCGACATCTACCTGGTCGGTGGCGGCGAGGACGGCCCGCAGGCGCTCGGCGCCCAGCGGCTGCTGGCCGACGGCGGCCTGCACCGCGCCGTCGCGCAGGGCTCGGTGGTGTTCGGCGTCTGCGCCGGCTATCAGCTGCTCGGCACCTCGTTCTTCGCCAAGGGTGTGCAGTGCCGCGGGCTGGAGCTGCTCGACCTGCACTCCGACCGGGGCGAGAGCCGGGCCGTGGGCGAGCTGGCCGGTGAGATCGACCCCCGGCTGGGTCTGCCCCCGCTGACCGGCTTCGAGAACCACGGCGGCCGCACCCACCTCGGTCCGGAGGTCTCGCCGCTGGCCCGGGTCACCGCCGGGGTCGGCAACGACAGCGCCACCGAGGGCGCGTGGCGCGGCAAGCTGCTGGGCACCTACTCGCACGGGCCGGCGCTGGCTCGCAACCCGGCCCTGGCCGACCTGCTGCTGCGCTGGGCCACCGGGGCGCACCAGCTGCCGCCGTTGGACGACACCTGGTCGGACCGGCTCCGCAACGAGCGCCGCTCCGCGGTGGCCGCCGCTCGGGCATGATCCGTGCCGTCCGGCGGCTGCTGCGGCAGCCGTCGGCCGCCCGGTTCGCCCTGCTCGTGCTGCTGATCGGCGGGTGCGGGTTACTGCTGCTGCTGGTGCCCCGGCCGGATCCGGCGCAGTTGCCGCTGGTCGCCGACCGGCTGGGCGACCTCGCCCCGGTGGCGGCGATCCTCGGTGGCGCGCTGCTGCTTGTTGCCCTGGTGCCCCGGACCTTCATCACGCTCGCCGCGGGTGCGATCTTCGGCCCGCTGGAAGGCGCCGCGTACGCCCTGGGCGCCGCGCTGGTGGCGGCGGCGATCGGGTTCACGGTCGGCCGGTTGCTCGGTCGGGAGTTCGTGGCCGAACGCGTCCGGGGTCGACTGGCCCGCCTCGACGGCTGGTTCGCCCGGCAGAGCGTGCTCGGTGTGGTCACCGTCCGGCTGCTGCCGATCGCCGGCTTCGGCCTGGTCAGCTACGGCTACGGCACGACCGGCGCCCGAGTGCTGCCATTCCTGGCCGGCAGCGTGATCGCGTCCGCGCCGACCGCCTTCGGTTACGCGGCGATCGGCGCGGCGGTCAGCTCCCCCGGCCACGTCAACTGGTACGCCGCCGCCCCGGCCAGCCTCGGCCTGATCGCCAGCCTGGTGCTCATCCACCAGTGGTGGCGCGCGGAACGCCGCCGCCGCACCATGCCCGTCTGACCCGACCGCCCCATCCCGTCCCCAACCTCCGCGATCTTGCACTTTCTGTCCCGGCATTACTGAACAAGAAGGGCATAACCCGCACCGAAACTGCAAGATCGCGGAGGGTGGAGGGCGGGGCCGGGCCGGGCGGGGCGGGGCGGGGGCGCGGGATCGCCGAGGAGCGTGATGACTCAGAGACATAAATATGCCTCTGAGTCATCACGCTCGTTTCAGTGTTCGCTTCGGTGGAGGTTACTGTGCGTCTCGCTCACGACGCGGGGCACCGTTGTCAGGCGACCACCGAGACCATCCGGCCCTTGACCACGATGACCTTGCGCGGCTCCTTGCCGTTCAGGGTCGCCGCCACCGCGTCCAGGGCCGCCGCGCGGACGCTCTCCTCGGAGGCGTCGGCGGGGACCTCGACCCGGCCGCGGACCTTGCCGTTGACCTGCACCGGGTAGGTCACCGTGTCGGCCACCAGCAGAGCCGGATCGGCGGTCGGGAAGTCCGCGTACGTCAGCGAGGTGTCATGGCCCAGCTTGCGCCACAACTCCTCGGCCAGGTGCGGGGCGAACGGCGCGACCATCAGCACCAGCGGCTCGGCCACCTCGCGGGGCGTGGCCGACAGGCCGGTCAGCCCGTTGGTCAGCTGGATCAGCTTGGCGATCGCGGTGTTGAACCGGATGCCGTCCATGTCACCACGGACCCCGTCGATCACCGTGTGCAGCAGCCGGCGGGTCGCCTCGTCGGCCGGGTCCTCGGTGATCCGCAGGTCGCCGGTCTGCTCGTCGACGACGGCCCGCCACACCCGCTGCAGGAACCGGTACGAGCCGACCACCGCCCGGGTCTCCCAGGGGCGGGAGACCTCCAGCGGGCCCATCGACATCTCGTACACCCGGAAGGTGTCCGCGCCGTACGCGGCGCACATGTCGTCCGGGGTCACCACGTTCTTCAGGGACTTGCCCATCTTGCCGTACTCGCGGTTGACCACCAGGTCTTCCAGGTAGTACGCGCCGTCGCGCTCGACCACGTCCTCGGCCTGCACGTAGCTGCCACGCGAGTCGGTGTACGCGTACGCCTGGATCATGCCCTGGTTGAACAGCTTGCGGAACGGCTCGAACGACGACACGTGCCCCAGGTCGAACAGCACCTTGTGCCAGAAGCGCGCGTACAGCAGGTGCAGCACGGCGTGCTCGGCGCCACCGACGTACAGGTCGGTGCCCCCGCAGTCGCCGTCGCCGCGCGGGCCCATCCAGTACCGCTCGTTCTCCGTGTCGACGAACCGCTCGCTGTTGGTCGGGTCCAGGTAGCGCAGCTCGTACCAGCAGGAGCCGGCCCACTGCGGCATCACGTTGGTTTCCCGGGTGTAGCGCTTCGGCCCGTCACCCAGGTCCAGTTCGACCTCGACCCAGTCGCGCCGCCGCGACAGCGGGGTCTCCGGGTTGCTGTCGGCGTCGTCGGCGTCGAACGTCTTCGGGGAGAAGTCGTCCACCTCCGGCAGCTCGACCGGCAGCATCTCCTCCGGCAGGGCGATGGCCGCGCCGGTCTCGTCGTAGACGATCGGGAACGGTTCGCCCCAGTAACGCTGCCGGGAGAACAGCCAGTCACGCAGCCGGTAGGTCACCGCGCCGGTGCCGTGCCCGTTCGCCTCCAGCCAGGCGATGATCGCCGCCTTGGCGTCGGCGACCCCCAGGCCGTTCAGGTCCAGGCCGCGCTCGGGCGCGGCGCTGTTGATCGCCGGGCCGTCCCCGGTGTACGCCTTGCCGTCGAAGCCCTCCGCCGGCTGCACGGTACGGACGATGGGCAGCTCGAAGACCTCGGCGAACGCCCAGTCCCGCTCGTCCTGCGCCGGCACCGCCATGATCGCGCCGGTGCCGTAGCCGGCCAGCACGTAGTCGGCGATGAAGATCGGGATCTGCCCGCCGGTGACCGGGTTGGTGGCGTACGCGCCGATGAAGACCCCGGTCTTCTCCTTGGTGTCGGACTGCCGCTCGACGTCGGTCTTGGCGCCCGCCGCCTTGCGGTACGCCTCGACGGCCTCCCGGGGGCTGGCGTGCCCACCGGTCCAGGCGTCCCTCGTCCCGTCCGGCCAGGCGGCCGGGGCCAGCGTGTCGGCCAGCTCGTGCTCGGGCGCCAGCACCATGTAGGTGGCCCCGAAGACGGTGTCCGGACGGGTCGTGAACACCCGCACCGGTGCCGCGCTGGTCGGGAAGTCGACGTGCGCGCCCTGGGAGCGACCGATCCAGTTGCGCTGCATCAGCTTGATCGGCTCAGGCCAGTCCAGGCTGTCCAGGTCGTCCAGCAGCCGGTCGCCGTAGGCGGTGATCCGCATCATCCACTGCTTCAGGTTGCGCTTGAAGACCGGGAAGTTGCCCCGCTCGGAACGGCCGTCGGCGGTGACCTCCTCGTTGGCCAGCACGGTGCCCAGCCCCGGGCACCAGTTCACCGGCGCCTGCGAGACGTACGCCAGGCGGTGGTCGTCGACGACCTGGCGGCGCTCGGCGACGCTCAGCTCGGCCCAGGCCCGGCCGTCCGGGGTGGGCCGGTTACCGCCCTCGAACTCGGCGATCAGCTCGGCGATCGGGCGGGCCCGGCCAGCGTCGCTGTCGTACCAGGAGTTGAAGATCTGCAGGAAGATCCACTGGGTCCAGCGGTAGAAGTCGGTGTCGATGGTGGCCACCGAACGACGCTCGTCGTGCGCCAGCCCCAGCCGGCGCAGCTGCGCCTTGTACCGCTCGATGTTCGCGACGGTGGTGGTCCGGGGGTGGGTGCCGGTCTGCACCGCGTACTGCTCGGCGGGCAGGCCGAACGCGTCGAAGCCCATCGCGTGCAGCACGTTGCGACCGGCCATCCGCTGGTAGCGGGCGTAACAGTCGGTGCCGATGTAGCCCAGCGGGTGGCCGACGTGCAGGCCCGCTCCGGAGGGGTACGGGAACATGTCCAGCACGTACAGCTTCTCCGCGCCGGCGCGTGGGTGGGTCGGGTCGGCCAGCGGGCCGGTCGGGTTCGGTGCGTGGAAGGTGCCCTCGCGCGCCCAGGTGTCCTGCCAACGAATCTCGATCTCGTCGGCCAGGGCCGCGGTGTACCGGAACGGGGGGATGTCGCCCGCCGGTGCGGCTGCCTCACTCATCGTCTCTCCTCGCTTCGCTTCGCTTCGTCTCGGCACCACCGGGCCGGGCCGGCGGAGGGCACAAAAAAGCCCCTCGCGCAGGAGGGGCCGCCGTGCTGTCGCTGGGTTCAGCGCATCAGCACGGCCCGGTAAGAAGCAGGAAGACTCCGGCCATGCCCCGCAGTGTACCTCGCCGCCCGGTCCGCTGACGCGCCACTACCGCCGAGGCCGGACACCCCGGGGGGCTCAGCGACCACGCTCGGCTGGCCGGCGAATATTCCGGGGAGTAACCGACGGACTACCTGCGGGGGTCGGCGATAACGACAAACATGGTTAGCCTGAGAGACTAGTGAGATTCCTGCGGCATACGAGGCTCGACGTCGCGAACCCAACGGCGGGTCCAGGTGCTCTCTAGAGAGCTGCCGTGACGGCGACGAGGAGGAGGCCCGTGACACAACAGACCTGGGACGAGGTGGGCGGCCTGTTGCCGCACGACGAGTTCCGAGCCGCCAGCGAGGCCATCGTGGCCAACATCGAGCAGGTCATCGAGGGTAAGACCGCCACCGTGCGGCTCGCCCTGGCCGTCCTGCTCGCCGAGGGTCACCTCCTGATCGAAGACGTCCCGGGTGTCGGCAAGACCAAGCTTGCCAAGGCCCTCGCCCGGTCCATCGACTGCACGGTACGACGGATCCAGTTCACCCCCGACCTCCTGCCCAGCGACGTCACCGGCGTCAGCGTCTACAACCAGGAGACGCACGACTTCGAGTTCCGCCCCGGGGCCGTGTTCGCCAACCTGGTGGTCGGCGACGAGATCAACCGGGCCTCGCCGAAGACCCAGTCGGCGTTGCTGGAGTGCATGGAGGAGCGGCAGGTCACCGTCGACGGGGTGACGTACCAGCTCCAGACCCCGTTCATGGTGATCGCCACTCAGAACCCGATCGAGATGGAGGGGACCTATCCGCTGCCGGAGGCGCAGCGCGACCGGTTCACCGCCCGCATCGCGATGGGTTACCCGGATTCCAACGCCGAGCTGGCCATGCTCGACGGGCACGGCGCCACCGACCCGCTGCACGAGCTGCGCGCGGTCGCCGACGCGGCCATCGTCCGACAGCTGATCGCCACCGTCCGGCAGGTGCACGTGGCGGACGCCGTCAAGCAGTACGCGATCGACCTGGTCACGGCCACCCGCGAGGCCCCCGACCTCCGGCTCGGCGCGTCCCCCCGGGCGACCCTGCAACTGTTGCGCACCGCCCGGGCGGTGGCCGCCCTGGAGGGCCGCGACTACGTCCTCCCCGACGACCTTCAGGCCCTGGCGGTGCCGGTGCTGGCCCACCGGATCATCCCGAACGCCGACGCGCAGCTCGCCCGGCGCACCACCGACGCGATCGTCTCCGAGCTGGTGCACCGCCTGCCGCTGCCACACGACAGGCAGCGCAATCCGTACGACACCCGGCCCCCCGCCACCGGCAACGGTCGCGCACCCTACGAGCCGCGGAGGCCATGACGTGCGTGCCGGGCTACGCGGGCTGACCACCCGCGGCCGGTCCTTCCTCGCCGCTGCGGTCGCGGCGGCGATCTCAGCCGGCATCCTCGGCGAGAAGGACCTGCTCCGGGTGGCTGTGCTGTTGGCCATCCTGCCGTTGCTGGCCGCCGCCTACGTCGGGCGGAGCCGCTACAAGCTGGCCTGCAACCGTTCGCTCGACCCGCACCGGGTTCCGGTCGGCGCCAACTCCCGGGTGGTGCTGCGCCTACAGAACCTCTCCCGGCTGCCGACCGGCACCCTGCTCCTGGAGGACCGGCTGCCCTACGCGCTGGGCAGCCGACCCCGGGTGGTGTTGGAGCGACTCGGCGCACACCAGGCCAGCTCGGTGGCGTACACGGTGCGGGCCGATGTGCGGGGCCGCTACGACGTGGGCCCGCTGGTCGTCCGGATGACCGATCCGTTCGGCCTCTGTGAACTCACCCGCTCCTTCCCCAGCACCGACCACCTGACGGTCATCCCGCAGGTCACCCCGCTGCCGTCGGTCCGGCTCCCCGGGGAGTACGCGGGCAGCGGCGACAGCCGGGCCCGCTCGGTGGCGGTGCACGGCGAGGACGACGCGGCGACCCGGGAGTACCGGCGCGGCGACGACCTGCGCCGGGTGCACTGGAAGTCCACCGCCCGCACCGGTGAGCTGATGGTGCGTCGCGAGGAGCAACCGTGGGAGAGCCGCGCCACCGTCGTCCTGGACACCCGGGCGTACGGCCACCGGGGCGAGGGGCCGACCGCCAGTTTCGAGTGGTCGGTCTCGGCCGCCGCGAGCATCGCCGTCCACCTGCGGCAGGCCGGTTACAAGTTGCGCCTGGTCACCGGTTCGGGGGCGGATGTGGACGCCTCGGAGGCCGGCGGGGACGGCACGCTGCTCGATCACCTCGCGGAGGTGCGACTGGACCAGCGTGCCGAGGTCACCGGCCTCGTGCAGCGGGTCCGCCAACGCGCCGACGGCGGCCTGATCATCGGCCTGTTCGGCGCGGTGAGCGTCGCCGAGGCGGAGGTACTGGCCGGGCTGCGGGGCAACGGTGCCACCTGCGTCGGCTTCCTCCTGAACAGCTCCACCTGGCTCAGCCTGCCGGAGAAGGCGCGCAGCGAGGCGGAGCACGCGCACGCCGCCGCCGTCCTCGCCATGGTGCAGAGTGGCTGGCGGGTGGTCGGCGTCGACCACGGCGGCCGGCTGCCGGCGCTGTGGCCGCAGGCCGGTCGGGGCGCCCAGGGGTTCGCCCTGCGGGCCGCGCTGGCCGAGACCGTCGCCGGCGGCGTGCGATGAACGGAAGGCTCCCCTCATGATCAGCAGTCGGAACATCGGCATGGTGGCGGCCGCTGCCACGCTGCTGGCCGCCGCGCCGCTGTCGGCCATCTTCCAGGGCTGGACGTGGCTGATCGAGTCCATCATCGCGGTTGCCGTGGTGGCCGGGGTGGCCGCGCTGACCCGCCTCGCCCGGGCACCGCTGTGGGGTCAGGTGCTGGGCATGCTGGCCGGGCTGATGCTCGCCCTGACCTGGCTGTTCCCCAGCGGGCAGGAGCTGTTCGCGATCCTGCCCACCCCGGGCACGTTCGCGTACTTCGGCGACCTGCTCGCCGGCTCCATGCAGGACATGCGCTCGTACGGGGTCGAGGTCCCGGACACCGACCCGTTGCTGTTCATCGCCGTGCTCGGCGTCGGCGGGGTCGCCGTGCTGGTGGACGTGCTGGCCGTGGGGCTGCGCCGACCCGCACTGGCGGGGCTGCCGATGCTCGCCATCTACTCGGTGCCGGTCGCCGTCTACGTGGACAGCGTCCCCGCCGTGCCGTTCGTGGTGGGTGCCGCCGGTTATCTCTGGCTGCTGGTCACCGACAACGTCGACCGGGTGCGCCGCTTCGGGCGGCGGTTCACCGGTGACGGCCGCGACGTCGACGTGTGGGAGGCCTCTCCGCTGGCGTCCGCCGGCCGCCGGCTCGCGGCGGTCGGGGTGGCCCTGGCGGTGGTGCTGCCGCTGGCGGTGCCCGGCATGACCGGCGGACTGCTCGACTCGCTCAGCCGAGGGCCGGGCAACGGCACCGGCAACGGGTCCGGCTCGGGCGGCACGTCGGGTCGGATCGACCTGTTCGCCTCGCTCGCCGGCCAGCTCAACCAGTCCCAGGTAGCCGACCTGGTCAAGGTCAAGACGTCCGAGCAGAACCCGTTCTACCTGCGCTACGCGGTCGCCGACGAGCTACGACCCGCTGGTTTCCAGGCGCGCAACCCCAGCGGCCGGTCGGTCAACCGGGACCTGCCGAACCCGGCCGACCGGGCCGGTCCAGGCGTGCAGCAGACCACTTACAAGGCGACCGTCGAGGTCACCAAGAGCTTGAGCATGTCGCTGATGCCGGTCTACGCCGAACCGACCCGCGCCGACGACCTCAGCGACAACTGGCTCTACGACACCGGCCAGCAGGTCGTCTTCTCCAACCGGGAGAACTCCCGCGGTCGGAAGTACTCCTTCGACTACGTCCGCTCGACCTTCACGCCCGAGGCGTTGCGGGCCGCGCGATCACTGCCGACCGAGCACCCCCTACGCCGACAGATGACCGCCACCCCCGGGCCGGTGCCCGAGGTGGAGGAACTGGTCAAGGGCCTGATCCAGGGCAAGCGCACGGACTACGACCGGGTGCTGTCGATCTACCAGCACTTCTCGGCGGACAACGGTTTCAGCTACCGGTTGAGCACCGAGAGCGGCAGCAGCGGTCAGGACATCGTCAACTTTCTGACCAACAAGGTGGGCTACTGCCAGCAGTACGCCGCCGCGATGGCGTGGCTGGTCCGCTCGGCCGGCATTCCGGCCCGGGTGGCGTTCGGCTTCACCAACGGCAGCAAGCGCGACGGTGACACCTTCACGCTGACGAACCTCAACCTGCACGCCTGGACCGAGGTCTACTTCGACGGGGCCGGTTGGGTGCCGTTCGACGCCACCCCGGCGTACGGGGTGCCCGGCTCCACCCGGTCGGCCTGGGCACCGGACACTGACGCGCCGGAGGAGCCCAGCCCGAGTTCCGGCGCCACGAGCGCCCCGACGGACCCGGGCGCCTCGACGGCGCCGACCGGCCCGGACAACGCCGATCGGGACGCCGACGACGGGCTCTCTCTCGGCGGGACGACGCCGAACGAGCAGCCGCCGGTCTGGCCCTGGTGGGCAGCGGGCCTGGTGGCCCTGCTGCTGCTGCTCGCGGTGCCCGCGCTGCGCCGGATGGCCCTGCGCCGCCGACGCAGTGGTCGCGCGACGAGCGGGGCGATGGCCTCCGCCACGGTCGGTGGCGACAGCGAGCCGGGGGTACGTCCGGTGGTGGTCAGCGCGGACGCCAACCGGGCCCGCGCGGACGCGCACGCCGCCTGGGCGGAGCTGCTCGACACGCTCGTCGACTTCCGGGTGCCGGTCGATCCGACCGAGACGCCCAGGGCGACCGCGGACCGGCTGGTTCGGGACTCCCTCGACGATGACGACGCGATCGGGTCGGCGCGGCTGCTCGGCCGGGCCGAGGAGCGGGCCCGCTATGCGCGGGATCCGCTGACCGGTGAGCCGTTGCTGCCGGCGCTGCGAGCGGTCCGTGCGGCGCTCGCGACACGGGCGGACCGACGGACCCGCCTGCGCGCCGCCGTGCTGCCGCCCTCGGTGCTGCTGCGTTGGCGCACCAGCATGGCCGACAGGTCCAGCCGGATGGTGGCGTTCACCGGCCAGGCCCGGTACCGACTGCTTCGGTGGAACCCTCGACGGCTGCTGGCCGGCCGGGCAGCTCGCTGACCGATCGGTTCCCTGGGTTGGGACGGCGGTCCCTGGGTTGGGACGGCGATCCCTGGTTGGGACGGCGACTCACCCGCCGCCGTCCCAACCCAGCCCGTCCGCCCCGCCCGGCCCAGCCCGCCCAGCTCCGCCCGGCCCAGCCCAACTTAGCCAGCCCAGCCATCGAGCCAGTCAGCCCAGCCCGGCATCCCTACGCCCGGCTCACCGTCCCTACGCCCGGCTCACCATTCCCATGATCATGTGATGAAAAGTAGGTCTCTCGGACGTTCGGTGCCTACTTTTCATCACATGATCATGCGTCAGGTGCCGGCACGCGACGCGGCCAGCCGGGCGACGCGGCCAGCACGGCAACGAGAGCCAGCACAGCGACGCGGCCAGCACGGTAACGAGAGCCAGCACAGCGACGCGGCCAGCACGGTAACGAGAGCCAGCGCGGCGGTGCGGCGGCGCAGCCAGCACAGCGACGCAGCCAGCACGGCGACGAGAGCCGGCGCGACTCTGGCAGCGGCAGAGGGCGCGCGGATACGACGGAGGTCGCCGGGGGCTGTGCCCGGCGACCGCTCGTCGCGGCGTACGGCCCGCCTCAGCGGCGGGACCGGCTCAGCGGTGCCCCTCCGGGCGCTGCCGCCACCTGTCCTCCATGCGGTCCAGGATTGACGACCGGCGACCGGATCGGCCACCGCGGGGACGACGACGACTCGTCGTGCCGCCCACCACGTGCAGGTCGGGTGACTGCGCCCGCCGGTGCGACTGCACCGCGAACGCGGCCGACGCCAGCATGACGACGAAGCCCGCCACCGCCAGTGGTGGAGTCTTGATCACCGCGCCATAGACCAGTAGAGCCAAGCCAGCGATGATGACGCCGGCGGCGACGAGCAGGCGACGCCGCGCATGGAAGCGCGGATCGCTGGCGCGCACGGCCGAGGCGAATTTGGGGTCCTCGGCAAGCGACCGCTCGATCTGCTCGAACAGCCGCTGCTCGTGCTCCGAGAGCGGCACGGCACTCCTCCCCGGTCACGTTGGTCGGGCCCACTCGGGCCGACAGACCGTGGCAGCCAACCGGCTGCTTACCCGCAAGTCTACGAGGGGGGTCGCGCGTCGGAAAGCGGGACGACCTATGGGCGGGGTGGATTTTCGTTTCGACGGGGATCACGGTCGCCCATCAGACTGGCCGGACCTATGACGGACCGCCCGAAACGGGCAGCCGCGGCGTCCGCGGCAGCTTCCGCTTCGCGCCAGCCGCGCTCGGGAGCGCCGAGGGTGAGTTGCCGGGGGGCGCCCTGCGCCGGGGCGAGCCCTTCCACCCGGACACCGACGAGTCGGATCCGCTCGCCCGGGTCCAATGCGGTGTAGAGCGCCCAGACCGTGTCGAACATCTCGCGGGCGGTGTCGGTGGGAACGTCGAGGGTGCGAGATCGGCTGACGGTGCGGAAGTCGGCCAGCCGGACCTTGAGTGAGACGGTGCGCCCGACCTGCTCGGAGCCGCGCAGACGGACACCGACCTTCGCGCTGAGCGCGAGCAACGCACGGCGGATCTCCAGCGGGTCGGCCACGTCGACGTCGAAGGTCACCTCGGCGCCGATCGACTTGTCGACGTGCTCGGGGCTGACCCCGCGCGGGTCGCGCCCCCAGGCCAGCTCGTGCAGGTGCGAGGCCGAGGCGGCACCGACGGCTCGGCGGAGCATGCCGACCGGCGCCTCGGCGAGGTCGCCGACGGTGGCCAGACCGAGTCGGCGGAGCGCCTCGGCGGCGCGCTCCCCCACCCCCCACAGGGCGTCCACCGGCAGCGGGTGCAGAAAGTCGAGCACCTGCCCCGGGGGCACGACCAGCAGGCCGTCCGGCTTGGCCCGGGTGGAGCCGAGCTTGGCCACGAACTTGGTCGGCGCCACCCCGACCGAGCAGGTCAGCGCCTGCTCGTCGGCGACCCGGCGACGGATCAGCCGGGCGATGGTGGCCGGGGAGCCGAAGAGCCGACGGGCACCCGTCACGTCGAGGAACGCCTCGTCGAGGGAGAGCGGCTCGACCAGCGGTGTGACGTCCCGGAAGATCTGCATGACGGCCCGGGAGGCGGCCGTGTAGGCGGAGAAATCCGGTGGCAGGTAGACCGCGTGGGGGCAGCGGGCCCGGGCCTGACTGGTCGGCATCGCGCTGCGGACGCCGTACCGGCGGGCCTCGTAGCTGGCCGAGCTGACCACCCCGCGCGGGCCGACACCGCCGACGACCACCGGCCGGCCGCGCAGCTCCGGGCGACGGCGCACCTCGACGGCGGCGAAGAAGGCGTCCATGTCGACGTGCAGGATCGGGCTGGCGGAGTCGTCGGCGTCCGGCCCGAAGCGCGGATCGTCGCCCCGGGGCAACGACTGGCTGCGGCCCATCCCGGCAGGTTAACCCGGAGGTACGACACCACCGTCGGCCGGCGGGCCGAACCGTCCGCCTGGGTCAGCCCCGGACGACCAGCAGCGGTACGGTCAGCTCCGCGGCGGTGTCCGACCCGTGGTAGGCCACCAACTTCGACGCCATCGGCCGCTCGGTGCGACTGGCCATCACCGCGTACGTGTCGTTGCAGATCACCACCACGTCGCCGATCCGACCCAGGTGCTCGTCGGCCACCGGCCCGAACCAGCCGGTGGCCACCATCTCGTCGCGGGTGCGTACCCGGGCCGTGGCGCCCAGCACCTCCGACCAGGCGGCCCGCACGTCGTCCACCGCGCCCGGCTCGACGTGCAGGTAGCGGACCCGGGCCTCGCCGGCCACCAGCCGCAGGCCAGCGCGCAGTCGCGGATCGGTGTCCAGGTCGAAGCGGTGCGCGGCGGGGATGTCGAGCTGCCCGTGGTCGGCGGTCACCAGCAGCGCCGCGTCCGGCGGCAGCCCGTCGACCAGTCGGGCGACCAGGGCGTCCACCTCGGTCGCGGCGACCCGCCAGGGTGCCGAGTCGACGCCGCTGAGGTGGCCGTGCCGGTCCAGGTCGGCGTGGTAGCCGGAGACCAGGGTGGGCCCGGCCCCGGCGGTCAGCGCGGCCAGCATGGCGGTGGCCACCGCGTCCCCGCCGGCGGCGCCCCGGAAGTCGCCACCCCGGTTGGCGGCCACTGTCAACCCGCTGCCGCCGAACTCCGGCCGGCTCACCACGCTCGTCGTGACCCCGGCGGCGCGGGCCCGCTCCAACTGGGTGGGCACCGGCTGCCAGCACAGCGGCGACGGATCGGCGGCCCAGTCGGTGTGGGTGAGCACCCGCTCGGTGCCGGGCACCCGCACGGTGAAGCCGAGCACACCGTGTGCGCCTGGCGCGACACCGGTGCCCAGCGACACCAGGCTGGTCGGGGTGGTGGACGGGAAACCGGCGATGAGCGGCCGGGCCACCGTCGCGGCGAGTCCGGCGAGAGTCGGCGCGTACGGCGCCGCGGTCGGCAGCTGGTACCAGCCGAGCCCGTCGACGAGCAGCACCGCGATCCGGCGTACCCCGGCCAGCGCGGGCCGGAGCCCGAGCGGGTCGGTCGAGCCGGGCACCCCGAGCACGGCCAGTGCGCTGGGCAGCACGTCGGCGAGGCGACCGCCGCCGTGACCCGGCCCGAGGATGTCCAGCGCTGCCGGCTGGCCACCGGCCTCGGCGATCATGCCGGCCGGCGGGCGAACAGGTGCAGTTGGGCGGCCAGGTCCCGGTACGGCGGTTGGGCGGCCAGCGCTCGTTCCAGCTCGACCACGGCCGCGGACTGCCCGTCGGCGACGGCGGCCGGCAGCAGGTCGGCCAGCACGCGTACCCCGTGGATCTCCTCGACCTCAAGCCCGGCGGCGCCGAGCAGCGCGGCGGCGGCGGAGGCGTCGTAGCGTCGGCGCAGCGTGTCGCGCGGGCCCGCGGTGCCGCTCGGATCGGCGGCCAGGGTGGTCGCGACGTCCAGGTGCCCGTTCATCGCGCGGCCCAGCACGGCGGCGGCCCGGCCGGCTACCAGCACACTGGCCGCGCCACCCGGGCGCAGCGCGGTGGCCAGCGCGGTCACCACCGGCGTCGGGTCGTCGACCACCTCCAGGACGGCGTGACAGAGCACCAGGTCGACGCCGGCCGGCTCGACCAGCCCGGCGAGGGCGTCACCGTCGCCCTGCACGGCGGCGATCCGGTCGGCCACCCCGGCCTCGGCGGCGCGGCGGGTGAGCGCGGCGAGCGCGTCGGGGCTGGCGTCGACGACGGTGACCCGGTGCCCGGCGCGGGCCAACGGAACGGCGAAACCACCGGTGCCGCCGCCCACGTCCAGCACTGTGAGCTCGGCGTCGCCGCGCCGGTCCAGTTCGGCGCGGAGCACCGACCAGATCACGGCGGTGCGGGGTGTCAGCGGCGGCTCGGCGAACCGGCCTCGGGTCTGCTCCACCCGGCCGAGCCTAGTCACTCGGCCCGGTGGTGGTGTGGGCGTGTGGCGGGGGCGCCCACCACACGCCCGATCGGTGCGTGGCGCGGCGGCGGTCAGGCCTCGGTGCCCTCGGCCTCGTCCTCCGCCCGGGACCGGCGCTCGTTGGCCACCGGGCCGTTCGTCACCTCGTACTCGCGGGGGTCGGCGAGGTGCGACGGCACCCAGCCGGTGCCCAGTCGGGTCCGCCGGGCGTTGGCGATTCCACCGGTGTACGCGTGATTTCCCGTCACTGTCGTTCCCCCTCACGGATCACGGGCCGCTCTGCCCGCTCGGGACGAGTCTCCCGCCCGACGGCTCGGGAAACCGTAATGTGGATCACTGAATTCAGCGGAAGTCGCGGGACGCCGGACGCACCGGAGGCTCGATGGCGTCCAGCCGGTCGGCGACCAGGTTGGTCACCCCCTCGTGCCGCTGCAACCGCCCCCGTACCACCAGCGCGGCACTGGTCCGCGCCACCCGCCGGTAGCGCTGCCACAGCCCCGGCGAACAGGTGACGTTGAGCATCCCCGTCTCGTCCTCCAGGTTGAGGAAGGTGACCCCGCCCGCGGTCGCCGGACGTTGCCGGTGGGTGACGATGCCGCCGACCCGGATCCGTTGCCCCGGCTCCACCCGGCCGAGCCGGGCGATCGGCACCGCGCCGAGCACGTCGAGCTGCCCCCGGATGAAGCGGGCGGGGTGGCTCTCCGGCGACAACCCGGTGGCCCACACGTCGGCGACCAGCCGGTCCACCGCCTCCATCCCGGGCAGCGTGGGCGCCGCCGCGCCGGTCACCGTGCCGGGCAACCGGCCCGGTCGGTCCTGGGCCGCCGCACCGGCGGCCCACAGCGCCTGCCGCCGGGTCAACCCGAAACAGGCGAAGGCGTCCGCGGTGGCCAACGCCTCCAACTGCGCGGCGGTGAGACCGAGCCGCCGGGCCAGGTCCGGCATGTCGGTGTACGGCCCGCGCGCGGCCCGCTCGGCCTCGATCCGCTCGGCCACGTCGGCACCGAGTGTGCGCACACTGGACAGGCCGAGCCGGACGGCGGGGCCGCCCAGCCCCCAGGCGTGCGGCGGCTCCCCCGGCCCGCTGCCCCACCGGGTCTCCGGAGTGGACTCCAGCACCGCCAGTGCCCCACTGGCGTTGATGTCCGGACGGCGGACCTCCACCCCGTGCCGACGGGCGTCGTCGACCAGGGTCTGCGGCGAGTAGAAACCCATCGGCTGGGCGTTGAGCAGCGCGGCCAGGAACGGCGCGGGGTGGTAACGCTTGAGCCAGGAGCTGGCGTAGACCAGGTAGGCGAAGCTCATCGCGTGGCTCTCCGGAAAGCCGTAGCTGGCGAACGCGGTGAGTTTGCGGTAGACGTCGTCGGCCAGCTCACCGGTGATGCCCCGCTCCGCCATCCCGGCGTAGAGCCGGTCGGCGATCCGGGTCATCCGCTCCACCGACCGTTTGGCGCCCATCGCCCGGCGCAACTGGTCGGCCTCGGCCGCGTCGAAGCCGGCCAGGTCGATGGCGAGCTGCATCAGCTGCTCCTGGAACAACGGCACACCCAGGGTCTTCTCCAGGGCGTTGCGCATCAGCGGGTGCGCGAAGGTCACCGGCTCCTGGCCGTTCTTGCGGCGGATGAACGGGTGCACCGAACCGCCCTGGATCGGGCCGGGACGGATCAGCGCCACCTCGACCACCAGGTCGTAGAACTCGCGGGGCTTGAGTCGGGGCAGGGTGGCCATCTGGGCCCGGCTCTCCACCTGGAACACCCCGACCGAGTCGGCCCGGCAGAGCATGTCGTAGACCTCCGGGTCGTCGAGGGTCATGTCACCGAGGTCGAGGCTCATCCCGATCATGTCGTAGCCGTAGTGCAGGGCGGAGAGCATGCCCAGGCCGAGCAGGTCGAACTTGACCAGGCCCACCGCGGCGCAGTCGTCCTTGTCCCATTGCAGGACGCTGCGCCCGGGCATCCGCCCCCACTCCACCGGGCAGACCTCGATCACCGGCCGGTCGCAGATCACCATGCCGCCGGAGTGGATGCCCAGGTGCCGCGGGAACGTCTGCAACTCGTTGGCGTACTCCACCACCTGCTCGGGGATGTTCTCGACATCGACGGTGGCGACCGAGCCCCACCTGTCGATCTGCTTGCTCCAGGCGTCCTGCTGCCCCGGGGAGTAGCCGAACGCCTTGGCCACGTCCCGTACGGCCGACCGGGGCCGGTAGGAGATGACGTTCGCGACCTGGGCGGCGTGCTCCCGGCCGTAACGGGTGTAGACGTGCTGGATCACCTCCTCCCGGCGGTCGGACTCGATGTCCACGTCGATGTCGGGTGGGCCGTCCCGTTCCGGGGCGAGGAACCGCTCGAAGAGCAGTTGGTGCCGGACCGCGTCCACATTGGTGATCCGCAGCGCGTAACAGACCGCCGAGTTGGCCGCAGAACCCCGACCCTGGCAGTAGATGTCCTGGTCACGGCAGAACGTGACGATGTCGTAGACCACCAGGAAATAACCGGGGAAACCCAGCTCCTCGATCATGTTCAGTTCGTGCTCGAGTTGCGCGTACGCCGTCGGGTGCGCCTGCGGCGGCCCGTAGCGCTCGTGCGCACCGTCGGCTGTCAGCTTCCGCAGCCAACTCATCTCGGTGTGCCCCGGCGGCACCGGGTACGCCGGTAACTGCGGCGCGACGAGCTGGAGGTCGAAGGCCAACTCGGCGCCGAACTCGGCGGCCCGCGCCACCGCACCCGGGTACGCGGCGAACCGGGCCGCCATCTCCGCGCCGCTGCGCAGGTGGGCGGTGGCCGCCGCGGGCAACCAGCCGTCGATCTCGTCCAGGCTGCGTCGGGCCCGGACCGCGGCGACGGTGGTGGCCAGTCGACGCCGGCCGGGGCTCGCGTAGTGCACGTTGTTGCTGGCCACCGTCGGCAGCCCGGCCGCGGCGGCCAGCTCGGCGAGCGCGTCGTTGCGGTCGGCGTCGACGGGATGACCGTGGTCGGTCAGCTCCACCGCCACCGTCTCCGCGCCGAAGAGCGAGGTCAGCCGGTCCAGCTCGCGGGCCGCCGCGTCCACCCCCTCGGTGAGCAGGGCACCCGGCACGTGCCCCTTGCGGCAGCCGGTCAGCACCAGCACGTGGTCCTTCAGCTCGGCGGCGACCTCCTCCAGGCTCCCGTAATCCGGGCGGCCCTTCTCCCCGCCGCGCAGCTGGGCGCGGGCGATGGTGGTGGCCAGCCGGGCGTACCCCTCGTGACCGTGCGCGAGCACCAGCAGGTGCGCGCCGTGCGGGTCGGGCTCACCGTTCTGCGGGCCGGGCAGGCCGAGGGACAGCTCCGCGCCGAAGATGGTCGGCAGCCCCAGCGTGCGGGCCGCCTCGGCGAAGCGGACCACCCCGTAGAAGCCGTCGTGGTCGGTGACGGCGAGCGCGGTGAGCCCCAGCCGGGCCGCCTCCTCGGCCAGCTCCTCCGGGTGGCTGGCGCCGTCGAGGAAACTGAAGTTGGTGTGCGCGTGCAGCTCCGCGTAGGGCACCACGCCGTCGGGGCGGGTCAGCTCCGGCGGCTGGTACTGCTCGCGGCGGCGGCTCCAGGCCGGGGAGTCGCCGCCATCGGCGTCCACGGCGAGCGGGTCCACCACGTGCAGGTGCCGCTCCTCGCGCGACCGACCGCCACCCGACCGGCCGGCGCCGCCGCTGGCCCGCCCGGAGAGCACCCGCTCCAGCTCCGACCAGGGCATCTTCGGGTTGTGGAAGCTCATCGGGCCGCTCCGGCCGCGTTGCTCGGCCCGGTCCTGCTCGGCCCGGTCCTGCTCGGCCGAGGGATGCTGGGCGACCGGGTCGACGACGAACACGACGGCGGTCGCCCCGACGGCGGCGAGAGGTGCGATGAGCGTGATGACTCACAGGCATCACGATGTCTGTGAGTCATCACGCTCATCAGGACATCTGCTCCCCGGCCAGCGCGGAGCCAGCCGACGCCGGGCAGGGATCGACCTGACCTAGTCATAGATCGCTTCCACCAACCACTGCCCCGACTCCACGGCCAGCAGCAGGGCAGCACCGTCGGCCAGGCTGACCTGGAACCGGGCCCGGCGGCGGGCCTCGGCCGGCGCCCACCAGCGCTCATCCACCGGCCACGGCCCGGCCCAACCCACGATCTCCGCCGGCTGACCGGTGCCGACCACCAGTCGGGCGGGCGCGGCGCTCACCGCCAACCGCGCGCTGATCACCACCGGCTCGCCAGCGGCGTCGTGCACGGTCGCGGCGAGCGGACTGGGCAGCACCACGGCGGGCGCGGGCGGCGGCAGCCGGCCCGGCCACGGCGGAGCACTCCCGCCCTGGCCGGTGGTCGGGCCGACACCGGCATCGGGCGGCGGGCCGGGGCGGGTGGGGACGCGTTCGTCGCCCCACGGCACCAGTCGCACCTGGTCGGCCGGGGCGCGCCCACCACCGAGCACCGCGGTCACCACCGCCTCCGGGCCGAGGATGCCCTGCACCCGGCTCAACGCCCGGTGCGCGCGTTCCCGCTCCTCGCCGGTCTCCCCCCAGAGACCGGCCTGCAGACCAGCCTGGGCGATCACCCCGTCCGGGATCAGTCGCAGCCGGATGATGCCGGCCGTCGGCCGGGCCGGTCGGGCACCGGCCCGGCCATTGCTGCCGGAGAGCCACCCATCGAGCTGCCAGCGCACCCGGTCGGCGATGGCCGCGGCGGTGAGCAGGCCATCGTGCCGCCACACCCGGTGCAGCTCCTGCCCGTGCTCGGTGACCGCCTCGATGCCGAGCCGGGTGCAGGCCAGACCGTGCCCGGCCAGGCGTTCGTGCAGCTGCTCGGCCAGCGCCCGGGCCACGAACGCCGCCGCGTCGACCCGGTCGATCGGGTCGTCGTGCTCCGCGGTCACCGTCAGGTCGGCCGGCGGCTGCCGGACGGCGAGTGGGCGGTGGTCCCGCCCGGCGGCCAGCCGGTGGGCCAGCGCACCGTCGAACCCGAACCGGGCCAGCACGTCGCCGGCCGGCAGGGCGGCGAAGTCGCCGAGGGTGCGTACTCCCAGCCGGCGCAGCAGGTCGGCGAGCGCCGACCGCCCGAGCGCCTCGACCGGCAACCCGGCCAGGAACCCCGGTGTCCCACCCGGTGCCACCACCCGGCCGGCGCGAGCGGCCAAACCGGCCGCGAACACCCCGTCGGCGATGCCGACCTGGCTCTCCACCAGGCACGACTGCGCCACATGCTCGATGATCCGCTCAGCGGCCGCCTCCTCGCCGCCGAGGTAACGGCCCGGCCCTCGGGCGGCCACCGCGCAGGCACCCGGACGGACCACCTCGACACCGGCGACCAACTCCTCCACCGCGGCGACCACCGGTTCGAACGCCCGGGCGTCCCGGCCGGGGTCGTACTCCACGACGGTGAGCTGCGGACAACGCCCCTGTGCCTCCCGCTTGCGCAGCCCTCGACGCACCCCTTCGGCGCGGGCCCGCTCGGAGCAGGCGACCACCCGGTTGGCGTGCAGCACGGCGACCGGGCCGGTCGCCGGCACCCCGTCGACGATCTCGGCGGCGAGCACCGGCCAGTCCGGGCACCACAGCAGCAGCGTGCGTGCCGGCGTGCCGGTCACCCCTGACCGACCAGCGCGAGTGGCGCGGCCGATCGACCCACGGGCGACGGCAGCGTACGAGGGATCACCCGGGTCAACTCGTCACCCGGGAGCCAGACCTTGATCTCCTTGGGCCGGGCAGCCGCCCCGCGCCCGCGCGCCGAGACGGTGATCTCCCGACGGCGCAACCGCCCCCGGCCCAGCCCGAGACCCTCCCAGACTCCCCGGACCACCTGCAGCGTCACGTCCGCGCCGTCCCACCGGCCGTACGGGACGAGCACGCTGCCGCGCTGCCGGGCCCGGGCGGCCAACCGGGTGGCGACCGAGGCGGAGACCGAGGCCGGCACGGTGGTGACCACGACGTCCACCCCGTCGATCAGCGCGGCGACCACGGTGGCCCACTCGGGGCCGGGGTTCGGCACCAGGGCCAGCCGGTCCAGGGCGATGCCCAGCTCGGCCGCCGCGCCCGCGCCGAACGTCGGCACCCCGACCACGGCGCACCACGAGCCGGCCCGGGACGCCTCGGCGAGCAGGGCCAGCATCAGTGAGGTGCCACCGCTGCGGCGGGGCTGGCCGGCGGCGACCGCGATGGTGCTGCCCCGGCGCAGGCCCCGGTTGGGCAGCAGACCGGTCAGCTCGGGCACCACCGGCAGCACCCGGTGGCCACCGACCGGGTCGGGCGCGCTCGCCGGGCGCACCAGATCGGCCAGCGCGGCGGAACCAGCCACCATGCGGCCCGCCATTGGACCAACTCCCCCGTCGTTGCTGTGGATCAGATGAGGACCGGCACGCCGTGCCACCAGCCGCCCGGCTCCCCTAGCGGGGCGGCCGGTGGCACGGCGGGATCAGGCGGCGAGGCCGTCCAGGGCCGGTTGGTGGGCCACGCCGAGCGCGGTTTCCACCACCGTGACGAACTGTTCGGCTGCGCGGAGCAGATCGTCGGCCTCCCGGGCGCTGACCACCCGGGGGATGCCGGCCTCGGCGGCGGCGCGCTTGCTGGCCCCCGCGGCGAAGAACCGGGACCACTCGTCGAGCTCCGGAGCGACGGCGCAGAGGAGGACCCAGACACTGGTGATCCGGTTGCGTCGACTCGGCGCGGGGCGGGCCCGGGCGGCCAGCAGAGCTGCCGCCGCGCGCAGGGCGGCCAGGTGGGCAGCCGCGTAGCGCAGGCCATCAGGTCGGGTCTGGCCGGCCTCGACCAGCCCACGGCGGGCCAACGTGAGGAGTTGGGCGGGGGTGCGGTGCGGCAGCACGTGCGCCGGCACCGTCGGTGCCTGAGCCGGGTTGGTCGGCATGGATGTCTCTCCTCCACGTGGCCGAGACGTCACTGCGGTGGCTGATGCCACCGACGAGACGCCGAGGTCGGGGTGGTGCGGAGGAAGACGCACCGGGTGTGGCCGGCCGGGTGTGGATGCTTCCCCACACCACACCCGGCCGGCGGACCGGCGGGTGCGTCGCCCGCCGCCCGGGGGTCGTGGGCGGCGAGCGACGCTCCTGCCTAATGGGGACCAGGCTCGCGACTGCCCGGAAACCCCGGTGCGGCCCGCGGAGCCGCACCGCCCGGAGGTGACGCCGCGAAACGCCGCGCTCCGGCTGGTTGGAACGGGCGTTCGAGGCAATCGAACACTCGTTCTAACTGCTGCTGACAGTACACCTCCCCTCCGACGAAAATGCAACGTGTGACGCGCCGAGCGTGCCGGCCGACTGAACCGGCCACCGACGGACCGGGAAGAATGGCGGGATGCAGCCACACCCGAACGTACGGGCGGTGCAGGACGCGCTCACCGCCGCCGGCACCCTCGACGGCGGCGGTGAGCCCAGCGTGGTCCGTCTGCTGCCCGACGCGGTGCACACCGCCGCGGCGGCCGCCGAGGCGCTCGACGTCGAGGTCGGCCAGATCGCCAACTCGCTGATCTTCGACGCGGACGACACGCCGTTGCTCGTCCTCACCTCCGGCGCACACCGGGTCGACACCGCCGGCCTGGCGGCATCGATCGGCGTCACCCGACTGCGTCGGGCCACCCCGGAGTTCGTCCGGGCCCACACCGGGCAGCCGATCGGCGGGGTCGCCCCGCTCGGGCACCCGCGCCCGCTGCGCACCCTGGTGGACACGGCGCTGGCGGCGTACCCGGAGATCTGGGCCGCGGGTGGCGTGCCCCAGGCGGTCTTCCCGACCACCTACCCCGAGCTGTTGCGGGTCACCGCCGGCACCCCGGCCGAGGTGGCGTGAGCGAGCGG